>JAAVDF010000029.1 GCA_014801945.1 Bacteroides sp.
ACGCAGTGTGATCGATCTCCTTGTCAGCCGCAACGGTTCATCGCTGATCTTCGTCACCCACTACACCCGCGAAATCCCCACAACTGTCACGAATACAAAAACTCTGGAGAAGATCTGACGAGAATCCACAGAAGCCATCCGTTGGCGCAGAACCAAAATACCGCATCTGATGTTTGCATAAAAGGAAACTTTCAGTTATCTTTGCGGTATAATTCAAATTCCCAGATGGATAAGATCTATTTTAAATTCATAGCGTTGCCTGAGGCCAGAGAGTTCATTCGGTCTCTTATGCCTGAAATACGTGAGAAAGTATATTACAACATACGCAAAGTGAGCGGAGGCATAAAGGATCGTGAACTGTTTAAAAAGTTAGAAGGCACTGAAATTTGGGAATTTCGAACACTATATAAAGGTAGCTGCTATCGGTTGTTTGCCTTTTGGGATAAAACTGAGGAAACGTTTGTGATCGCTACTCACGGAATCATAAAGAAAACTCAGAAAACACCTTTGAAGGAAATATCCAAAGCCGAACAGATCAGAAAAGAATACCTTGCAAAAAATAATTCCTAAAAATAACGGTCTCTTAGAGATCATACAAAGCTCAAATAATATGGCCTTCAGGCCGTAACTTAGCTCATACTGAATCATGGAAAAAAAATATTACACACTGGACGAAATGCTTGACGAAGATCTCGGTAAAATCGGGACTCCTCAGCGTGATGCATTTGAATCCGCTGTCCAAGAGGAAATCCGCGCCTACCACATCGGTGAGGCAATACGCAAAGCCCGTCAGGAGCGTTCGATGACACAGGAACAGCTTGGAGAGCTTATGGGCGTAAAAAAAGCGCGCGTCTCAAAGATCGAGAACGGACACAACATTACGATATCCACTATGGCAAGAGCCTTCAAGGCTATGGGTATCCCTGCCTCACTAAATCTCGGAGGCATACAGGTGGCACTCTGAGCGAATAAGATCTGTCGGAAAGACTAAATTTTGTTATCATCCGGTCTCTTACACGCTTTAGAGCTTACTTCTCACGTTTTTTATGTACCTTTGCAATCTCGAAAAATAACATTACAATTTCTATAACATCATGGCAAAGAAAGCATTGTTAATGATTCTTGACGGATGGGGCATCGGCAACCACTCAAAGAGCGACGCCATCTCATCCACTCCCACTCCCTACTGGGACTATCTCGTAAACACCTATCCCCACAGCCAGCTTCAGGCTTCAGGAGAAAATGTAGGTCTGCCCGACGGTCAGATGGGCAACTCCGAAGTGGGTCACCTCAATATCGGCGCAGGCCGAGTGGTCTATCAGGACCTCGTGAAAATCAACAAGGCGTGCGAGGATGGCTCTATCCTCTCCAACCCTGAGATCGTAAACGCTTTCACCTACGCCCGCGACAACGGTAAGGCCATCCACTTCATGGGTCTTACAAGCGACGGCGGCGTACACTCATCACTCGATCACCTCTATGCCCTCTGCGACATAGCCAAGCATTACGGGCTCGAAAAGGTGTATATCCACTGCTTCATGGATGGCCGTGACACCGACCCCCACAGCGGTAAAGGATTCATCGAAGCTCTCCAAAACCACTGCGAGAAGTCAGCCGGCAAGATCGCATCGATCATCGGCCGCTACTACGCAATGGACCGCGACAAACGCTGGGAGCGCGTCAAGGTGGCTTACGATCTTCTCGTCAAGGGCGAAGGCAAGCAGGCAACCGACATGGTGGCTGCAGTTCAGGAAAGCTATGACGAAGATGTCACCGACGAGTTCATCAAGCCTATCAACAATGCTACGATCGACGGAACTATCAAAGAGGATGATGCCGTTATCTTCTTCAACTACCGCAACGACCGTGCCAAGGAGCTCACAGTAGCCCTCACGCAGCATGACATTCCCGAAGCTGACATGAAGGTTATCCCCGGCCTCCAGTACTACTGCATGACCCCCTACGACGCTTCATTCACCGGTGTGCACATCCTCTTCCCCAAAGAGAATGTCGAGAACACACTCGGCGAATATCTTTCAAGCCTCGACAAGAAGCAGCTCCACATAGCTGAGACCGAAAAGTATGCCCACGTGACCTTCTTCTTCAACGGCGGACGCGAAGCTCCCTACGAAGGCGAGGAGCGCATACTCGTGGCCTCACCCAAAGTTGCCACATACGACCTCAAGCCTGAAATGAGTGCCTATGAGGTGAAGGACAAACTCGTGGAGGCAATCAAGGAGGAGAAATATGACTTCATCGTGGTCAACTATGCCAACGGCGACATGGTAGGTCACACAGGTGTCTATGAGGCTATCTGCAAAGCTGTCAAGGCTGTCGATGAATGCGTAAAGGATACCGTCGAGGCTGCAAAGGCCGCCGGCTACGAGGTCATCATCATAGCCGACCACGGTAATGCCGACAATGCCATCAATGCCGACGGCACTCCCAACACCGCCCACTCGCTCAATCCCGTGCCCTGCATCTACGTGACAGAGCGCAAGGACGCTACGGTCGAGGACGGCAAACTTGCCGACGTCGCACCCACCATGCTCAAGATCATGGGACTTCCCCAACCCAAGGAGATGACCGGCCACGCCCTCATCAACTGATAATCTTTTTGATGGAATCAATCAAACAACTCTATAAGATCGGCCACGGCCCGTCGAGTTCTCACACGATGGGTCCTCTGAAAGCCGCCCAAGAGTTTGGCTCCCGTCACAGGGACGCCGCATCATTCACCGTGACCCTTTACGGCGCCCTTGCCGGCACCGGAAAGGGTCACATGACTGATGTGGCTATTCTCGGAGAGCTCGAACCTATAGCTCCCACCACTATCCTGTGGCAACCCGATATTTTTCTCCCTTTCCATCCAAACGGGATGACCTTCCGTGCGTTTGATGCCGAGGGCAAGGAACTTGAATGCCAGACGGTATATTCAATCGGCGGCGGCGACATAGTTCATGAAGGCGAGGAGCGTCCGCAAGCCAAGAAAGTATATCCTATGACCAAAATCAACGATATACTTGAATGGACCAGACAGACAGGCAAAAGTTTTTGGGAATATGTCGAGGAGTATGACGACAGCGATGTGTGGGACTATCTCGCTGAAGTGTGGCGGGTGATGAAAGAAGCCGTCGAACGCGGCATTGATGCCGAAGGCGTGCTTCCCGGCGGACTCGGTGTGCGTCGCAAGGCCGTCAGTTATTATCTCCATGCCGCCGGCCACAATGACAGCCTGCGCAGTCGCGGACTAGTCTATGCCTACGCTCTCGCCGTCAGTGAGGAGAATGCCTCCGGAGGTATGATCGTGACCGCACCTACGTGCGGATCATGCGGAGTGCTTCCTGCTGTGCTCTATCATCTTTCTACATCAAAAAATTTCAGCGACAAGCGCATTCTTCGCGCACTTGCCACAGCCGGACTATTCGGAAGCGTCGTCAAGTACAATGCCTCTGTCTCAGGTGCCGAAGTAGGGTGTCAGGGAGAAGTAGGCGTAGCCTGTGCGATGGCTGCGGCCGCTGCCAGTCAGCTTTTCGGAGGTACGCCGGCACAGATCGAATATTCCGCGGAGATGGGTCTCGAACACCACCTCGGACTGACATGTGATCCCGTGTGTGGACTCGTGCAGATCCCCTGCATCGAACGCAACGCCTACGCTGCAGCCCGCGCGCTCGACAGCAATCTATATGCATCATTCTCGGACGGAAGTCACTCCGTATCCTTCGACCGCATTGTTGAAGTGATGAAGCAGACCGGTCACGATCTGCCCTCGATCTACAAGGAAACCGCGCAGGGCGGACTTGCGGCGATAAAATAAGCATTATAAAAATTAAAATATAGGGGATTAGGGCCCTTACTGAATTTTAGCAACAATTATAATCAACTCCACTCACGTTTCTCGGAAGAAATGACACGAAAATATGACTATCTTGTAATCGGCTCAGGCATTGCAGGTATGAGCTTTGCCCTCAAAGTCGCTTCAAAGGGACGCGTGGCCCTTATCTGCAAGACCACGCTCGACGAAGCCAACACGGCTCTTGCTCAGGGCGGTGTGGCTTCTGTCACAAATCTCGAAGTGGATGACTTCGACAAACATATCAACGATACCATGATTGCAGGTGACTGGCTCAGTGATCCCGAAGCTGTCCGTAAAGTGGTCACCGAAGCTCCCGCACAGATCCGCGAACTCATAGGCTGGGGTGTCGAATTCGACAAGAAGGCTGACGGATCTTTCGATCTGCACCGCGAGGGCGGACACTCTGAATTCCGTATTCTCCATCACGCCGACAACACCGGCTTCGAGATTCAGGAATCACTCATCGAGGCCGTCAAGGCTAATCCGGACATCGATATTTTCGAACATCATTTCGCCATCGAGATCCTCACACAGCACCATTTAGGTAAGATAGTCACCCGCCGCACTCCGGACATCACCTGCTACGGAGCTTACGTGCTAAATACCGACACCGGCGAAGTGGATACTTTCCTCTCACGCATCACCCTGATCGCCACCGGCGGTGTCGGGGCGGTGTATCAGACCACTACAAATCCTCTCGTTGCCACAGGCGACGGTATCGCCATGGTCTATCGTGCAAAGGGAACGGTAAAGGATATGGAGTTTATCCAGTTCCACCCCACCGCACTCTATCATCCCGGTGACCGTCCCAGCTTCCTCATCACTGAAGCCATGCGAGGCTACGGCGCAGTGTTGCGCAACCTCAAGGGTGAAGAATTCATGCACAAGTATGATCCACGCCTTTCACTTGCTCCGCGCGACATCGTGGCCCGTGCCATTGACTCCGAAATGAAGCTTACCGGTGATGACCACGTTTATCTCGACGTGACACACAAAGATCCGGAGGAGACCAAGAAACACTTCCCCAACATCTATGCCAAGTGTCTGTCGCTCGGCATCGACATTACGAAGGACTATATACCTGTCGCCCCGGCCGCCCACTATCTATGCGGAGGAATCAAAGTGGATGGAAATGCTGAATCGTCCATCAAACGTCTGTATGCAGTCGGCGAATGCTCGTGCACCGGTCTCCACGGAGGCAACCGTCTGGCCTCAAATTCACTCATCGAGGCTGTGGTCTATGCTGACGCTGCGGCGCGCCATGCAGTCGAAAACGCTCCACACTATGATTTCCGCACGGATATCCCTGCATGGAATGACGAGGGCACGCGCCACACCGAGGAGATGGTGCTGATCACACAGAGTATCAAGGAAGTCAATCAGATCATGGGAACATACGTCGGTATCGTGCGTTCGGATCTGCGCCTCGACAGGGCATGGAACCGCCTCGACATACTCTATGAGGAGACCGAGAAACTGTTCAAGCAGTCCAAGGCCTCACGCGAGATATGCGAGCTGCGCAACATTATCAACGTTGGCTACCTCATCATGCGTCAGGCCAAGGAACGTAAGGAATCCCGCGGTCTGCACTATACCGTAGATTATCCTCCCGTGCCCCACGGACCATCAGAAGCATGATTTTAGAAGTTCGCGCCTCGTGCAACAATAAAAATTCGCTCTCGTGTGTTATAATATTGTATGACACAATCCTATAGACAATACATAATCTCCATCATCCTCACGGCTCTGTGTGCGCTCGGCGCATACGGCAATCCTGCCATGCCTGTGGATGATCCCGAAGATTTAGGGCCGGTGAAAGTCGGCTCAGGCCGTGTGAAACCCCTTCAGGGCTATTACTATTTTGATGGCGACGAGGGGGAAAACACACTCATGCTCGTACTTGCGGACGTGACCGTCTATCCTCCATTGAAGTTCAAAAACAAGAAGGAGGAGGAATTTTACTGGAAGACCGTGCGTGATGTCAAGAAAACGCTCCCCTACGCAAAACTCATCTGCGAGACCCTGATCGAGACCTACGAGTATATCGAGACGTTTCCGACTCAGAAAGAGCGTGAGGAACATCTGAAGAAGATGGAGGGTGCGGTGTTCGAGCAGTACAAACCTGCGCTTAAAAAATTCACCAAATCGCAAGCCCAGATGTTGATCAAGCTCATCAACCGCGAGACGAACCAGTCGAGCTACAACATCCTCAAAGCTTTCCTCGGTTCATTCCGAGCAGGCTTCTGGCAGACATTCGGACGTTTCTTCGGTGTCAATCTCAAGACCTCCTATAAACCGGAGACTGACCGCAAGGATGCAATCGTAGAGCGCGTAGCCACAATGGTCGAACTGGGGCAATTGTGATATCCCGGCATCTAACCCAAACATTACATAATTTTCCCTTTTGAAGGTGACAATTTAGCCACAATAGTCACCTTCAAAAGGGAAAAATCGTCTTATAACAATAGATATCTCTTCTCTTATACCATAGATAAATATCCTAAAAATCGGACACAAAAAAGCCCGGAAGGACGCTGGTTCCACTTCCGGGCGGGTGATAATGGCGGGGACGGGGTTTCGATGCCGTCCCCAAAGGTTTCTACGGCTTAGAAACCTTGAATCGGGGCAGAGAGAGTCTGACCGCGAGGGTCAGAACCCTGCTCTTCTTAATATAGCCTGTGGCATCTTGGCCAGAGACTACCTCTTGAACGTCTTATCTTTCGTGCGTTCATAAATAAAACATCCGAGGGGAGCAATGGTTGAACACAGAGCATTAAAAGAAGTAAAACCTTGTTAAGATTTCATCAAAAACGCGTAACTTTGCATCAAGTAATAACCAGTAGCAACAAGCGCACCAACCCATGAAACGAACTAACTCCAAAGCCGGACAGGGAGGCGATGTACGCCCCAAAAAGGCTCTCGGACAGCACTTCCTGACCGATGAGAGCATAGCAGCACGCATTGCCGACACACTCGCTCCTTACAAGGGTCTCCCCGTGATGGAGGTAGGTCCGGGTATGGGCGTATTGACAAAGTATCTTATCGCAGCCGGCCATGATGTAAAGGTAGCTGAAATCGACGGTGAGAGCATCGAATATCTGCGCTATAACTATCCCGAACTTGCCGGTCGCATCCTCGATGCCGATTTTCTCCGGCTTGACCTCGCACAGATCTATCCCGACGGCCAGAAATTCTGTGTCATCGGCAACTATCCCTACAATATTTCCTCGCAGATATTTTTCCATGTGCTTGATTACCGCGATCAGGTGACTTGCTGCTCCGGAATGCTCCAACGCGAGGTGGCCGAACGCTTCGCTGCCGCTCCGGGCACTAAGGCACGTGGAATCCTCAGCGTGTTGCTTCAGGCATGGTACGACGTGGAATATCTGTTCACAGTGGATGAAAACGTGTTCAATCCTCCGCCCAAGGTCAAGAGCGGAGTCATCAGGATGGTGCGCAATTCCGTGACAGATCTCGGATGTGACGACCGTCTCTTCAAATCAGTGGTCAAAACAGCCTTCGGCCAACGCCGCAAGACGCTGCGCAATTCTCTGCGCGGGATGTTTCCTGCAGGTGTCCCCTTGCCCGACACTCCTCTCATGGCCATGCGCCCCGAACAGCTGTCGGTGGCACAGTTCGTCGAACTGACCTTGATGATCAGCTCGGCAAGAGAAGGGAAGTAATTCTTAAAAATTAAACGCAAACAGTCACTCAAAGCAACTCCCTAAAGGATTCTAAGAGTTACTTCGTAAACGAGTCATCATTCTCCAACACCTCGCTCCTCCACGTAATAACTATGAAAGAATTCACCCCTGAATACCTCGAACATCTGCGCAACATCATCCATGATCACGCCGATGCAGCAGCGGCGGAAGAACTTGCCGACCTTCACCCCGCCGACATTGCGGAGCTTTATCAGGATCTGGATCTCGACGAGGCGGAATATCTGTTCAAACTTCTCGATGAGGAGATGCAGGCCGCTGTCCTCATGGAACTCGATGAGGATGACCGCGCCAAACTCCTCTCGAAGATGGATGCGGCCGACATCGCCAAGCAGATCGAACATCTCGACACGGACGATGCCGTGGATATCATTCAGGAACTCGACGAGGAAGAGCGCGACCAGATCCTGAGCCACATTGACGACGTGGAACAAGCCGGTGACATCATCGACCTTCTCAAATATGACGAAGACACCGCCGGCGGTCTTATGGGTACGGAAATGATCGTGGTCAACGAGAACTGGAGTATGCCTGAATGCATCAAGCAGATGAGGATGCAGGCCGAGGATATGGATGAGGTCTATTATGTATATGTGGTGGATAACGAGGATCGTCTGCGCGGCACTCTCCCGCTCAAGAAACTGATCACACATCCATCCGTATCAAAAATAAAACACGTCATGGAGACCGACCCCGTCGCGGTAAAGGCTGAAACACCTATTGACGAAGTGGCACTCGACTTCGAGAAATATGACCTCGTGGCCATGCCTGTGATCGATTCCATAGGCCGACTGCTCGGCCGCATAACTGTCGATGACGTGATGGACAAAGTGCGCGATTCAAGCGAACGCGACTATCAGCTCGCATCAGGTCTCTCCGGCGATGTTGAGAGTGACGACAATCTCTTTACCCAGACCAAGGCCCGTCTGCCTTGGCTGCTGATAGGAATGGTCGGCGGTCTGTGCAACTCCGTCATACTCGGACGTTTTGAAAGTGGCTTTGTAGTCGATCCGGCTCTCGCCCTCTTCATCCCGCTGATCGGAGGTACGGGTGGTAATGTCGGCACTCAATCGTCAGCAATCGTGGTTCAGGGTCTTGCCAACGGTTCACTTGACATACAGAAGTCCGCCCGTCAGCTTATCAAGGAACTTGGCGTAGGCCTTCTCAACGGATCAATTATAGCACTGCTCGTGTTCATATACAACTTCTTTACAATCGGCAGCGGGCATCAGGTGACCACGATAGCTGTTTCAGCCTCGATATTCTGCGTCGTTATGTTTGCCTCGGTCTTTGGTACATTCGTACCCCTTACGCTTGAAAAACTCAAGATTGACCCTGCACTTGCGACCGGCCCGTTCATCTCCATCACCAACGATATCATCGGCATGCTTATCTACATGTCCATCTCATCGTGGCTCATCATGCTGTTTGGAGCAGCCCACTGATCCGATAAACCTTAGTAACTGACTGAAAAAAGCAGTAAAAAACGAATGGGATGCGAAAGTTTTCGCATCCCATTCGTTTTTTTACTTCGACTTACGCCGGATCAGAGTCCGCGTCCGTGGCAGTTCTTATATTTCTTACCTGAACCGCAGGGACAGGGATCATTGCGGTTGATACGCGGACCGGCCTTTACAGGCTGTGGAGCAGGACGCTGTCCGGCATTCTGCGCGGCCTCACGCTGAGCATTCTCTCCGGGCAGATTCTCACGTGATGTACGGTACTGTGAGTAATCGTTCGGTCTCTCAGGCATCGCACGCTCCACCTTGGGCTGAGGCTTGGGAGCAGGGGCGGGGGCAGGAGCAGGCTCAGGAGCTGCGGCAGTATTTTCGCCGGCTTCGACCTCCGTCTCAGTCACGGTCTCCTCAACAGCTTCCTCAGCCGGAGTTTCAGCAGGTCGCTGGGGTGCATCATTGTACTGGACATAGATCTGACCGCGCATGAGGGTTGACATAGCCTTCACATTGAGATTGTTGAGCATAGCCTCGAAGAGGTGGAACGACTCAACCTTATAGATCACCAGCGGATCTTTCTGCTCGTAGGACGCGTTCTGCACACTCTGACGCAGCTGATCGAGTTCGCGGAGATGTTCTTTCCAGAGTTCATCGATGGTGACAAGAAGGACAGCCTTATGCCATTCCTTGACGATAGACTTGCAACCGGTGCGGTAAGCCTCTTCGAGATTCACCACAAGGTTGAAGAAACGTTTGCCATCCGTCATAGGTACAGCGATACGACCCTTGAATCCGCGGTTCTCGACACAGTCGATGATCACCGGCTGAGCCACCTCGATGATGCGCTGGCTCTTGCGATCGAAGGCAGCCTGTGCGGCAGCGTGGATCTTCTCTACCGCATCCTCCTTTGACATATTGCGATACTCCTCTTCAGTGAACGGAGCCTCGATGGTGAGCACGCGGAACAGTTCAAGCGAAAGATCCTGATAGTCGGCAGGACCAAAGTTATTGACGAAATTCTCGATCACGTCCCACATCATGTTTGCGATGTCGATACCGATACGCTCGCCGAGGAGTGCATGGTGACGGCGGTTGTAGATGTAGGTACGCTGCTTGTTCATCACGTCGTCATATTCAAGAAGACGCTTACGAATACCGAAGTTATTTTCCTCGACACGCTTCTGGGCGTTGCCGATAGCATTGGTCACCATACTGCTTTCGATACGCTCGCCTTCCTCAAGGCCGAGGGTATCAAGCATCTTCATGACGCGGTCAGTGGCGAATAGACGCATCAGCTGATCCTCGAATGATACATAGAACACCGATGAACCGGGGTCACCCTGACGGCCCGCA
Organism: Bacteroides sp.; assembly: GCA_014801945.1. Lineage (GTDB taxonomy): Bacteria > Bacteroidota > Bacteroidia > Bacteroidales > Muribaculaceae > Duncaniella. The sequence goes on from JAAVDF010000029.1 coordinate 10,386, forward strand.
CGACCGCGGAGCTGGCGATCGACGCGGCGTGACTCGTGACGCTCCGTACCGATGATGGCAAGACCGCCCGCTTCCTTAACCTCAGGAGTAAGCTTGATGTCAGTACCACGGCCTGCCATGTTGGTTGCGATGGTCACCATACCCTTCTTACCTGCATGTGCCACGATCTCGGCCTCCTTCTGATGGAGCTTTGCATTGAGGACATTGTGGGGAATATGGCGCATGGTAAGCATTCGGCTGAGGAGTTCCGAGATCTCGACTGAAGTCGTACCCACAAGTACCGGACGACCCTGCGAAACGAGATCCTGAATCTCATCGATGACGGCTGCATACTTTTCCTTTTTGGTCTTATATACGCGATCGTTCATGTCGATACGGGCTATCGGCTTATTGGTGGGGATAGTCACCACATCGAGCTTATAGATATCCCACAACTCTCCTGCCTCAGTCTCGGCTGTACCGGTCATACCGGCAAGCTTGTGATACATACGGAAGTAGTTCTGGAGAGTGATGGTTGCGAATGTCTGCGTGGCGGCCTCGACTTTCACACGTTCCTTGGCCTCGATGGCCTGATGGAGACCGTCGCTGTAACGGCGACCTTCCATGATACGTCCGGTCTGCTCATCGACGATCTTGATCTTACCTTCATCAATCACGTATTCCACATCCTTCTCGAAGAGGGTGTAGGCTTTGAGGAGCTGGGTGACGGTGTGGACACGCTCTGCCTTGACGGCATATTCCTGCATGAGCTGATCCTTGCGTTCCTGACGCTGTGCGGCATCTTCAATATGTTCTGTCTCGGAGAGCTGCGATGCAATATCGGGGAGCACGAAGAACTGAGGATCGTCAGTCTTACCGGTAAGCTCATCGATACCCTTATCAGTGAGTTCGACGCTACGGTTTTTCTCATCGATGACGAAGTATAGCGGATCGGTAGCCTTGGGCATTTCGCGTTTGTTGTCCTGCAGATAGTATGCCTCGGTCTCAAGGAGCAGGTTTTTCATGCCCTCCTGTGAAAGGAATTTGATGAGAGCACCGTTCTTGGGCAGACCCTTGTAGGCACGGAAAAGCAGGAGCGCACCTTCCTTGCGTACTTCCTTGTCATCGGAAGCGATCTTTGTCTTGGCCTCAGCAAGAATCTTGGTGACGAGACGACGCTGAGCCTCGACCACCTTCTCAACGTTGGTGCGATATACATCAAACATCTGATCCTCACCCTGCGGAACAGGGCCGGAGATGATGAGCGGTGTACGGGCATCGTCGATAAGCACTGAATCGACCTCATCGACGATAGCATAGTAGTGCTTGCGCTGCACCATATCGCCGGGCGACATGGCCATATTGTCACGCAGATAGTCGAAACCGAATTCGTTGTTCGTACCGAAAGTGATGTCACAGTTATATGCTGCACGGCGTGCGGCAGTGTTGGGTTGATGCTTGTCGATACAATCCACTGTCGAACCGTGGAACATGTAGAGCGGCCCCATCCACTCGGAGTCACGCTTTGAAAGATAGTCATTCACGGTCACCACATGGACGCCACGGCCTGAAAGCGAACGGAGGAATACCGGGAGGGTCGCAACGAGAGTCTTACCTTCACCGGTAGCCATCTCGGCGATCTTTCCCTGATGGAGCACGATACCGCCGATAAGCTGTACACGATAGTGAACCATGTCCCATTTAACCTCGTTGCCTCCGGCAAGCCAATGGTTTTTCCAGATGGCATTGTCACCGTCGATGCTGACGAAGTCCCTGCCCTGAGCAGCAAGCTCGCGGTCGAGTTCGGTAGCCTTTACCACGATCGTTTCGTTGGCTGCGAAGCGGGCGGCGGTCTCGCGCACTACTGCAAACACTTCGGGAAGATGCTCGTTGAGCTTATCCTCGATGGTATCGAGCATCTTCTTCTCATTTTCGTCGATCTTATCCCATACGGGCTGACGCTCGTCAAAGGGGAGTTCCTCCACCTCGGCACGCAGACGGGTGTTTTCCTCCTGCTCGGCCGAAATAGCCTGATTGATGTCAGCACGGACGTTGGCTATACGTTCGCGGAGCTGATCGATGGTGAGTTGCTGGACTTCAGGCTGGAGAGCCTCGATTTTCTTCACGATAGGTTCGATTTCCTTCAAGTCGCGGGTTGACTTGTTACCGAAAATCTTTGTGAGAAATGATTGAAATGACATATTATGGTTATGGTCTTTTTTACTTGTTTTGATAATTAAGGATTTTATTCGCGGAGAGAGGTATGGATCGGAATCGTCTGCCGATATCGTCCGGCTTCCGGACGACAAACTGCAGCGGCCATGCGGATCAGCGTTTGCCGAGACGCAGTGGCGGGAGCGACGCCGCGTTAGGCGACCGTATGCGAAGAATCCTTGATATTGTCGGAGCAATTACGCGGGCATCCACGGGACCCTCTATCTTGGCGGGTGCAACGGATGGTGCGAGTATATAGACGGGCGAGGTATTGGCAACATTCCTTATCACAGGAAGATGAGATCCACCCTCGCTTTCGGAAGAGCCGTCAGAGATTTCCCAACCGGGATTGACGGTAACGAGTATGTCACCGGCATGCTTTATGGAGGTGTTGCGCTGAAGAGCCTGCGGATTTTCACCTGCACGGCGTTCAAACACATCATCAATGGTATATGCAGCTGTCACACCGCTCATTCTCGCAAGGAACTCGGCACTCTCCCGGCGTATGAGACGCTCGTCGAGATTACTTTCTTTCAGGAACTTGCGGTTGAGGAAGAAATATCCGTCATGGTAGCCGGTGACGTATTCACCGTTGCCATGCAGGGCTATCAGATAGACGTTGAGCAGAGAGACGGCCCGTTTCGGCGAGAACTGTCCGGCGGGGATGTTCCATTTGTCCTCATCGCGCTTGCTGCCCGACGGACCGGGAGTTCCGGCAATGAAAATGACCGAGTTGGCCATGCCGGGATGCTTCTCCACAGCCTTGACTATGCTTGCGATGTCGGAGTCGAGACGCAGGTAAGCATCCATTGTCTCCACTCGCGTGTCGGCTTCACGTCCGTAGGGGTAAGGACTGACATTGAAGCCGAGATTAAGCATATCGGTGACTCCGCGACCTCCGAGATTGAGCGAAGATATATAATCCACGCCGATCTGCGCCACTTCATGATTGCCGGGTGCAGAAGCCTTGAATGCTCTGTATCGGTTGGGGTCACGGGCAGGGAAATTATAGCGGAAAGGGAAGAGTTTCTTATATTCGGGAAGATCAGGATAATCCTCAAGCGGAATCGATGGTGTCCAGCTGATGGTGTCGAGACGCGACGAAAGCGTCACACCATAATTGTGCTTGGCAATGGCCGCGGGAACATCACGGTAATAAGTGGAGGTGCTCCACTTACCGTTAAATTCATTGAGCCAGAAACCACTGTTGCCGGCATGTCCCGCAAGCACTATGGCCACCTGTGCGTCAGGCGCGACGGAGTGAACGAGACCTATACCTCCGTCAGCAATACGGACCTCGTCGCCTATAGTCGATACTTTAAGTGCAGCCGGTGAGAATGTCTCGTCCGTAAAATTACCGATATTGGCCGGATCAAGGAGTATTGGATAGTCGGATCGAGTCTCCGAGTCCCACACTCGTGAGGCGGGAATACCGTTGACCGACGGAGCTGCACCTGTCACAAGCATGGCGGTAGCGGCTGTCGGGTCGATATCAGTCCCGTAGTCGATATCCTCGATGGTGACACCGTTGTTGATGAAACGGTTGAAGCCGTCCTTTCCGAAATTGTCGCGCAGAAGGTTCACATAATCGGCATCAAGTCCCTCAACAAAAATTCCGACCACGAGAGCGGGACGTGTGAGCACGTACTGACGGTCGGTATCCTTGCTTTTGCTGTCGGGGGCTGCTGCCGATGGACGTGCGGCAAATACAGGCGTAAACGCACCGATACCCATCGTCACAAGCGAGACAACGAGCACACTTGCCAGACGGGAACTTAACGGATGGGGTTTGCGTGATGACATCGGGCGTTTCTTTTGGTTAATATACATGACAAAGCCCGCACTCCGTCAGCCGCTATCAGCGGGATGAAGGCAGGATTGGGTGATTGCACTCCACAGACAAAGAGCACAAGGAGCACAATAAGCAATGCAAAGTTAAGCATTTGATAGGAAATCAACAACTTTTCCAACTTTTTTACCCAAACGGCCACAACCGGGATGAAACAGAGCGGGTTGAGCCAAAGCAGAAGCCAGTTGGGCGACGTCGCTTCATGGACTGATATGACCACGAGGAATACAATGACACATCCGGCCAAGCCCATGAGGAGGTAAAACAACGTATCGAAAATCATGCCACCTCTGCCGGCGGAACCACGCCTGAGCTGACAAACTGAGAAAACAATGGACATGAGGAGCACAGCGCAACTCCAGAACATAGGAGTAAGATACCACGGGGTCGGGCCGAGAACCGGGCTTGAGTCCTCCGAGCCTGTCAGAATGACAGTACCGGAGACAGCGGGAAGGCCATCATGACGTTTCGCGCCCGCCATCATCATCTCAAGTGCCTCCGGTGAAAAAGACACCTCACGCATGGTTACCGGACGGTCGATGCCACTACCGAGAGCGAGGTCGATGCCGAACTGATACCACGGATAGTTGACATGATAGTGACGCATGGCATTGCGGAAAGTCGAAGCAGCCTCTGCCGGAAGCCCTGAAGTGCCGAGGAGCAACGAATCTCCCATAGCCTTTTCAATGATGGCAAGGGGACGCGTCGCACAGTTGTCAAGCACATAATTGTAGCGATAGATGCGGTTCTCAGGGAGAAGATTCGTGTCGGTCAGACGGATTATCCGCTCCTTTTCCTCCGGGGCAAGGTTAAGTTCCTGTTCGACTACCATACGGCCTTCACGCGCATAGATCGCAAGAAAACGGTCAGTGGGAGCAGCTCCGGCCATATAATCTGTCTCGCCCTTCACGAAACGATACACGAAATTCGGAGCTGCGAAATCAAAAAGCCCCCAGTTGACCACATAGTCGCCCCTCTGCGGAGTCTGAATCCGCAGGGCGGTGTGGCCTTCGAGCTGATATATGTCAGCACCGGCGCGTGCGGTCAACAGCGAGATTCTCACATCATCCATCTCTTCGGCTTTGGCTTGAAAGCCAAACACGACACAAAGCAGAACGAGGACAATGCGTGCTGATATATCTTTAATTCTAAACTGACTGAACATTATTATTCTAAAACAGTAGGGACGGACAGCGGAATATCATCCGAGCATTCCAGCTATGTCGTCAAGACTGACTATCGTAAAAATCACTTTGCCGTCAGGCGTACGTGCGGGGGTCGGGAGACGGAACAGATCACTGATAAGCTTATCCATCTCCGCCGACGAAAGTACCTGACCGCGCCTGATGGCACTACTGCCGGCCATCGAGAGGGCTATGCGCTCGTGGAGCGACGAAGCAAGATCCTCGCCGGTCTCGGTGACACACTCGATCATGCCGAGGAGGGTGTCACGCGGATTGACTCCGTTAAGGATCGAGGGGACACCGGTGATGCTCCATGAATTGTCGCCGAGAGGAGCTATGGCAAAGCCGAGTTCCTCCAGAGAGGAAGCGATATCCGTCAGGACTGCATTCTGAGCGGGAGACAGTTCCAGCACCTCCGGGAACATGGTGTTCTGACACACCATTGACTTCTCCCGCACCTTTTCGAGATAGCTGTCGTAAAGGATACGCTTATGGGCACGATGCTGATCAATGATCATCAGCCCGTCACGCGAGGAGGTAAGGATATATGAATTTTTCAGCTGCAAAGTAGCGTTAGCCGGAGCTTCGCTCTCCATCTGCAATTCGATCTCAGGCATGTTGACCTTACTCTCGACCATGGAGGCGTAACCGTCGTCACGCTTGCGCACGAAATCATCGTAAAGTTTCTCCCAGTCCTGAAAACGCTCGGAGGGACGGGAAAAGTTCATCGAGGGAGCAAAATCATCGCCATCTCCGAAATCCGGGACGGCCGAGAGGGACGACTGACGCGTAGCACGTGTAGGTGGAGCGAAAGGATTGTAGTCATCGTCAAGCTCCACATCATGGTCAGCGGCACTGTCGGGGGAAAATACCGGAATCTCAGGCGCATCCTCGACATCGAAATCAATGGCAGGAGCTGCATTGAACCGTCCGAGTGATTCGCGCACGGCGGCCGTCAGTATCTGCCATATAGCCTGCTCGTTCTCAAACTTGATCTCACTCTTGGTGGGATGTATGTTGACATCTATCGTCTCAGGATCAACGGTCAGATTTATGAAGTAATTAGGCTGGACGTCAGGAGTAATCAGACGTTCGTAGCACTGCATGATAGCCTTATGGAAATACGGATGACGCATGTTGCGGCCGTTGACCATCAGGTATTGCAGCTGATTTCTCTTTCGGGCATTCTCCGGCAGACCGATGAAGCCGTTGATACGGACAATGGACGTATCGGTGTCGAGCGGTATGATCTGTTTCTGGAGCGATTTGCCGAAAAGATCGGTGATGCGCTGTTTGAACGATGCACGCCGAAGCGAGTGGAGTGTCACATCATTGCTGATGAGGGTGAAATCCACCCCTATGTTGACCAGTGCAAGGCGTTCGAACTCACGCATGATATTGCTTAGCTCGACCGAATCCTTTTTCAGGAACTTACGGCGGGCAGGGACGTTGAAAAACAGATTTTTCACCATCAGGTTACTGCCCGGAGCACAGGCTTCCGGCTCCTGACTCTCAACTTTCGAGCCATTTATTATCAGACGTGTTCCGATGCTCTCTCCTTTGAGCATTGTACGGAGATCCACCTGTGCGATAGCCGCGATCGAAGCAAGAGCTTCACCACGGAATCCCATTGTGGAAAGCGAGAAGAGATCGTCAGCCTTACGGATCTTGGATGTTGCATGACGTTCGAAGGCCAGACGTGCATCCGTATCGCTCATGCCGCAACCGTTGTCGATCACCTGAATGAGCGTACGGCCTGCATCCTTGAGAATGATGGTTATGGATGTCGCACCGGCATCAATGGAGTTTTCGACAAGCTCCTTGATGACTGATGCCGGACGCTGTATCACTTCGCCCGCCGCAATCTGATTGGCCACAGAATCGGGAAGAAGACGTATGATGTCGCTCATGCGGCCACCTCCTTTCCTCCATTCAGGCTGATCCTGTCAGGCAAAAGGCAAAGTTCATCACGGAGATCCGCCCCACTCTCTTCTACCGGAGAATCCGGAGCATCGGCAGGCGTATCGGCTGCATCAGGCTCATCGATTGTTTCAGGAATCTCAACACCGGATGGCGAGACTGCAAGGCTATCCGTCGTCAAACGCAGGCTGTCATCAATCCGCTCAAGTGAGTCTGCGACCTGAGGTTTAACCAGTTCATCCTCAATACCTGCGATGGAATCACCGGTCAGTGCGGCCCCCTTACGGAGGGCATTGCGCGGATCAGGCGTAGGAGGCTGCTGGGGCTTAGGCTTGCCGAGCACCGTTCCGCGTACCGTGTAGGCTTCAGGATTCACCTTTGAGAAGAACTGCATTCCTTTCAGTCCATCCATTTCCGGCGGATAATCAAAAATTTCATCGGGCGACATCGGACGCAAAGGCTCGAACCAACGGAACTGATCGAGATAGTAGGACGAACGCTTGGCAAGGTACAGTGGGGTAGCCTTACCCGTTGTCTCCGGCCACATGACCAGATGTTCGACTTTATTATCTAAAAAGAAAGCATCCATATAGCTGCTCTCATTGAATATGAATTTGTTATAGGTGGAGTCATTCTCCATCGGGAACATGATCTGCTGCACATTACCCTCGACATAGAGCCGACGGATAGTTGAGTCGTTGAACCATGCGGTCATGTCAGCACCGGCGAGCTGATCGTAGCAGTCCTCACCTACATGCTGCGCCACCATACCTGATTCCGGCAGTCGGGCCCAGTCAGTGGTCGAGTCGTTGAAGTGAACGTAGATCACATTGCCTGCGATCTGATTCTCGCCGTTCCAGATAATGGGATGATAGTACATATATATAATAGAATCACGCTCCACGGAGCTGAGCGAGTCACACAAGCCCTGCAGGTCGCGGCGGAAGAAACGCACCCGGTGATAGACATTGGTGACTTTCGTAGAGTCGGGAAGCATGTATGCCTGAATGGTATCGCCGTGGAGATAGAGCGTATCGGCTTTGGAATACTCCATGCCGAGTGCGTTACCGGTGACAAAAGCCGAATCAGTCAGTTCATTGTAATATCCATAGTCACCGCGCAGTTCCGACTGTCTGACCGAATCGGTCAGCACCATATTGCCGAAAGCCTCGCCGAAGCCTTTCTCACGGTCATAGAAGAGTGTGTCACCGGTCAGATAGTTGCCACGGCGCGTATGCACACGCGAACGGTTATAGAGATCCGCCAGTCCGAGGTTTGTGTCATAGAAACCCGATGAGGAATTGATCTCACCATCCTTGTTGACTATGAGCGTAGGACACATCAGCTGTGCGATCCTTGTGGCCGTATTGTAAGTGAGTGAGTCGGTGTACATCCTCAGCGTGTCATTCTCACGCGGACCTTCCAGATCAACGTTGAGATAGAAGAACGCATCTTTTGTGGATGGATAATAAAATCCCTGCAGTGAGCGGAGAGTGTTCTGCTTATCTGTGAGAGTACCGCCGGTCTCATAGTAGCCCACCTCGGCAGCCATGTCATAGAAAAACACGTCGGTCGTAAGCGACACGTCACGGTTGATAAGACGGACTCTGTTTCCGGGATAGGATCGGAGTTCGGCAAGCTCCTGAATACCGTCATAGTACAGTTCGTCGCCATAGACAAACAGAGTGTCGCCCTGCTCCATGTGGACATTCAGATAGGCGTCAAGCGACGATGTCGATTCGTTGAAACGCGCGCTGTCGCAGTACATGAACATGTCGCCTTTGCGGAACAGGACATTACCGACCACAATCTGCACGCCGGAGTCACGGGCCTGATCAAACATCAGCCTGTCTGCCCGCTCAAGGAATACCTTACCCGGCTCATGGCGGTCAGCCGTGGGAATGGTCGGACGTATCACACTCTTACGCGGCTGAGGCGCGCTTTTTGGTGCGGGAGTGTCCTTGTCGGCAGGAACCTGAGCAAGCATGGCCGGTAGGGTTATGAACGCTACGGCCAAGAGTGCGAGGATGGGTGATTTCTTCATGAAGTCAACAGGAAGCGAATATCGGATCGGGTATGTGTGTCAGTTTTTTCAGGGCCGGAAGGAGTACTTATTTGATCCAGCCTTTATTTTGGAACTCGCAGTCGCGCCAGCCATCCTCAATGCGGATATATGTATCTTTGATCTTCTTGGCGAGCCATGTTTCAAGGATCTCCTGACGGCGTGAGTTTTCATACATGTTCTTGACGAGCTGGAAGTCATCCGAGATATTGGCCTTATGGCCGGGGATACGGTTGGTGAGCTTCACCATAGCCACCACCTCATGATTTGTCTTGGGGTTGATCATGATGAAAGGCTTCGAAATCTCACCGGGCTCCATAGTGTCAACGAGTTTGGCCACTTCCTGCGGAAGCTCCGACATCTGGAAGCGTGTCGAGCCGGTGTTGTCGTTGACCATGTGACCCTTGTTGTAACGGGTATCCTTATCCTGAGAGAGGAAAGTCACCGCCTCTTCAAAAGTCACCTTATCGTCAAGGATGTCCATACGGAGTGAGTCCATACGGTTGACAGCTTCCTCAAGATCCTTCTCGGCAACTTTCGGTTTCAGAAGTATATGGCGCACGTTGATGCGGTCACCGCGCTTCTCGATAAGCTGGATGATATGGAAGCCATACTCCGTCTCGACGATCTTAGATACCTTCTTGGGATCATTGAGGTTGAAAGCCACCGCCGAAAATTCAGGGACAAATTCCGCACGGCCACTGAAACCGAGTTCACCGCCGCGCGGCGCACTGCCGGGGTCTTCGGAGTAAAGGATAGCAAGCGTGGAGAAGGTACTCTCGCCCTTGTTGACCTGCTCGGTGAAATTACGCAGACGGGACTTGACATCCTCCACAGCCTCGCGGGGAATGGCGGGAGCTACCGTGAGGATCTGGGTTTCAACCTGAAGGGGGACCCAAGGCACACTGTCCTCCGGGATCTTTTCAAAGAAACGGCGGATATCGGCGGGAGTCGATTTGATAGAGCCTGTGAGACTGCGCTGCACCTCCTGCACGCGCGCACGGTTACGCACCATCTCGCGGAGCGACTCGCGCATTTCCGGAATGGACTTGTTGAAGTACTGCTCAACCTTCTCCTTTGAACCGAGATTCATGATATAATTGTTGAGCGTAGCTTCCACCTGCTGAAACACCATTGCGTCAGGGATCTCCACAGTGTCCATATCGGCCTGATGGAGATAGAGCTTTTCAATGGCAAGTTGTTCGGGCACAACACAATAAGGATCGCCGGCGATTGGCACACGCTCATAGAGCATATTCTGATATGCCTCCTCGATCTCGGATTTCCATATAGGCTGGTCGCCGACCACCCATGCAACTTCTTCGGCCACATTATCTGTTCCGGCCGACATATAGGCAGCCCCCGTCAGAAGGAGCACGCCCAGCAATATGATTGATTTGATTTTCACGCGCTTAAATGAATGATAAATGTAAGAAATGCGAATATCAGCCCCAAAGTTACTAAAAATTCTCCCAACCCTGTCAAAATCAACGCGATTTAAAGAAAATTTCACACTCTCCATCCACCGGAAGTGATCATGAGGTGCAAAAAGCCGCAAAGTCACGCCAATCTTAGGGCAATAAGGACCGCTAAAACTGACAACTTATCATTTTTATGGTAAAAATTAAGGCTATCTGCAGGATTTTTGCTACTTTCGCTTGTTAAATATGTAAGTTCGGCTGCTGCGTTCCTGCAAGCCGCTTTCTTTGTCATCATTTTTCAACTATTTTCCCCAACCGACACAATTCCTTCTAAGATGGAACATATCAAGGTAAAAATCATCAATGATTCCTCCAATCCCCTCCCCGCATACGAGACGCACTCGGCTGCCGGAATGGACGTGCGTGCCAAACTCGACTCTCCGGTGACACTCGGACCGCTCGAACGCGCCCTCATCCCCACCGGTCTGCGCATACAGCTTCCGCAAGGCTACGAGTGTCAGGTTCGTCCGCGCTCAGGTCTCGCGCTCAAACACGGCATCTCACTCGTCAACACTCCGGGCACAGTCGATGCCGACTACCGTGGTGAGATAGGAATCATCGTCATAAACCTCTCCAACGAGCCTTACACCATAACCGACGGCGAACGCATTGCCCAGCTCGTCATCAAGGAGTATGTCCACGTGAGCTGGGAACAGGTGACCCGTATCGACGAGACCGAACGCGGTGATCAAGGATTCGGACACACAGGTGTCAATTGAGAGACAGCATACCCCCATCAAGCATAATGAAACAACTTCCCATCCTCATACTGACCATCATTGCCCTCGGCACGTTCTCGCTCATGGCCAAAGGCCGTGTGAAGGGGACTTCCGCTGAAGATGTCCGTAAAGCGGACTATATATACCTCGAAGCCCTGCGGGCTAAATCGCAGGACCAGCATGATGCCGCCTACTCACTGCTGCAAAGAGCCCACGAACTCAATGCGGACGACAAGGATGTCGGGGCGGAGCTTTCGCTCTACCTTCTGCGCCTTTCGCAGACCGATTCCGCCCTTATCGGCGAGGCTATGGACATGTTGCGCGACTACAACGAGGCCAATCCGTCGGATCTCTACAACGGTAGCCGTTACGCCATGCTCAACGAACAGTTGCTCAACCGAGGAGAGGCAGTCAGGACTTGGGAAAGACTTCACACATTTTACCCCGACCGGCTTGAGATCACCTACCGCTATGCCAACGCACTCGGCATGGGCGGTTCGGAGACTGACCGCGACCGCGCGATAGCCGTCTATGACTCCGTGGAGATAGCCGAAGGTATGAGTATCCCGCTCACCACCAAGAAAATCCAGCTATATTTCACCCGTCAGGACACGGCATCAATCCTATCAGAGGCTGACCGTCTGCGCGAATCATCACCAAAAACCGTGGAATATCAGGTGTTTTCCGGCGACATATACTCGATGTTCGGACGCAACGACGAAGCGAAAGCGTTCTATGACAAAGCCTGCGAGACAGATCCGTCCAGCGGACTCGCTTACTACTCCCGCGCACAGTTCTACAACACTCTCGGTGACAGCGCGGCTTTCAACCGCGAGGTGTTTCAGGCACTCCAGCAGAAAAGCCTCGACGTGGAGACCAAACTCGCAATACTCCGCTCCTACATTCAGGAGATGTACAATGACTCAACGCAAATTCCGCGCGTAGGACAGCTGTTCGATGTGCTGATCGACCAGCACCCCCATGAGCATGACATTCACTCGCTCTATGCGCGCTATCTTATCGTCACCAAGGACTATACCAAAGCCGCTGAGCAGACCGAACGCTCGCTCGACCTTGATCCCGCCGACGAAGAAGGCTGGGAAATGCTGACGTCGCTTTATCTTCAGGAAGATCAGCTCGACAAGGCGAAGGCTGCGATCAAACGCTCGTTCCGCTATTATCCGGAGAATGGCCGGCAGTATCTGGTGCTCGGATCGATCTACGACCAGAGCGGCGAACGCGAAAAAGCACCGAAAGAGTATGCGCGCGCCCTCGAACTCATCGACTCCACCGACATAAAGACGATCTCACGCATCTATGGCGCGATGGGCGACAATCTTTATGCCCGCGAACTCACCGACAGTGCCTTCACCCTCTACAAGAAAGCCCTCCTCTACGATCCGGAAAACTATATGGCTCTCAATAACTGTGCCTACTATCTCGCCTGTGAGGGACGCGATCTGGACGAGGCTCTTTCGATGATTGAGACCGCTACCGCAGCCGAACCGGAGAACGTCACATCGCTCGACACATACGCTTGGGTGCTCTTCAAACGCAAGGATTACGCAAAGGCGCGCGAGATAATTGACCGCACTCTTGAGCTTTCCGACGAAAATTCAGCGGAAATACTCGAACACGCAGGCGACATATATTTCATGGACGGAGATCCTGACGGTGCACTCGAATTCTGGAAAGAGGCCCTGAAACTGACTCCTGACAACCAACTTCTCGAAAAGAAAGTCAAACATAAGACATATTTCTTCAAATGACAGAGACCCATCAGCGGCACATCCGCCTCACCCATATCTACGCCACGTTCATCATCACGGTAATGGCTCTCCTGACCGCCGGATGTCACTCTTCCAGATCGGGAGTGGTGACCGGTGGCAACTACAACATCGCTGATTCAGAGCCACTAAGCAAAAAGACTCTTGACGAGCTGTTTGTCAATCTTGAGAACAGCTACAGCGAATGGGACGGCGTGAAAATGCCTGTCACCCTCAACCTCATCAGCCCGAAAAACATGAGCATCGGCGGGACTCTGACAATGGAACGTGACCGCTCGGTCCATCTCTCATTCCGTTTCTTCGGCATGGAGGTAGCCTCGGTGATGGTTACTTCGGATAGTATCTACGCTGCATATAAGGTCGAGAAGATCTATTTCGCTGAAAGTATCAGCGATCTGCTCGGAGGTTTTCCGGCCACTGTCGGCAACGTGCAGGACCTGCTGCTCGGCCGCCCGTTCATGCTCGGTGAGAACTCCATCAGCCGCGGGCTGTGTCAGTTAAGCGGGACAGGTGCGGCTTGGACCATAAGTCCCGACCGCAACCCGATGGGGATGAGTTATGATTTCACCATCGATACCCCGACCGGCAACGTAGAACTGCTCACTGTCAACCTGCCCTCACGTCAGCCGATCGTTGCCGACTATTCCGACTTCGCCATTTCCGAGACCGGACCTATGGCCGGAGTTACAGCGATCTCTGCCAAAAGCGGCAATACACGCTTCGCGGCAGAAATCACGCTCAATCCCCGGAAAGCCGAATGGGGCAAGGGTCTCGGAAAGACATGGTCAGTCCCCAAAGGTTACCGTCGGGTGCTTGCAGCCGATATTCTGAAAAAACTGAAAGTCGGATCGGCCAACTGATATGGCCATATCCACGTCCGGACAATAATCTGAAACTCATCACATCATTAATCCACATTTCGTACCAGAAACTATGTCAAAGTGCCTTGGATTCCGAATCCGCTGTATAGCCGCCATCCTGACGGCCATAATCATTGCGGTCTCGCCGTCCGATGCCGACGCACAGACCCGCAGAAAAAATACGGCTTCGCCCCAACGCACAACAAAGCAGACCACGAAGCGCACAAACTCAACCAAAACACCTGCGCGGACATTAGAGAGTGTGAAGAAGGATAAAAGCTCCACCGAGCGTCAGATTTCAGAGACCAGTACCCGCCTGCAGTCCAATGCCAAGGAGCTTAACCGACAGCTCAACCGACTCAACTCGCTCAACGCCGACATCGAAGCCCGGCGGGAGGAGGCCGAAGGATTGCGCCGTCACATAGACTCCATCGGATCAGCCATAAACGTCACCGCCGATTCCATAAAGATTCTCGAAACCGAACTCGAACAGATGCGTCTGGCCTATTTCAAGGCAATGAAAGGACTTCAGCCACACGCAGGTGCGGCAAGCGATCTCTCATTCATCTTCTCGGCTGAAACCTTTGCGGAGGCTTACAGCCGCATCCGCTATCTGCGTCAATTCTCGGCTTGGCGCGAACGTAAGGCCCGACAGGTGGAGGACGCCATCGACCGCATTGCCGAACGTCGTTCCCATCTCACGGCTCTCCGTCACAGTCAGGACAAAGCTTATCGTCGGGCCGAGGAGAACCGTCAGACACTGGCACGCGAACAGGAGCAGTCAGCCCAGATGGTCACGCAACTCCGCAAAGAGGACACTGCCCTGCGCCGTTCACTCGACGAGCAGAAGAAAAAAGCAGCTGCACTTGACCGTGAACTCGACCGTCTCATAGCGGCCGAACAGGCACGCATAGCCCGCGAGGAGGAAGCCGCCCGACGAAAAGCCGAAAAAGAGTCGGCCCGCAATAGCCGACAGACGGCAACCGCAGGAAAATCCACCTCGGCCACGGGCAAATCCACTTCCGGAAATGAAAGTCCCGCCACAGGCCCATCCGCCAAGGAAGTCGCCTCGGCCAACGCCCACACTCAGACCGCCGCCGCAACAAACGCAGCGGCACTCAGCGGGTCATTCGCCGCCAACAAGGGGCGATTACTCTTCCCGGTAACAGGAAAATATAAGGTGGTCCGTCGTTTCGGACGACAGCCCCACCCCACCCTGCCACACGTGGAAACAGAAAATTCAGGTATTGACATAGAAGTATCCTCCGGATCAGCAGCCCGCGCGGTGTTCGGAGGCAAGGTTTCAGCCATATTCAAGCAAGACGGGTTCAATTCCATCGTAATGATACGCCACGGCCAGTACATCACCATCTATGCCGGTCTGGACAATGTCAATGTTAAGCAGGGTGACAATGTCACCGCCGGACAGTCAATCGGCAGAATACATTCCGATCCCGATGACGGAAACCGGACCATTCTCCACTTCGAGATACGCAACGAGCGTCAGAAACTTAACCCTTTGCTTTGGGTAAGATAAAAAACCTTAGCTATGGTAAAGCGTTATATATAGAAGTGGAATTAATATAAAAATTAGATATATGAAAACATTTGAAGAACTCGGCGTCAGCGAACCGCTGCGAAAGGCCGTGGAGGAACTTGGTTTTGAATCCCCTATGCCCGTGCAGGAACGCGTGATCCCACGTCTGCTCGGTGATGCTCACGATATCATCGCACTCGCACAGACCGGTACAGGCAAGACTGCAGCATTCGGTCTGCCGGTGCTCCAGCGTATCAATCCTGACCTTAACAAACCGCAGGCCCTTATTCTCGCGCCGACGCGCGAACTCTGTCTCCAGATCGGCAGTGACCTTGCGGATTTCTCAAAATACGTTCCCGACGTAAAGGTGCTCCCTGTGTATGGAGGTTCAAGTATCGAAAGTCAGATCCGCTCGCTCAAGAAGGGCGTGCAGATCATCGTGGCAACTCCGGGCCGACTCATCGACCTCATCAAGCGAGGAGTCGTGAAGCTTGACGACGTCCACACCGTGGTGCTCGACGAAGCCGACGAGATGCTCAACATGGGCTTCCTCGATTCGCTCGAAGAGATCCTCTCATACGTCCCCGCCGAACGCAAGATGCTCCTCTTCTCGGCAACCATGCCGGCCGACATCGCCAAGATAGCCAAACGATACATGAAGGACTATGAGGAAATAGTAGTCGGCACGCGTAACGAGGGCGCACAGAACGTCCGCCACATATATTATATGGTAAATGCGCGCGACAAGTATCTCGCACTGAAACGTGTCGTCGATAATTCGCCTAATATCTACGCCATCATATTCTGCCGCACACGCCGCGACACTCAGGAGATCGCCGACAACCTTATCCGTGACGGCTACAACGCCGAAGCCCTTCACGGCGACCTCTCGCAGCAGCAGCGCGATATCGTGATGAAAAAATTCCGTGACCGTGTCGTCACCCTCCTCGTTGCCACCGACGTGGCTGCCCGCGGTCTTGATGTCGATGACCTCACCCATGTGATCAACTTCGGTCTGCCGGAAGACACCGCCGTCTATACCCACCGTTCAGGACGTACGGGACGTGCCGGCAAGTCAGGTGTCTCCATCGCCATCATCCACTCGCGCGAGAAGGGCAAACTACGTGAGATCGAGCGCATCATCGGCAAGACTTTCGAGCGCAAGGACGTGCCTACACCCGAACACATCATCGAAAAGCAGCTCTACAATCTCGCTGACCGTCTCGAACGTGTCAAGGTCAACGAGGAGGAGATCGCCCGTTATCTGCCCGGTATCTCCCGAAAACTCGAATGGCTTTCGGAGGAGGATCTGCTCAAACGCGTCATCTCACTCGAATTCAACCGTCTTCTCGACTACTACAAGGATGCGCCGAATATCGATTTCATCGATGCCAAACCTTCGAAAGCTGACCGCAAGGGACGCAAGGGTGAACACGAACGTCCGAAAAACGACAAGGAGAAGGATCGCCGCACCGCAGAGCGCGGAATGGAGCGCGTATATATCAACGTCGGTAAGCGCGACGGCTTCTTCGCCGGCAACCTCATCGATATGCTCAACAAACTTATTCCCGGCAAGCGTGTGGATGTGGGCCGTATAGATCTCCTGCCCGGCTATTCGCTCTTTGACGTGAAGAAGTCCGATGCCCGCAAGGTCGTAGGCGCACTAACCGGATCAGAATTCTACGGCAAGCGCATACACAGCGAGATCGCCGACGCAGACCGCGATTATTCGAAGATTGCCGAAAAACGCAAGAACAAGAAATAAACCATGACGATAAATCCGAGTCTTACATGTATGGACACAGGCTATATAGTCCCGTTTGCTCCTTACATTAAGGACGGATATATCGCCATAAGCATTAACACCACAGACAATGAAAAAGCAACTACTGTCATTAACCCTTATGCTCGGTGCGCTCAGCGCATTCGGCCAGACCACGGCCGCCGACCTCTTTACGTCGGCACCGCAGAGCGTCTTTCCACTTCTTGACCACAACACCCGTCTTGATATGGTGGACTACTACCGCAACGGGATGAGTAATCCGTCGCAAAATCAGCTTGACGGTCGTTCCTCCATCACTGAGATGACCCCGGAATCACTCACCGTCAAGATGACGGATTCATCGGCGATGCAGATCGTGGATCTCAAAGGGAGTAATGGCGACGTAGTGGCTGTCATCAGCACTGTGGCAACTCCCGGCCTCGACTCGACTATAAAGTTTTTCGATACGAACTGGAATCCCCTCCCCACGGAGCAATATTTCACCAAACCAGATCTCAAGGGCTGGCTTACGGACAGCGGAAAGCAGCACGAGATGGACATCGACATGCAAGTTCCCTTCATGCTGGCATCCTATAGGATAGATCCCGCCACATCCACGCTCACCCTTACCAACAATCTCTCTCGTTTCCTCGATAAGGAGATCTACGATGATCTGTCGGAATATTTCATCCCGACCCTCACCTACTCTTGGACAGGCAAAGGATTCAAGGCTGTGAAGTAACGGATTCCACTTCCCCCCGGAAATTCAATACACAAAAGCAACTGTATCAAAATTCAATCGGTTGTAGGGCTTGCGTTCGTGCAGACTCTACAACCGATTTAATAATTCTGACTGAGCTACTTTTCAGGCTCTCATCTGCCGACAGGGGACTGCTGTCAGCCATATAAAAATCTGTCCGATTCCAAGGATTTAGTCGATGAATCCGCGCAGGCGCAGATAAGTCTTCACCAGTTCGACATTCGCTTCCATCGGTAGCAGCGATGAATCGAGTGTCAGATCATAACTTTTGGCATCGCCCCAAGTCTTGTCGGTAAAGAAATTGTAATAGTCAGCCCTCCATTTGTTGGTCTTTTTGGCCATAGCCTCAGCCTTGACGGCATCAATGGCATCATTGCGTCCGGTGATGCGTTTCACACACTCTTCCATGGGAGCATGGACGAAGATATTGAAACAGCGCGGATGATTGCGCAGTATGTAATCCGCACTTCGACCAACGACCACAAACGACTTTTCCTGCGCGGTGTGCTGGAGGAAATCGCTTATACTTTTGTAAAGACCGTCGTCCGTTATGGATGATGCGCCGGTGTAGTAACACATAGGTGTTACACCCATCGAGAAGCTGAAGAGGCCCTGAAGAAATGTAGGGAAACGCTCGTCCTTTTTCTCAAAGAAATCCGGATTCACTCCGGCATGTTTGGCCGACTCGACGAGGAGTTCCTTGTCATAGTAGGCAATTCCGAGCGACTCGGCCAGAGCCTTTGCAAGCACACGGCCGCCGCTGCCGAACTGGCGTCCGACGGTGATCACGAAGGGGGGACGTTCACCGTGAACGGTGGAAGTCGGGTTATCGTCGTTTTTCATTGGTGACTATAGTTCAATGTATTACTCTTATGATAGGAATATAATTTGGAGGAAAGATGAACGCCGGGATCACACTTTCACGGTGTAAATGTAGTGAAAATTTTAATTCTTCGCCAATTTCGGACGTTAAACTTTTATCATTTCCGGGAATTGCTCCATGACACCGACAAGTTTCATAAGTAAAATTTTGAAAGTTTAACCCTTAGTCTAATGGATTTTTGTTAACTTTGCGCTTGATAATTACGCATATTATAATCTGTAATCTATCTTACAGACATCGCATCAGAGATGCACGTCAGTGACATAAATAGGAAAATTATGAAATTTTGTTGAGGCTTACCCTACCCTGTTTCTACGGTAACGATGGCCTCGCAATCGAAATAACAAATACGCTCCAAACAGATATGGCAAAAGTAACAAAAGAAATGGCGCTGGACTACCACCGTTATCCGCGTCCCGGAAAAATTGAAGTAATTCCCACCAAGCCCTACGCAACTCAGGCTGATCTCGCTCTGGCCTATTCGCCCGGCGTAGCCTATCCCTGTCTTGAAATCAAGGACAATCCTGACGATGTATATAAATACACCGACAAGGGAAATCTTGTGGCCGTGATCTCCAACGGCACAGCCGTGCTTGGCCTCGGTAACATCGGAGCTCTTGCCGGCAAGCCTGTAATGGAGGGTAAGGGTCTCCTGTTCAAGATATTCGCCGGTCTCGACTGTTTCGATATCGAAGTAGATGAGACTGACCCCGACAAGTTCATCGAGATTGTCAAGGCCCTCGGCCCGACATTCGGCGGCATCAACCTTGAGGACATCAAGGCACCCGAATGCTTCAAGATCGAGGAACGCCTGAAAGCTGAAATGAATATCCCCGTGATGCACGACGACCAGCACGGAACCGCCATCATCTCAGCCGCAGCCCTCCTCAACGCCATCGAGATCCAAGGAAAAAAGATCGAGGATGTGCGTCTCGTGGTCAATGGTGCGGGTGCTGCAGCCGTGTCATGTACCAAACTCTACTGCGCCCTCGGCGTGAAGAAGGAAAACGTGGTGATGTGTGACAGTAAGGGTGTCATCTCCACCAGCCGTACCGACCTCAACCCGCAGAAAGCACAGTTTGCCACCTCACGCCCCATCACCACTCTCGCCGAGGCCATGAAGGATGCCGACGTGTTCCTCGGTCTCTCGGTCAAGGATGTGGTTACTCCTGAGATGGTCAAGAGCATGGCACCGAAACCCATCGTGTTTGCCCTCGCCAACCCTGATCCCGAAATCGCTTATGAGAAAGCCATCGCTGCCCGTCCCGACATCATCATGGGCACAGGCCGCTCGGACTATCCCAACCAGATCAACAATGTGCTCGGCTTCCCCTACATCTTCCGTGGCGCGCTTGACTGCGGAGCATCGGAGATCAACGAGACAATGAAGATATATGCTGTCCACGCTATCGCCGACCTCGCCAAGAAGCCTGTTCCCCCGGTAGTAAGTGCAGCCTACAACCGTTCGGATATCAAATTCGGACGTGAATACATCATCCCCACTCCCTTCGATCCCCGCCTTCTCACGTCGGTATCACCCGCTGTGGCCCGTGGCGCGATGGACAGCGGTGTCGCACGCCGCCCAATCACTGACTGGGACGCATACGATGAGAAGCTCCGTCAGCTCAAGGGCAACGACCGCAAGTTTACACGCCGCATCAACGAGGCTGCCCGCACGAACCCGAAGCGCGTTGTGTTCGGCGAAGCCAACACCGACAACATGCTCCGTGCCGCCGCCATCGCTGCTGCCGACGGACTCTGCATCCCCATCCTGCTCGGCAACGAGGAGATGATCGAGAAGCGTGCCCAGCGTCTCGGACTCAACATCGAGGGTATCGAGATCGTCAATCTCCGCCACGACCGCGAGGCTCCGCGCCGCGAACGCTATGCAGCCATGCTTTCGACCAAGCGTCAGCGTCAGGGCGAGAACTTCGAAAGCGCGCTCGACAAGATGTTTGACCGAAACTACTTCGGCATGATGATGGTGGAGACCGGCGACGCAGACGCTTTCATTGCCGGCACACGCGCAGCCAACAACGACGTGGCCAACATTGCCCGCGAAGTTATCGGCACACGCGACGGATTCAAGAATTTCGCCTCAATGCACGTGCTCGAAACCACCAAGGGCACCTTCTTCCTCGCTGACACGATGGTCAACGACACCGTGGATGAGGAAACCCTCATGGACATCACACGTCTTGCTCACGACGGAGTGAAATTCTTCGCCCACGATCCTGTCATGGCTCTCGTCTCCTACTCCAACTTCGGTTCAAGCTCCGAGAAAGAGCCTACGATGGTCCACAACGTTGTCAGCCGTCTGCACAAAGATCACCCCGAAATGATTGTCGATGGCGAGATGCAGGTCAACTATGCCCTCAACAAGCCCGTCCGCGACAAAGTCTATCCTTTCACCCGTCTCTACGGCAAGGAAGTCAACACCCTCGTGTTCCCCAACCTCAGCGCAGCCAATGCGGCTTACCGCATCATGCTTGAGATGGGTGTCGGCGAGTCGATCGGTCCGGTACAGATGGGACTCAAGAAACCTGTCCACTTCATCAATGTCGATGCCGATGTCCGCGACATCATCAACCTCATCGGTGTAGCCGGCCTCGACGCCGCAACGATGGAGGCTATGAATAAATAAAAAATAATCCTGACAGACAGCAGGACATCCTACAGCCTTGCCCGGTGAAGCGGAGCGGGAATAATCCCCCGATCTACATCACCGGGCAAGGTATTTTTTACACCCCCCTCACAAAAAAATCCTCCGATCCACCCCGATAGTTCCAAATTTTTCATAAGTTTGTAGATGCTTTATAAAAGCAGTAATCGACCTTGATCCAAGAACTATTTATCCGTCTCCGTAACATTACCGATAGGAAAAGGATAGGTAAGACGTCCAGTACCACGCATACGGTTCTCCCAAGCCTGTTTAGCGAGGGCTCTTTGACACAATTCAATTGAATTAAGAAACTCTTAACATCATATTGAACTGTATATCCTCTTTTTTAGTTAATTTTGTATCATCACTTTGTTAACAATTCTCTTTTGTTTCTTCAACACTTCGATTAATATGAAAAAGATATTTACGATCCTGCTCATGGCCATCGTTGGCCTGACAGTAGCTGCGAAAGGTAAGCCGCAGATCACATTTGATTCGACCTCACATGATTTCGGAACCATAAAGGAGAACGGCGGAAAGGTGACAGCCGTCTATAGTTTCACCAACACCGGTGACGAACCTCTGACAATCATCACCGTGACCAACGGTGGCTGTGGCTGTACCAAACCTGATTTTCCAAAAGCTCCTATAGCTCCGGGAGCGAAAGGCGACATAAAAGTCACATTTCAGCCCAAAGGACGCAAAGGTGAGTTCAATCGTTCTGTAAAAGTAAAGACCAATGCCGGTTCGGGTCGCAAAACCCTGACATTCAACGGTGTCATCATTCCCTAATCGATTAGGTGTGATAGACCGGGGGGGATATGTCAAAATCAAGACACATAACTGCCACCACGTCCTACCGCTACACCTCTCATTTTTGAAACGACAGAATGCGATTTTCATCCATATTTTCAGTCATAGCTCTCGGTCTCACAGCCTTCAGTGCGTCGGCAGAGGGCAGAGCCGTGTGGCTCGAACAGAAACACGATTTCGGTGCTTTCGATGAAAGTATCGGAAAGGTGTTTTGTGATTTCCGTCTCGTCAACACCGGCGATGAGCCGATAGTCATACTCAATGCCCGTGCCAACTGCGGATGCACACGGCCGGAATATTCACGCGAACCGATTGCTCCCGGCGATACAGCCACAGTGCGCGTCGGCTTCGATCCGACAGGACGACCCGGCCGATTCATGAAGTATGTCAACGTAGATCTGGACGGCAAACCCACCCGCACATCGCTCACTATTCAGGGAACAGTGATCGGCACGTCCAACACCTTGAAATCGCGTTTCCCCGTGACACTCGGTCCGATGAAACTCCGCTCGAAAATCATCCCTTACGGTGAGGTTCTGAAAGGTCATACCGGCGCACAATTCCTCGAAGGTTACAACGCATCGTCCGACACCCTCCGCCCCGTAGTAGCCGATCTCCCACCCTACATAAAAGTCCTTGTCGAGCCGGCCGTAGTGCCTCCCGGCGACGGATTTGTAATCTCAACCGTCCTCAATGCAAGCGAGATTGACAGTTGGGGAGTCGTTACAGATTCAATGACCGTGTCACCCTCCGCTTCCTATCCCGAAAAGATCACGGTCGAAACCGTAGCAATAATCGGAGAAGATTTTTCCGGTCTAACTCAAAAGCAGCGTGAAAATGCACCGAGAATCGACACGGATGTGACAGCCATAGATCTCGAACGCATCAGCCCATCGGCCGCTCCGGTCAAACGAAACCTCACTATCACCAACAAGGGCAAGAATCCTCTGGTGATCCGGCGTATAAGCTGTCCCGACAAGGCGGTGGATGTAAAGCTGAAAACCACCGAGATAAAACCGGGCAAAAGCACTAAAGCCGAAGTAACGGTTGACCCATCGAAAGTCGAAGGAGGAAAACTACTGAATGCCCGTATCAATATCGTTGCCAATGATCCCGATCATCCATCAACTATGGTGAGAGTCGTAGCAGAAGTCAAGTAAGCCTTCTCCCCTTCCCGACATGACATGAAATGATACGAATTCATCCAAATGAAATAACTGAATATAATTCTATCGCATAACGAATACAGTTCCCGACAACTGACAATTATGAATTATGCAGCAAGAATTATGCATTATGAATTAACAAAGTCTTAACCCCATGGAACATATAGAAAATGATGACCAGTTCGGCGGCCTGACCGTCAATCAGGGTGTGGCCCAGCCTCCGGTGGTGAATCCTTATCTGCGCGCGCGCCGCCGGCGTGTGCTCCCCTCTGCCGGTGAACTCGTCGAGGGAATACTGAAAGGCGACATAACCACACTCGCCCGTGCGGTCACGCTCGTCGAGAGTCTATCGCCCGATCATCAGGCCATAGCACAGGAAGTAATCGAAAAGTGTCTCCCACATTCCGGCAAGTCGCGCCGCATAGGCATCACCGGTGTGCCCGGAGCAGGAAAGAGCACTTCGATCGACGTGTTCGGTCTCCATGTGCTCCGCCGTGGAGGCAAACTGGCGGTACTCGCCATTGACCCGTCGAGCGAACGTACCAAGGGCAGTATCCTCGGCGATAAGACCCGTATGGAAAAACTCTCAGTACACCCCGATGCCTTCATCCGCCCCAGCCCCTCGGCAGGATCGCTCGGAGGCGTGGCCCGCAAGACACGTGAGACCATCGTGCTTTGTGAAGCGGCTGGTTTTAACAATATATTCGTAGAGACCGTCGGCGTGGGTCAAAGTGAGACAGCCGTCCATTCGATGGTAGATTTCTTCCTCCTTATTCAGCTTGCAGGTACAGGCGATGAGCTTCAGGGTATCAAACGCGGCATCATGGAGATGGCCGACGGTATCGTCATCAACAAAGCCGACGGCGATAACATCCAGCGTGCACAGCTGGCACAGACGCAGTTCCGCAGCGCGCTTCACCTCTTCCCCCCGACGGCTTCGGGCTGGAGTCCGGAAGTTCTCACCTATTCCGGTTACTTCGAGCTTGGCATTCCGGAAGTATGGGATATGATTGACCGCTATTTCGCTTTTGTCGATGCCAACGGATATTTCGAGCGTAAGCGTAGCGAACAGGCCCGTTACTGGATGTATGAGACTATAGACGAG
Organism: Bacteroides sp.; assembly: GCA_014801945.1. Lineage (GTDB taxonomy): Bacteria > Bacteroidota > Bacteroidia > Bacteroidales > Muribaculaceae > Duncaniella. The sequence continues at coordinate 35,129 of JAAVDF010000029.1, forward strand.
CAGCTCCGTGCCAATTTCTACAACAATCCTGAGATCGAGCATATGCTTACCGAACGCGAAGCCCGCGTCCTCAGCAACCGTCAGTCATCCTTCACCGCCGCCCGCGATATCCTCGACCACTATTTCGGCAACAAGCTCTAAGTCTGGTTCCTTAAAACACTGATTTTCAAATCGAATACATCAAGAGTTAAAGTAGGTTAAATATCATGATATTTAGCCTACTTTTTTTGCATGACCTTAATATTTTTCATAATATTACGCAAAATATTTAAAAACTCACGTTTATGAAAAAGATTTGGTTTATACTTTCAGCCATTACCATTTTTGTTCTAACATCTTGTTCACAGCAGACCGAAACACCGATTGCATATGTTCTTACCGCAGACGAGCAGGCTAAGTATGATCTGATTTGCAAAAAAGTCATAGCTTCAGGCGGAAAAGTCAATGATAATGTTTCAGTTGAGAAAAAACGTGAGGTAATCGCCAAGGGAGTAGAATTCTGGGATGATTTCATCAATAATTATATTGGACAGGACTCTGTTGGACAACAATAATAGTTTCCCTATACTCAGTCAGAGAAAATCTAACCAATAAAAAGTGACGGCATGAGGAAAAGATGAATCCGGATCATCTTTCTCCATACCGTCACTTTTTATTAGATACATCGGTTCGAATATATCACCGGGCCAGATGGGCCGGGCGGAGGATGAAGGGCAGAGGCTCACGAAGCACAATCGACTTATCGTCCTTGACTTTGCGGAAAGCCTCGGCAGCCTCCTCAGGAGTCTGACACGTAGCGGTGCATACATAGTAGAGCGGTTCGCGCGTATGGATAATGAAAGCATCTCCGTAGCCCGAAGCCTGAAGGCGCGCACGCATCTGACGGGCGTTGAACACCTGCTTGAACTGACCGACAACGACATTGTAGCGTTTGACCGTCTCGCGCGACGCACCCCCATCTTCCGTATAGCCTATATACTCTGTCCTCATGGGCAGGGAATCGTTGCCCGCTTTCAGTTCCGACATCTGGGCACTGTTGCGGATACGGGCATAGATGGTTGAATCAACACCCGACGATTCACGGCTTTTCGCCACGGCCACTTCGTAAGCCTCACGATAATTCTTTTCATTGGTCTTGCACCCAACTGCAAGCATTCCAAGGAGTGCAAGCAGCAGGGGCAGACTGCGCATGGTCGATATATTCTTCATAGTATGTAATCTTTTTTATTCTCGGATTCTTACTGGCCTACCACATGGTAACCGGCATCTTCAAGAGCCTTGCGGACAATGGCGATATGCTCGTTGTTGCGGGTCTCGACTTCAATACGGATCAGACAGCCGTTGATGGAAGTGAGATGCGAGTTGCGCTCATGAGTGACGGAGATGATATTGGCACCGTTCTCTCCGAGCACGTGGCACACACCTGACAGCTGTCCGGGTTGATCGGTGAGGTCAAGCGTCAGCGTACAGTTGCGTCCGCTCTTCACAAGACCACGGGTGAGCACGCGGTTGAGGATGGTCACGTCAATATTACCGCCGGAAACCACACATACAGTCTTTTTGCCCTTGATGGGCACTTTGTCAAACATCGCCGCCGCAACCGACACAGCTCCCGCACCCTCGGCCACGAGCTTCTGCTGCTCGATCAGGGCAAGGATGGCTGCCGCTATCTCGTCCTCGCTGACGGTGACGATCTCATCGACATACTTCGAACAGAAATCAAAGGTGTTGACTCCCGGTTCTTTCACGGCAATACCGTCGGCAATCGTTGCTACCTTTTCCAATCGCGTCCGTTCTCTGTCCTTGATTGATCTGAACATCGAGGGTGCACCCTCGGCCTGTACACCATAGACCTTCACATCAGGTTTAAGCTGCTTGAGGGTGAAAGCTATGCCTGCGATAAGACCTCCGCCACCTATTGGGACAATGACGGCCTCGACATCGGGCATTTCCTCAAGGATTTCGAGGGCTATCGTGCCCTGTCCGGCTATGACCTTCAGATCATCGAACGGATGGATGAAAGTATAGTTATGCTCCTTCTGAAGTTCGACGGCTTTCTGATAGGCATCGTCATAGACACCGGGAACGAGACACACCTCCGCACCGAGTTTCTTCGTAGCCTCGATTTTCGAGATGGGCGCACCCGCCGGGAGACAGATGAGCGACTTTATGCCGTTGCGCGTAGCGGCGAGAGCCACACCCTGAGCATGATTACCTGCCGAACAGGCTATCACACCATGAGCCTTCTCCTCCGGAGTGAGCTGAGAGATTTTATAGTAAGCACCACGCAGTTTGAATGCGCCCGTATGCTGAAGATTCTCCGGCTTTATATAGACCTCGGCGTCGGTGTTGATCTTGGGGACGCCTATGAGGCGCGGATGACGCGCTACGTCGCGGAGCACCTGAGCCGCGCGATAGACTTCTGAAATTTCCAATGTCTCTGCCATATCTGATCTTTGATTTTGCATTAAATGGATCTGACGCAAAATTAAGCAATCCCCGCCTATTCACCAAAATAAAATTCACTCCCTGAAGTCAATGTCTCAACACGAATTTTTATATCCTACTGAGATAAGCGTTTCAAAAATTTCTAAGAGAATTACGGATATCAGATTTACGGCAGGAAATACTATGACTATGGTGCGAGGAATATTGATGGAGAGAAAGTAAGGGCATACGCGACTATCTGAAGCCCGGTTATAACCTTGTGATCTGCTTGGTCACATGGTGTCGTCCTTGCCAGTAGGAATGTAGGGAAATAGCTGAATTATAGGTCAAAACCCCGTCATCATCATCTCTCTACAAGCCAAAATGCCTTCGAAGTTTTTCAATCCCTTCTTTATGCTTCTGCGGATTCTTCTTTTTCAGTGCATGGATGTTTTGAAGTTTCCACCTCACCGAAGGGTATTTGCTCAGATCTCCCGCGCAGCATTTATACCAATCAGGAGTGCCCTTCTCGAATGAAATAAGGAAATCCCTGTCGGTTTCATCAAGACCTTGATTGACGACTTTAATCAGATTGTTCCTTGACACTTCATAATCCACATAGGAGAAGGGTTCATCAGTCATACCCTCAAACTGNTTCTCCAATGCCTCGGTCTGATTGATTGGATTTGGAGACAANGATTCTACTATCGGCTTGTCGCTACCNAACAGACAGAGCATGAATCCNGACTTCACAGCTGCAAAATCTATATCGGTTATATCTCTGCAATCGAATAGATCGCGTGGATGCTGACGACTTANTGCCGCTGCAATCTTCCCTCCGTANAGTTGCGGCCATGAGACAATATTGGCATAGCATGTCATTCCAAACTCATTCTTCGCCTTTTCACATAACTGTTTCTTCTCGGTGTNTCCTATCAGACCTCTTTTAGTACCGTTGACTTCAATCTTTATAGTCGTACCATCCTTTGTNCACTGTAATTTCCATACATCTTGCTTGTGTATGACTCGTATTCCCGGCACAGCCTTCTCAATAGNGNTTTTTAAAGCCGCCAAGTGGGCNTTTATGGCTTTCAGACTTGTTTCCCTGTCGNCAAGGGGGATATATGTTATATCAATGTCAACTGAATAACGNTTGAGATTTCTATGNAAAAGATTGATGGCAGTNCCTCCATGAACTGCAAAATCCTTTATCCTGAAAACCAATGGCATCACTCTGATGAGAAGTGCCACCTGCCTGCGGTATGCTTCATTCATAGNCGTGAAGTTCTTTGGGGACGGTTATTTTATACTTGGATATGTATGTGCCATTCCCGACAAGCTGTAATTTGGAGTTGCTTATGCCAAGTGAATCCTGATCAAGCATGTCNAACCAATAATGGCCTGCTTTCTCAGCCATATACAGAAACATCCTTTTTATTCTCTGNCTCGAAGTATTCTCCAATGCCCTCTGCACTCCTGCAGGGTCAAGTGATGTCAACTGTTCCATCAGATAGTAAAGATCCATATAGCTGTAGTGTGACGGAACAAGATGCAGACATTCTAAGAAAGCCTGTTCCGGAGCAGAGACCGGCAACTCCATATTATCCTTGGACAATACTTGCGTTGGAGGATTTGAAAATATTNCTGTTGAAAATGGTGTTATACTCATATCAAACTTATCACTTTTCACCCATTCTCCNGGTCTGAATGGATCAAACGATACCATCAGTTTAGGTTTTCCCATAGGTATATAGTGACTGAAGCCTTGAAGTTCAAGGGCGGAATGGGCAGCTATNCGTACTTTCTTTTCTGTCTGCCTNTTAAATGAATGGATTGCAGCCAATGCTGAAAGTTTCTCGGATTTGCGGAACATGACACCGATAGTCAGGGATTCAAGCCAGCCGGANTCCCTATACCTCTTTATAAGTTGGGCAGAATAGCCCATCTTGTCAAGCCATTCAGAGAAAAATAGTCCTCCGTATNTCCCTTCAGACAGTAGTCGGTTGATTTTTGAACCTTTCGATATATCCATAGTATATAAATCCATNCAAAATCCAACTACAAAGCTACTGAATAAATTCCAGATCCGCAACTTTTGGTTGAAACNTCNCCCCAATATATGCCGGNTGTCAGATAAACAAAAACCCCGTCAACCGAAAGTCGGCTGACGAGGCAAAAAATATGTAATCGTAGCTTAAAAAATCGTTTTATAAGGAGTATCAGCGGCGGTATTATTTACCGGGCTGCTCCTGAATACGGATCTTGTCCTCAAGAACCTCCAGTTGCTGGAGACCTGAAGCTCGCCACTGAGGTTCNCCATTCTTGAAGATAATGATGGTCGGGACGCTTCTGATCTGATATTTTGCAGAGATGTCGGGNTTACGGTCAACATCGACCTTGACAATATTTGCAGCATCGCCGACTTTATTCTTTAATTCATCAAGAATAGGGCTCTGCATCTTGCAAGGGCCACACCAAGTTGCGAAGAAATCTACAAGCGTAGGCTTGTCACTGTTGATTATTTTTTCGAAATCGTTCATAGCTTTTAGGATTTTGTTTGCCTATATAACACCACCCAAGCTATGAATGTTTTCACAATAAAGATTCTTTAACCACCGCGCTGATTTCCTTGAATGCATAGCTGCGTGCAGAGCCGTCACGGAGGCGCAGAGTGATGATTCCATCCGGNGCGACTGACTCCACACGAGCCTCGATCAGCTCNCCCCGGAGATTGTCGNGGTATGGATAGAATGTATCCGTGCGCCAGAGCGCATCGAAGTACCGCTGCCGGAAAANNCTTTCNCCCTCCGTTGTGNCCACCGAACGGAGAGCTTCGTCAACCTCCCGGAGGATCGCTTCGCAAAACTCGACCNTCAGNGCACCGACATCAAACTTCAGNCCGGAAATCTGAAACATCGACACCGGGTTAGGAGCATCNGACAGGAANCANAGCTGATTGACGTTGATCCCCACACCGACTATCGAATGATTGATACCGGACGAGGTGATGCTGTGCTCTATNAGTATGCCGCATATCTTGCNGTCGCNNACATAGATGTCNTTTGGCCACTTGATTTTCACCGNCTCACCGGGNAGATGACGCTTCAATACCTCTACGATAGCCAATGAGACCNCCTCGGACAGGATGAACTGACGCGACGGATGCAGACCTTCGGGTCGCAGGAGCANCGACATGGTGATATTCGCTCCGGGAGCTGACTCCCACGAATTGCCGCGCTGTCCGCGCCCTGCCGTCTGCCTGCGGGCGGCCACGACTGTCCCGTGAGGTGAGGCCGGGGCAATCGAGGCAAGATACGTGTTGGTCGATGCACATTCGTCAAGCTCGATCAGCTTCATAGAGCCGCGATCTCTTCAGCNGTACCGACCGATAGACGACGAGCCCCGTCAGGGAGAACGTCNATCTTCACCCATACGGTATCNTCAGGAAGAATGTCGGCCACGCGGTCAGGCCATTCGATCAGACAGAGTGCGCCTGAATCGAGATAATCCTCGATACCTATGTCAAATGCCTGTTCGAGGTTTTCGATACGGTAGAGGTCAAAATGATAGATGAGCTCGGCAGTGGTGTCGGAGCGGTACTCGTTGACAATCGAGAATGTGGGAGATCCAGTCGGATCATCCTCTACACCCAGCGCACGGCTGAGCGCGTTGATAAACGTGGTCTTGCCTGCTCCCATCTCGCCGTCGAAAGCGAAGACGGTGGCATCGTCCATCAGACCGAGAAACTCGTGTGCAGCCTCAGCAAGCGCATCGGCATTAGGGATCATTATCTGTTTCATATATAATGTAATATCTTTAGTTTTTTTGAAATNTTGACTCTCGTCCTGAGACACGNAAANTGTNTCAGATATAATTAAATTTCCGATTNTANGGNCAGCGCAAGCGCAGNNCCTACAANCGATTTAATTTTTCNTNCNGGTNACTTTGCTGTGAGCGTGATGAGCGGGACGAGCATCTCCTCCGGCGATATGCCGCCGTGCTGAAATGTCCCGTCGTANTACTGGACATAGTAGTTATAGTTGTTCGGATAAGCGAAAAAGTCNCGGCCAGTAGCGAAGATATAGGTCGATGANACGTTCGGGGCCGGAAGTCCAAGTTTAGCCGGATTCTTCACCTCATAGACCTGCTTCTGATTGTAGGCCANATTTTTTCCAATCTTATATCGNAGATTAGTATTGGTATTCTTATCGCCCACCACCTTGATNGGATTATCCACACGGACTGTGCCGTGATCGGTCGTAAGGATGATCTTNTAACCCTTGGCCGCTATGCGTCGGAAAATCTCTATGGCCGACGAGTGGCGNAACCATGACTCCGAAAGCGAACGGTAAGCAGCATTGGTCGATGCAAGCTCACGGATCATCTTGGATTCAGTACGGGCNTGGGAAAGCATGTCGATGAAATTGAAGACGATCACGTTCAGATCGTTCGACAGCAGATTNGAGAACTCGCGCAGCAGCTTCTCACCGGCNGCCGAATCGTTGATCTTGGTGTAGGAGNATTTACAGTGGCGGCGGTAACGCTCAAACTGCGTGGCTATCAGTGGCGACTCGTTGAGATTCTTACCCTCCGGCGAATCCTCATCGACCCACAGCTCCGGGAACATTGATGCTATATCCTTAGGCATCAGTCCGGAAAATATGGCATTGCGGGCATACTGCGTGGCCGTCGGGAGAATGGAGCAATAAAGCTCCTCGCGGAAATTGAACGTGTCGGCAAGCAGAGGCTTGACAGCGGCCCACTGATCAAGACGGAAATTGTCGATCAGTATGAAAAACACCTTCTCACCGGCATCAAGCAGCGGAAATACGTGGGTCTTGAACACTTCAGGCGACATCAACGGACGGTCGGCCATCTGCGGATCAGTAATCCAGTCCGCATAATTGTTTTTCACGAACTTTGCAAAAGCCGTACCGGCCTCCTTGCGCTGCATATCGAGAAGTTCGTCCATCTGCGTCTCGGCGGCCGACAGCTGCATCTCCCAGTGGACAAGCAGACGGTAAAGCTCCATCCAATCAGCCATTGTCGTGGCCGAACCGATCAGCTGCGATATGCGCGTGAATTCCTGACGGTAGTCACTGCCGGTCTGAGTCGAGACAAGCTCATCCGAATGCAGATTCTTCTTGATTGAAAGAAGTATCTGCTTGGGGTTGACCGGTTTGATCAGATAGTCGGCGATCTTGTTGCCCACGGCCTGATCCATAATATTCTCCTCCTCACTCTTGGTTATCATGATCACAGGGATGTGGGGAGCTGCAAGCTTGATCCGCTGTAGAGTTTCCAGACCCGTGAGACCCGGCATATTCTCATCGAGGATTATAAGATCAAAATTTTGCTCATCCACAAGCGCAAGCGCATCCGCACCGCTGCACGCGGTGACGACATCGTAACCCTTCCCTTGCAGGAACATTATGTGAGGTTTAAGCAGATCTATCTCATCATCTGCCCAGAGTATTGTTGAAGCCATGTAATTTTTAAATTTCCTCGCGCTGCTTTATTCTTTTTGACATTAGTTAGCACCGAAATTTCTCAAATATTTCGGTGCTAAGTTAGTCAATCTTTTTCATATCTTAAAATATTCTCACATCTCAGTCATGCCTCAATCATCCTCATCGCCTTCGCTGCCGAGGGGGTAATCGGGAAGTGAGGGAGTCTGTGGTGTGATCGGGACGACTTTCGGTGCGGGCACAGGCTCTTTCTTGGGTGTCACCTTTGGTTTGGGCGCAGGTACGGACGGTTGTTTTGTCGTCTTCGAGGGTGTGGCAGGCACATTTTTTGCCGGAACATTATCAGGCACATTCTTCGCCGGGGTGGTGGCGGGAGTAGCCGGGGTTACACCTGTCGGCGTGGAGATACTATCCGCCGAGGTAGCCGGGGTTGCTTTCTCGGTGGAAGTAGCCGGGGTCGCGGACTGTCCGGCAGGAGTTACGACCGGAGCAGGAACAGTGGTCTTCCTGAGTGTATCCGGTTTAGCCGGACTCTCATCCCTTGTAGTGTCAAGCTCGCGTACAGGCATTCCGGCGGGATCGGACTGGCCTGCACTCTCAATGCTATCCTGCGTAACAGCCTGCACCGGTAAGACATCCTTTGGGCCTGTCGATCCATCTTTTTCCGCCGATGAAGCCGTCTGTCCTGACTCTGCGGATTCATCATCCGTGGCATACATCTCATCCGCCGAGGGATATTCATCCGGCGGCAGGACTGATTCGTGGGTCTCACGCACAGTCTCCTCGCCAAGAAAACGAAAATAGTCATCAAACGATCCGCCACCTTGCAGAAGTTTCTCGAAATTACTCTTGCTGATCTGAACCGGACGCACACCCTCAGGGATGGTCACACCCTCGTCGCGTGCAAGGAGCGAACGGTAATGATTCAGCTCACCCTCATTACGGAAACCCTTGATGACCAACAGACCGAGACGGCCGAAATTCATCACTTCGAGGTCGAAATCACGTACCATATATGTGGTGAAGTTATGACGTGCCACATCAAAGAGAAGTCCGTTGGGTGAAATATCTTCCGTAGAGAACAGCAGTACGAGATAGTGAGGCTCTTCGGGGGCGAGCACGAACTCAATCTCCCCCGGATCACCGTTGGCGGTAGAGTCGTTGGAAAGACGGATGTCCCAGAGCATACCGCGCATATTCGAACCTCCGCTACGCAGTTTGCGCCCCTGCGCAAGCCCTTTGAGATATGACGAGGCCATGGGCGTGACGTCGGTCTCCGGATAGCGTTCGAGAAGATCCTTCAACGTCTTGCCGAATTCCTCCGGTTTGTCATCCGTCACAAATGCAAGTGCGTGAAGGAACATGAATTTAGGCATGAGTGGCGACAGCGGATAGTCAGCCACCATTTTCTCGTATGCCTCGTGGACATGCCTGTTGTCATCAGCAAGATATGCCGCGTATGCCTCATCATAGAGAGCCTCCTGACGCGCGAACATCGAGCGGAGATTGTCGATATAGGCCGGATCGGCCATAGCCTTCGCATAGGCCGACTCAGGAAATTCCGACAGGATCAACTGACGGTAACGCTCGGCCTCGGCAGGGCGGTCGCTGCGCACGTTCATCAGGTATTCATTATAATATATATCGAGGCGATACACATTGTCGGGGTAACGACCGAGCAGATTCTGCCACTCGGCATCAGCGGCATCGAAATCCTCAAGCTTATCCTTGAGTATGAGACCTGAATTGTAGAGGCCCTCGCGTATGACATCCTCAGCCGTAACCTTCTCGACATCGCTGAAAGGTATCTGACGCAGGTAATATTCACGCTCGTGCGGATCGGAAGCCTTGGCAGCCTCGGTCTTGGCCTTTTCGGCTGCCTCCGGATCATCGGTATCGTCAGGCGACACCTCCCCTTCGGCGAGATCCTCCTCACCATCACCGGATTCACTGAAATCATCGAAACTGAACGAAGCCTTGTTGCGACGTCGCCAGTCATTTTCAAGCTTGCGCGAACCCCACCGCTTCTGGAAGTCAGTGCGGCCGGCATTGCGTGCAGCCGTATTGTAGAAGTACCACGACTTATCAGTATTCAGTGAAAACGAATTGGGTGTCTGCGCATTGTTCTGCTTCAGACCCGACCCGGCCGCTTCCTGCTGTGCCAGATACTCCTCGCGCTTGGCGGCATCTGCCTCCTCCTTCTCTTTTTTCTTCAGATCGGATATAATCTTGTCAATCACAGCAAGACGCTCAGCCTCCGGCATGGCGGCGAGGCGCAGGAGCGAGTCATTCAGAACCACATTCTGCGTATAGACGGCAAGCTCGTCGAGCACATCGGACCGACGCTGCAGAAGGGCGAGGTCCGGATAATCGTCGGGGAGCAGGGGCACAGCCTCGGCATAACACGGCTGGGCAAGATCATAGCGACGGCGGTCAAAGTAGAGACCTCCCAAAGTGATCTGCGAGAAAGCCTTCTCCACTCCGCCACGCGTAGAATTTTCAGCGGCAAGGACATAATTGGCTATAGCATTGGCCGTGTCGCGGCGCGAGAGATAGAGATTACCTATGGCATAGTAGATCTGATCAAGATATTCCTTGTTGCGGTCATAGCGGGTCATGCGCCTGAGGGCCTTGACTTCCGGTTCGATGTCCGCGCCCTGAAACACCTCGCTCTGCTTGATGCGGGCATTGAATTTAGTACGGTAGGAGGCCGATGTCGAACTTCCGGCCTTTTTGTATGCCTGATATGCGGCCGCGTTGTCACCCTCGGCAGCATAGAGCTGACCAAGCAGGAAATTAAGACGGGTTTTCTGCGATCCGCTTGCATAACGCAGTGCCTCCTTCAGCATCGGTATGGCCTTGGGATTGTCGTGGGAACGGATGTAGAAATCAGCGGAAGTGAAGTAATAGAGTTCCTTCAGGGTCGAATTGGTCAGCTCGTCGGGTTTTATACGGGTCAGGATGGTCTCGGCCTCGAAAAGCCAGTCAAGCGCGCAGTAACTGCGTGCCTGCCACAGCTTGGCCTCGGTGACAGTGACCGGAAGCCATGAGAAATGCTTGGCGACATAGTAGAACGTCGATGCCGCTCCGAGAAAGTCACCGTTGAAGTACTGACTGCGACCCATAAGCATCCATGCATTATGGAGAAAGGGATTGTATTCCTCCCGTTTGAGCCACTGCTTATACTCCGGATCATTTGACCTTCCCGGCTTTCTCTGCGGACGCTTCTTGATGGAGTGGAGCTGTATGGCTTTCTGAGCCTTCTCTATGGAGCGGGTGAATGACCCGGTAGGCTGCGGAGCTTTGGGATTGGCGTATGCTTCCACCGGGTGCATGAACAGCTGTGATGTATAGTCGTCCTCGTAGGCCCTTTCCAGCTCCTTCAGTGTCTCCTTGAAATGCTCGTTACCGTTGAAATACACATTGTAACGTGTGATGAACGCCTGATAATTGCGCGTGGCGGCAGTGTTCTTTTTGGTCGAGCACGACGAAAGGGCCGCGACGATAACCGCGACGATAACAACCGAAAGAAACCTTATAGGAAAAAGGGTCGGGAAGAGGCTGAAAATCCGTTGTCTCATCTCTCTTTTAACGATAAAATCGGGAGGAATATTGCATATCGGACAGGGGTATAAAAAAATTGTCCGCTGCCCCTTTCGATCAAGGAGCAACAGGACCAAAGCCAAAAGGCGTCAAATAGTTAAAAACTATTCCTTTCCAATAATGTAGAGATTATATCATACTTACACTACACCATTTGTTGTCCGGTGAGACGCCGTCACGGCGGACCACTGACCAATGTTGCCTTTTTTCCTTAGTCCAAAATTATGAATTTAATGCGTAAAAATTTTATCAGTCCAAGGATTGCAACTAAATGGTGCTTCTTTTCAGCCACAAAGGTAAGAAGTTTATTTGGACAGGAAAAACCATATAATTTTTATTAACTATTTTTAACCTCTGTAGAGTGAACTTTTTTCGGATGTTGGCACGAGTGCTGCGGCCCGTTAATGATCACCGAAACTCATCGTTTACAAAAAAATGCTATGACAAAGAGATGATTTCACAATTAATTCGTATTTTTGTCAATCTTATGGCCTCTACCGGCTGTTTATAGAAACACAGCTTACGGTTTCACCTCCAACGGGTGGCCGATTGCTTGGCCATAAACATCTAACCCAACCATTTTACCCGGAAACCACGATGAAGAATATAATCCTTTTTGATCCGGAAGAAGTGCGTAGCCGTCTCCTTCCGCTTACCCTTACCCGTCCGGTGGCACTTCTGCGTCACGGCATAACCACAATCTCCGAGAAATGGCAGCGCGCCATACCCGGCACATATTCCTACTCCACGCAGGACTATCTGTCGATGAAATATCCCATGATCGAGGCAGCGGACGGCGACAATCTCTTCATTGCCGGCAATCTTCATCCGGATTCCGCGCTCGTTGAGGCCATCCTCGCCCTTGAACCCGGGCAGGAGCTCCTCCATCAAGGCATCCGTCTGGCCAAACGCGGCAACGGTGATCCGAAAGAGAGCGTGGCCTACAGGGACACTCCCTTTGCCATCAATAATATCTGGGACATCTTCATGCTCAACGACGAGGCTGTCCGCCGCGACTTCGCCATCCTCACGGAGGGCCGCAAGTCAAAACCGTTGAGCGATACCTGCCGTCTCATCGGTGACCCCTCCCAACTCTTCATCGAAGAGGGTGCGACAGTCGAGGCCGCTATAATCAACGTCACCAAAGGCCCGGTATATGTCGGTCGCGACGCCGAAATCATGGAGGGTGCATGTCTGCGCGGCCCGATAGCGATGTGCGAGCACTCCGTGGTCAACATGGGTGGAAAGATCTATGGGGCGACCACTCTGGGCCCGTACTGCAAGGTGGGCGGTGAGCTCAACAATGTCGTGATGACCGGCTACTCCAACAAGGCTCATGACGGCTTCCTCGGCAACGCCGTAATCGGCGAATGGTGTAACCTCGGTGCCGGATGCACAGCCTCCAACCTGAAGAACACCTACGGTCCGGTAAAGATCTGGAGCATGGCGGAAGGCCGTTTCGTAAAGACCGATCTGCAATTCTGCGGACTTATAATGGGCGATCACTCGAAGGCCGGCATCAACACCATGTTCAACACCGCAACCGTCGTAGGCGTAGGTGTGAACTTCTATGGTGCAGGCTTCCCGCGCACATATCTCCAATCGTTCACCGAAGGATCTCCTCTCGGCATGAAACCCGTCATCATGGAACGCTTCTTCGACACCGCATCGCGCATGATGGCACGCCGCCACAAGGAGCTGACTCCGATCGACAAGGAGATCTATATCAACATTCAGGAACAGGGTCTTGAATAAGACTCTACCGGAGAATTCATCCGACTTCCAATTGACTAACAAGAAACCAACAACATAACGCAATGCCAAACGTATCGGAACGCGGCACCATCATGCCCGCCTCGCCTATCCGCCGTCTCGCCCCGCTCGCTAACGACGCTAAGGCAAGGGGCATCAAGGTCTATCACCTCAACATCGGACAGCCCGACGTCCCCACTCCTCCCGCCGGGCTGGAGGCACTGAAACACATCGACCGTAAGGTCCTTGAATACAGTCCCTCCGCCGGACTCCCTTCACTCCGGGAAAAACTGCGCGAGTATTACCACCGCTTCAACATCGAGGTAGATGTCGATGACATCATCGTCACCACCGGCGGTTCTGAAGCCGTGCTCTTCGCATTCATGGCCTGTCTCGATCCCGGCGACGAAATCATAGTCCCCGAACCGGCCTACGCCAACTACATGGCCTTCGCCATTTCGGCAGGAGCAAAGATCATCACCGTCCCCTCAAACATAGACCAAGGTTTCGCCCTTCCGCCGGTCGAGAAGTTCGAGGAGCTGATCACCCCGCGTACCAAGGGTATCCTCATCTGCAATCCCAACAATCCGACGGGTTATCTCTACACCATGAAGGAGATGCTCCAGATACGCGATCTCGTGAAGAAATATGACCTCTTCCTGTTTTCCGACGAGGTCTATCGTGAGTTCTGCTACACGGGTGCTCCCTACATCTCCGCTTTCCATCTTCCCGGCATCGAGGAGCAGGTGGTGCTGATCGATTCCGTATCGAAACGTTACAACGAGTGCGGCATACGCATCGGTGCGCTCATCACCAAGCATCCTCAGCTCAAGACTAACGTGATGAAATTCTGTCAGGCACGTCTAAGTCCTCCCCTGCTCGGACAGATCGTGGCCGAGGCATCCATTGACACTCCGGGAGAATACATGCTCGCCACATACAATGAATATGTGGAACGCCGCAAGTTTCTCATCGACGAACTCAACAAGATCCCCGGCTGCTATACGCCGATCCCGATGGGCGCGTTCTACACCGTGGTTAAACTCCCGGTCGATGATGCCGACAAATTCTGCCAGTGGTGTCTGCGCGATTTCAACCTCGACGGCGAAACCATCTTCATGGCCCCTGCCTCCGGTTTCTACACCACTCCCGGCATGGGCAAGGATGAAGTCCGTATGGCTTACGTCCTCAACAAAGAGGATCTCTCGCGCGCAATGAAGATCCTCGCTGCCGCCCTCAAAGCCTACCCCGGCCGCACAATCTGATATATTAAATGTATGAAGAAATGTGGTAAAAAATTTTTTTTACCACATTTCTTCATATCTTTGCGTGACTAAATTATTTTTTCGACAACCATTCTCCAAATGCGTCTGATTTCGCTGATATTAGCCTCATTTATCATGATCATGTGCACTGCGCCTGCATTTGAACATGACAAGTGCATGCTGTGTCAATGTCAGGATAATAATTGCTGTGGGGATGATTGTGATTGTGGGTGCAGTTGCTGTTCTCCTTTCATTGCCTGTACAACTTGTACCGGTTTTAATGTTGAACACGCTATCTGTATTTATGTTGAGCCCACATATCACCCGGTATATATATTTCCTCCGATAACGAATCTTCCCTCTATATCAATTACGGTTGATACACCTCCTCCACTCCATTTTCATTGTTAGGTGATACTTTTATTATGTATCATTGGAATAGGTCATGCGATAAATACCGTGTGATCTGATGACACATACTTACTAAACTAAACATATCTCACTTTTCAATGAAAAAATTACATATCTTTTTAGCGATTCTTATATGTTCGCTACAGACTATCTGTGCCCAAAATACGTTCAAAGCAAAACTAATTGACGGAGATTGCGGCGAAAGCCTCACAGGAGCGACAGCCTTAATCCAAGGGACAGATAAAGGAGCTATCGCCGATGCCGAAGGTATGCTCATCATAAATGATATTCCGGATGGCCCATGCACAATTATCTTTTCATGCATCGGTTATGAAACAGAACGAAAGAGTTATAACTTCCCACTCTCAAAACCCGATGAAATAATCGTCATTTCTCTCGAAGAAGATGAAAATGAACTTGAGGAAGTGGTGGTGACTGCTACGCGCGGTACCCGAACCATAAATGACATTCCCACACGAGTTGAATTCATCGGTTCCGAAGAACTTGAGGAAAAGAATCTTATGAAGCCGGGAGATATCCGTATGCTCCTTAGTGAAAGCACCGGTATTCAGACCCAACAGACCTCGCCGATATCCGGCAATTCACTTATCAAAATCCAAGGTCTTGATGGTAGATACACACAAATACTTAAAGATGGATTCCCTGTATTCTCCGGTGCAGCGGCTGGATTGGGTCTCTTACAGACACCTCCTCTCGATCTACGACAGGTAGAGATCATAAAAGGATCAGCCAGTACATTATATGGAGGCGGAGCGATAGCTGGTCTCGTTAACCTCGTGTCAAAAACGCCGGGTGAGAAACGAGACTTGCAACTACAACTCAACGGAACTTCCGCCAAAGGACTTGATGTGAACGCCTTCTATGGTCAGCGATTCAACAAGATCGGTACAACTATCTTTACTTCCTATAATCGCAACTGGGCCTATGATCCCTCCGACATTGGTTTTACTGCTATTCCGGAATTCAATCGTTTCACATTCAATCCCACCATATTCATATATCCAACTGATAAAACGACCGGAAGTTTCGGTGTTGAAACCATGATTGAAGATCGTCTCGGAGGCGATATTAACTACATCAAGCATGGAGCTTCGGAACACCATTCATATTTTGAAAGGAATAAGTCGCAACGCTACAGCTCACGCCTTGCTCTGAATCATAGGCTAAACGATAAAAGCAGTATCAACGTAAAAAACAGTGTCACCCTGTTTCGCCGCAAAATCTCTATCCCCGATTATTGTTTTGACGGAGACCAATGGACCTCGTTCAGTGAGGTTTCATATTTACATTCAGCAGAAGGAAGCGAATGGATAGGTGGTCTTAATGTCTGGACAGAGCATTTTGATGAAAGGCGTGTGACCACACTGTCCGAACGTGACTATTCACTGAACACTTTCGGAGCTTTTATTCAGAATACCACCACTCTGACTGACCATTTTATTCTCGAAACAGGTTTGCGTGGGGATTATGTGCATGATTATGGATTTGTTGTCTTACCTCGTATCTCTGGACTGATCAAATTCAATAATAAATTCTCAACCCGGATCGGAGGTGGCTTCGGATACAAACCACCGTCCATTTTCACAGAAGAAAGCGAGAGATTACAGTATGAAAATATTCTTCCGATTGACAAGAAATTCAATAAGCTTGAACGTAGCTATGGCACGAATATAGATTTCAATTACCGTACAGCTATTGCTGACGGCAGACTGTTGATGACATTCAACCAATTATTTTTCTATACTTATCTCCGCCATCCGCTTGAACTCAAACGAGAGGATAATGGACTTTATAGATTTTACAATATAGCTGGTAATATGAATAGTAAAGGAGCTGAAACCAACGTCAAGCTGATGTATGCTGATTTCAGCCTGTTCTTAGGTTATACATATACCGATGCACGAGTGAAAGAAAATGGATTGAGTCATACGAAAACACTTGTGCCAAAACATCGCCTTAATTCCATGCTCATGTACGAGATCGAGGATAGCTGGCGTATTGGATATGAGCTATATTATGTTGGTAGGCAGCATCTAACTGACGGGCTTATAGCTAAAGACTATGTCACGATGGGATTTATGATTCAGAAGATATGGGATAAAATTTCGATTTATGCTAATTTCGAAAACTTTACTGATCGCCGTCAGACACGTTTTGACACGATCTATACAGGCACTCTCACAAATCCGGAATTCCGCGATATCTATGCTCCGCTTGACGGCTTTGTGGCCAATGCAGGAATAATACTTAAATTCTGACAAGATGAATCGCTTAAATTCAACTTGCCCCCGATAGTCTGTCATATAACAACTATTACCTTAAAAATACATAAATACTGATTGAATTTTAGGCGTGCACGCCAACAAGTTCAATCAGTATTTTGTATATTTGCAAAGTACAAACAATCGAACACCCGAAATTAAACCTATATACAAAACAATCTCAAAAGTTACTTTCCAATGAGCAAACCTTATGTTTTAGGTATCGACATCGGCGGTACTAACACCGTCTTCGGTATTGTTGACGCGCGTGGCGTAGTCCTTGCAAGTTCATCGATCAAAACTCAGAAACACGCTGACTTCAATGACTATCTCAACGAACTTCACACCGAGGTCAACCGTCTTCTCGAAGCCAACGATGCTGTCGATAAGATCCTCGGTATCGGTATCGGTGCTCCCAACGCCAACTATTACACCGGCATGATCGAGGGCAACGTCAATCTGCCTTGGCCCTCTCCCCTGCCCCTTGCACAGCTCGTCAGCGAGAAGTTCGGCGTGCCTGTAGCCATCACCAACGACGCTAATGCAGCCGCCATCGGCGAAATGACTTACGGTGCCGCACGCGGTCTGCGTGACTTCATCATGATCACTCTCGGAACAGGTGTCGGCAGCGGCATCGTCATCAACGGACAGCTTGTCTATGGTCACGACGGATTTGCCGGCGAGCTCGGTCACACAATCATGCGCCGCAACAACGGCCGTCTCTGCGGCTGCGGACGCACAGGCTGTCTCGAAGCCTACTGCTCGGCTACCGGTGTGGCACGCACCGCACGTGAATTCCTCGAAATCCGTGATGACGCATCGCTCCTCCGCGAAATCCCCATCGAAGCCATCACATCAAAGGATGTATATGACGCAGCCATGAAGGGCGACAAACTCGCTCAGGAGATCTTCGAATATACCGGCAACATACTCGGCGAAGCATTTGCCGATTTCACCGTGTTCTCATCGCCTGAAGCCATCATACTCTTCGGCGGTCTCGCAAAATCAGGCGATCTGCTTCTTCGTCCGCTCCGCGAATCTATGGAGAAGCACATGATGCCTGTGTTCAAGGGTAAGGTAAAAATCATCCTTTCCGAACTCAAGGAGGCTGATGCCGCCGTCCTCGGCGCAAGCGCACTCGGCTGGGAAGCAGGCAAAGCCAACGCTGCCCCCAATCCCATAGCTGTTCCCGCAGGCAAGACCAACGAATAAATCGAACCTCATCACTGTCCGGCCTTGATCGGCCGACATGAATAAAAATATATCAGCGGCACGTGTTCTGATCCACACGTGCCGCTGATATATTTTTATCTATAGCGTGGCTCTTACTTTATCTCTACGCTGAAACCGGGTTTGTCGAGGCAATAGCACTTGGTCGGCAGCCCCTCTGGGACATAGGAAGCGAAATCGCATGCTTTCTGGGGTTCTCCCCAGAAATGCATCGGGAAGAAATTATCCACCTTGACTTTCTCAAGGAATATTTCAGCACCCTTGGCAAAATCAGCACCCATGCGGGCATCCACAGGGAACATGGCTATCTTCACTTCAGGTATATCCTCGGCAATACGGTTGACGATTGTCTTGAACTTAGCTTCGGCCTTTTCGATCTCGCGCACGGTCGATTCCTCGCTCCAGTGCCAGTCATTGAGATCCCCGGCATGGAAGATGACCTCACCGTCAGGAAGAGTGACGGCAAAACTTACACCCTCATCGGTCGAGCCGTAGGCTTTCACCTGTTTTGTTCCGGGAATCTGCTCGATCACGTCACCGGCCGACATCCATGCGACGGATATACCCTTCTTGGGGACAAGGCGGGAGAAGATATCATTGGCGAGCACATAGGTCGGATTGCGATCCTGTGCAAGCTCGAATATAGACGTGTTGAAATGATCCAGATGATGATGCGAGACGAAGAATACCACCTTTTTCGACGGATTGTCCTTCAATACCTTTTCAAGTTTCCTATTGGGGTCTTTGTAATAGTCAAACACCATGACGGCCTCAGGGGTGGTAACCGCGAAGCCACTGTGATCAAGATATGTTACTGTAATCATAGCTCTTTGTTCTTTATGTTAAGTTTCAGATATGTATAGTGGCTGTGTCAGAATGGATAAATTCCGGGTTGATTTTTACACAGCATCCACATATATCTAACAAAGAGCCTGAGGGGGAGGTTCAATGGCGGTAAATCTTGAGAATACCATCCTCAAACACGAGGTAGATACCGTTTTCGTAAAGCCACACCTCGCGGATGTAGGCGTTATCCACACCGCGGTCCACCTCACGGGGTGCTCCGAGTGCCAGACGGCACTCCTCACGCGTCATTTCGAGCGCGACACGTCCGTTGATGATCCTTTCCCATGATTCATCACTGATGGAAGGATATTTCAACCGTGGATCAGAGAATGAGAAAAGCGATGCGAACGATCGCGGAGTGTAGCCGCGCGGACCGGGATGCAGGAAGATCCGGGCGGACTTTCCTTTGTCATCCGTAAATGAGACTTTGATCGGATAGACTTCATTGCCGGGGGTGACAGAGTCTATCGTCACCGGGACGAACTGGCGTCCGTTAAGCGAATTGTCCTTATCGTCGCGCCACGTGCGGGTCATGACGTAGTAATTCTGACCATCCATCAGCTCACGCGCCTCTTCCACGAGACTTTCCTGAATCGTGAACGGAATGGATAGCGTCTGCTGCTCCATCACTCTCGCCATCGGGCGGTTGATGCGATAGACGTATGTACGCCCGTTGGAAGGTTCGGTTACAAAACTGATATCGGTCACCGACGTGCCGACGATCGACGGGGCTTCCTTAGCTCCGGTAAAGACGAGCGTCTTTCCGCCAAGCGAATCGTAGGGCGAAGCCGTCGCGCCGAATATCAGACGGATCTTATCGTCCGTGATCCTGAAACGCTTACCCGGTTTCCAGTCCGCAAGACCCTCGTCCGCGACATGGGCGAGGAAAGTATCTTCGGGGGTGACGATTATGTTCTCGCGCCTCACATCGCGTTCGCTCACACGCGGTGTGTATTCCACACCTGTGAAACAAGCCGTGAGGAATACGGTGAGAATGATCGCGGGAAGCAGCTTTAGCCGGGTAAATGATTTCATCAGTCTGTAGGTTGGATAGGGAGAGTAGAATCGTGGTTTCAAGACAGGTGGTCGTGTCAAAACAGACAAATTCCCTATGATGCCGTGTCAAAATAGATAAATTTTGACACGGCATCATAGGCTTTATACTCTAAATTTTAAACTTATTTAGGTTCTATACCGAGGTTTTCGAACATGAATGAATACATGTCGGTGTATTCATCAATGACCTTCGCAACGGGCTTGCCCGCGCCATGACCGGCTTTGGAGTCGATGCGGATGAGCTTGGGAGCGTCGCCGGTATCGGCAGCCTGAAGCGTGGCGGCATACTTGAACGAGTGAGCGGGCACTACGCGGTCGTCATGATCAGCCGTCGTCACGAGGATAGCGGGATAGGGAGTGCCGTCGTTGCTGATGTTGTGGATGGGTGAGTATTCGAAAAGATACTTGGCCATTTCGGGAGAGTCTGCGCTCGTACCGTAGTCCGAAGCCCAGTTCCAGCCGATGGTGAAGAGATGATAACGCATCATGTCCATAACGCCTACGCGAGGAATGGCCACCTTGAAGAGGTCGGGACGGAGATTGACAGTCGCACCGACGAGCAGGCCGCCGTTGCTGCCTCCCTCGATGGTGATATAGTCCGGTGATGTCCAATTTTCCTTGATGAGATACTCGGCGGCGGCGATGAAGTCATTGAACACATTGAGCTTGTTCATCTTAGTGCCGGCCTCGTGCCATTCCTCACCATATTCCGAACCACCGCGGAGATTGGCCTGCGCATAGATCACACCGTTTTCCAGCAGGAACATACGGTAAGCCGAGAACGACGGTGTAAGCGAGATGTTGAAGCCGCCGTAACCGTAGAGATATACCGGATTCTTACCGTCGCGCTTGAGTCCTTTCTTGTAGGTGAGGAACATGGGGATCTTCGTACCGTCAGCCGAAGGATAGAACACCTGTTCGGTCACATAGTCGTCAAAGTTCACATCCTTGACCTCGGTCTGGAAGAGGAGGCGGCTTTCACCCGTCTTGGTGTCGTAGGCATACTGTGCGGAGGGCGAGGTGAATGAAGTGAAGGTATAATACACGTCGTCGGGATACTTGCGCTCGGTGTAGAGACCGACTGATCCATAGCCGGGAAGCTTCATGTCGCTTTCCTTGTTGCCGTTCATGTCATAGATGGCCACTTGGTTGGCGGCATCTTTCTCGTAGGTAAGGAAAAGCTTGTCGCCCGCGAACTGTGCCGAGGTCAGCACGCCTTCGGCTTCGGGGACGAGTTCCTTCCAATTTTCGATGGAAGGGTTGGCGAGATCTGCCACCATCAGACGTTTTTTGGGTGCGCCGTAGGAGGTGAGGATATATACCTTGTTGTCGATCACGTCAATGACATCCACGCTGTAGTCCTGCGTAGGCGACATTGTGACCCATGCACCGTTCTTGCGTACTTTAAGGGCGTTGCCTACACCCTGACCGCCGACAGACACGAACACCACGGGCTGAGACTCGGCCACCTGTGCGTGATGGAAATGGAAGGGATTGGCAGGATCGCTGAACACTACGGTGTCCTCGCTCTGCGGAGTGCCGATCTTGTGGTAATAGACGAGGTGGTTCTGATTGGCGTTGGAGAACTCCTTGCCCTCTTCGGGAGCAGGATATGCGCTATAGTAGAAACCGTCGCCATCCCATGCGGCACCGGTGAACTTTGCCCACTCGATATGGTCGGGAAGCAGTTCCTTGGTCTTGGTGTCCATCACATAGATCTCGGTCCAGTCACTGCCGCTACGACTGATGGTATAGGCTGTATATTTGCCGTCCTTGGACTGCGATACACCCGTAAGGGCCACAGTGCCGTCATCGCTGAGCGCATTAGGATCAAGGAACACTTCGCGCTCCTCGCTGTCGAGCGAGGGTTTGCGGTAGAGCACCGACTGATTCTTCAGGCCATCGTTCTCGTAGAAGTAGAACATACCGTCGTTGTCGCGGTAGCTGAGCCCGCGCTTGAGGTAGTTTGTGAGGTCAGTCAGACGTGAATTGATCTTTGAGCGGAACGGGATCTGAGAGAGATATGCTTCGGTCACCGCATTCTCTGCCTCGACCCATGCAAGGGTTTCGGCTGCAGTATCGTTTTCAAGCGGACGGTAGATGTCGGGGACAGTCATTCCGAAAATCGTATCGACAGTCCCGTCCGACGGAGCGGCGGGATATGATAGCTGTTTCTGCTGCGAGCAGCTGCCAAGAGTGCCAAGAGCCAGTGTGGTCATGAGCGAATAGGCTAAATTGCGTGATAGTGACATAAATATAATGAAGAAATGTGACTTATTTAAAGAAAGATACAAGTTACACCTACAAAATTAATTAAAAATAACGAGAATCTTGCCTCACACGGATAAAGATTTATTTTTCTTTAAAAAAAGTCATATTCAAAGCCGTCAATCTCAGGTATGCACCGGAGAAGCATGAATTCTTTTGCAATGTACTGATCTATCCCAAACAAATTCAAGCTAATATTTTGATAAGTAACTCTTAAAAATTAATAGCGGATGTTGAAATTTATTCATACCTTTGCTTATCGATAAATAAAAAGTCTGTTATCGAATGATAGTAAGTTATATTTATAAATGTATCGACGCTTTTTGCGAGAATATGGAATCGGTCATCGCTGAACTTAGTAAAGTCAGCTTCAAACACGATTCCAACCGGAACCATGCCCGGATTCTACTTGACCAATTGGAAAGTAATCTGTATCAATTAAAACTACATACCAGTCTGAATGATTTCAAGACCGTAGATATAGATTTCGGTCAGTCCCTCTATGATTTCTTCCGAAGCCGTAAGGAAAAGAATGACAATAAACAGGTCCGGTTCTCTTTCAGTGATAACTTAGATGAGGAACCTCACCACATTGACATCGCCTCCGATCCCGAAGCCAGAGAATTCATGGTTCCGGACTGCCTTAAGATCATGCAGCTTGTCCCGCTACAGATCGCAAGCAACGCCTACAAATATATGCCTGACCATAGTTGGCTTGAGGTGGAGCTCAAACTGTCCGGCAACCGCAAATACTTCTCATTCAAAAATCTCGGACCGCAGACCGAAAACGAGGAGACCGAACACATCTACGATGCGGGAGTCCGCGGAGTCAATACCGATGGCATCCGTGGTCAGGGATTAGGCTTATCGCAGGTCAAGGAAATCCTACAGCTCCACAAGGATTGGCTGCACCCCTTGATCTCAGTAAGCTCCGACGACGAAAAACTATTATTCAACAAGATCCCTTATTCATTGTTCACGCTTACATTGTCATTCCTAAGAAACGGCGATGCAAACGGCGACATCAACTCTGAGAATGTTCTGACAGGTTTTGAGGCCGTACTCCCTCAGATACTTTTCCATAACTGTTTCGAGATATACGAAAGCATCTACGATATAATTAAAAAGCTTAAGACCACAAATGAGAGAGGTCTCGACAACTGGAAATCCAATATAAACCTGATGGGGCTCTACATGAATGAGTTCAAGCATGAT
The DNA here is from genome assembly GCA_014801945.1 of Bacteroides sp. GTDB lineage: Bacteria > Bacteroidota > Bacteroidia > Bacteroidales > Muribaculaceae > Duncaniella. The sequence goes on from JAAVDF010000029.1 coordinate 58,952, forward strand.
TTAATAATTGGAGAATATATCGTTGACCGTGACATTGATGCCCTGCTCGAAGGGTATGACGTGATGGTAGCGCCCCGTAATACTATAAAAATGGCTTGCGATATGCTCAACGAATATTTCTATCCCGACCTGACGATCGACCATCGCGGGAAAATGAGGCAATCGAAAAGAGCAGGCAATACATTCTATCAATTGATACATAGCCTTTTGGATAATATCTTTAACTCTGCGCCTAAAGGCAGCAGTATCATAGTGGAGTATTTTGAGGGTATGATTGTCTGTCATTTTGATGATGAGATCGAGTTTCTTAAGTACCCGTTGATCCCAGAAATACTGAATAATGACCCCTACTATCCTATTGAGCAAGATAAGATACACCAAACGTTGCCAAGCATATATGCATTGATGCTTGACAAATGGGGATATGAACTAAAATTTGAAGCTAAAAAACTATGCCTGATTTTCTAAAACACGGTTTCTTTAACACGGCATTCGTCAAAACTGCTTGTGGCATATGGTTCACAGTATTGATCGCCGTGCTTTCACTCGTAGGATTCGATAAGACCATGACCATACCACGATTCGTATTCACACTTCTGATCTTCGCGTTAATCCTGCTTTTCATTCTGATCATTGGATACGTCCTCTTTCTGAAATACGATTCCCTGCCCTCACACCTCCCCTCCATAGGCAAAAGGCATCCGATACTTATAATTGATGATGATCCGAATGAGCTGGAAATGATGGCCGATAGATTGGCGGGCGGAGGCTATGACATAACTAAACTTCCGGTCATCACCGACGCAAGGCTGACAGAGAGTTTCGGCATCGTAATATGTGACATCGACGGGGCAGGACCGGTAAAGGACTCCATCGCTGTGATCAAATCAATCATCGAGGATTACCCCTACAAGATCATATATCCCATATCCCGTAAGCAGCAATGGGACGGACTCGAAATGATAAAAATAATCAATAAACGCAGTTCCGAGCATCTGAAACTCATTCCCAACCTGCTTGATGATGCCATGAAAAAGCTCAACAATCCGAGGGATTACTGGGAAAGCGTAGCCGCGACTCTGAAGAGTCAGCACAGACAGGGTGACATCCCGATCATGAAGCAACAATTCAGGGAGTATCTTGAATCACTACAAAAATAAATTCCACCAATGAGAACCATTATACTAATATCTATCAGTCTGCTATTATCCGCTTTCAGCATTTCAGCGGAAGTTCCAGAAAAGGCGTTGCCTTTTATCCTTGATTCCCATGTCTATATTCAGGGGACTGTCATGGACACGATACCTGTCTCGCTCATTTATGACACCGGTGCTGACAGGCTTTATATGGATAAAGACTATGTGGAATTATCCTCTTTCGGCAAATTGCCTTTCCGAAAAGGCAACGCGAAGATGGGCGGTGCCGGAAATGACGGAGCAAAGACTATCCCTATCATCATCGACCCTATCCCATTGAAAATGGGCGATGTGATCTATAATGAAAAGATTACTCCGATCATAAACTTGCGTGAGATTCTTGGCCGACATGCCGACGGTATGATCGGAAACAATGCGGTGTTTGACAAGCCTCTGATGGTAAATTATTCAGATGGCTACTTACTTCCTCTTGACAGGCTGACTCCCTCCATGCTTGACGGCTATTCAAAACTACCGGTGAAGTTCAATGACAACAGGGTGGATATTGAATGTGAATTGAAAATAGATTCCCTACAAAGTATCAAAGGCCCATTCCGCCTCGATTTAGGTTGCGGTAGTACCGTGATTCTCACCAACGCGACACTGAAAGGTCTGGATCTTAGTAATAAACCTCAAGCAAAATGTTATTATTCGAATATGGGTGTCGGGGGTAGCGGATCTGATGTCAATTTCAGGGCTGAGTCTTTCAAATTCCTTGATGAACTTGACAATGTCGTCATATCCGCTTCATACAACACTGAAGGTGCTCTCTCCGACAGGTCACACGTCGGAATTATCGGCAACGAGATTCTGTGTCACTACGATCTGATAATTGATGCTCCACACAATGCACTCTACGCACGCCGCAACAGTAATTCAGACAATTCCTATCAGAAAAGCTCAACGATTCAGATGGGATACTTGGACAGGACTGACATAACGGACGGATGGATTGTCAGCAGCATCTATGACGGAGGCATAGCCCAAAAGGCAGGGTTTGAGATTGATGACTTAATATTGTCCATCAACGGACGGCCTGTCAAGGAGATTTCTTGGGAAGAGCAGCGCAATGGTCTTGTGCTCAAAGGAAAGACTACATATAAAGTCAGGAAAAAGACCGGAGAGACCGTCACATACGTCCTTGACATTGATAAAGAAATCATTTAGTTCTCCCCCTGTCAAACCGTAAAACGGTGGTGCGATCATAGCCACGATCGAGTGGATACGAGGGCACGAATCAATCTAATTGTAGGGACGCGGCGTGCCGCGTATGCCGGATAAAATACATCAGCCTGAAACTTTGGCTATAACTATTTCATTCGGCATACGCGGCACGCCGCGTCCCTACAAGCCATTGGATTACCGCGTCTCTACAAACTAATTTACCGATATAGGTGCCCGGATATCACACGATCATTAGCAATGAATGTCATACTGTAGAAGTTACCTAGATGTAACCGCTCCTCATTACTTACACAATATACTATACCATTGCAAAAACTCTTGCAGACTTTGGAATGTTGTTTTAAGATACAGGGTCTAAATACATTAGGCAATCTATTAGTCCCTTTCCACTAATGAAATTATTAATCCAAACCCATTATATCTTATGAATAACATTGATTCATTGTTTGACCTTACGGGGAAGGTTGCTGTCGTCACCGGTGGTGGCGACGGTATCGGACGTGCTTCGTGCGAGATACTTGCTGCAGCCGGGGCCTCGGTCGTGGTGAGCGACCTATCACTCGAAAAGGCACGCATCGTAGCCGACGGGATTACGGCTGCAGGAGGTAAGGCCGCAGCAACCGACTGCAATGTGCTCAACAGCGATGATCTCAGCCGCCTTATCGAATTTACAGTGACCACATTCGGGACTGTAAATATTCTCGTCAACAATGCCGGTATGGGTGGCGGAGGCCGTGAGAACCCGTTCAATATCGACCGCGCATACGTGGAGCGCATCTATGCCATAAACGTGTTCGCTCCTTGGGAGCTCTGCAAACTCGCGGCCCCACACATGCAGAAATCAGGATATGGAAGTGTGGTCAATATCACATCTATGAGCAGCATCAACAACAGTCCTGCTATGGCGATATACGGTTCTTCCAAAGCCGCACTCAATCACCTTGCATCTAACCTCGCATTCGACTACGGCCCTATGGGCATACGCATCAACAATATCGGTCCGGGAGCAACAAAGACCCATGCGCTGGCATCGGTACTCACTCCTGAAATTGAAGCCCGGATGCTGAAACACACACCGCTTGCGCGTCTCGGAGAGGTGTCGGACATTGCCGGAGCAGTCCTCTACTTCGCCGCTCCCGTCTCGGCATGGGTCAGCGGCCAGACCCTCATGGTCAACGGTGGAGGAGTCCAGACCCTCGACTGATGCAAACCCATCACCCCGATAGCATAGCTATTTTTAATAATTGACGATATATCAAATTTAATCCTGCTGTGTCAGAATCAAATTTATCTGTTTCGAAATACCGTAAACATATTTGGACTATTTTTCAAAAATATCCATATAAAAATCGCAGATCCGCTTTTGGGCAGATCTGCGATAGAATATTGTATGTGTGTGTTCTGTCTGTGAATAGACTTAACAAGTCGGGGAAGAAGATGTGAACGCCTATGGACTGACGGCACTATTGCCGCTTTTGCCTTGGAAACTTTAGGCGTCCGGTATCCCCGGAGTGTACATTGACAATCTCGCTATCAGAGTTCGTGATAGTTGTTTGTGTCATTTACACGATACATGAGGGCTGCTGATTCGCAATACCACTCGATGGCTTTCTTTACCATTTTTGTTACTTTCATAATGTGTTCATTTTAAAAGTTAAACATACATGGGAATAGTTAATTCCTGAATCTGAAGACGCCGTGAGAGGGATTTTTTCCACGTCTTCCGAATTTTAATCTCGTTCCGTTTGGCGATGTGACCTGCCTATCACTTCATTTCATCGTGAGAGCGCAGGGTGCAATCACCTGTCATACGGAAACAATCGCGTTCACCAAGTGAGCGGAGAATGTGGTGAACATCTGCCTTGAGAACTTTAAACATGTTGTTCATAATCGCAGAAATTTTAAATTAAACCTAAATATAACAATCTTTCTTTTCTGAATATCTCTACGGAACTCCCATCAGTCAACCCATCTCTATGGGTTTCGGAGAGACTCCGTTATCGACTTGCGTCAATTATTAAACAACTAAACCCGCTGCAAAGTTAGATCTATTCCACGAATTATGCTACAAAAATATGTTGTTTAACATAAAAATGGCCTATATACCCTCTCTAACGGCTGTTTTAACAATGTTAATTTAATATGTTAAATTCATCTTTCCCACAGATCCATCCTCGATTTTACCGTTTGATCTCAGGAAATCCGGGCGTAGTGGTGATGGCAAAAGCGGAGTCAGATGGATTCACGGTCACAAAAAGAGCCTCGACGTCAGGCACTCTTTCAAGCATGAGACGCGCGCTATCCGACGGAAGAGCCATGCAAGCTGTAGCGTATGCATCGGCCAGCATCGCTGTCGAGGCTATGACAGTAGCGGCAAGCAGATCCGTATGGGCAGGGAGGCCGTCAAGCGTGCTTATCGTATGCCATATCCGTCCGGAGGAAGTCTGCTTAAAGTTGCGGTAGTTGCCCGACGTTGCCACACCGCAATCCGTCACTGCCATCACAGCCATGCGTGAATGCACGACAGCCGTATCATTCTCCACCGGAGCATCGACCATGATATGCCAGTCCTCACCACGGGGATTCCTGCCACTCATGGCTATCTCTCCACCGATCTCGACCATGAAGTCGTTGCAGCCGTTGCGACGGAACATTTCACCGACCAGATCACAGCCATAGCCCTTGGTGATGGCCGAGAAATTAAATTCGGTCATCGGGGTCTTGCGTTGCAGACGACCCAGTGAGTCAATCTGGCAATCACCGATCCCGACTGAAACCATCACACTGTCTATCATGGCTTGTGTAGGCTCAACTCCGGAATTGCGGTAGCCGAAGCCCCACAGGTTTATGAGCGGAGCCACCGTCGGGTCGAAACGGCCGAAACTCGCACGGTTGACCTCCTGAGAGGCAAGGAAAATGCGACGTACAAGCGAATCGACTTCACACGGTTCGCCACGGTTGATGCGAGAGATAAGCGAACTGTCGTTGAACGGCGAGAGCGAGAGTTCGACCTGCTTCATCACGGCAAGGACCGAATCCGTCAGATCCGTCGCAGAAGCGTAGGAAATATTGTATGTCGTGTTCCAGACACCTCCCTGCAGCCTACGGTATTCTCCCCTCCCTCCAACGCATGAGGCAAGAAGCAGCGACAGCACCAAGAGGAAAAGAGCGGAAGGCAAAAGCGGACGTTTGAAAAATCTCATATGCAAGCTAATTTTTCCTCAAATTTACTGAAAAATTCAGAATTAATAAATATTTTTGCCGTCAGCAAGTGTTGTAGGAGCAGTGGGGACGCGCCCATACACCGTCAACACCCCAAAAAATCAATCACAATTCTAATTAATAAAAATTATAACTGATATGGATAAAACTTACCTATTTCTCGCCGACGGATTCGAGGAGATCGAAGCCCTCGCAACAGTGGATCTGCTCCGTCGCGCAGGCATCGACGTTGAGACCGTCTCCATCAACCCCACACTTGCCGTCCTCGGTGCTCACAATATAGAAGTTGCTGCTGATATTCTCCTAAAAGACTGTAAAGAGGGTGCACGCATGTATATCGTCCCCGGCGGTATGCCCGGCGCAAAAAATCTTGCCGACAATGCCAACGTGTGCCGTCTGCTGAGTGCGCAGCACGAGGCTGGAGGAAAGATTGCGGCCATCTGCGCAGCTCCGGCAGTGGTGCTTGCCCCGCTCGGTATTCTCGACGGATATGACGCCACTTGCTATCCCGGTTTCGAGGAAGGAGTGACCGCCGGCGGTGCACATCATAAGAATCAGCGTGTCGTCGTAGATCGCAATGTCATTACTGCCAACGGTCCGTCATCGGCCATTCCTTTCGCCCTCTCTATCATCGAGGCCCTCAAGGATCAGGATGCAGCCGACAAGGTAGCTTCCGGCATACTCCTCTGATCCATTTCCTCATACATATTCTCTCTTACATAGTGAAATTACAGGCCATCCGGCAAGACGTGGGTTACGTACTTGCCGGATGGCCTTATTTTTGATCAGCCGGCCACAGATACAACCGGGCTGAATACGATTTTCAGAACATGAGCAAAGGGAACGAGAGTGAGTCCACTACTATTTCCCTGAGGGCTGGAAAAGGTTTGAGACAGCGATACGGAAATCCGTAAACATGGCTGCGACCGGAGTCAGGATCGGTTTGAACGGAGCGACTGACTGGGGAGTAAACACTCTCAGACCATTGTGGTGACAGCAGATGGCAAGACGGTCGGGCATTTCAAGAGGTTCGCCGTCGATATGTGACGGACCACGCTGCTCACGCTCTATCACAATATTGTCCGTGCGGAAGGTATTGATAAGCATGTTATGCTCGATCATACCTGTCATCATATCGACCCCTACGAGGGCAGTCGAAAGTGTGTTGCCAGCATGTATGATCGTCACGTCAAGCAGTCCGTCGGTGATCGATGCACTCGGAGCTATGTAAGCGTTGTTGCCATACTGCGAAGCGTTGCACACGGCCACAAGAAACGCACGCTCGGTAAGTTTCTTGCCGTTGGCACTGATGGTGTAGTACTCCGGCTCATAATTGGCGTAGGTCTCGAATGTGCTCTGAAGATACGTGAACTTTCCACGCGTCTTTTTCCGGGCAAAAGCCGCACTCACAGCGGCATCGAAGCCGACACCGAAAGTGCAGAAGAATTTACGGTCATTTGCCGTAGCGTAGTCTATATCCTCCGGATGATTTTCAAGTATCACTTTCAATCCTTCGCGGATATCGACCGGTATGCCGAGATGACGGGCGAGACCGTTGCCGGATCCGCATGGCAGAATGCCGAGTATCACACCAGTGCCGCAGAGAGCAGCTGCTGTCTCGTTTATCGTACCGTCGCCGCCGGCCGCTATAACCACGTCACAGCCTTTCTCCACGGCCGACAGAGCCAGACGAGTGGCATCGCCGTGGCCTTTTGTATAGACTACTTCGAGCTCCCAGCCCATCGGGCTGAGTGCGTCAGCGACCATGCGGTCAAGTCCGGCTTTATTGCGCGTGCCGGAGATGGGATTGATGATCAGACGTACTTTCATAAAATATGGGCATCAAATTGTCACGCGTCGTGTCGTGGTGCCTATTTTAAGTATGTAGATACCTTTCGTGCTCATGGTGAGCCGGTGAGTACCCGCGGGAAGTGTCTCCTGCGATATCAGCTGTCCGAGTATTGTAAATACTTTCACACTGACCTGATGCTGCGAGGCAATGTATATGGCCCCGTCACGGACCACCACGTCAGTCTGATCCGCATCGGACCGCTGCTCAGTGAATATGCGTCCGGGCACATCGACAGCCTCCCAGCGCGGAGTCGCTCCCGAAGAAAGCAGAGCCGAGATGACAATAAATGTTGCGATGATAAATTGACGCATGGACTGATATTATTCTAAAATTGCTAACTTCTGCAAAAGTAGTAAAAATTTTTCCGATATGCAAACCGACAGTAGGGCTGAACGCTTACTGCCAAACAGCCGGTATTTCCGTCATTGGTACTTATCGGTAAAACTATAAAAAATCACCCCCGCCCTGTCAACCGGAAGATAGATAGCGGGGGTGATGAAATTGTGTGTCTTTAGTATGATAAGATAAAGTTATTCAAGGAAAGGGATGTAGATCGTATCGGGCAGTCGATAGTCCGACATTATTAATACATCGGAGTAAAGGGTTTGGTCTTAAAGAATTTCGAGGTCACGTCGCCTACGAGATCCGAGCTCTTTGAGGTGTCGAGTTTCATGACTGATGCTCCGGGTCGGAGATCACACTTGTTAAGATCCACATAGTAGATACCGGGATTGGTCACGACATCAAAATAGTAACGGAGATCACGGATGTTGGCAAATGAACGCCACTGGGTAGAACTTACATTACCTTCACCCTCGACAGTGTAGGTGTAGGGTACGGAGACGTTGAAGAGGATTGAGCGTATGATCGACAGACCGAGATCAGCATCGCCGGTTTTCTCCACATTGTGATCAAAGAAATAGCCACGCACGAAACGGTCAGGACTCGACACAGTGCCGGGAAGCGTGTGTGTGCCGCCTTTCTTCACCCAATAATCATTGATTGCGTTCATCTGGGGGAAGGTAGGATCATTGGTCAGCACGGGGATATCCTGTCCTTGGTAGATCTTGATATTTCCCTTATCGAATTCGACGATTGCCGAGCGACCCTGCGAATCGGTGATGCCCCAATGGAGGGTCGATACCGTACCGCCATCGAAAGTTGCGCCTGAGATATTGAAATCATGCTTGCCGATCATCTCGACTGCCTCCGGTGTGTTGGCGCAGAGGTCAAGAATCCATGCGGGGAACATGGCAAGCGACATCGGTGGGCGATTCATTGTCGAATCATTGACATAGATTGTGCCTTTGCAGAAAAGTCCGTTGACGACGAGACCCTTTTCATTCATACCCTCGGTGACACCGCCATCATAACCGACAGCATAGACGGCACCATATTTTGAAGTCCACTTAACAGATCCGGGGATTGAATTTCCCTCCTTCTCCATTCCTCTGGGATAGACATAGAGATTAGTAGGGATAGGTGTTTTCCAATCAAGCGATCGTCCTACAATGCGAAGGCTATCATTTCCGACGTAAAGCACTCTTGAACATGCTTCGGCTGTATTCTGAAAACCTGCGAGAGCAACAAGCGACATAGCCGCAGCGATAAGTTTCGTCTTCATAAAAGTTGAAATTGAGAGGTGTTAACAGTAATTTATATTGTAATAACACCTGCTGATGAAAGTAGGTTCGGGATAATAAAAAATTATTATGAAGAATGGCGCATAGTAAAAAACCTGTGTTTAGGCATAGAGGTTGCAAAGGCGGAATATAAAGAATTTTGTGTCATTTACACCGTGTAGTTTTGCTCTGAAAGCCTTTATTTTGGAGTTTATGGA
>JAAVDF010000030.1 GCA_014801945.1 Bacteroides sp.
GAACCAAACCGCATGTTAACATCGGTACTATCGGTCACGTTGACCACGGTAAGACTACTCTGACCGCTGCCATCACCACTGTACTGGCTAAGAAAGGTCTTTCTGAAGTGAAGTCATTCGACCAGATTGACAACGCTCCCGAAGAGAAGGAACGTGGTATCACAATCAACACCGCACACGTAGAATACGAGACCGCTAACCGTCACTATGCACACGTTGACTGCCCCGGACACGCTGACTACGTTAAGAACATGGTTACCGGTGCTGCTCAGATGGACGGTGCGATCATCGTAGTTGCTGCAACTGATGGTCCTATGCCCCAGACTCGCGAGCACATCCTTCTCGCCCGTCAGGTGAACGTTCCTCGTCTCGTTGTGTTCCTCAACAAGTGTGACATGGTTGACGACGAAGAAATGTTCGACCTCGTTGAGATGGAAATGCGTGACCTTCTTTCGGCTTACGAATATGATGGCGACGAAACTCCTATCATCCGTGGCTCTGCTCTTGGTGCTCTTAACGGCGAACCCCAGTGGGAAGAGAAGGTTATGGAACTCATGGATGCAGTTGACAACTGGATTCCCCTGCCTCCCCGCGATATCGATAAGCCCTTCCTTATGCCTGTTGAGGACGTCTTCTCAATCACCGGTCGTGGTACCGTTGCTACCGGTCGTATCGAAACTGGTATCGTAAAGGTTGGTGACGAAGTTCAGATCATGGGTCTTGGCGCAGACATGAAGTCGGTTGTAACCGGTGTCGAAATGTTCCGCAAGCTCCTCGATCAGGGTGAAGCCGGTGACAACGTAGGTCTCCTTCTCCGCGGTATCGACAAGAAAGATATCAAGCGTGGTATGGTAATCTGCCACCCCGGAGTTGTTAAGCCCCACAGCAAGTTCAAAGCTTCTGTCTATATCCTCAAGAAAGAGGAAGGTGGCCGTCACACTCCTTTCCACAACCACTATCGTCCCCAGTTCTACATCCGTACGCTTGACGTAACAGGTGAGATCACTCTCCCCGAAGGTGTAGAGATGGTAATGCCCGGTGACCACGTTGAGATCAACGTTGAGCTCATCAACCCGGTTGCTTGCGATGCAGGTCTCCGCTTCGCTATCCGTGAAGGTGGCCGCACAGTAGGTTCTGGTCAGATCACCGAGATCCTCGAATAATACCTGAGGTATCTTAACCAAAGCCATTCACGAATCCGTCTGAGACGGATCTCTGGATAAACCACACGAAACCGACCCTCATTGCCGAGGGAATAAGATTCTGAAACATGAGGGTCGGTTTTCTACCTACGGGACTAGCTCAGTTGGTAGAGCACCGGTCTCCAAAACCGGGTGTCGGGAGTTCGAGTCTCTCGTCCCGTGCTAAAAACACGACAAATGAGTAAACTTAAACTACTTACAGATATTGAGGAGTCTTATACCGAACTTCGGTATAAGACTACTTGGCCTACTAAGACACAGCTGATCAAAAGCGCGGTTATCGTGCTGATAGCTTCCATCATTATAGCAGCGATAATCTTTGTGATGGATCAGGTGGTCAATACCGTAATGCACTTTATTTACAGCCTCGGTCAGTAATCTTTTTAGACGAAAGAAATCAATGGCAGAAGAATTGAAGAAAGCTTGGTATGTGCTTCGTGCGATATCAGGTAAAGAAGCTAAGGTCAAAGAAGTATTGGATGGAGCCATCCGTAACACCGGCCTCGGCAATTACGTTTTTCAGGTCTTGATTCCGACTGAAAAGGTTATGTCCGTCCGCAATGGCAAGAAGGTCGTAAAGGAAAAGAACCTTTACTCCGGTTATGTCTTTGTGGAGTGCATTCTTACCGGTGAAGTTCTTTATGAACTCCGCAACACTACCAATGTGATTGATTTCCTCCGTGGACGTGGCAAGAACGCCGCCCCTGAGGCTCTCCGCGAAAGCGAAGTGCTCCGCATGATGGGTACGGCCGATGAAATGAGTGACACGACCGATGACGGAAACGATTATATGGTAGGTGAGACCGTGAAGGTGACCTTCGGTCCTTTCAGCGGTTTTTCAGGAACTATCGAAGAAGTCAACCGTGAGAAGAAGAAGCTGAAGGTAATGGTCAAGATCTTCGGGCGTAAAACCCCGCTTGAACTCGAAAATTCTCAAGTAGAGCGTGAATAATCATCGCGCGATTCTGCCGGCGTTTATCCGGCGGCGGGATCACGGGAGATGTTCCAGTTTCCGAGCCTAAAATAAATAATGACGGCTCTCCGGCTCTTGGTTACGAAAGCAGTCGGGGAGACATCATGGTGAAAGAGCAGAGGACATCGTTTTAACCGAATCATTAACAAAAATTTAGATTTATCATGGCTAAAGAAATTGCTGGACAGATCAAATTGCAAATCAAAGGCGGAGCCGCTAATCCTTCGCCTCCTGTTGGTCCTGCTCTTGGTTCCAAGGGTATCAACATCATGGAGTTTTGCAAGCAATTCAATGCCCGCACTCAGGACAAGGCCGGTAAGGTTCTTCCGGTAGTCATCACTTATTACACTGACAAGAGCTTCGACTTCGTAGTCAAGACTCCCCCGGTGGCAATCCAGCTCCTCGAAGCTACCAAGCTCAAGAGCGGCTCGGCTCAGCCTAACCGTAAGAAAGTCGGTGAAGTGACATGGGATCAGGTAAAAGCAATTGCTGAGGACAAAATGCCCGATTTGAACTGTTTCACCGTAGCATCGGCAATGCGTATGGTTGCCGGTACAGCCAGAAGCATGGGTATCACCGTTAAAGGAACATTCCCCGAAAACATTTAAACTTCAATTGACATGAGTAAACTTACGAAAAATCAAAAGATTGCCCAAGAGAAAGTTGAAGCTGGTAAAGTGTATTCGCTTGCTGAAGCCGTACAGCTCGTGAAGGACATCACCTTCACTAAGTTTGACGCTTCTCTTGATGTGGATGTTCGTCTTGGCGTTGACCCCCGTAAGGCAAACCAGATGGTGCGTGGCGTCGTAACGCTTCCCCACGGAACAGGTAAGCAGGTGCGCGTGCTCGTGCTCTGTAACCCCGATGCTGAAGCTGCCGCTAAGGCTGCCGGTGCAGACTATGTCGGTCTGGACGAATATATCGAAAAAATCAAAGGCGGTTGGACTGACGTCGATGTTATCATCACTCAGCCCGCTATCATGGGTAAGATTGGTGCCCTCGGCCGTGTACTCGGTCCCCGTGGCCTCATGCCTAACCCCAAGAGCGGTACTGTGACCAACGATGTCGCCAAGGCCGTTGAGGAAGTGAAGAAGGGTAAAATCGACTTCAAAGTTGACAAGAACGGTATCGTTCACTCATCAGTAGGTAAGGTCTCTTTCGAGGCTCCCGCCGCTGCTGCCAACGTACGCGAGTTTGTCAATACCCTCATCAAGCTCAAGCCTGCTGCCTCTAAGGGTACCTATATCAAGAGCATTTATCTTTCGAGCACTATGAGTCCCGGTATCAAGATTGACCCTAAGTCAATCGATGAATAACTTCTAAAGCTGACTGTAGAAAATGAAAAAGGAAGATAAAATCATTGCTATTGAGAATATAGCTAAGACTCTTAAAGAGTACAGCTGTTTCTATCTTACTGAAACTGCCGGTCTCGATGCTGAAAAGACCACAGCTCTCCGTCGTGCCTGCAACAAGGCCGATATCAAGCTCATGGTCGTGAAGAACACTCTTCTTCACAAGGCACTCGAATCACTCGAAGGTGACTACTCAGAACTCTACGGAGCTCTCCACGGTTCAACTTCACTGATGCTTGCAAATGTGGGCAACGCTCCTGCGAAGCTCCTCAAGGACATCAAGAAGGCTGACAAGGATGCCACCCTTCCCCGCCTCAAGGCTGCTTACGTAGAAGAGACTATCTACATGGGTGAAGATCAGCTCGACACCCTCGTGGCTATCAAGAGCAAGAACGAACTCATCGCCGATGTTGTCGCTCTTCTCCAGTCTCCCGCCAAGAACGTTGTTTCCGCCCTTACTTCAGGTGGCACCAAGCTTCATGGCATCCTCGAAACACTTTCGAAGAAGGAAGCGTAAGCCGTTATCCCAGACGACCTCTCTGCTCACACTCAACAATCATCAAAATTAAAAAAACAACAAAATAAAACTATAATATCATGGCAGATCTTAATGCTTTTGCAGAACAACTTGTTAACCTTACCGTTAAGGAAGTAAACGAACTTGCTCAGATCCTCAAGGAAACTTACGGCATCGAACCCGCTGCTGCTGCAGTTGCAGTTGCTGCTGGCCCCGCTGCTGGTGCTCCCGCTGAAGAAGAGAAGACCTCTTTCGATGTAGTCCTCAAGGCTGCCGGCGCTTCTAAGCTCGCCGTTGTTAAGCTCGTGAAGGAACTCACCGGTCTCGGCCTCAAGGAAGCTAAGGAAATGGTTGACGGCGCACCCAGCGTTGTTAAGGAAGGCATGGCTAAGGCTGACGCTGAAGGCCTCAAGAAGCAGCTCGAAGAAGCTGGTGCTGAGGTTGAGCTCAAATAATATCACCCTTTATCAGGTACAATGGGTTAAGATTCTCCCTCACGGGAGTTTCTTAACCTATTTGCGTTAAAATGGACGGGTCGGTATAAAAAAACATAAATATTTATATTTATAAATAAAAATTTAATCACTTTTAATCTTGTAATCCCTTCATTTAAGCGGTTTTGGCTTTTTGTGCTGAAATTCGGATATTTGAATGGGATGATTTTGTGGTTAAATAATGTTAATCAGGCGGTTTCAAAGCCAATCGGAATTATCACCGGTCAGAGTCCTGACAAAAGCCGGATTTGAAGGAGTCAATCCTTACCCTCCGGCCCTCTCTATCCTCTTTCATCCCCCCACCTACGAGTTTCTTTTTTAATGTTTAATCCACAAGATTAGATGTCAGACATAACTTTAGCAAAACCCCGCGTAAACTTCGCGTCGGTTAAAAACCCTCTTCCTTACCCCGATTTCCTTGAGGTGCAGCTGAAGTCATTCCAAGACTTCCTTCAGCTTGACACTCCTCCGGAAAAAAGAAAAAACGAGGGCCTCTTCAAAGTGTTTGCCGAGAACTTCCCCATCGCTGACACCCGCAACAACTTTGTCCTTGAGTTCCTTGACTACTACATCGATCCTCCGCGCTACACGATTGACGAATGTCTTGAGCGTGGACTCACCTATAGCGTTCCCCTTAAGGCGAAGCTTAAATTGTACTGTACCGACCCTGACCACGAGGATTTCGCCACCGTGATTCAGGACGTGTATCTCGGCCCGATCCCCTACATGACTGACAAGGGTACTTTTGTCATCAACGGTGCCGAGCGCGTTGTCGTGTCGCAGCTTCACCGTTCACCCGGTGTGTTCTTCGGACAGAGCACTCACGCCAACGGAACCAAGCTTTACAGCGCACGTATCATCCCCTTCCGTGGCAGCTGGATCGAGTTTGCGACTGACATCAACAATGTGATGTATGCCTACATCGACCGTAAGAAGAAACTCCCCGTAACCACACTTCTCCGTGCCATCGGTCTCGAAAGCGATAAGGACATCATCGAGATCTTCGGTCTTGCCGAAGAAATCAAGGTCAACAAGACCAACCTCAAGAAAGCCGTAGGCCGCAAGCTCGCTGCACGTGTCCTCAAGACTTGGGTCGAGGACTTCGTTGACGAGGATACCGGCGAAGTTGTGTCCATCGAGCGTAACGATGTCATCCTTGACCGCGAGACAGTGCTCGAAGAGGACAACATTCAGGAAATTCTTGATTCGGGTGTGCAGACCGTCCTTCTTCACAAAGAGGATGCCAACACCTCGGATTACTCAATCATATTCAATACTCTCCAGAAGGATACCTCCAACTCTGAGAAGGAGGCTATCCAGTACATCTACCGACAGCTGCGCAACGCCGAGCCGCCGGACGATGCAAGTGCGCGCGAAGTCATCACCAACCTTTTCTTCTCTGAAAAGCGTTATGACCTCGGCGAAGTGGGCCGCTACCGTATCAACAAGAAACTCGGTCTCACTACCTCGATGGACGTGAAGGTCCTCACCAAGGAGGATATCATCGCCATCATCAAATACCTCATCGAGCTTATCAACTCAAAGACCGACGTCGATGATATCGACCACCTGAGCAACCGTCGCGTCCGCACTGTGGGCGAGCAGCTCTACAATCAGTTCAACGTCGGCCTCGCACGTATGTCGCGCACGATCCGTGAGCGCATGAACGTGCGTGACAATGAGGTGTTCACTCCGATCGACCTTATCAACGCTAAGACTATTTCGAGCGTTATCAACTCATTCTTCGGCACCAACGCCCTCTCGCAGTTCATGGACCAGACCAATCCTCTGGCTGAGATCACCCACAAGCGTCGTATGTCGGCTCTTGGCCCCGGCGGTCTTTCGCGTGAGCGTGCAGGTTTCGAGGTGCGTGACGTACACTATACCCACTACGGCCGTCTCTGCCCGATCGAGACCCCTGAAGGTCCTAACATCGGTCTTATTTCCTCGCTCTGCGTCTATGCCAAGATCAATGATCTCGGCTTCATCGAGACTCCCTACCGCGAGGTTAAGAACGGTGTTGTCAACCTCAAGAACGATGAAGTGGTCTATCTCACCGCTGAAATCGAGGAGGGCAAGATCATCGCGCAGGGTAATGCTCCTGTCAAGGACGACGGCGAGTTTATCAATGACCGCGTGAAGGCCCGTCTGGATGCCGACTTCCCTATCGTCGCTCCCGATCAGGTCGAACTCATGGACGTTTCGCCCACCCAGATTGCTTCGATCGCTGCATCGCTCATCCCCTTCCTTGAACACGACGACGCTAACCGTGCGCTCATGGGATCAAACATGATGCGTCAGGCGGTTCCTCTGCTCCGCAGCGAGTCGCCTATCGTCGGTACGGGTATCGAAGGCCAGCTCATCCACGACAGCCGTACTCAGATCATGGCCGAGCGTGAGGGCACAATCGAATTTGTCGATGCAACCGTCATCCGTATCCGTTATGACCGCACCGAGGACGAGGAATTTGTATCGTTCGAGGACAGCGTCAAGGAATATCACCTTCCCAAGTTCCGCAAGACCAACCAGAGCACCACTATCGACCTCCGACCCATCTGCAGCAAGGGTCAGCGCGTGAAGCGTGGCGACATCCTCACCGAGGGTTACTCCACCGAGAAGGGTGAGCTTGCTCTTGGCCGCAACCTCAAGGTTGCCTTCATGCCTTGGAAGGGTTACAACTATGAGGACGCTATCGTGCTCAACGAGCGTGTCGTGCGCGAGGACATCCTCACTTCAGTCCATGTCGATGAATACACCCTCGAAGTCCGCGAGACCAAGCGCGGTATGGAGGAACTCACATCTGACATCCCCAACGTGTCGGAAGACGCTACGAAGGATCTCGACGAGCGCGGTATCGTGCGTGTCGGTGCCCACATCGTCCCCGGCGACATCATGATCGGTAAGATCACTCCTAAGGGTGAGAGCGATCCCACTCCTGAGGAGAAACTCCTCCGTGCCATCTTCGGTGACAAGGCCGGTGATGTGAAGGATGCTTCACTCAAGGCTTCTCCCTCGCTCAAGGGTGTTGTCATCGGTACATATCTCTTCCAGAAAGCAGAGAAGAAGAAGACCAAGAAGAGCGCGAGCGCAGTCCTCCCGAAACTCGACGAGGAGTACGAGGATCGTCTCAACGATCTCAAGGATCTCCTTATCTCGAAACTCATGACGCTTACCGAGGGCAAGACCTCACAGGGCGTGAAGGACTTCCTCGGAACTGATATCATCCCCAAGGGTGCCAATTTCTCGGCAGCCACTTTCCGCGAGATCGATTTCGACACCATCAACCTCTCGAAGTGGACTTCCGACGCGCGCATCAACGACATGATCCGTGCCACCATCGTCAACTATCTCCGCAAATCCAAGGAGATCGATGCCGAACTCCGCCGCAAGAAGTTCGACATCTCTATCGGCGACGAGCTTCCCTCCGGCATCATGAAACTTGCCAAAGTCTATGTGGCCAAGAAGCGTAAGATCTCCGTAGGTGACAAGATGGCAGGTCGTCACGGTAACAAGGGTATCGTGTCGCGTATCGTCCGTCAGGAAGACATGCCCTTCCTCGCCGACGGTACTCCGGTCGATATCTGTCTTAACCCCCTCGGTGTGCCTTCGCGTATGAACCTCGGACAGATATTCGAGACCGTACTCGGATGGGCTGGCCGTGAGCTCGGCGAGAAGTTCGCTACCCCGATTTTCGACGGTGCTACCCTTGAGGATCTCAACGAGTGGACCGACAAGGCAGGACTTCCCCGCTACGGTAAGACCTACCTCTACGACGGTGGTACAGGCGAACGTTTCGACCAGCCCGCTACCGTGGGTGTGATCTACATGCTTAAACTCGGTCACATGGTCGAGGACAAGATGCACGCCCGCTCAATCGGTCCGTACTCACTCATCACTCAGCAGCCCCTCGGCGGTAAGGCACAGTTCGGTGGACAGCGTTTCGGAGAGATGGAAGTTTGGGCGCTCGAAGCATTCGGCGCCGCCCACATCCTTCAGGAGATCATCACTGTCAAGTCCGACGACGTTACCGGTCGAAGCAAGACCTACGAGGCCATCGTCAAGGGCGAGGCCATGCCCCCCGCCGGAATTCCGGAGTCACTCAACGTGCTTCTCCATGAGCTCCGCGGTCTCGGCCTGAGCATCAACCTTGAGCAGTAATATCACTCCCCTCATTGTCCCGCCGGGAGTTTTTCCGGCGGGGCGAAAAAATTACTTAACATCGCTTTTGAATATCTAAAATATGGCTTTTAGAAAAGACAATAAACAAAAAACCAGTTTCTCTAAAATCTCCATCGGCCTCGCTTCGCCTGAGGAGATTCTGGAGAAGTCAAGCGGTGAGGTGTTAAAGCCCGAAACCATCAACTACCGCACCTACAAGCCTGAGCGCGACGGCCTTTTCTGCGAACGCATCTTCGGTCCTGTAAAAGATTTCGAGTGCCATTGCGGAAAGTATAAGCGCATCCGCTACAAAGGCATTGTGTGCGACCGTTGCGGTGTTGAAGTCACTGAGAAGAAAGTGCGCCGTGAGCGCATGGGCCACATCAAGCTCGTTGTGCCCGTGGCCCACATCTGGTACTTCCGCTCATTGCCCAACAAGATCGGTTACCTCCTTGGTCTGCCCTCAAAGAAACTTGATGCCGTCATATACTACGAGCGTTACGTGGTCATCAACCCCGGTGTTGCCGCCGAAGGTGAGAACCCCGTTCAGCGTCTCGATCTCCTCACCGAGGAGGAATACTTCGACATCGTCGATCGTCTCCCCCGCGAGAATCAGCTCCTTGACGACACTGATCCCAACAAGTTTGTCGCCAAGATGGGTGCTGAGGCCATCTATGATCTCCTCAAGGACATCAACCTTGACGACCTTTCTTACGCTCTCCGTGATCAGGCCAATGCCGAAGGTTCGCAGCAGCGCAAGACCGAGGCTCTCAAGCGTCTTCAGGTCGTAGAGTCATTCCGTGCGTCGCGTGAGCGCAACCGTCCCGAATGGATGATCCTTCAGGCTGTCCCCGTGATTCCGCCCGAACTCCGTCCTCTCGTTCCGCTGGACGGTGGCCGTTTCGCCACTTCCGACCTCAACGACCTCTACCGTCGTGTCATCATCCGTAACAACCGTCTCAAACGTCTCATCGAGATCAAGGCTCCCGATGTCATCCTCCGCAACGAGAAGCGTATGCTTCAGGAGGCTGTCGATTCGCTCCTTGACAACTCCCGCAAGTCATCGGCTGTCAAGACCGAGGCCAACCGTCCTCTCAAGTCGCTCTCCGATTCTCTCAAGGGTAAGCAGGGACGTTTCCGTCAGAACCTTCTCGGTAAGCGTGTCGATTATTCCGCACGTTCGGTTATCGTCGTTGGTCCTGAGCTCAAGATGCACGAGTGCGGTATCCCCAAGAACATGGCTGCCGAGCTTTATAAGCCTTTCGTCATCCGTAAGCTCATCGAGCGCGGCATCGTGAAGACTGTCAAGTCAGCCAAAAAGATCGTTGACCGCAAGGAACCTGTCGTTTGGGACATCCTCGAATATGTGATGAAGGGCCATCCCGTGCTCCTCAACCGTGCCCCGACACTTCACCGTCTCGGTATTCAGGCATTCCAGCCCAAGATGATCGAAGGCAAGGCCATCCAGCTCCACCCGCTCGCATGTACGGCATTCAACGCCGACTTCGACGGTGACCAGATGGCGGTTCACCTTCCCCTTGGCAACGAGGCCGTGCTGGAAGCCCAGCTCCTCATGCTCGGTTCTCACAACATCCTCAACCCCGCCAACGGCGCACCTATCACCGTGCCTTCACAGGACATGGTGCTCGGTCTCTACTATATCACCAAACTCCGCAAGGGCGACAAGGGCGAAGGTCTCAAATTCTACGGACCTGAAGAAGCCGAGATCGCTTACAACGAGGGCCGCGTGACACTCCACGCTCCCGTTTCGATCGTTGTCGATGACATCGACGAGTTCGGCAATCCCATCAAGCACCTTGTCGAGAACACCTCCGTAGGTCGTGTGCTCGTCAACCAGTACGTCCCCAAGGAAATCGGCTATGTNAACGAGATCCTCTCGAAGAAATCGCTCCGTACCATCATCTCNCGCGTTATCAAACGCTGCGGTATTCCCCGTTCGGCACAGTTCCTCGACGATATCAAGAACCTCGGTTACTACATGGCCTTCAAGGGTGGTCTGTCATTCAACCTCGGCGACGTGCTCATCCCCGCAGAGAAGGAGCAGTACGTCAAGGAAGGCTACGAGCAGGTACAGGAAGTCCTCAACAACTACTCGATGGGCTTNATCACCAACAACGAACGTTACAATCAGATCATCGATATCTGGACACACGTCAACTCCCGTCTGGCCGACACGCTCATGAAGCAGATTTCTGCCGACAAGCAGGGCTTCAANCCTGTGTATATGATGCTTGACTCCGGTGCCCGTGGTTCTAAGGACCAGATCCGTCAGCTCTCCGGTATGCGTGGTCTTATGGCCAAGCCGCAGAAGAGTGGTGCCGAGGGTGGTCAGATCATCGAGAACCCGATTCTTGCGAACTTCAAGGAAGGTCTGTCGGTGCTCGAATACTTCATCTCTACCCACGGTGCTCGTAAGGGTCTTGCGGATACCGCGCTCAAGACAGCCGACGCCGGTTATCTTACCCGCCGTCTCGTCGATGTGGCTCACGACGTCATCATCAACGAGGAGGACTGCGGTACTCTCCGTGGCCTCGTCTGCACCGAGATCAAGAACAACGACGAGGTTGTCGCTTCGCTCGGCGAACGTATCCTCGGCCGTGTGTCCGTCCATGACATTGTCGATCCCACCAACGGTGAGCTTATCGTGGCTGCCGGTGAGGAGATCAACGATATNGCNGCTGACCGTATCAATGATTCGCCCATCGAATCTGTCGAGATCCGTTCAGTGCTNACCTGTGAGTCAAAGAAGGGTGTCTGCGCCAAGTGCTATGGCCGTAACCTTGCCACTCACCGCATGGTGCAGATGGGTGAGGCTGTCGGCGTGATCGCAGCGCAGTCCATCGGCGAGCCGGGTACTCAGCTTACACTCCGTACATTCCACGTCGGTGGTGTGGCTTCGAACATCGCGGCTGTCAACTCGCTCACTTCACGCTACGACGGTATCCTTGAAATCGAGGAACTCCGTACTGTCCGCACCGACGAAGTCGATGCCAACGGTCGCAACGTCGATGTGGTGATCGGCCGACTCGCAGAAATGCGTATCATCGACCCCACCACCAAGATGATGCTNACCAACGCCAACATTCCTTATGGTGCCAAGCTCTTCTTCGACAACGGTGCTACCGTCAAGAAAGGCGATGTCATCTGCGAATGGGACCCCTTCAACGCCGTTATCGTCAGCGAAGTCGGNGGTAAGGTCGAATACGTCAACCTTCAGGAAAACGTCACCTACCGCGTCGATTCCGACGAGCAGACCGGTCTCCGCGAGAAGATCATCATCGAGTCCAAGGAACGTGGCAAAGTGCCCGAAGCAAATATCATCGATGCCAACGGTGACATCGTCAAGACCTACGCACTCCCTGTGGGCGCACACCTTATGGTCGATGACGGCGCACACCTNAAGGCCGGTGAGATCTTCGTCAAGATTCCTCGTGCCGCAGGTTCTGCCGGTGACATCACCGGTGGTCTTCCCCGTGTCACCGAGCTCTTCGAGGCCCGTAACCCGTCCAACCCCGCCATCGTTTCCGAAATCGACGGTGAGGTGCGCTTCGGTAAGGTTAAGCGTGGCAACCGCGAGATCTCTGTCACTTCCAAGCTCGGCGAGACCAAGAAGTATCTCGTTCCTCTGTCGAAGCAGATCCTTGTTCAGGAAAACGACTACGTGCGTGCAGGCACACCCCTCTCGGACGGTGCCATCACTCCCGCCGACATCCTCAACATCATGGGTCCGACAGCCGTTCAGGAGTACATCGTCAACGAGGTTCAG
This sequence comes from Bacteroides sp., assembly GCA_014801945.1. Classification (GTDB taxonomy): domain Bacteria; phylum Bacteroidota; class Bacteroidia; order Bacteroidales; family Muribaculaceae; genus Duncaniella. The sequence goes on from JAAVDF010000030.1 coordinate 12,484, forward strand.
GACGTCTATCGTATGCAGGGTGTGAAGATCAACGACAAGCACTTTGAAGTGATCGTCCGCCAGATGATGCGTAAGGTCAACATCCTTGATCCGGGTGACACAGGCTTCCTTGAGCAGCAGATCGTCGATAAGCGTGACTTCATGGACGAGAATGACCGCATCTGGGGCAAGAAAGTCGTTACCGATGCCGGTGACAGCGAGAACGTCAAGCCCGGTCAGATCATCACTGCCCGCAAGCTCCGCGACGAGAACTCATCGCTCAAGCGTCGTGACCTCCGTCCCATCGTCGTGCGCGACGCCCAGCCCGCCACTTCCGAACAGATCCTTCAGGGTATCACCCGTGCCGCTCTCCAGACATCTTCGTTCATGTCGGCTGCATCATTCCAGGAGACCACCAAGGTNCTCAACGAAGCAGCTATCAACGGCAAGGTNGATTACCTTCAGGGCATGAAGGAGAACGTCATCTGCGGTCACCTTATCCCCGCAGGTACAGGTCTCCGCTCTTACGAGCGCATCGTCGTGGGTGGTAAGGATGACATCGAGGACGCCTTTGACATGCCTGTCGTTCCCCGTCAGGAAGCTCCCGAAGTCATCGACGTNGCCCANACNGAACTCTAAGCATATAACATAGCTATCCTAAATATCAGCGGGCGTCACTACCGGTAGTGACGCCCGCTGTATTTATTTATATTTATCAAAATTCTCAGATCACCTCGTCCAATCTCCATGCCTGAACATGGTGGATTCCGTTCCGCGTAGGGTAGGTGATGTCATCGAGGGTCACGAGTAGTTTCTCACCAATACCGTTCACGCTTTCAAGTGAGGCATACTCACGTTGGGCGGTCGCATCGTCAGTGATCATGTAGGCTACCTGAACATACAGTGTCATATCATTTTTAGTAGCTATAAAATCCACCTCCTTGTCACGGATGATGCCCGTGTTTACCTTATATCCCTTGCGGAGCAATTCCATATATACAATGCCTTCAAGCAGATAGCCGTTCCCGAATCGGGCTGTGGGAAAGAGGTAATTGTGGTATGCCTGATCGTTAATGTAAGCTTTGAAATTTCCTGCAAGCAATTCCTTTCCTGCCATATTGTAACGTTCGGACTTATGGATGAGATAGGCTTCCTGAAGATACATCATGTAGGATGCCACAGTGTCGTAGCTTGATTTGCTTCCACGGCTTTTCAAATAGTTGACTATACCGTTGATCGAAATCATGCTTGACGCATTATTTACAAGATAGGCAAACAGGTTTTCGAGCAGGCTCACATCCTTTATGGAATAGCGTTTCACTATATCTTTGAGCATGATTGAATCCCGCAAACCGGCAATGTAGCGTTGCTTTACCTCCTCGTCAGGAAGATTGATGAGTTCCGGGAGGCCTCCCTCATGCATATAGCGCAGGAATGACTGGCGGTCAGACGGTAAGCCGTGGACTTCAGTAAATTCAGCGAATGAGAACGGGAATACCGACAGTTCGACGTAGCGACCGGAGAGCAGTGAGGCCAGTTCGCCTGAAAGCAGACGTGAGTTTGAACCGGATATGAACACCTCGATATTTACGGTGTAGTCCTGCGACATTGAATTTACCGCACGTTCCCAATCGTTGATCTCCTGCACTTCGTCGATGAATACATAGATCGTACCCTTCGGTTTGAAACGATATTTGTAGGCATCCACAAGGCGGTTGAGATCGTCGGCATTCTGAATGAAATCAAACACTGCAAGTTCACGGTTGATGAAAAGTGTGTTTTCCGCCTTGACACCGTTGCTGATAAGTTCTACGGCTATCTGACGCATGATATAGCTCTTTCCGACACGCCGTTGACCGGTAAGTACCTTTACAAGACGGTTGCCTGTGTAACGCATCAGACGTTCGGTGTAGCTGCGTCTGTTGAATCCGATCGGCAGAGTGTTGCCGTTCCATAGGTTATATGGTGCAATTATGTCTAAAAATTCATCCATACTCGAAACTTTTTCACAAATATACGAAAAATTCATCCACAGTCGAAACTTTTGGTGTTTAAGGCGAAATTTTCGACTGTACTCGAAAAAATTATCCTCTTTGATGAAAGTTTCGACTGTACTCGAAACTTTTCTCATTGATTCCTCTGATCGCTCCGATCTCTCTGATAAACTTTTGATTTTCCATTTTCCAGCGGTGGGATTTCGGATTTTGCAGGGTTTTCGTTAATTTTGCAGTGCTATGTTGCTATCGCTTGCCATACCGGCCACGGCGCCGATGATCACTGCCCCCGTCCCGATATTCCTAACCGTGATGGCTATAATCCTGTTGACCCCGCTCGTCATGAGCCGTCTGAGGATTCCCCATGTCATCGGTCTTATCATAGCCGGAGTGGTGGTGGGCCCTCATGGGTTCAACCTGCTTGCGCGCGACATGAGTTTTGAAGTCTTCGGACAGGTCGGCATCCTCTACCTGATGTTTCTTGCGGGTATAGAGATCGACATGTACCATCTGCGCAAGAACATGCGCAAAGGACTTTCGTTCGGCTTACTTACGTTCATTATCCCACTCCTNCTCGGCGCGCTGACAGCGATGGCCGCTCTCAACATGCATCTGATCGAGGCCATGCTGCTCGGATCGATGTTTGCCGCCCACACGCTGATCGCCTATCCGATAGTAACGCGTTTCGGTGTCACGAAAGCACCGGCCGTGGTGATAGTCATTGCCGGAACTATAGTGGCCGTGTTAGGCTCGCTCATAGTGCTTGCCGGAGTGCTTGGAGTCTATCGTGACGGTTCTGTATCCTCGCTCATACCCGTGCTCTGCTATCTGGTGCTCTACTGTGCGGGTCTGATCTATATCTATCCGCGTCTGACGCGCTATTTTTTCAAGCGTTACAACGACGGCATCTCGCAGTTCATCTACGTCATGGTGATGGTGTTCGGAGCGGCTGCACTCGCGTCNTTCATCGGCATCGAGGGAGTGTTTGGAGCCTTCCTCGCGGGACTCGTGCTAAACCGCTTCATCCCTGCGCGATCCACGCTTATGGGTCGTTTGGAGTTTGTCGGCAATGCCATCTTTATCCCTTACTTTCTTATCGGAGTCGGAATGTTGATCGACCTCCACGTGGTGATGGACGGTTGGGGTACGCTCTACACTGCCGCTGTCATGAGTGCCGTGGCGATGCTGTCGAAATGGCTTGCCGCGAGGATCACGCAGAAGGTCTATGGACTTACTTCGATTGACCGCTCGATCATGTATCAGCTCTCCAATGCCCACACCGCAGTCGCGTTGGCAGTGGTCATGATCGGCTATGATATGCACCTCTTCGACGTCACGGTGCTCAACGGCACGGTCGTTATGATACTCGTGACATGTACAGTGTCATCGTTCGGCACGGAGCATGCAGCTTCTCGTCTCAAGGTTCAGCTNCTCGAACAGGCCGACGAGGAGAATGCCAAGGATGACTCCACGACTCACCCGCGCACGCTTATAGCCATCTCCAATCCTCTNATAGCNCCCGGTATNGTAGATCTTGCCCTCTCCATGCGCTTCCCNGACTCATCCGTTCCGGGTGACTTCTATGCCCTGCATGTGCGCAANGANAATTCCGCCTCGTCAAAGGCCATCAGCCGAAACTCGCTTGACGTGGCCGAGCGCGCATCNGCAGCTGTCGAGACTCAGCTCACCACCATAGAGCGTTTCGATCTCAATTTCATTACCGGTGTGCTCAACACGATGGAGGAGCGCGACATCACCGAACTTGTCCTCGGTCTCCACCGCCGCACGCGCATCATCGATTCATTCCTTGGCGACAAGATCGAACAGCTCNTGCGCAGCACCAATCGNATGATAGTCCTCTCACGCTGCTTCATCCCCCTTGCCACCGTCACACGTCTGCTTGTAGCCGTCCCTAAAAAAGCTCAGTTCGAAACCGGTTTCCGCCGATGGGTACAGGCNGTAGGCAATCTTTGCCGTCAGATAGGTTGCCGNGTGGAATTCTGGTGCGACGAAGCCACCGAGCCCCTTATCCGTACAGTAATAAGGCAGAGNAAGCTCGGCATACGCATGTCATTCATGCCCGTGGCGAGCTATGATGACTTTGTACTTAGAACCACCGATATCAANGATGACGATCTGCTGGTTGTCGTCAGCGCACGCCGATCGTCAGTGTCGTTTGACAGCGANATGGATGCTGTCCCCGAATATCTTCAGAAATATCTTGCNGCNAATAACCTTATCATAATCTATCCGGGTCAGTTCGGTACAGAGCCNCCCATGACTATGGCCGAGACTATGGCTACCGACATCGTNTCGCCNCCGAACCCCGTATTCCTTTTCGCNATGAATCAGATCCGCCGCTTCCGGAAGATGCTCCGAAAACTGTAANCGGCAATTCATTTTTTCAAAACAGTGTTTTTAAGAAAAGATTGTGCNCTGTAAACGGCTTATTAGCAAGTGAATAAAGATANGGTTNAAAATATCCTGCTGCAAATCCTTGCGGATTCGGAAAAAAGTCGTACCTTTGCAGTCGGGTAAGTTCTACACGACCAGCTCCCTGAGAACTCCGCCAGGTCTTGATCGAAGCAACGGTATCAGGTTGTAGCGGTGCGATGTAGCCAGCTTACCCTTTTTTTGTGCCCGTATATTTCCTGTATTTGCTACGGCGGAACGGGTTCAATGTCAATAAAAACGATTGTATAGCCTGCGCCCGCACCGGCCGAGTTACATGCGATAATTGATTGATTATCACAAATACTTGAAACTCGGCCGGTGCGGGCGCAGGCTATACAACCGGGGGGGATTTTAATTATTTTGATGCGACTTCCGGCTGCTTATAGGGCGTTTCATGACAAATGTTAGACGCTCTCTTAGAAGCGGATGACCATTTCCGCGCAGATCTTGTCTCCAGCACCGACGGCTACTAAAGCGTCGTGGTGGTAGAAGTATTTCTCATAGTCGAGACGCAGATCGCAGTGGACGGCCTTGTAAGTATAGGTGAGAGTTCCGCCGACGGTCACGCGGTTGCGTGCGTCGTTGGTAGTGGTTAGTTTGCCGAGTGAGTTTCGGATGCCGTTACTGTAGTCAGTCATACCGTCGAAGCGCGTCTGCACCGAAGCGCGGTTGAACACTCCTGCTTTCACGGGGAAACCGTAGTCGATAAAGAAGTTATAGCCGTGGGCGGTCTTGTAGGCGTGGTTGACGTAGTGTTTGTTGATATATTCGCCTTCGACTGTCCATCCTCCGTGAGTCCAAGTCGCAGAACCGGTGACTGAGTTGATGCGGATTGAATCGGGTATGAGGGTCTCCGCACCGGCTGAGAGCTGAACGTTACCTACGGTATAGTGGGCCTTACCGGCGTATGCGAGTTTCTTGACCCACACGTTTTGCTCGCTCATTACCGTAGGGTTGAATGCTCCGGCTTCGAGAAGGAGCGAGGAGCTTTCGGGCAACGCAAATTCATAACTGAGTTTCGCACCGACACCGCGGACATTGTTCATCGTACCGCCAATGAATGAGCGGTTGGCAAAGATATAGTTGAGCGGTGCGCGGAAACAGTCCGTGCCGAATGGCAGACGGAATTGGCCGGCCTGAAGTTTGAGGGCGGGGGTGAAGGCTATGCGTCCCCATCCGTCGAGAAAGAGGATTTTTCCGCGGTCACAGAAATTTGTCTGGAAGAAGTAATCGATTTCGGGGGCGAGCTTACCGTTGATGGTGACGCGCGCATCGCGCAGCTGAAAACGACTCTCGCCACCTTTGGTATCCATCTCCCAGCGCGGGCGGATCACGCCGTGGATCTGCGGGACGATGTTGACTTTTTCCGTCTCTTCGGCGGATGATGTAAGCGGGATTATAGAAAGAAGCAGAAGGAGGATAGAGGAGCGTAATCGGATAGCGGACATGGATTGATGAAATGGAATGGATCTGAATTGATGTTGTGTATGAGACGTGAGGAGTGGGGGATAAGTGTGGGAACGGAATGAACTGACTGCAGCTTCAGGAGACGGACAGGGTACGCGCTGCGATGTACCATAAAAAGCGTTGGCCGCCTGACCTGAGGTCAGATGGCCAATGCAATATTGTTTTCAGCTGCGATGCGGCGCATGTTCATTATCGCGTAGCGCATACGTCCGAGAGCGGTATTGATACTGACGGATGTGGCTTCGGCAATTTCCTTGAACGACATGTTGCGGTAGAAGCGCATCACGAGCACTTCACGCTGAGCGTCGGGAAGAGCCATTACTATGCGGCGGAGATCCTCGTCAATCTGGGTGCTGACGAGTGCGTCCTCGATATTGCCTTCGCAGAGATCGCGGCGGTTGAGGATGTCAGATCCTTCTTCATCGGCCGAAATGGCATTCTCGGTTTTCTCCTGACGGAAATAATCGATGATGAGGTTGTGGGCTATACGTGTGAGCCAGCCGGAAAATTTCCCGTGCTCCATATAGCGGCCCTGCTTGATTGTCATGATGGCCTTTACGAAGGTTTCCTGAAAGATATCGTCGGCGACATCCTTGTTTTTCACAATGTGTAAGATATAGGAATATACTTTTTGCTGATGACGTTGCAGAAGCACGTCGAAAGCCTCATTGTTGTTATTGGCGTAAGCGGCGACCAGTTCACGGTCCGCAAGCTTAGTCAGTTGTTCCATTTTGTTCGTTTGATTGGTTAGAGTAGATATAGTCAATAGGCAACGAAGATTGGTTAAAAATATTAAAAATTTAAAATTTCAATGTCTGGCACACAATAAATTGAACTTACCTATGCAAAAGTACCAAATTCCATGCATTTTTCCAAACGGGTTTGCATAATTTAACCACTGAAAAATCAGCGTTGACACAATAAAATCGATCCAAGTCAGTAGCGGCTGATGCGTCAGGCGTGGTTCCGGTATTGTCCGGTCCGTGAAATGCTGCAAGCGGAGGGCATTTGATCAACGCTGCCAATCTTATAAAATAAAATCAGGCTACTCTCACGAGTGGCCTGATCATAACCTATGATTCACTTATTAGTTAACGTAGGTTGATTTTCTAACATATGCAATAGTTTAGAATAATACGTTATACATTTTGTGAATTTCAGGGTCTTGCAAATTGTTATGTATCCGATTTAATTGCTTGTGCAAAGGTAGGCTTTTCTTGCGAGAAAGCCTACCTTTACCGGTATGTTAAAAAGCATATAGGGCTTCTTTTAACAATTATTCAGCATTGTGTATGCGCTTGTTTCGCGCATCGGTTATTTTCCACCGGGGGTGTTGATGTCGCCACCCTTGGCTCCTTCCGGACGCGGAGTGAGGCCGTGTGCGCGGAGGAGGGCATCGACTTTAGGCTCATGTCCGCGGAACCGCTTGAAGAGGGTCATGGGATCTTCACTACCGCCCATTTCGAGGATGTTTTCCTTGAATGACTTGGCTGTTGCGGGGTCGAATATTCCCTTTTCGCTGAAAAGCTCGAATCCATCGGTGTCAAGCACCTCCGCCCACATGTAGGTGTAGTAACCTGAGGCATAACCGTCGCTGCCGAATATATGTTTGAAATAGGGCGAGCGGTAACGATACGCGATCTGCGAGGGCTTGTCGAGTTTGGCGGCCACCTGCTCTTCGAAAGCATCAACGTCAATTTTGTCACTGTCGGCAGGATTGAGCTCACCCCATTCGAGGTCAAGAAGAGCGGCGGTGACGCGTTCGGTCATCTCGAAGCCCTGATTGTGGGTGGATGCGGCCTGTACCTTCTTCACGAGGCTTTCAGGGATGGGCTGACCGGTCTTGTAGTGGAAGGCATATTCCTTGAGCAGTTCGGGTTCGAGAGCCCAGTGCTCGGTGATCTGCGAGGGAAGTTCGACGAAGTCGCGGTCAACATTTGTGCCGGCCTGACTGCGGAGCTTGGCCTTGGTGAGCATACCGTGGAGACCGTGGCCGAACTCATGGAACATGGTGGCTACTTCATCAAGTGTGAGGAGGGCGGGAGTGTCGGCAGTCGGACGGGTGAAGTTCCCGACGTTATAGACAATGGGGCGTGCCGATGTGCCGTCGGCGTCTTCATACGCACTTCTGAATTCGCTCATCCATGCGCCCTGACGCTTTGAGGGACGCGGGAAATAGTCGGTCATGAAGACAGCCACGTGATTGTTGTCCTTGTCCTTGACTTCATAGACCTTGACTTCGGGATTGTACTTTGGTGCGTCGGGCAGTTCGGTGAAAGTGACGCCATAGAGACGTTCAGCAAGGGTAAAGATACCTTTGCGGACATTATCGACAGAGAAGTATGCGCTGACTTCGTTCTCGTCAAGATCAAATTTCTTCTGGCGCACCTTTTCCGCATAATAGTAGTAATCCCACGGAGCGAGGGTGAATTTCTCGCCAGACTGATCGATGTAGGTCTGCATTTCAGCGACCTCCTCCTTAACACGATCCTTGGTCGGACCCCAGATCTGAAGGAGTAGATTGCGGGCGGCATCGGGGGTCTTGGCCATTACATTGTCGGTCATGTAGGCTGCGAAGGTGTCATAGCCGAGAAGATGAGCTTTCTTGGCGCGTGCCTTTACGAGCTTTTCAATGACGGGACGGTTGTCGTAGGGGGCGGTGGATGCAAGATTCATGTAGCCCTGATACATCTTTTCGCGCAGGTCACGGTTGTCGGCATACTTCAGTACGGGCAGACGGCTCGGTGCATGGAGGGTAAACACCCATTTGCCGCTCTTGCCACGCTTGTTTGCCTCCTCGGCTGCTGTGGCTACGATGCCGGCGGGAATACCTGCGAGCTGTGCGGGATCATCGACCACGATTTCGAAACTGTTGGTCGATGCGAGGAGATTCTTGTTGAATGTCAGGAAGAGAAGTGAAAGTTCATTGTTGAGGGCTTTCAGTTCTTCTTTCTTTTCGGGTGAGAGGAGTGCGCCGTTGCGGGTGAAATCCTTGTAGGCGAGTTCGAGGGCACGTTTCTGCGGGCCCTCGAGTCCGAGCTGATCGCGGCGGTCATAGAGATATTTCACGCGCTGGAACAGCTTGTCGTTCATCATGATCTCGTCAGAAGCGGCCGACACCATGGGATAAGCCTTCTCGGAGATGGCGAGCATCTGCTCGTTGTTGTCAGTCTCGTCGAGAGCTCCGAACACGAGCATGACGCGTTGGAGAAGATCACCGCTCTTTTCCATCGCAAGGATGGTGTTGTCGAATGTCGGAGTCGCGGGATTGTTGGCTATGGCCTCGATCTCGGCTCTCTTGTCGGCTATGCCTTTCTCGATGGCAGGCATGTAGTCCTCGTAGGAGATCTGCTCAAAGGGAGGAATCCCGAACGGAGTCTCGTATGGGACCATGAAAGGATTCTGGCGTGTCTGTGCGATCATGTCGTTGGGAGTGCTGAGTGCCACCGGCAGGAGCAGTGCTCCGAGGGCGGCTGTTACTAATTTGTTCATTGGCTGATCGGTATGTAATTACGGTATATGATTAGTCGTTGAGTCGGTTGGCTCTGCTGTTGGCATATCGTAACGTTTTGGGGCCGGGATGACACCTTTGTCAAACAGGAAGGTGGTGAGAAGCGGGTTATGGTCGCTCGAATCGATGTCGCCGCGTTCGGTATCGATGGCCTTGAACGGGCCGCGGTAGAGCACTTGGTCAATGCGGAAATAGAAGCGGTCCGCGTGATAGGTGATTGTGGGGCCGAAAGCGGCGTCCGCGTATGCGTCATGCATGTCTTTGCCACGTATTGTCCGGACGGCATAACAGTCGGGGATATCGTTGAAGTCACCGGCCACGATGAACGGTCCGCCGATTGAGTCGATGATATGGCGTATGGCATGAGCCTGCTGCGCACGGATTTTGAATGCCTCGGCAAGTTTGGACAGCAGCTGCGATTTCACCTCCTTTATCTCGCGTTTCAGTTCGCCCTTGGTCTGGGGGACAGCAAGAGCCTCCTTGTAAAGTTCCTTGTCCTCGTCGGTCAGACCGATGGATTTGAGATGAAGGTTCAGGAGATGGACTTCATGGCCTTGTATGTCGAGACGGAAGCCCATGGCAGGAAGCTGACTGAACTGCTTGAGACCGATGTCGATCGGCTGGAAAGGATATTTCGAATAAAGGGCGTAGCTTAGATAACGGGATTCGTAGCGGTGTGGATAGCGCGCGTAAAGTGAATCTATCTGAGCCTGCATGATTTTCCACGGACCCGTGGTATCGAGCACGTCATATTCCTGAATGCTTACGATGTCCGGGTCGGTGTCGAGTATGTAGTCAAGTGTGGCGTTTTGCGTCACGCCGGGATGATTCTCGCCTCGGTAATCCCAGAAATGGAGCACATTGTAGGTCATGAATGTGAACGAGTGTTTGCGCTGTTCGGCTGTGAGGGTCGGTTTCCAGCCGTTGAGAGGTGCGAACACTCTGATAGATGGTGCGGATATGGCCCATCCTGCAATAAGGATGAGTACGAGACGGCGGTCAAAGAATAGATTGATGATAAAGAGCAATCCACCCGCTATCAGAAGCAGAGGAAGCACCATGGCGGCCATCGCCGCTATGACACGCTCTTCAGGATCAAACATTCCTCCGTATGCCGAAAATACCGTCAGCATGGCCACAAAGAGATTCAGCCCTACTCCTATGGCGAGCACGGTTGATCTGACGGGTCTATGTCGTTTGGGAAAATTCACTTTATCTTACGGCTTACGTCGAAGAGACGCTGACGCTCTTCGGGTGTGAGGGCCGAATAGCCCGATTTCTTTATCTTATCGAGAATGTTGTCAAGGGTCTCGCGGTCGGCCTTAGAGCAGTTGGGCCTTTCTCTGCCGGAGTCCGTCGAAGTGGCTGTACGTTGCGGGTCGATTTTAGTTTTGGGTATCCGTGATGAGGAAAACATTCCGCTGACGAAGCATACAAGACCTCTCCACAGGTTGGCAATGTGGTCGAACGCATTGTTCAGCGGGCGCGTGATATCGTGGCCGCGTTTCATGCGCAGACCGTAGATCGCGCCGACGGCGATACCTCCTATGTGTGCGATCTCACCACCGGCATTGTTACCAGTGACACCTATCAGCACAAGCACTATCGTGGCGATTGCTATCCATTTCAATGATATCGGCCCGATGAGCAGCAGGTGCATCCTGAAATCGGGCATGAGGATAGCCGTGGCGGTGACTATGGCTATAACCGAAGCTGACGATCCGATAAGCACCGCGCTCCTGTAGGCAAATGCAGGGAGCAGGGCATAGCTCAGCAGGAACAGGGCCGCACCGCCGAGACCGCCGAGCAGATACAGGGCGAATAGCTGACGCCTCGTGGCCACCATCATGAACAGAGTGCCGAACCAGTAGAGCCACAGGAGATTGAACAGAATATGGAGCACATCGTACTGGGCAAACATGTAGGTCACGAGTGTCCAAGGATGGGTCAGCAGCGAGGGCAGTGAACTGGGCAGTTGCACATAGGACATTATGGTGATCAGGAAGGCGGGATTGCCTGCGAATACGCAGATTATGGCTGCCAGACGCAGCAACACGAATACTGCGATGTTCACCCAAATAATCTTCATCAGCGTCGATGAGGCGTCAAACGAACGCCACATCCGCCTGACGGTATCAGTAAGTCCCATGGAATGTGCCTTTCTTTTTCCAGTAGAGGATTATCAGGAAGCCGAATATCATGCCTCCGAGATGGGCGAAGTGGGCCACTCCGTCGGCTTTGCCTGCCGATTCGCTTAGTCCGATGAGGAGTTCGATCGCACCCATGCCGATCACCATCCACTTGGCCTTGATGGGTACAGGAATAAAGAAGAGATAGAGCGGGGCATTGGGAAAGAGCATACCGAAAGCGAGAAGAACGCCATATACTGCGCCTGATGCACCGATGGTGATGAATATGTTCATGTTTCGCGCCAGCCATTCCTTTCCTTCGGCTGAAGCGGTCATCTGTTGCAGATATTCCCTGGCTTCAGGGAAGTCAAGATGGAAATTGGTTGATAAGAGGCGCACGAATGTATCTTCCCATGTCAGCATCCAGATGAATTCCTGAACGAGTGCCGCTCCCACACCGCATGAGATGTAGTAGAAAAGAAAACGTGCACTGCCGAGGGTGCGTTCGAGCGTCATACCGAACATCCACAGGGAGAACATATTGAAAAATATGTGGGCGAAGCTCTGCGTCGAGTGCATGAACATGTAGGTGATCAGCTGCGCGGGATTGAAGTCGGCAGCATGAAAATAGTGGAGACCTCCGTAATTTTCGAGTCCTACGCCCAGTCGTCCGGGCAGGATAAACATCGCCAGCCATACGATCAGATTGATGATGATCAGATTCTTTGTTACCGGCGGAATCTGTGAAAAAAATGATGTACCGTTTTGCATAAGTGCAAATTTACGAAATCCACGTTGAATAATCCCTCTCACCTATGGTGAAATTTTATTTTATGGCGCGTATGGTCTCCGATAAATTTGAAAATAAGGCTAAAAATGAGCTATTAACTTTAATTAACCATTAAATATCCTCATAAATTTGGTCAGTAATTATAAAATATCTACCTTTGCACCACGAAAATGACACCGCGGGGTGGAGCAGTGGTAGCTCGTTGGGCTCATAACCCAAAGGCCGCAGGTTCGAGTCCTGCCCCCGCCACTAAGAAGTGAGATCCGGATTCCGGGTCTCACTTTATTTATATCGTTATTTATTCGATTAGTTTTAATAGCCTTGATTGCGGCGCGTCAGGAAACAGGGATAATAAATGGCTGAGGATACGCTGTCGCGACTCATCGGGGCTACGCTCTTCGCAGTTCGACAGAAGTTCTTCGCCATAAAGGGCTTCAGGAGTTGTGTAGCGGGCTATACCCCAGCCGTATGGCTCGCCCGATCGGGAAATGTTGTATTCAAAATCCGCGATAACGATACGCGTTGCCATCTGGAGTCCGGTCAAGGCCGGTTCAAGACCTCCCCGCCGGCGGTTTTTGGTGACAGGGATAGGTTCAAGAGTGTCGATGAGGTCAAATGAACGGCGTCGGCGTTTTGATGTCAGTCCGCAGAGATCTTTCAGTTCCTTGGACAGCAGTGATTCATGTGCCCTGACTGTTTCAAGGATCATTTTTTCGCTTATGCCTGTCTCCGGATCGGCTACCGTGGAAGTGACCGGATGAAGAGCGCGACGGTGATTGGCAAAGTCGGGAAACCAGTCGAGGCTGATATACCCGGCTTTGCCGTTGAAGAATTTACCGTAGGCGCAATTCAGATTGCGTATCACCTGTCCTTTCCACTCCCAAGGACCTTCTTCCTCTGAAAACCAGAGACGTGGATCGACCATTTCCTCAATGGAAAAACCACGCACGGAGTTACGGAAGAATGGTAGGAAACCGAGTTCAAGCACGTAGGCCTCAAGATCGGAAGCGGAACGGAGCATGTTTTTTTGTTTAGTGTCTATTGTTTGAGAGTAGGATGCATTAACCTGATCACAGGATCACGATTGACGTCAAATGCGTTCGAGGACTGTGGCCACGAGATCCTGAACGGCTGTCTTGTAATTGGGATTCGCATCATTGTTCATGCGGTTGGCGATGATGGAGCATACGGTCATCGCACGGTGTCCCATGAGACGTCCGAGGCCTTGGAGCGGGGCCGATTCCATCTCATAGTTGGTCACCTTACGACAATTGTGACGGAACTCCTCGATGCGGCGGTTGAGATCGGGATTAGCGAGAGGCAGACGGAGCTTGCGCCCCTGAGGTCCGTAGAAACCGACGGCTGAAATGGTGTTGCCGCGCACCATGTCGTCACGGCCGATCTGATTGACAAGTTCCTCATCGGCATTAACCACGTATGGCTTGGCCCAAAGCGGATTCCACCCGACGGCCTCACAGAAATCATGTTCGAATTCGAGATCAGCCACGAGGTCGCGTCCGGCATAATAGTTGAGCACGCCGTCAAATCCTATAGCCTTCTCGGCAATGACGGGAGTGCCCAATTTCAGTTCCGGCTGGAGTGCGCCGGAGGTACCGATGCGCACGAGTGTGAGCCGGCGTTTCTCGTCCTTGACCTCACGGGTCTTGAAATCGACGTTAGCAAGTGCATCAAGCTCATTGATCACGATATCGATGTTGTCAGGACCGATGCCGTGTGATAGACACATGATAGGTTTGCCGTTGAAAGTACCGCCGATGGTATGAAATTCACGCGAAGACACCTCAAAATCAGTGGTGTCAAAAAACGATGCCACCATGTTGACGCGGCCGGGATCACCGACAAGGATCACACGGTCGGTGAGCTGTTCGGGACGGAGATGGAGGTGAAACACTGACCCGTCAGGGTTGATGATGAGTTCGGAGGGTGGTATTATTTGTTTTTCCATGATAGTGGTATTTTTTATGTGTGTCTTTATACAGAAGTAGTTTTTTGAATGGTGGAAGTATGATACAGTAGCCGTGAATCCTGATCACCGCAGGCGATAGCGGCCACCGGGGATATTCATGATCAGTGACCGGAATTCCATGTCGATCAGCATTGCCATAAGGCGTGGGATAGGCATGTCTATGCGGCTGCTGAGTTCGGGAAGCGTGACTTCGCCGCGCGCGGTCATTACATCGATCACAGCTTCCTCTTCGGGAGTCAGGGTAGGGAAGAGGCTTGGAGTCTCGGCATTTGCATCGGCCATCTGCCATCCGAGATGTCGGCATAGATCCTCGGCAGAGGTGATGAGTGCCGCCGTGTTTTCGGCGATCAGTGCATTGCATCCTGCCGAATATCGGTCGGATGTGCGGCCGGGGAGCGCGAACACATCGCGGTTATAGCCGGCGGCAAGACGGGCGGTGACGAGCGCGCCACCCTTGGACGCGGATTCGGCTACCACAAGCGCGTCGGACATACCTGCTATGATACGGTTGCGTGCAAGGAAATTACCTTTGTGAACCTGAGCTGACGATGGATAATCAGTCAGCAGCATTCCACCGCTGCGTATGATCTCCACGGCGGTCTGGCGATGCTGCGCCGGGTAGATGGTATTGAGGCCGTGGGCGAGCACACCGATGGTAGGAAGTCCGGCATTCAGTGCGGCCCTGTGGGCGGCGATGTCTATTCCGTAGGCAAGCCCGCTGACAATTATCACTTTTTCAGGAATGAGTGCCGACAGATCCTCGACAAGACGGTTGACAAAATCAACGCCGTAAGCCGTGGCATGGCGGGTACCTACGATCGAGACGAAGCGCGAATGGTTAAGGTCACAGTCACCGAGGCCGTAGATGATCAGAGGGGCATCGTCACATTCCAGCAGACGGTGCGGATAGTCATGGTCGCGGAAGTAGGTGGCGGAGATTGAATTTTCAGTTATGAAGCTGACTTCCGTCTTTGCGGCTTCAAGAGCCTCGGAGCGGGTGGATGATTTGAAGAGGCGGTTGGAAAAGCCCATCATGGCTGACAGTTGTGACTCCGAGAACTCAAAAAAGTTCTGTTCCGATCCGGCGCGGTCGAGGATCGACGTTGCAAGAGCGGGAGTCAGCGATCGCAGGGATGCGAAAGCGATGCGGTATGTCAGCTCATCCGTATTCATGTCAGATATTCGCGGAACGCTTCGGCAAGGAGGTCGCCACGTGACAGACGGCCATTCTCCAGACAGACCACCGTCACGAGAGCATGGACCACATGTGCTCCCGTAGCGGCGTTATAGATGTCCTGAACGAAGATGAAACGCGCACCTTCGCGCTTCATGCTCAGGCGTGATGTCATTGTCTCGCCGAGCGTCAGTGACGTGAGGTATTCGATTTCTATTTTTCTCACTACCGGATCGAGACCCTGTTCCTGCATTGCGCGGAAAGAAGTCCCGGCATATTCACAGAAATCATGTCGGGTTATCTCAAGGTAGTGCAGATAGTTCGCGTTGTTGACTATTCCTTGTGAGTCAACCTCATAATCGCGGACTTTTATCTTTAATTCATAATCCATATCGGGTCAATTCATAATGCACAATACATAATTCATAATATTTGGTTGATGGGCGATGCATCCATAATTGTCAGAGGCATCGGCAGTTGATTGCGTCGGCCCAATATGAATTATGCATGAAAAAAAGAATTAAGCATTATATAAGTAGCGTTTGATCGAACGTTTAGGGGTCTTTTCAAACTCGTTGGCGATCAATTGGATGCGATCGATACGCTCGTAGGGAGCGACAAGTTTGTTGAGATCCGTGCGAACCTGCTCCATGATCTCAGGAAGTTTCTCGTTTGTGATCTTGTCGCGGTCCATGGCCTCATAGTCGGGATATACAAGGGCTATGAGATGCTTTCCACGCTCTACGACGAGACTCTCCGCAACGTAGGGCATATTGTTGAGCTTAGCTTCGATCTCTTCGGGATAAATGTTCTGTCCGCTTGCACCAAGAATCATGGTCTTGTAGCGTCCACGGATGAATATTGTTCCGTCGTGTGAGATCGTGCCCATATCGCCCGTGTGAAGCCAGCCTTCAGCATCGAGCACGGCCTCCGTCGCTTCGGGATTCTTGAAGTAGCCTTGCATCACGTTTTCACCTCTGACACAGATTTCGCCGGGGATACGCTCCGGATCATTGCTGTCGGCAATCTTGCTTTCCATATTTGGAAGTGTCCGGCCTGATGATCCGATGAGGAATTTACGCCAAGGAGTGTAACTGATAAGCGGGCCGCATTCAGTCATGCCATAGCCTACCGTGAAGGGGAATTTGATGCGGTGGAGAAATTCTTCCACTTCGTGGTTCAACGGCGCACCGCCGACAATCACTTCCTCAAACTCTCCACCGAAGGCTTCGATGAGCTGCGAACGGATCTTACGGAAGATGATGGTCTTGAGTCCGGGTATCTTGAGCGAACGGCGTATAGCCGGTTTGTCGAGAATCGGACGCAGCTTGTTGCGGTAGATCTTCTCAAGGATCAACGGCACACAGAGGATGAGGTTGGGCTTTACCTCGGCAAAGGCTTTGAGAAGGAGTTTGGGTGTCGGGAGTTTACCGAGGATGGTGATATGCGTACCGGTAGCGAGGGGTGTCAGCATGTCGAACGCGCATCCGTAGGCATGGGCCAGCGGAAGGAATGAAAGTGCACGTGAACCGCGATAGTGCAGACGCGAACGAATACCGAAACGCACGTTGCCGCCGAGATTTCCGAGCGTAAGCATCACGCCTTTTGAAAACCCGGTGGTTCCGGATGTATAGTTGATCTCCGCCAGCTTGTCTTCGCTGATCTCAGGATAGTCGATGTCGGCGGTAGTGAATCCGTGAGGATAAGTGCGCCGCATTTTTTCCGGTAGTTTGGCAAGGAATTTTTCTGCGACACGGTTAGTGACGGGATGTTCGGCAAGCACAGCGCGCCGGTCAAGCGACAGTACTGACTTTACTTTCGGGATCTTTTCAAACTCCATGCTGTCAAAGATACTCTCGTTGATGAAGAGCATCACGCTGTCAGAGTGGTTGATGATATGCTGGGCATCCTGAATATTGAAATCGTTCAGCACAGGCACGACAACAGCACCGTAGGTGAGAGTGGCCATATAGACCACCACCCAAGAGAATGAGTTCTTACCCATGAGGGCTATCTTGTCGCCCTGACGGATTCCGCTTTCCTTGAACAGGAGATGTAGCGCGGCAATCCTGCGGGCAAGATCAGCGTAAGTCATCGTCTGGCCCATACCGAACTCCGAAAGAGCCGGAAGCTCCCAGTTTTTGCGGAAACTTGCAGCGTATATATTGAGTAGGTTATCGTTGCTCATAAATAAAAGTTGACTTTTTAATGAAGTATGTTCACACACTTCTAACGCTGATTACGAGACCATTGTTTTTGGCTGACAGCTCTTTTGAAACGTGAATCCATAAGGATGATACAAAATAACTAAAAAACGCCCGAATATCCAAATCTCATTTTCCGTTTGTGTCGCTTCCCAGTGATGACCGACTGGTAAAAAGCAAACCCGGAACTGCGTTGCGGTGTTCGCATCCGTCAGTTCCGGGTTTGGTGTGGGTTGAATGAATGTTACGGCATGTCAGCCGCAGTCATTAAAACTTTTTGAGATATTCGCGGAGAGCCTCGTTTTCGGGATCTACTTCAAGGAACTTCTCGAAGTATGCGCGGGCCTGCTCCTTGTCACCTGCCTTGAGGTAATAGTTGGCGAGGTTGTTGTATGCGCTCTTGTAAGCGTCGGCATACTTGGTCTTGTTCTCAGGATTCTCATCGTAAGCTGCAAGCATCTGCTGATAAGTCTCAACGAGATCAGGAGTGATTTCAGCACCGTCGCGGATCATCATGAGAGTGGCCTTGTTGCGGTAGAGGGGACCCTTGTTGGCAGCTGACTCGATGGCAAGTTCCACATACTTGATACCGTTGTTGGCGGCTTCTGCACGTTCGGGAGATCCTTCGGGGAGTGACACACCGAGGTTCTTGTAACGGTTCGAGAGAAGGAAGTAGTCATTGAGCGATGCATCGCCGGCATCCACATATTTCTGCATGAACTCAGCAGCCTTCTGGTAGTCCTCAAGATCGGTGTACATGGACGAGATGTTGGCAAGGATCTGCTTGTTCTTTTCAGGGTTGAGCTCGTAAGCCTTGGTGTAGGCCTCGACAGCTTCCTGCGGACGCTTGAGTTCGCCGAGGATATCACCGTAGGTAGTGTAGTCCGTAGCTGTGAACTTGGCATTGGTATGAGCGAAGAGCTTCTTGGCTGCTTCCTCTGCGCCGGCGTAGTCATTGAGGGCTGCCTTGTTGAGCATCACCATGCGCTGCATGTATTCGTTGTCGGGGTCAGCTGCAAGCACCTGATTAGCCACGTCGAGTGATTCCTGATACTTTTTGCCGAAGTAGAGGAGACCTGAGTAACGCTGCTCGTCACCTTGGAAGTGGTTGGGGTTCTTGATATATTTGCCGTACTGCTCTGCAGCCTTGGTGAACTGGTTGCCGTCATAGTACTTCTCGGCGAGCTCGCTCTGTGCGAGGGCTGAATTGGGGAGCTTCTGGTTGAGCTCGACGAGCTTGCCGATAGCGAATTCAGGATTTACTTTGTTGTAAAGGTTGGCATACTTCACGTAAGCCTGCGGATTGATGTCGCCACCTTCCTCGTCATAGATGATGGCCTGCTCGTAGAAACCGGCAGCCTGACCGATGTCAGAACCCTTGGCCATGTCACCCTTGAGGACGTAGATCTGTGCTTCCTTGTTTTTGGAAACTTTCATCGCGTTGGCGATGTACTTGTCGATCTCTTTTGCGTATGTGGTGGGATCTACGTTGAAGTAAGCGCGTGCGATAGCTGCCATGAGCGATGCATCCTTCTTGTTTGACTCGAAAGCCTGCTTGAAGTTGCGCTCGGCCTCGCTCTTGTTGCCGTTTTTGAGGGCGATCTGACCGAGACCTACATAGTTATAACCATAGGCGGGATTTGCCTGCACACCTTTGTTGAAGAAGTCGGCGGCTGCAGATGCATTGTTGTTGTCAAGTTCGAGTGAACCGAGGTAGAAATAGGATACAGCCTTGTCGGTCGAGGGGTCGTTGAGGGTTTTCTCAAGAATGGTTTTAGCTTTTTCAAAACGCTCGGCGTTGTAGTAGTCAACGCCGTCCTGATAACCGCCGCCCTGTGCGAAAGCGGTCATGGCCATACCTCCGAGGACGAAGGAAAAGAATGTACGGAATTTCATATTGATTGTCTATTATTATATTTCTATGGTTTATAATTAAGTCTTTATGATTTGATTTTTAGATGTCTAAGTAATACGAGAGAGTTTCCTGAGAGGCCAATGATCAGACCTTGGGACATGACGAAGTCACGGCTTGTGTGAGCCTGCATTAGATTTCATAACGCAAAATACGACATTTTATTTACAATATGCAAGAATCTGCCTGAAAAAATTAATACATCGGGAGCGCGTTTAACAATAATTTTTAAACGCGCTCCCGATGTATTGTTGAATCCGATTTATTTATAGCCTGTCTTCGGACTTGTTGAATTCGATTTATTTACAGTCAGTCTCCTGACTGCTATGCCGGCGGAGTGATCGTCATTCCACCTGTACCATGCGCGGGCGCAGTGTGGCCGGCAGGATACCTGTCATCTGTATCAGTTTCTGACCTTGGAAACCAGTCACGAAACTGTAGAAGCGGTGGGTTGTGGTTCCACCCGGCGCGGTGGTGACCATATAGACCGAGCGGAAAAGCGGATAACTTCCGTCGAATATGTATGCCTGATAGGGCTTGTAGGCTTGCACTACGTCCTTGCCACGGATTTTGAGCACCTTCACGTCGTCCTTGAAATCAAGCATGGTGGTGTCGCTCTTCTCCACGGCCTGTGCGAGCTCTTCGACCGACTGTTCGCGGCCCTTCATGTCGCTTGACACCCAGCTTACGCCTATGATGCCCATTGCGTTTTTGTTTTCGGCCACAGCCTTGAATACTTCGGGATTTGTCTTTACGGCGGAGACATTCGGACCGAAGGGACGGCCGTCGAGGATCGAATCGCGCATATATTTCACAGTCGATGAGCCCTGATGGTCGAAGATCACCGAGATCTCGCCCAGTTTCGACGGCTCAACCTGATCCCAGCGGGTCACGTCACCGGAAAGAATCTCGGCGAGGTCCTTGCATGAGAGGATTTCCACCGGGTTTTCCGGATTGACAATGATCGCAAGCGCATCGACTGCTATACGCTGCTGATGTACGAGCTTCTTATTGCTGCGAAGATAATTGACTTCCTTTTCGGTCAGAGGACGTGTTATTACGGCTGATTTTACTCCGCCCATAGCCATGATGGAGTCGATACAATCATTTTCAGGGAGATAATAGGCGACGACATCTTCCTTAGGATAGATGTATTCAAACACGTTGATCTCCTGTTCCATTATGCTTTCAAACGATTCATCGCAGGCCACTTTGGCTAATGGGGTGGGTTGCTGCGACGACGACTTCTTGCCACATCCGCTAAGGAGGGCAAGAAGTGCGAATGCCGTGACAGCTGCTATACTTTTGAATGCTGTTGTCATCGAAATTATTTTAAATATTAAATGGATGCGAAAATTTCACCCGGTAAGAAGATTCCTTGCGGTCTGTCAGTCAATCGGGGTCGTTACCGTAACCGGGATCAATACCTTTGAACTGACGGTATGCGCGCCAGATACCGTAGGCAGTGAAAATGCCTCCGCCGACCCAGCGTACCCATTCCCATGATTCGGTATATACTACGCCTTCGAAAACGCCACAGAAAAACATGATACCTACTCCGACATAGATGATTATCATGATGATGCCGAAGATGTTGCGCATTGTGGCGGGCGTGCCTGTTGAATTTCGTTGAGCACTCATAGTTGTATAGTTTAAAACGTTAATTTTATTGTATTTATAATTTTTATTCAGGGTTGACGGCCGTAGGGATGGCGGAGTGTTTGTCCGCATATCGCTTACCGTTGTCATTGTTATAATTTTAACAATTCCTGATAGCGAAAGTTCGCATTATTTTTCCCAAAAATGCGACTTAGCCGTAAAATTAACAAAAAAATCTTAATCGTTAGTGCTGAGCAGGGATGAATTCCGGAAAAGCTCTGTCAGACAGCTGTGATTCCCGTGCGACAAGGAATCTTATTCCAGTCGAACATCTCGGTCAGTTCATCGAGTCCGCACGGCCGCATTTCGGGCAGGAGACTGGCCATGAATCCGACGCGTCCGATTATCTCTTCCGGCGAATAGATCTTGCGCAGTTCTTCCATGCTTAGCGAACTGTCGCGTTTCGACAGCCGTTGCATCCGCTCGTTGCATATCAGGGGTAGATGGGCATAGGCAGGTGGACTGAAGCCCAACAGACGGTAGAGATAGAGTTGCTGTGCTACCGAGAGCAGTAGATCCGAGCCTCTGACGATCTCCGTGACACCCATGAGGGCGTCATCGACAACCACGGCAAGCTGATAGGCCCATGCGCCGTCGGCGCGCTGGAGCACGAAATCGCCGCATTCCTCCGTCAGATTGCATCTCTGTGGCCCGAATACGCGGTCGGTGAAGCAGATATCCTCGTCGGGCACGTAGAGTCTCGTCGCGTGTCTGAAATCCGGGATCGCCGTCTCACCGCAGTCGGGAAATCCTTTCGGTCGGCAAGTGCCCTGATAGATTATCCGTCCGTCGGACTGATGGGGGGCCTGCGTCGCCATTATGTCGGCGCGTGTACATGTGCAGGGGTAAGTCAGACCTGTCCTGCGGAGTTTTTCAAGATAGCGTGCATAGATGTCGCCGCGCCGGCTCTGACTGTAGGGGCCGTTAGGGCCTTTGTCATCCACACCTCCCTCGTCCCATGTCAGGCCAAGCCACAGGAGATCATCCTCAAGCGTCCGGGCATATTCAAGACGTGAACGCTGCGGGTCGAGATCTTCGATGCGCAGTATCCATTTTCCTCCTGCCTTGCGGACAGAGAGCCATGAGATGACGGCAGTGAACACATTGCCAAGATGCATCCGCCCCGTGGGCGACGGTGCGAAACGTCCTA
Organism: Bacteroides sp.; assembly: GCA_014801945.1. Classification (GTDB taxonomy): domain Bacteria; phylum Bacteroidota; class Bacteroidia; order Bacteroidales; family Muribaculaceae; genus Duncaniella. The sequence goes on from JAAVDF010000030.1 coordinate 34,894, forward strand.
CCGGTGGCTGACCGTTGTTTTCTGCGGATTCCATAATGGATTTTTCGGTATGATGTCTTGATTGAATATCATCCGCAAAGTTAGGTAATTTATGCGATAGGCGGTAGTGTCAGCTGCAAAATATCAGTTAGCCTAACCTTTCCTTCGGTTGCGCAGGAGTATCCAGAGGACTACCGGTGCGCCGAACAGAGGGGTGACGGCGTTGACCGGAAGCACAGAGTCGGAGGGTAGGACACACACGAGGTTGCAGCAGAGCGTCACTCCTGCGCCGGTGAGAAGTGTGGCGGGGAGGAGCGTCCGGTGGTTGTCACTGCGGAATATCAGGCGGGCTATATGGGGGACAGCCAGACCGAGAAATGATACCGGCCCGCAGAAGGCTGTGATGGTGGCTGTCAGGAGTCCGGTGGCAAGCAGCAGCAGATTTCTGACGCGCCGGATGTTAATGCCGAGATTGCGGGCGTAGCCGTCGCCGAGCAGGAGCAGGTTGAGAGGCTTGACAAGTGTAAGAGCGATGATTAGTCCGGTGGCTACGAGTCCGCCGAAGAGCGGAAGTTTATCCATGGCCACACTGTTAAAGGTGCTCATGCCCCACATCACATAGCCTTGTATTCCTTCCGCACTCGCTGCATAGTTAAGCAGCATTATGGCCGACGAAACGAGATAACCTATCATTATGCCTGTGATAAGCAGCATGAGATCGTTTTTCAGTATGCTTGACAGCGAGAGGAGTATTCCCATGATCAGCAGGCTTCCTGCAAACGCTCCTGCGACAACTGCCGTATAGCCTCCGAGCGTGAACACTCCTGCCGATACTGTCCCGCCGAACAGGAGCATCACCACTGCCACGCCAAGACTCGCACCGGAACTTATGCCGAGTATCGACGGCCCGGCGAGCGGGTTGCGGAAGGCTGTCTGGAGCATGAGTCCGGAGGCCGCAAGACCCGCTCCGGCGAGAGTGGCGGTTACGGCCATAGGCAGACGGCTTCCGAGCACAATGAATTCAGCCGTACCGCCTCCGCCGTTGCCTGTGAGTATAGCCAGTACGTCGGACGCGGGCAGATTGACCGATCCGATGAACAGATTCAGCAGAAACAGAATGATTACGGAGATGACGGTTACGGTAAATTTCATTCGGGGGAGATCTATCGAAGATGATAAAATGAGGGTAGAGGGGAGGAGAATGATCAGGGTGTGAGGAGTGAGAAGTAACGCGGAGCTTCCACGCCGGTTTCAAGTTCAGGATGGCAGATCATAATGAGGTCGCGTAGCATCCAGTGAGGGTGGAAAGGCATTTCCTCATAATAATTCACACGGTCAGTGTTGCAGCCATAGACCTTTTTCAGCTTGAATGCCTTGAACTGGCCGTAGAGCGGATGGTCGGCCGAGAGTTCGCGCAGAGTCTTGTCGGAATCCTGCGCGTAGCGTATGAGCCAGATGTCGGCATCCCCGGCTTCATGGAGCACCTGTTCGCCCGCAAGAGCTACGCTTCCGGCCTTACCCTTGTCAGCAAAAGGGTTCACTGCACCGGCGTCATGCAGATATGCTCCGGTAGTCGAATTGGATGTCGGCACGTACCAGCTGTTGCCATAGAGACGGTCGATCAGCACCTTTGGGCGTGATGTCACGGTATCGGTTAGGGCTTTGAGACGGTTATATTCATTTTCGATCGATCCGAACATTTCGTTTGCCTTGTCAGTGCGGCCGAACAGAATGCCGTAGAATTTCATCCACTCCGCGCGTCCGAGCGGGGTACTTTCCATATAATCGGCACATTCGATCAGAGGTATGCCCATCTGTCCGAGCTTGCCATAAGTGCCTGAATTTTCGTAGGGTGACAGGATGACTGCATCAGGGCTCAGCTGTATGATACGCTCGATATTCGGCGTATTGCTGTTGCCGCAATCCGTCACTTTACCGTCCGATATCCGTTGGAGCAGTTCGGGATTGTGGATGTATTGCAGATCGCAGATCCCGCCGATGGCATCCATAGCTCCCAACTCACCTATGAGCGACTGATGGACGGTCGAATAGACGAGCGCGTTTTTCAACGGGACTCTCACTACTGTGCCTTCGGGCAGTGCGGCGGGTAGTTCCGTGCTGTCGGGGACGAGGATATATGTGTGGAGAATCCGTGTCGTGTCCCACGGATTGCTTATGGTTGCTGTCGTGAATGCTCCGTGATCTTCGAGTGTAAGGTAGCGGGCATGGTCGAGGTGAAGGGTGTCGCCTGACGTTTGCGCTGAAACAAGGCTGTTGCCCCCTTTGCACGACGGCATAAGGGACAACAGCAGGGCAGCTATAAAAGATAGAAAAATTGATTGTCTCATTTTAGAAAACCAGACATGATGCACCGATGCCGGCATTATAACTCTTGAGGAAAGATCCGGATGCCGTGTATTCGTTCACCATACATGGATCTGACCATCCGTTTTCAACAGAATAGCTTGAGATAAAGATATGACCTGATTTCGGCTCGACACCGATGGCAATCGGTTGGATGATATTCTCAAGCTTGAGGTCGGTTTTCTTCTTGGAAGTGATGGAATAGACTGAGTAGGTCGGTGCGGTCAGTTCCAAGCTTCCCCAAGTGGCGGGTGCGTTGACGGTGTAGAGGTTGTTACCGCTGATGGTCATGAGAGTTGCGCCGAAAAGACTCTCCACGCTGTCATCGGCAGTGTTGATGCGCATGAGTGTGGCGGGATTCTGCGCGCTGTAGTCACCCATGCATATTACGAAGACATCGCTTCCGTTGGAGACAGCTTTGGTCGGATTCATTCCGACAGTGATTTTCTTCTCTTCCGTAAAAGTCGAGAGATTGATTTTTGATACGGAGAATCCGTCGGCATATCCGTTAAGGTAGTTCATGCCGTCGGAGTTGGTTACATAGAGATAATCACCTGCAATGGCAATTTCATCAGGGTTGGGGCCTACCTTGATCGTCTTGTCAATCTCAAGTGTGCGGGTGTCGATACGGCTGACATAACCGTCAAACATTGACACATACACGTAGTTGCCTTTGCCTGCCATGTAGCGGGGTTGTGTGCCTGTTCCGGTTAGTGTGATTGTCTTTTCAGATTTTAAAGTCGTTTTGTTGACAATCTCAATGGTGTTGGACATATAGACCGCTATGTACATTTTGTCTCCGAAAATTAATGCACTCTGGGGAGTATCGCCGAGTACACGTTTGTTTGCGGTCCTGAATGCGTTCTGATAGGCCTCTCCGATCTCATAGTCTATGTTGGTAATGCTACCGGGGATGTTGTTGCCCTGATTTCCTTGATTGATTGTGAAACCGCCATAATACTCACCTTCTGTTCTGCCGAAGGTGATATCCTTATCATCGTCATCGCTACAAGCGGTTAATGCGAGGGCGCAGAGAGCAATAGCAAAGATTTTTCTAAATTTCATGATTAAAAAACTTCGTTTCGGATTAATGATTAGATGGTTACTTTTGTGTATGATTGTGTATTTCTTTCGGATATCACATAGTGAATTTGACTGAAAGTCTCCACGACCGGCCCGGCATGGGGTAGCGGGCCACGATGGCATACTGCTTGTCGAGCAGGTTCATCAGATCGCCGCGCATTTCCAGCTGATGACCTTTCAGGTTGAAAGTCCTGTAGGCTGTAAGTCCCATGTCGGCATAGCCTCCGAGCCTTGTATCGGGAATATTGGAGTTGGTTGCGTACCGGCAGCTGACAGCCGATGTGTGCAGCGAAAGGTTGACCCAAGGATTCTCATAGCTGACGGTAATGCTGCCCGAATGGCGGGGTATGTAGGCTATCTGCTTCTTGTACTCGTTTACCATATCAGGATTCCTCGGTTCGGCCCGCTGATAACTGTAATTACCGGTGAAAAGTAATTTTTGATGGCGGTTGAGGCTGAACGTCGCGTTCTCGGTGATGTCGCAGCCTATTGAGCGTGTCTTGTCAAGGTTGACCACCGTCCATAGGAACATATTGTATGGTATGGCCACGATCTTGTCCTTGACATTGTTGACATACACGTCGGCTGTGAGTTCGAGGTTCGTCAGCCACGCGAGAGGTCTGAACTGATATGTGAGGCCGAGATTGAACTGATCGGCGGTCTCAGGCTTGACGTTGGGGTTGCCGTAGTGATAGAAGTATGCCTCGTTGAAGGTCGGCATACGGAATATGTTCTTATATGAGAGTCGCACGAACAGCATCTCTCCTCCCAGCGGTTGCACCGAGATGCTGGCTGAAGGCGATAGGCGGCTGTGATCCTGCGAATTTCCACCGATCTTGGTCGAAGTGTTGTAGATCGAACCGAGTAACCTTACCATACCTGTGAACCATCCACCTCGGTAACGTGCGGTGAGCGATTGCAGTATGCTGTGACGGCGCGGATAAGTCTCGGTCGGGAGATTGCTGTTTAGATTGTTGAAAAAGTAATCGGCCGAGTAATCGACAGCCCATTTGTCGGCAGGGAGAAAGAGCAGACATGCACTGCCGTAAGCTTCACGCTGAGTGTAGTTCTGATTCAGCTTTCCGCCGGGATATTTACCATTCTCATCACGGTAGAGCGACGAGGACCAGTTGAATTTTCCATGGACTTGGAGTGACCATTGCGAGTTGAAAGCGTTGCGGTATTGGAGCTGTCCGAAGAAATTGCGGTCACGCAGCGATTCGTTGTTCGTATTGTTGTAGTAGATCACCGGACCGGGTAAGCGTCGGTCGTTGTCATAATAGTAAAGTTTAGCCTTCAGGCTCGAACGGCTGTCGGGACTCCAGATGGCGTTCATCTCACCGTGGCCGCTGTTCATGCGTGAATTGTTGCGGTGTTCCTTGTATGTATAGTCGCCGTTTTTAAGTTTGAAAGGATAGTCATTCTCCGCGTATGTGTAGTCACCGATGAGGTTCATGGAGAATTTCTCGGTGAAGGCTTTGCCGATGCGTATGTAGGGATTGACATAACCGAACGATCCGTATTTCATCTGGGCCGTGAGGTCGAGAGGCTTGTCAGGATCAGGACTGCGGAAACTTGATATTGCGAATGAGGCGGCTGAACCGGCTATGCGTGCCGGCTGGAAAATGTCGTCGTTGTCACCTATGGTCATTGAAAGCGACTCGACATTATCGAGCGAATAGCGTGCCACATCCACCTCTCCGCTTCGGGAGTCACTCAACACTATTCCGTCATAGACAACCGCTGTGTGCGGAGCACCGAGTCCGCGGACCGACACCGTTTTCAGTCCTCCCAGACCACCGTAATCCCGCAGGTTCACTCCCGGCAGACGGTGAAGCGCATCTGAAATATCGGTAACGCCGAGACGGTTGAAATGCTTGCTGTCGAGCTGATAGACCGGAGCAGTACTTTTCAGCTGTTTCTGCGCGGCACGGCTCACGACCTGAACTGTATCAAGCTCGATCGATGAAGGCGTCTGCGAGGATATGGCTGAGGGGAACACTGCAATTGACAGTGTTCCGGCTATCAGACGCAATGATTTTAAGCGGATGTTACCTTTGGGGAAATTAATATGCCTTCTCATCCTCGAAAGAAAAACATTTATTGAAAAAGAATGCTCAGGCAGGTATTCGGACTCATTCCGGAGTCAGAGCGGAGTCTCCTCCATACTCTTGTGGTAAGCTTCTCATATCCTGCACGGATATGCTTGCTCACGTTTTTCAGCCTTACCTTCCCAAAAGCGTTGACCGCTTTCAGTGACTTGGCCGTCTCCATCTGGAAATTACCGCAGCGGGACTGTCCGGGATTCGCACCCGTGTTCCCTTTTGGATCATGTCTCCCACCCGTAAGTGGCGGACACGCATCCAAATCGCCTCGATCGGCGAACCGTTGCGGAGGCAAAATTACAAAATATTTCCAAACCAACAAAAATCTTCCGTGAAGTGGCCGTCAAAAATATAAACGGTTCGTATTTTGACGTATTGCTGAAATTTTAGTGAAGCTGACCTTAAACTTGTCATCCAAAGGTTCACCATGACCGGTGTGTACATTTTTCGGTTTCTTGTACCTATTTCGATGATATGATTATGCAGTGCGAACTTTTTTCGGCTAAATTGAGTATATTTGCATATCAGATAAATGTTATGTCAGGCTCGCACTTTATGCGAGGCAGGGATGTTCTAAATAGAAAATAGAAAAACAATTAAAAAATAGATATGAAAGAAATTAAGGATAAGGAATTTGGCGGCGAGCGTCCGCTTTTTGCAACTCACGGTCTTAAACTCGTCAATGTGACCATCCACGCCGGTGAGTCAGCTCTGAAATGTTGTAGCGACATCGTCGCAGAGAAATGTCGCTTTGAAGGTAAGTATCCTTTCTGGCATGTAGATGGTTTCGAGATCCATGACTGCCATTTCACTCCGGGAGCGAGAGCCGCGCTGTGGTATTCACGTGGACTGACGATGACCGACACTATCGTTGAAGCTCCCAAGATGTTCAGGGAAATGGATGATCTCTCGCTGACCAATGTCCGTATTCCCGACGCACAGGAGACTCTGTGGCACTGCCGCGGCGTGAAGCTCCGCGATGTTGAGGTAAGCAATGCCGACTATCTTTTCATGCATTCCGACAATATTGATATAGAGGATTACCGTCAGCAGGGCAACTATTCTTTCCAGTATTGCCGCAACGTTGTCATCCGCAACGCTGTGATCGATTCGAAGGATGCTTTCTGGAACACCGAAAACGTGACCGTCTATGATTCGGAGCTAACGGGCGAGTATCTCGGTTGGCATTCCAAGAACCTGCGTCTTGTCCGTTGCCGCATTTCAGGCACTCAGCCGCTCTGCTATTGCGAGAATCTTGTGATGGAGGACTGCGTAATGGCCGATGACGCTGATCTCGCTTTCGAGGATTCTGTCCTCGACGCAACCATAACGTCCAACATCGTGAGTGTGAAAAATCCCCGTTCAGGCAGCATCAAGGCTCTGGCTATCGGTGAGACGATCATTGATGCCAATGTCCTTCAGCCGGCCGACTGCAAGATTCAGACCGAAGTATAACTCTCCGACATATAGAAACTCATGGCTCAAGACTATAATTTCGACAAAATCGTGCTCCGCCGAGGCACGGGTTCATATAAGTGGGATTCACGTCACGACGTGATCCCCCTTTGGGTAGCCGACATGGATTTTCAGACTGCTCCGTGCATCATCGAAGCTCTCCGCCGTAGGGTGGATCACGGAGTGTTCGGCTACACTTACGTTGACGATGACTATTATGATGCGCTTATCGACTGGTTCAGCTCGCGTCACCTCTACATGTTTGACCGCCGCGACGTGATCTATGTCCCCGGTGTAGTTCCTGCAATTTCCGCCATCATCAAGGCTCTTGCCCCGGCGGGAAGCGGCGTGATCGTGCAGACACCTGTCTATAATTGCTTCTTCTCGTCGATCCGCAACAACGGATGCCGTGTTGTCGATAATGCTCTCCTGCGCCGTGACATCTCTGCTTCCGAGTTTACCTACGATATGGATTTCGAGGGTCTCGAACGTCTTGCCGCCGATCCCTCCAATGTGCTCATGCTCCTGTGTAATCCCCACAATCCGGCCGGTCGCGTCTGGACACGCGAGGAACTGACGCGTGTGCGCGACATCTGCAAGCGCAACGGTGTGACTGTCATAAGCGATGAGATCCACAACGAGCTCACCATGCCGGGCTACCGCTACACGCCCTACGGCACTCTTGATCCCGATGCCGTGGTCTGTCTGTCGCCCTCCAAGGCTTTCAATACCGCCGGACTCCAGATTGCAAACATTATTTCGGCTGACGCGGATAAGCGTGCCCGGATTGACCGCGCGGTCAACATCAATGAGGTCTGCGACGTGAATCCTTTCGGTGTCGTCGCGCTCCGCGCCGCATATTCTTCGGAGGGAAGTGACTGGCTTGAGGCCCTGCGAGATTATCTCCATGCCAACTACGTCTTTTTCCGTGAATATCTCCTGAATCATCTCCCGCAGTGTCCCGTTGCCACACTTGAGGCTACCTATCTCCCGTGGGTTGATATTTCCGCTCTCGGCTCAAGTGCTGACGAACTTGAAAAACGTCTGCTTGACGAGGCCCGTGTCTGGGTCAACTCCGGAGTCATGTATGGAACTGACGGATATGTGCGGTTCAACATAGCCTGTCCGCGCAACACTCTCGAAGAAGCACTTGAGCGTATCTGCAACGTGCTTGTGAAATGATCTTCTGACCCTTCTTCCCGCCAAAACCAATCACACGCTATATGGCCGACATTTCACTTATCCGTTCCGGCGCACCGCTGAATTTCATGCAGCAGCTGCGGCTCACCGCCCAACTGTCGTGGCCCGCAATGATGGCGCAGCTGTCGAGCATTATGATGCAGTATATCGATGCCGCGATGGTCGGGCGTCTCGGTGCTGACGACTCCGCTGCCGTCGGTCTCGTATCTACGAGTCTCTGGCTATTCTGGGGTATATGCTCGGCCGTGACGGTCGGCTTTTCCGTACAGGTGGCTCACCGCATAGGAGCTTCCGATCATGAGGGTGCACGCCGCGTGCTCCGCCAGTCAATCATCGCATGTCTGCTTTTCAGCGTCGTTGTGGTGATCATCGGAGCTGCCATAGCTTGGCCGCTTCCCCGTTGGCTTGGCGGTACGGAGGCTGTCTGCTCAAAGGCATCGCTTTATTTCCTTGTCTTTGTCCTTGCCCTTCCGCTGCTGACCATGAACTATCTCGGCGGAGCTATGCTCCGTTGTGTCGGCAATATGAAAGTGCCGGGCGGACTCAACGTGATGATGTGTGTGCTCGACGTGTTCTTCAACTTTTTTCTCATATTCCCGTCGCGCGACGCTATGGTGCTCGGTCATACGCTCCATCTCCCCGGTGCGGGACTCGGTGTGCTTGGTGCGGCCCTCGGAACGGTCTCGGCCGAAGTGGTGACGGCGGGTGCGATGATGTGGTATCTGTGCGTGAAGGAGAAATCCATCTGTCTTGTAGGTCATCCCGGTTCCTTCCGACCTACGCGTGGAGTGCTGTCTAAAGCCCTGCGGGTGTCAGCCCCGATGACTTTGGAACATGCCGTCATCTGCGGTGCTCAGATAGCAGTGACTGTTATCGTCGCGCCGCTCGGTGTAATGGCCATCGCAGCCAATGCCTTTGCGGTCACGGCCGAGAGTATATGCTATATGCCCGGCTACGGTATCGGCGACGCGGCCACGACGCTTGTCGGGCAGAGCTACGGTGCGAAACGTCTCGATCTTGCCAAACGTTTCGGCTATATCACTGTCGGTCTCGGTATGGTCACCATGACGGTGATGGGTGTGGTGATGTATATCTGTGCTCCGTGGGTAATGGAGCTGATGACTCCCGTGGAGGGCATACAGTCACTCGGTGTGGAATCCCTGCGCATAGAGGCTTTTGCCGAACCTATGTTTGCCGCTGCAATAGTCAGTTACGGTGTTATGATCGGTGTTGGTGATACCATCATTCCCGCAGCGATGAATTTCGGTAGCATCTGGCTTGTGCGTCTGCCGATAGCTGCACTCCTTGCCCCGACGATGGGGCTTGCAGGCGTGTGGCTGGCAATGTGCATCGAACTCTGCTTCCGAGGTGCGATATTCCTCTGGAGACTTATTTCTGGCACTTGGTTGAAGAAGGGTCTGAAAACCACCTGAACTTGAATCCCATTTAGCAAAAGAGACGACAACGCTGACGGATAAATCATGCGTTGTCGTCTCTTTTTACTGCTTAACCTTATTTAACCGATAATATGGGGCGTTGCGTCGATTAACTTGCTAAATTTGTCGGCAAACCAATCCATCATAACGTTTTAACTTTATAATCTACGCATTATGCAACGTATTTTACTCTCTCTGCTGCTCCTCCTTGCCGTTCAGGCTCTTAGGGGAGCTGAAAACGAATCTGCTTTATATCTTCATGAGGCCGGCAGGGACACGGTTGCCACTACCGTTCAGCATCAGGTAATGAGCCGTAACGTATTTGCCGAACTTTTCGGCCCATCCTTTGGTGTCTCGCTCGGATTTGACTCACGTTTCCGTCCCGGATCTGTCTTGGGTTACCGTGTCGGTCTCGGTGTTACTTCCGGATCAGTTGACTATTCCTATAATCACGAATGGCGTGATCTTAGCTTCAATGGAGTCAGTATCCCTCTTGAAATCAATGCGGTTCTGGGATCAGGGAAAAGTAAATTTGAGGCCGGATTAGGCATAACTGCATTTGTGCTTAGGCGTGATGAATGGAAAGTGTCGGGCTATTGGGAATGGGACGATGAAGGAGAGACAATTTCCGAGCCTGAGAGTAGCTTTTGGCACGGTACGCGTCCTAATATTCTCGGCACGATCAATATGGCCTACCGTTATCAGCGCGAGACAGGATTTTTCATGCGTGTAGGTCTCACAGCCTTTATCGGAGCGTGGAGTTGTTCACCCATCGACGGGGTGATGGTTCTTCCATGCCTGTCGTTAGGCTACACATTCAAATATTAAATGCCTAATCCGGTCAATTATTTTCTCGGCACGGACACATCGGTCACTGAGCCAGCCTTCCATTCGGCTATATCGACGTTCACAAGCACCCGGTCACTGATGATCGGGTCACCGGGCTTGGGATCACGGGGATCACGGATTCCGACACCGTCGGAGTAGTTGAGGGTGTATGTATAGACGTAGCCCGGTTTCCACTGGTCGCCTATCGGGAGAGCGGCCCATCCGAACGCCTTTACTTCGGCGGAATTGGCCGCAAGGTCATACTTTGACGTAAAGGTGGCATCGGTGAAGTATTCGTCACCATTCTTGTAAAGACGAGTCCGGATGGTCTTATTCGTATCCTTATCGACGGCGAAATAGATCACCTCCATACCGTCGGCATTGTCGGTGTAGGGATAGACGAGTTTTCCATCATCGTATGGAGTCCTATCGGTCACTCTTAGCAGTACGCTGAAATACATTCCGTCAGCGTTATTCTCGCCATTCGCGGCATTATCCTTGTAGCTCCATGCGGGATTGGCTGAAGGGATAAGCATGGCCGAGTTGTCATAGCCGGTTTCTCCTCCGACTTTGCTACCCATTATTGATACAGCCTTGTCGGATGAAAGCGGTGACCCTTCTGACTTATCGAGCATAACGATATTATCGCCGCTACGGTAGATGTAATCCACACTTCCTTTTGCGACGGCCTCCCAGCTGCCGGCTTTTGAAGCATCGTCGGTATCATTCCCTGATATAAAGCTGAACACACCCTGCGTTGCGACTCCACCGAGCCTTACACCTGCAATCTCCACATCGTAGCTTTTGGAATTACCCCATGCTTTGAGTTCGATGCGGCTCAACTGATGATGGAAGTCAAGAGTGATACCCTCCTCTTCGTCGTCAAGCAGCTTTCCATAGGCTATTGCGGTGATGAAATCGATTTGCGATGCGATGTCGTTTGCGACGCGGAAACCGGAGAGTTTGTATTCGTCCGAAGCCATAGTTTCACCCTTGACAAGTGACGGAATGGTAAAATCGGTCTCACTGAACCCTCCAGCCTGACGCATGTCCTCACACGAGGGTGCGAATGCTACGAATCTCAGACGATCATCATTGTTGGGCCAGTAGCATTCCGGATCGTAGGACAGGAACTTGCCGGTGACACTTTTGCTGAACGTCTTGTAGAGAAAATATGGGCTGACAGAAGATGATGTTACCGTGAAACTTGAGACACAGAAGTTCTCAAGAGTCGAACCAGTCACCTCGGTTGCGCGTGAAGAGACTTCGGGGAGCGAAGCACTGAATGCAATTCTTCCGGCTTCCGGACCGTTGTCCGAACCTCCGATCTCCTCCTGCGAACATGAGGATGAAAGCATGAGGATACTGAGGAGTGAATATGTCAGTCTGTACTTAGTCATGGATGTGTGGTTTCAATGGTTATCAGTTCATTATCTTTTGGGGACGTTTAAGTCCGATTCATAGTCATCGGCCGGAGTCCATTCCGCTACGTTGACTGTAAACGGAATCTTACCTCTTTCGAGGATCGGGTCTCCGGGTTTGGGATCGTCAGGATCATGCCAGCCGATACCGTCCGAATAATTGAGCTTGTAGGTGTAGATCTTTCCTGCCTCCCATTTTGCAGCGACGGGAAGCGCGGCCCAGCCGAAACCGCGGATCTCCTCGGTGTCAGTCGGTGTATATTTGCTGTCGTCGCTCTTTTCTGATGAGGTATAGTAAGTTCCATCAATCTTATAGAGCCTTTTATTTATCTTGCCACTGTTGTCAACGGCAAGATAGATGACAGTCATGTTGTCGCGGTCGTTGGGATAGGGGTATGCGATTTCATTCTCCTTATTCTTCACTCTCAGCAGAACGCTGAAATACATTTTATCGGTAGAGTAGGGGGTGGTTGCGGTAGCGGGATCGCTTTTTCCCTCCCAAGCCTCGATTTTTGCCGACATAGGGATCACCATGGCAGGGCCGGCAGTGCCCATGATGGAAACTGCATCATCCTCCGACGCGTGGCTCTCCGCTGTCTTGCTGAGGAGCAGGATTGTCTCTCCACTTGAGAATATATGCTCTACGGATGCCTGATGGCCTGTCGTGTTGAGCCATGTCTGAGCATCTCCCTTGGGAGTTGACAATGCCGACAGATTGAAATCGCCTTCCACAAACGGATTACCGATACGCACACCGGCTATCTCAAAATCGTATTTCTCATTCGCACTCCAAGCCGAGAGCTCTATGCGCGCCAACTGATGCTTGAAGTCAAGCGAAATGCCTGTGTTGGCATTCTCCAAGAGCGAACCGGAAGAGTAGGCTGTGAGAAAATCCACTTGTTTTGCTATTTCTGTATTTACCTTGAACTTTTCGAGCTTATAGTCAAGGACTGCAGTTGTGTCAGTCAGTTTAGATGTATTGATAAGGTTGAAGAAATTCTCGCCTGATAATTTCTTCATGCTGTCGATGGCGGGATAGTAGGCGAAAAAGTGCAGTTTGCTTTTTGAGTCGGGCCACATGCACTTGTTGTCGCCTTGTGACAGGAAGCGGCCATTAGCATCCTTCTCAAAGCGGACATCCGTGAAAAACGGAGTAATCGCGCTTGTGGAGGAATCTATCAACGCAGTGTCTTCAGGATTGAAACACGTTACCTGACAGAAATTGAAATTGTCCGATGAGACCACTCCGGCGCGTGACTGTGTGACGGTAGGGAGATAGGTGCGGAAATAAATCCGTGTGCCGTCACCGGAGAGCTCACTCCTTGCCGGTTCATCCTGCGAACATGAGGTGAACATGAACAAAGTACCGAGAGCGAAATATGTCAGTTTTCTATTAATCATAAAATTACTATGTTAGGGGTCTGTCATTCGATACTTGACCGCTTGATTTGCACCAACAGGGATTAGTCGGTTTTTATGCAGGGATAACGAGGATGGAAGGTGCTTAAGGGACAACCACATCCGGATCATAATCTTCATTTTTGGAGGCATATTCCCAGCGATCCACGCTTACGCCCCATGAAATGGTGGATTTTCCTCCGATTGGTTTACCCGGTTCGGGATCGTCAGGATCATGCAGGCCGATACCATCCGAATAATTCAGGGTATAGACATATCGTTTTCCTGCATTCCAGTCGGCATCGACAGGCACAGCAGCCCATCCGAAATCCTTTATTTCTTCCCCTTCGGCTGCTATATATGGTTTCTGACGATAGGGATCTGTAAAGAACGAGCCTTCTGTCTCACCGGGATATAGACGTGTGATGATCTCTCCTGAATGATCGACGGCATAATAAATGACAATCATATTATATGGATTGTCGGGATAAGGATAGATCTTGTAACCGGATAAATCTGTAACCCTCAGAAGAATGCTGAAATACATTTTATCGGTGGTGTATGGGATGGTGGCTATGTCCGGATCAGCAAGACCTTCCCATTTCGGACTGGATGTCGGGATGACCATCGCGCAGCCTCCGAGACCCATGATGGACGCAGCCGATGCAAGGGAATTATGCTCGGAGTGGTTTATATTGAAGATCCTGTCACCTGATGCCGGAACAGTTTCAGATGCCGGAACTCCGCGGTAAAGATATTCCACCTTATCCTTGACGACGTCACCGGCATTCATCCAACATCCTGAAGAAGCCGCTGACGTTGCGTCGGAGAACACAAATGTATCTTCAACGACAGGGTTGCCCAGACGTACGCCTGCGATCTCGAAATTATAGGCCATACCTGACCCCCAAGCCTTCAGCTCCACTTGGCTCATCTGATGACTGAAAGCAAGTTCGACACCGTTGTTGAAATCCTTCCATCTTTCGCCGGATGCTTCGGCCGTTACAAAGTCAAATTGGCGGGAGATATCATTGTTGACACGCACGATTCCGAGCCGGTAATCGACAGCTGTGGTGGAATTGATCTCGGTAGTGCTATTGATAAGGTTGAAATACTTATAGCTGTTTGAGTCGGAGAGATAGGAATTGTCTGTCGCCATGACAGCACGCGAAGGAGAGAATGCGAAAAATTTGAGCAGGCCGCCGCCTTCAGGCCAGTCTCGCGGACCTTCGTCAGGAGATGACACATAGGTCACGCCGGCTGATGGTGTGACTCTGCGGATAAACGTAGCATCTTCGAAATAAGGGCTGATAAACCCTGCCGCATTTGTCTTGATATCACCTGTATTAAAGCATGTGACCTGAAAGGATTCAAGATTGTCAAGCGTCATATCCTCGGCCCTTGAGGGGGCGACATCTGAGAGAGAAGTCTTGAAGTAGATCTTATCTCTCATCCAGCTATAGCCATCCGGCTCTGCTTCCTCCTTTGAACAGGAGGAAGCAGAGAGGACTGCTACAAGTGCAAAATATGTCACTTTTATTATCTTCATATACTTTTAATTCAGTTGACGGGGTTTTAACCCCGAACCTCTATTGCGGCAGAATATTATTCCTTCGGAACGGTAGTACTGATATTCTGCTCGTCCCAGTTCACGACTGATACGGAGAATGTGATACCTGAACCGATAATGGGAGTACCGGGTTTGGGATCTTCCGGATCCTGAATGCCCACGCCGTGAGAGAAGTCAAGGGTATAGATGTATTTCTTACCACGCTCCCAGTTGACACCTACAGGTACTGAGGCCCAACCGAATTCAACGATTTCGTTATTAGCCCCTACAGTAGCTGTCTTAGAGGGTACGCGCCCGATGACCTTGTTTGAATTCTTCTCTTTCTCAAGATAGACCACATTCATGGTGGTGTTATTACCGTAGGGATAAATCTGCGGGGTGTTGACTTCAGAGGCTTCCGGTTTCAAGGTTACACGGAGAAGGATACTGAAGTACATGTCACCTTCAAGATTGTCGGCACTCCAAGGTTTCGGGTCTTTGCCATCAGAAGCTGCGCTGTACTTGGGAGCGATCCAAGGATTCTCTTCGCCGGCCCATGCACCGTTTTTGGTGGGGAGCACCATTGCATTGCCACCCTTACCCATGATCGTGAGGGCGGTAGCTGCGGTAGTGTGTGCAGGAGTGGTGACTACCTGACCGCCGCTAAGGTTGTTGAAGACACCCATACGGTAGATTTCATCGCCCTCACCGTAGATATACTCTACCGGGAGTCGCTGAGGATCTTTTGAGATGCCCCATTGGCCGCCTTCGGGATTGCTTACGTTTCCGTCGGCATCACAGAAGTTGAAGATGGCAGAACCGGTATAGGGACGACCGAGTCTCACACCTGCAATCTCGATATTGAAATCCTTGTTATTTGAGAATGCTCTGAGCTCAACGTTTGAAAGCTGATGTCTGAATTTGAGTTCGACACCTAACTTAGCGTCATCTTCACTCTTGGGAGTGGGTGCTGCGATGTGGGCTGTGATGAAGTCAACCTGCTTGGAGATATCGGTAGCCACATAGAAGCGTCCGAGTTTGAAACCCTTATAGAGCTGGACATCTTTGAATGTGGAGTTCTGCTGACCCATAGGATCGAGAGGCACATTATCCTGACACAGGTTGAAGAATTGGATGCCCTGAGTGTAGTTCGCGAGAAGGGTGGAATAATTTTCTGCTGACTGGTCAAGTTGAGTCATGGCGGCAGACTGGATCTCATCAAGAGAAGGAGCGTAAGCGAAGAATTCCACTTGTTCGGCTACTTCCTGCGAGGGCCATTTCTGGTTACTGGTACTTGCATAGATATTTGCTCCCATCTGGTAGAATGGTTCATCCCAGAAGAGTGAGTCGGGTAGTTCTCCGTTGACGGCTTTGTGGTTGTTGGGATAAGCTGTCACGTAGAATGTCGCCGGATTAGTGGTGTAATCGAGAGCCGGATTAACACGGCTTGACACCCCGGCACGGAATGAGATGGGCAAACCATCTCCATCATTGCTCGGTTTAACCGTAGGCACTTCTTCTTGTGAGCAAGAGGCAAGAACTATAAGGCCACTTGCGATTGCGGTTAAAGAAAGTTTGTTCATAGATTGGGAGAATTATAGAATTATTATTTTGATTTTCTAAATAATTTCAGATGAGTTTTGTCATACTTGGATATCGAAATAGTAGGTTTCCCAACTGTCGATCTCTATGCTCACTCCGCCTTCGGGAGGTGTGACCGGCTCGTCAGGAAGTTCAGGCAATTTGAGTCCGTATAGCTTGATGCTGACATTACGCGGATCGGGTGCTTGGTTCACCTGATCTGTCACATCGAAGGTGTAGAAGTTACCCGTTCGGTTTTTCAGAGCTATGTAGAGACTTATTTTGTGAGGACGTTCAGGACCTGCAGGAAGGCCAAACGTAAGGAATTCGGAACTCAGGGTTTTCAGTTCATCGTCAGCGGTAAGGGTGAATGTGTGTGATACGGCTTCCGATGTGGCCGACATCCTGCCCGGATAGTAGCCGCCCGCCAGCGACGATATGGTAGCGTCGATACGGGTGTCGGCGTTCTGGAGATTTTCCACATCCACGAATTCCACCGAATAATGGCAGACGAGTTCTTCGGGATAGAAGGTCACCGTCTGCTGATGACTCGAAACCTTTAGCTCGATCTCACTATTCTGAGCACCGTATATCATGGTCGGGGTGATGCGTAACGGTTCATCTTCCGTACCCTCCGCGCGTGGAATGCTTGTCGTGGAGATTCCCTGACCGAGGAGGACCGACGTATTGTCAGTGTAGATCTCTATCTCATTATGTGAATGCTGGTTGCGCAGATAGTGGACGTAAGGATCATCATTGCTGTGACACACGGCGGTATGCTTGCCCGCGTATGATGTGATCAGGCCACCGTTACGGTTATTGAACCAATAGTTCATCACGTCGTGTTCCTCAGGGTAAAGGTACAGGTTCATGGACGAGACCTGTGTGTCAGGTGCCTTGCTCCAGTCAAACACCACCTCGACTTTTTCGGCGATAGTGGTTGGCGCGTCATCATTGAGATCCTTCTGGGTGCATCCTTCTGTCAGCATGAACATGCCGCCCAACAGCAGTGCCGAAGTTTTAAAGATGTATGGTTTCATCGGTCACCTCCTTTCCTGATGTTGGTGTTTCCGCGTCCTAAGAGCCAAACGAGTGAGATTTCGGCCTTTGTCGGCCCGAAAAATCGCATCTTGTATTCTTTCTTGCGGTAATAATCGTTGTCAAACGGGAAATACTTTATGTAATTTCCACCCAGATAACCTAATCCTATCGAGAAGTCTATGTTGAGGTGTTTGCTTATGGGGAGAGAGTAGCCATACTCGATTCCTGAGTTCACGAGACAGCGGTCCCAGAGTGTTCCGCCGGGCTGGCCTCCCATATATCCTGTACCACCCCACTCGAAGTCGAATGTAAGCACTCCGCAATACACACCTATGTGATGTCCCGTGAGAGGTTTTTCGGCTGCCTTGTGTCCGAACCACCATCTTGCACCGAGTTCACCTCCATAGATGCGCCAGTAGCGGTGGCGCGAATTGCTGTCCCACCACCCGTACATCCAGTTGGCAAGCACGGAGAAACGTTTACCTAAGTAGAACTCTGCACCGATATTGGGGACTGCTGCTATGTCGAAGAGCATATTGCTGCGGAGATCCATATAGAAAGGCTTCTTCGTCACAGCTCCGATTTCGATCGGACTTGCGGCTGTTTCTGCTGTCACAGTGTCATCGACAAGTGCTTCTTCGATCTCAATGACGGTTGGTTTTGGTGATGGAGGATCTATCTCCCGATGGATGCTCTTTTCATACTCCACATAGAGATATGAGTAGCGCAGTGCGGGAAAGAGCTGACGATACATGTAAGCGTAAGGGACACCGTCTTTCAGCGTTTTGATGCGGTTGAGCAGTGTGTTGCTTTCAGTTGTGGAGAGAGCGGAGGCGGTGACTGCCGGTTGCAGCAGTGCGAGCACCTCGTTCCGTGAAGGAACGTCACTGTCGGAAGTAACCAGATTGTATAGTCCTCTCCAGTTTCGTCCGAGATACTCGAAATCGGTTATCGAATCCGGAAGTGTGATGTGTCTGGCGAAATAATCGAACAGGGCATGGGCACGTTGCTCTGAGAGTTGGCGGTCGATCGCTTCCGATCCCTCAGGCGAGGCTGAACCTATGATCCGCAGGGTGCTGATGACAAATGTGGAATCCTGACCGGATACCTTTTGCAGTTGATGGATCAGGTTATCGAGTCGTTCGCCATTACCGTCAAGACCGAGATCGAGACTGGATTGCGACAGGTGGAAGTGTATTTCTGTGGAGTCGGTGGCAATTTCCCTGTCTGAAGTAGAGGGTATAACGGGGCTGGCAGCCGAACCAATGACCGCCATAAGTAGCACAATAAAACAAGTCAATCCTCGTAGTAGATTGGTATTCAGATCGTTACCGCCTAAATGGGGGGGGGTAAAACGACGAGGTGTTGTAGCTGTCATACGGCGCGGACATAGATTAGTTAAAATTTTACTACCAAAGTAGGATAATAGTTGGTTTAGAGATAGTTAATCGGATAAAACAATGGTTAGATTTAATAAATCAGGGGAGAATACGATTAGCCCATGATCAGATGAGAAATTAGGTTATGACCCGGTGTTATATAGTGATTTGATAGACCATAATTGTCCTTCATTTCTCCGGAAAGAGGTATTTGATTCTTCTTAATTATATGCAAAGTTAGCTATTTATATGATTAATTGCAAAATAAATCTAAAAAAAGTAGGATGAAAAAAATAAAAAGATCGGTAAAATAATAATCGTACTTAAAGTGGATAAAGGTTGTAACGATGCTTTTAGGCGTAAAAAGATTCATAGTGGTGCCCCACTGTTGGATTTGTGTTCTGTATGGATTGAGAATGGGTGACTGTGTCAAAATTCAAACGGCTGTAGGGCCAGCACTTGTGCAGGCTCTACAGCCGTTTATTAATTCGATGCGGCCTCTTGAGGCGGCTGTGCCGTCTGGCGGAGTCGGCAAAGAATCTATCTGCCCTTATTGGTAGGGCTGCTTATTATGCGTTTTCGGGACGGAGAGTGCGGACAGTTGCACCTGCACGCCACATCTCGCTCTCGCGGAGTGCCTTGAGTTCTTCCTCAAGCTTTTCACGGTAGTCGGGCTGAGTATTGGAGTCGATCGAACGCTGAGCCTCGTTACCGCTCTTCACGCTCTCGTAGAGCTGATAAACGACGGGCTTGATGGCATCATGGAACGGGCCCATCCAGTCGAGCGCGCCGCGCTGTGCGGTGGTCGAGCAGTTTGCATACATCCAGTCCATACCCTTTGCTGCGAAGAGGGGCATGAGTGACTGGGTGAGTTCCTCTACGGTCTCGTTGAATGCTTCGGAGGGAGTGTGGCCGTTTTCACGGAGCACTTCATACTGTGCGAGGAGCAGACCTTGGATCGCACCCATGAGCGAACCGCGCTCGCCGGTGAGGTCGCTGACTGCTTCGCGCTGGAAAGTGGTCTCGAAGAGATAGCCTGAACCGATGCCGATACCGAGGGCGAGTGTACGTTCGAGCGCACGGCCGGTTGCGTCCTGATATACTGCGAAGCTTGAGTTTGTTCCCTTACCCTCCTTGAAGAGGATGCGGAGCATTGTGCCTGAACCCTTGGGGGCAACCATGATCACATCGACATCAGCAGGGGGGACAACGCCTGTGCGGTCGCTCCAGTTGATGGCGAAACCGTGGCTGAAATAGAGAGCCTTGCCGGGGGTGAGGTGCTTCTTGATCGTGGGCCACTGTGAGATCACGGCGGCATCACTGAGCAGACACATGATGACTGTGCCACGCTTGCAGGCTTCCTCGATTGAGAACAGAGTCTCGCCGGGAACCCAGCCGTCGGCCACTGCCTTGTCGTAAGTCTTGCCTTCGCGCTGACCGACGATCACGTTGAAACCGTTGTCACGGAGGTCGAGACCCTGACCGGGACCCTGAACACCATAACCGATTACGGCGATGGTTTCATCTTTGAGTACTTCGCGGGCTTTTTCGAGGGGGAATTCTTCGCGGGTGATGACGGTTTCTTCAACGCCACCGAAATTTAATTTTGCCATAAATTGTCAGTTTTTTAATTTATTTCTTGTTCGTTTTCTGATGTTAACTTGTGTAAGGTTGCAGGGAGATGCGTCCCCGGTTGTCAGCGGGTCTCGAAGCGGATGCGGGCGAGACAGCAGGGGGTCGAGTTGACCTCGATGGCCACATCGCTTATCTCCGGACTCCCCTCGTGTGGGGCGGAGACCACGTGTGCCTCCTCGTCATAATGCGCCTCATGCTTGAACGCCACCTCGAAACGCGATGGGCGCATGGCCTCGTAGTGGTCGAGCGTCCACATGTCCGTGATCAGGTCTATGTAGCGACGGGTGGTGACGTGCCGGTTCACATCGATGTCCGAGACGGCGAAGCGGTAACTGTGTTCGCGCTCAGGATTGGTCACCGGCATGAGCTTTCCGCCTTTTTCGCCTTCGAAACAGCGGTCGGTCACGATGTCGAGCCCCTCCCAGATGGGAGTCAGATCGCCGGGACGGCGGGTGGTCATGTTGACAGCCATCCATGTTGAGTGAGCGCGCATGATCACGCGCCCCGACTCTGCGTCGGTCATCTCGAAATCGCGTTCCGAGAATAGGCGGCTCGTACTTTCGACCCATGTCGAGAGCCGGTAAGTGCGGTTGACTGTCGGAACTTCCGGCATGTCGATGGTCAGACGGCTCAACACCCATGAGATCCCCTCACGGATCATACGGTCAAAGCCTATGCCGATGAGGTTGGCATGGCAGGTAGCAGTGTCGATGAGTGTGGTGACCAGACGCGAGAGTGGCATCTCGCGCTGGGCGTTGACTTCGGACGCCGTGAGGAAAAATTCGTTTGTAAATACCTTCTGTATCATTTGCCGGAGTGATGGTTGTTTACCTCTTCTCTGATTGCTGGCGACGCAGCTCCTGCTCTTCGAGATAGTGGGTGAAATGTTCGGTCGGCGATTTCGTCACGCAGATGCGTCCCGAACGTATGAACTGGAGTATTCCGTACTTGGCCAGCAGTTCGTAGAGAGCCTGCGTCTCGCTCTCGTGGCCGGTCTTTTCAAGTATGGTGTAGTCACGCGTCAGCTCAAGGATGCGCGCGTTGTGGACGCGTATGATGCGTTCGAAGTCCTTCTCGTCGAGTAGCTTCTGCGTTGGCACTTTGTAGAGGGCCACTTCCTGATACACTATCTCGTCATCAGTGAAATAGTAAGCGCGGAGCACGTCGATGCAGCGTTCGATCTGTTTGATCACCTTCTCTATCGTTGCCTGATCGGACGTACACGTGAAGTTCATCTTGTGTATGCCGGGGAGCGAGCTTGAGCTTGACGAGACACTTTCAAGGTTAAGGCCGCGACGCGTGAAGATGATGGATATGCGGTTGAGAAGTCCGACTTGGTTCTCGGTAAATACCGAAATCGTAAAGAGTTTCTTGTCCATTATGTCCTTATGTGTCTTGACTTAACCCTGATACTTAGTAGTAGGATTGATGAGTATATCGTTGACGGCCGCTCCGGGGACGATCATGGGGAACACCATATCTTCCGGATCGATGTTGACATCGAGCAGGTATGCTCCCTCATGAGCCATCATGCGGCCGATAGCCCCGTCGAGTTCCGACCGGCTTGCCACGCGTTCGGCCTTGATGTCGTAAGCCTTGGCTATGGTCACAAAGTCGGGATTGATCATCGGGGTGGCTGAGAAGCGGTTGTTGTAGAACATCGACTGCCACTGACGGACATTGCCGAGGAAATCATTGTTCAGGATGATCACCTTTACGGCGACGTTGTAGGCGAGTATTGTTCCGAGTTCCTGCATGGTCATCTGGAAACCTCCGTCGCCCATGAAGGCAAACACCTCGCGCTCCGGACAGGCTATCTTTGCTCCGATCGCTGCCGGAAGGCAGAAGCCCATCGTGCCGAGACCTCCCGATGTGATCATGCTCTTCGGAAGAGTATATTTGAAATAGCGGGCAGCCATCATCTGGTTCTGACCCACGTCGGTGACAAGTATGCCGCTGTTGCCGGAAGCTTCGGAGATCTTGCGTATCACCTCGCCCATGCGCATGGCTCCTTCGGGGGCTATGTCATCGGGGTCAAGCTCTCGTTTCATCACCTCCTCGCGCTCCACTTCCTCCGGCCTGTCGAACGATGCGAGCCATTCCGTGTGCTTGCTTTTGTTGACGAGTGGCAGGAGTGCTTTGAGTGCCTTCTTTGCGTCGGCATGGATTGAGATGGCGGCTTTGACGTTCTTGTTGAACTCAGCGCGGTCAATATCTATATGTATGATTTTAGCCTGCGGTGCATATTTGCTCACCACACCTGTCACGCGGTCATCGAAACGGAGTCCTACGCCGAGGATCACGTCCGCGCGGTTGGTGTTGATGTTCGGACCGATGTTGCCGTGCATACCGACCATACCTTTGTTGAGCGGATGGTCCGACGGGATGTCCGACAGGCCGAGGAGGGTAGTGGTGACCGGCAGATCGGCCTTCTCGGCGAGGGCTATGAGTTCAGGCTCTGCGTCGGCGAGCATCACTCCGTGGCCGGCGATGATCATCGGACACTCGGCACGGTTCAGCATGGAGGCTGCTGCAAGCACGTCGCCGGGCAGCATCTCAGGATCGGGATTATAGCTGCGGATATAATCGGTCTTCTTGTAATCCCATTCGAGAGTGCCCACCTGAGCGTCGCGGGTGACGTCGAGCACCACCGGACCGGGACGCCCTGTTGAGGCGATGTAGAATGCACGGGCAATAGCCCAAGGTATCTCTTCGGGAGTACGGATCTGATAGGCCCATTTGGTGATCGGGAGTGTGATACCCATCACGTCGGTTTCCTGAAAAGCGTCAGAACCGAGTGAGCTGACGGCTACCTGACCCGTGATCACCACGAGCGGGGTGCAGTCGATGTTGGCATCCGCTACGCCGGTGATGATATTGGTGGCGGCGGGGCCGGAGGTGACTGTGACTACACCGACTTTGCCCGAAACGCGCGCATAGCCTTGAGCTGCATGGACAGCTCCCTGTTCATGGCGCGTCAGGATATGGTTGAGACGGTCGGTGAAATCGAAAAGTTTATCGTAGAAAGGCATGATCTGTCCGCCCGGATAGCCGAAGATCGTATCTACGCCCTCGGCTAAAAGTGCGCGGCAGATTGCCTCTGATCCTGTGATTCGTTCACTCATATAAATAGTTTGTACGAGTTGCAGTTTTGATTTCTGTGTATATTGTTCAGTCATCGAGATGACGTACACCGCCCTTGTCGGCGGATGTCACCATAGATGCGTAGGCGCGCAGTGCCTGTGACACCTTGCGGTCACGGTCGCGCGGAGTGAAAGCCTTGTTGCCGAGGGCTTCCTCCTCCTTGCGTCGCTCGGCGAGTTCCTCATCGGAAAGCCGCACGTTGATGCTGCGCGCAGGGATATCGATTTCAATTATGTCACCATCCTTCACCAGACCGATGTTGCCACCGTTGGCTGCTTCGGGTGATATGTGGCCGATTGAGAGTCCCGATGTTCCTCCGGAGAAGCGTCCGTCAGTGATAAGCGCACACTCTTTGCCGAGGTGCTTGCTCTTGATGTAGGAAGTGGGGTAGAGCATTTCCTGCATACCCGGTCCACCCTTGGGACCTTCGTAGGTGATCACGACGACATCACCGCTTTTCACCTTGTCGCGGAGGATGCCATCCACTGCGGCTTCCTGCGAGGTGAACACTTTGGCCGGACCGCTGAAACGGAAGATGCTTTCATCTACGCCGGCTGTCTTGACGACGCAGCCGTCCTGCGCGATATTGCCTTTGAGCACTGCGAGGCCGCCGTCCTTGACGTATGCATGGTCCATGTCGCGGATGCATCCTTTCTCGCGGTCAGTGTCAAGCTCCGAGTAGTAGCTCATCTGCTTACCGAGTTCGGTGGTACGCCTCATTCCGGGTGCGCTCTTCCAGAGCTCGTCGGCATGATCGTCGAATTTCTTTCCGCCGACTGCATAATGGTCGATAGCTTCTCCGAGAGTCATTCCATCGACGCGTTTCACCTTGGGATCAACGAGACCTGCGTCGGCAAGGATCTTCATGATCGAGAGGATGCCTCCGGCGCGGTTCACGTCCTGAATATGATAGTGGGAATTGGGTGCGACCTTACAGAGTACCGGAGTGTGGCGCGAGAGGGCGTCGATATCATCCATCGTGAAGTCCGCACCGGCCTCATGAGCCACGGCGAGAAGATGGAGTACGGTGTTGGTCGAGCCGCCCATGGCGATGTCGAGCGTCATGGCGTTGAGCATGGCCTGACGGGTAGCTATGTTGCGGGGCAACACGCTTTCGTCTCCGTCGCGGTAGTAGGCGTATGTGTTGCGGACAATCATCTCGGCTGCTTTCTTGAAAAGCTGGAGACGGTTGATATGCGTGGCGACGATAGTTCCGTTGCCGGGAAGTGCGAGACCGATAGCCTCGTTGAGTGAGTTCATTGAGTTGGCGGTGAACATGCCTGAGCATGATCCGCACGTCGGACAGCCTTTCTGTTCGAGCTCGGTGACTTCAGCGTCGCTCACGCTTTCGTCGGCCGCATCGATCATGATGTCGATGAGATCCACGGCGCGTCCGTTGACCTCTCCGGCTTCCATCGGGCCGCCGGAGACGAATATGGCGGGAATGTTGAGGCGCATTGCTGCCATCAGCATACCGGGAGTGACTTTGTCGCAGTTCGAGATGCAGACCATTGCGTCAGCCTTGTGGGCATTGACCATGTACTCGATTGAGTCCGCGATCATGTCGCGCGAGGGGAGCGAGTAAAGCATTCCGTCGTGACCCATCGCTATTCCGTCGTCAATGGCTATGGTGTTGAATTCCGCTGCGAAGCATCCCTGCTTCTCAATTTCGTTCTTTACTATCTGACCGACCTCGTGGAGATGGGTATGGCCGGGGACAAACTGCGTGAAAGAGTTGACAATTGCTATGATGGGCTTACCGAATTGCTCTTCCTTCATACCGTTTGCTCGCCATAAGGCGCGGGCGCCTGCCATGCGGCGACCTCCGGTGCTTGTTGCGCTTTTCAATGGGAAACTCATGTCTGTTGCGAACCTATGAATTTGTTAAAGTTATTCGCAAAAATACGATAATATGTTGTAAAACACAAATTTTGACTGAATATTTTAGCAATCTTTACTTTTATGCGTGAAATAATCGTCAGAACTGCACGCGCTGGGCATCAGTGTGCATGATTACGCAGCGTTTGGGATATAAAAAAAGTATCACCGGTCGGTGATACCGGTGATACTTTGTAGCCCATAGGAGAATCGAACTCCTCTTTCAAGAATGAAAATCTTGCGTCCTAGCCGATAGACGAATGGGCCATTCCTTAACCAAGATAGCTTGTCGGAAAAATCTTCAAGAAGCCTTCCGTATTAAGCGGCGAGCTTTGCGATATGATGAGCAAGCTTGCTCTTGAGGTTAGCGGCTTTGTTCTTAGAGATTGACTTCTTTGAGGCAAGACGGTCAAGCATTGCACCTACCTTGCGGAATGCTGCTTCTGCTTCAGCCTTGTCTGTGAGCTTGCGAAGATTGCGAACGGCGTTGCGTGCAGTCTTTGCATAGTAACGGTTGCGAAGTCTGCGTGATTCGGTCTGACGAATTCTCTTAAGTGATGATTTATGATTTGCCATCGGTTAATTTTAATGTCTTTTGTTCTTGATTAAGTCTTGTTTGTAGCCCATAGGAGAATCGAACTCCTCTTTCAAGAATGAAAATCTTGCGTCCTAGCCGATAGACGAATGGGCCTTCCCAAAAGCGATTGCAAAGTTAAGTACTAATTTTGATTCTCGCAAATTTTTTAAGAAATTTTTGATATTCTCCCTCTTTTTATCTACTTTTGTATCGTTAATAACTGCTCCGTTTTGTTGGTGGAGTGCATGGGAATCTACCCATTATATATAATAAGGTGTGATCCCGTGTGCGATATGCTTTGGCGGAGATGATCTCTGACTGGATAAGTTTTATTTTTCACAAATCATTTTTTAACAATAAATCACATCATTTTCATCATTAAACCTAAAAGTGTTATGAAAAAAATTCTTGCTTCACTCGTTGTCGGTCTTGCGTCGCTGGCCGGTACTGTCAATGCTGCCGAACCTTGCTGTCAGGCTCCGGCATCTATCGGTCCGGATGCTAAATCATTCTTCGGCATTGCCAATCATCTTGGCGTTGGTCTCGGTGTCGGCACCAATGGTATCAGCGTAGAGGCCGCAACTCCTCTGACCCGTTTTGTTTCAGTGCGCGCCGGTGTCCACTTCATGCCTAATATCAAGTACAGCACCGATGTCGATGCTACTTTCATTGTGAATAATTCTGAACAATCGACTGATGTCGATGTTGATTGCGGAATCGGTCGCACGCAGGGCTCGCTCATTTTCAACATCTATCCTTTACCCCACGGTTCATTCTTCGTTGCGGCCGGTGCATATTTCGGTGGCAATAAGCTCATCAAGCTTCATGGCCACAGTGCTGAACTCGAAGGCTACAAGGACGCAGGTATCGAGATCGGTGACTACAAGATCCCTGTTGATGAGAACGGTAACGTCCGTGGTGGTCTCAAGGTGAACGGCTTCCGTCCCTATCTCGGTATCGGTTGGGGTCGTGCAATTCCGAAACATCTTCTCAACTTCAACATTGAGCTTGGTGCCCAGTTCCAAGGCAAGCCCAAAGTATATTCGGAGACCGGTGACCTCAAAGGTATCGACGAGATGGCCGATAATGATTTCAAGGACTACATCAAGTATCTCAAGGTCTATCCCTGCCTCACATTCCGCCTCACCGGTAAAATCTTCTGATCCTGCGGAATGAATCTCCACCTTGTGGCTCTAAAGACCACAAAATACAGCGACACCCAGACGATCCTCACGGCCTATAGCCGTGAGCTCGGACGGGTGTCGTTGACTTTGCCGGCCGGCAAAGGGAAAGGCTCTGCGCGTGCCCGTGCGCTCACGATGCCTCTCGGTCTCATCGAATGTGTGAGCGAAGTCCGTCCCGGACGTGAGATCCTCCCCATGCGTCAGCTCTCCCAGACGGTCGCATTCGTCTCGCTCCACACCGATCCGGTCAAGCAGATGATGGCGATGTTTCTTTCCGAACTTCTTTCAGTAGTGCTTCAGGGAGGAGATACCGACAGCGGATTGTATGATTTTCTTGAAATGGCAATAAGGCTGCTCGATGGAGCGGACGCTCCCCGGACAGCCAATTTCCATATCTGTTTCCTCATGAATCTCGCGCGTCATCTCGGCATAGAGCCCGACGCATCGACCTATGCTCCCGGCGCGCTTTTCGATCTTGCCGACGGGTGCTGGCGACGGACCATGCCGCTGCATCGCAACTATCTCGCTCCCGATGCGGCCGAAGTGGCCCGAAGGTTGTCGCGTATGACTTTTGCCAACATGCACCGATTCCGTTTCAGCCGTAATGACCGGAATACTATTCTCGACACCGTACTTGAGTACTACTCGCTCCACTATGTATCGATGCGCAATCTGCGCTCGCTCGATATACTCAGGATGATGCTCTGATGTGAGAGCTGACGTGTCAACGGATATATTGCTTCGCCTCGGTCATGACCGGAGCTTCAGCGGCAGCAAGACTGCGCTCCTTGAGAGCTGCGAGAGCACGGCGGTGAGCGCGGTAAGTAAAGAAGCGGTTGATGAACATGCCGGTGACGGTCACAAGAATCACCAGTGATACGATGCCTAACCAAAGGAGAAGTGTGCGGATGTCGAGGGGTGCCATATTGAATAGTTTTTTAGTAGAAAAAAGTAGAGTGTGTGTTTTGAAATTAAAACACCTCTCCTTCCTCCGTGGTTTAAGCGTAGCGGAAATAAAATTTTTGAACCTTCAATTTTGCCGTGGAAATATCATTTCTTACAGAATACGGCGACGCGACGTAAATTTTTTTTGGAGGATAAAAGAAAAGTTCTTACCTTTGTGGTCGCAAAAGCCTCATTAGGCCAAGATGCATTATAACTTCCGGGGTGTAGCACAGTTGGCAGCGCGCCACGTTCGGGACGTGGAGGTCGGAAGTTCGAGTCTTCTCACCCCGACCCTTTAAGGGTTGAAAGCCTGTAAGTTTTTAAAACTTACAGGCTTTTTTAATTTAACTGGAACAGTATCGGGACAGGTCATTTTTACTGGCAGACGACACAAGGCTGTTGTTTGTGGTTATTCGTTCATGCTCTGAACCGTCTGGCATTGCAAGAATAGTTCAAAACTTTTGGATTCTCCAAATTTTTAGACTGAATTTTCTTGGAAAATAATCAAAAGATTATTAGCTTTGCAATGTCTTAAGACAGAGACATGAGTTCATCGACAGGTTTAAATGACCGGATAGAAATCCTCAATGAATTGAGGTTCTATCTCCGACATGAACAGAAACTCCTCAAAGAGGGGTGGATGACCGAGTCGGACTTCTTGAAGATTGTGGAGGCTCTCATTCGAGAGTATGCTGTAATCTTGCTTACAGAGAAGTGACAGTCATGTAGGACTCCGGCCTTGGCCGAGTCCTACCTATCGATGACAAATCTCCAGATTAAGATGTTTTTTTGGATAACTATTAGCCCACCGATATATGAAACCAGAATTGAAGCAGTTACTTGACTCTATAGCATCACAGTCGGATCTTGCCTCGTCATCTACGGACGAGATGATGAGCCGGGCCTTTTCTTTGACAACGAGTGACGAGGATCGCCGTGAGGCAGGGATCTATCTTGCCACGGCTATAGGAAAGCGCAAGCGTCCGGAAGTGGATGTGAAAGGAATGCTTGGAGATATGGGTGATGCCATAAATCTTTCATATATTGCCAAGCGTTATTTCAACAAAGACCGTACATGGCTGTACCAGCGCATCAATCACACTGCGGTCAATGGGAAACCTGCCGCCTTCACACAGGCGGAACTACAACGATTGTCCGACTCGCTTGCCGAGCTCAGCAATAAACTCAACCAAATTTCTGTTCAACTTACTCATTAATCTTTCTTAAGACAGACACTTTCCCCGACATCCGTCAAGGATGCCGGGGATTTTTAGCTATGACGGATATGTCATGCATCTGTGGCGAGAATCTACAAGGGGTGTAGTCGCCGACGAACCCCAATGGATGAGTTCACAAGCTTCCGCTGATTGATAATATCTGATATGTTTGGCGTTAGGCGGATTATTAGTATATTTGCAAAGTGTAAGATGACTGCAAAATGCGGAATCTCTCGCGACGTCATGTTTTTCTCCACACAGATTATTGATGCCGTACCTTATTTCTTAAATACCGTGTCCCTGCTAACACAACATCCACTGCCAACATTCATCCGGTGTGCCTCGATAATGATCGTGGTAATGTTGTCATGTCTTATGGCTGGGTGCCGTAAGGGCAATGAGCCGGACGGCGGGCATGGATTGCAAGTGTCATTGCAGTTGCCTCCCGACGATATGGGACAGTTGGAAGTGAGGATCGGGCGTGGTGATATGGAATACGTGCGGCGCTGTGTGGTGGAGGTTTTTAGATCCGGTACTGCCGAGCGGGTTATGCGGCGCGTATTTACTCCGGTGGTGGATTTCGGCGGACGTTTTGACACGGCTTTCGATCTGCCTGATGGAGAATATGATTTCAGGATATGGAGTGACTATGTCCGTGCTGACTCACCGCAGACAGATCTTTGCTACCGCACCGATGATCTTGATTATATCTGTCTGATTGATCAGCGGCCTGATGTTCCGGTCGGATTCCGTGATGCGGCATTCGGCAATCTTGAAAATGTCAGCTGTCCGTCGGTCTCCGGAAAGATCGGGCTGAAACTCACACGGGCTGTCGGGCGTTACACAGTGCTTGGTGAGAATGTGAAGAAATATCTTCTCCTTCACAAAGATATCCCTGATCACTTTCCGCCGGTAGAGGAGCTGAGATTTGAAGTCATCTCCCTATTGTTTTCTCCTACATCCTTCTGCGTTAGGGAGGGCGAGGTAAAGAATGCCGGGACGGGTATAACCTACATCTGTAATCCGTCGGTCTTGCCGGAGTGCGGTATCACTGACAACGATGAGCTGACGATGGCCGATGACATAGTTCTTGCGGGGAGCGGAGTGTCTGAACTCACCCTTAGGATCAACGTCTGGAATGCCGAAGGGGATTATGTCGGTTTCATAAGCGGTATTCCCGTTGATGTGCGCAAGGATCGGCTCACCATCATCCGCGGCAGCTTCCTTGAGCTTGGTACGCTCGTCGATAAAATTATAATTGACGAAGAGTGGGCCGACGATATCATCATAAATTTCTGAACGGAGCATAAAGCTCTAAACTTTCGTTAATCCTCGTTAATCCGTAATAATGTTAAGATAATAGGCGATATTGTTTACGGCTATTTATCATAAAAGTATTATATTTGCAATCCTCAAAGATTTCGTTTAAAGGGTCTTGACCTTCACGCGGATTAAGAGAATGGATTCGGACCTGTGTCTTTGGGATCTTCCTTACACAACATAGTGGTATAACCAATCATAATCATAAATCACTCTGCAATAAAATTTCAGTATGCTAAAAAGACTGCGTCAGACAGTGGCCTTGGCCGTGATCGTGCTGATAAGCCTGCTTTTTCTTGACTTCACCGGCACTGTCCACGGATGGTTCGGCTGGTTGGCCAAGATCCAGTTTCTGCCCGCCCTCCTTGCGCTCAACTTCCTTGTTGTGGCCGGGCTGATTGTTTTCACCCTTATTTTCGGTCGTCTATATTGTTCGGTCATCTGTCCTCTTGGAATAATGCAGGACGGGTTCGGATGGCTCGGCAGGAAGGCCAAGAAGAACCGCTACCGCTACTCGCCGGCTAAAAGTGTCCTCCGCTACGTAATGCTTGCCGTAATGGCCGTGGCCATACTGCTTGGCCTCGGATCGCTTGTGGCTCTGCTTGCCCCTTACAGTGCCTACGGACGTATAGTCCAGAGTCTCCTGTCGCCTCTCTGGCAGTGGGGCAACAATCTGCTTGCCGTATGGGCCGAGGAGCATGACAGCTACGCCTTTGCCAATGTCGATATATGGATGCGCGGTGGTGTCACACTCGCTGTCGCTTCAGTGACTCTCGTTGTGCTCGCCGTACTCGCATGGCGCAACGGACGTACCTATTGCAACACCATCTGCCCTGTCGGGACAGTGCTCGGATTCTTCAGCCGTTTTGCATGGCTGCGTCCAGTTATCGATACTTCCAAATGCAACGGTTGCGGACTCTGCGCGCGCAACTGCAAGGCCGCATGTATCGACAGCAAGACCCACACCATAGACTATTCCCGCTGCGTCGATTGCATGGACTGTCTTGAAAAATGTCATCAGGGCGCGATCTCCTACACTCATCGCCGTCCGGTGCCCTCGACTGTCAAGCCGGTCGCTGCGGATGCAGCTGCTGTAAGCATTAAGGCAGACCCCTCGCGCCGTCAGTTCCTCGGAGCTACCGCCGCAATAGCCGTAGCTGCTACCGCCAAGGCTCAGGAAAAGACCGTCGATGGCGGTCTCGCGGTGATCGTTGACAAAAAGATCCCTGTCCGTCACACACGCATAGTCCCTCCCGGTGCACAGAGCTTGCGCAACATGGCCTCGCACTGCACCGCTTGTCAGCTCTGCGTGTCGGTGTGTCCCAACGGTGTCCTCCGGCCTTCGACAGATATGCTCACCCTTATGCAGCCGGAGTCATCCTACGAGCGTGGTTACTGCCGTCCGGAATGTACGAAATGTTCAGAAGTATGTCCCGCGGGAGCTATCCGTCCGCTCACGGTGGCCGATAAGTCTGCCACGCAGATCGGTCATGCCGTATGGGTCAAGGACAATTGCGTTCCGCTCACCGACGGTGTGGAGTGCGGCAACTGTGCCCGTCACTGCCCGGTGGGTGCCATCACGATGGTCGCTTCCGATAAGTCAGATCCCGAATCGGTCAAGATACCTGTCGTGAACACCGAACGCTGCATCGGCTGCGGCGCATGCGAGAACCTCTGTCCCTCGCGTCCATTCAGTGCCATCTATGTCGAGGGTCATGAAGTGCACCGCACCATCTGAAAAAATCTCCCCTAAAAACCAACTCAGAAAAAGCATGAAACACGAAGATAAAAAAGGTCTCGACCGTCGCGGTTTTCTTAAGCGCATGGGCCTCGGAGCATCGGTGATGGGTCTCGGACTCGCCGGATGTGATTCCAAGAAGAACCCCGTGACCGGTGATCAGACCACATCAGCGGAAATTCCGGTTGACAAGATGGAGTATCGTACCAATCCCAAGACAGGCGAGAAAGTGTCGCTGCTCGGCTACGGCTGTATGCGCTGGCCTACCGTGAAGATTGACGGTAACGATGAGATTGATCAGGAGACGGTCAACCGCTTGGTCGATACGGCGATAGCTCACGGAGTCAACTATTTCGACACGTCGCCCGCCTATTGCAAGGGCCGGTCGGAACGTGCCACCGGTATAGCCCTCAAGCGTCATCCGCGCGACAAGTTCTACGTTGCCACCAAGCTTTCCAACTTCTCTCCCTCCACGTGGGGACGTAAGGAGTCGCTTGACATGTATCACAACTCTTTCAAGGAGCTTCAGGTCGATTATATCGACTATCTTCTGCTCCACGGCATAGGCATGGGCGGTATGGAGGCCCTCAATGGCCGCTATATCGACAACGGTGTCCTTGACTATCTCCTGAAGGAGCGTGAGGCCGGACGCATCCGTAATCTCGGTTTCTCCTACCACGGAGATGTGGAGGTGTTTGACTATCTGCTGTCGAAACACGATGAATATAAATGGGACTTCGTGCAGATCCAGCTCAACTATCTCGACTGGAAACACGCCAAGGAGATCAATCCGCGCAACACCAATGCCGAGTATCTCTACGAGGAGCTTGCCAAGCGCAACATTCCCGCCGTCATCATGGAGCCGCTTCTCGGTGGCCGTCTCTCCAACCTGCATGACCATGTGGTGGCGCGTCTGAAGCAGGAGGAGCCTGAGCGCAGTGTGGCCTCGTGGGCGTTCCGTTATGCCGGAACTCATCCCGACGTGCTTACCGTGCTCAGCGGAATGACCTACATGGAGCATCTGGAGGACAATCTCCGTACATACGCTCCTTTCAAGCCATTGACCGATGATGAGATGCAGTTTCTCTACACTACTGCCGACCTCATGATGCAGTATCCCACCATACCCTGCAACGACTGCAAGTACTGTATGCCCTGCCCCTACGGTATCGACATTCCCGCCATCCTCCTGCACTATAACAAATGTGTCAACGAGGGCAATATCCCCGAAGGATATGAAGGTGAGGCTTACCGCAAGGCGCGTCAGGCATTCCTCGTGGGTTATGACCGTTCCGTCCCGCGTCTGCGTCAGGCAAGCCACTGTATAGGTTGCAACCAGTGTGGGCCTCACTGTCCGCAGTCGATCGACATTCCGGGTGAGCTTCACAGGATCGACGGCTTCGTGGAGCAGTTGAAACAGAATGTCAAAGCCTGACGGGGGTACGCGCATGGAATTAATGTTTTATCCTTGGAATTGCCGTGAAGCCATCAGGAGGCTTCACGAGGGACAATGCTCATGCGTAATCTATTCGGGTGGCTCTTACATCGAATGTCATGAGCGCGGAGTCAAGGACCTTTACCGTCTGCTGACCACTGACCCGGAAGTGCTTCATGGCTCTTTCGTGGCCGACAAGGTGATAGGCAAGGGTGCTGCTGCGGTCATGGTTGCCGGAAAGGTAGGAGCTGTCTATACGGATGTCATCAGTCGTCCGGCTCTTGCACTTCTGCAATCCGCCGGTATCGAGGTTGATTTCAAGGACTGCGTGGATAACATAATCAACCGCGCAGGCACTGGCATCTGTCCGGTCGAGCAGCTTTGTGCCGACTGCGCGACAGCCGAGGAATGCATTCCGCTGATCGGACAGTTTCTTGAATCGATGGCGAAGCGTTGACGTTAGGTTTTTGACGCAGCATCAAATCTTATTTTGAACAGAATAATATTGAATAAATAAAAATCAAAAATATGCAGACCACATTACAACTCCGTTCACTTCAGTTCGATGATTCACGGACTTATCTTGCCGCAACAATTTTTGTGATCGGCAATATCCTTCTTCCGCAGCTGTGCCACCTCATACCCCAAGGGGGACTGACATGGTTGCCGATCTATTTCTTCACTCTCGTCGGAGCTTACAAATACGGATGGCGTGTCGGACTTCTGACCGCGCTCGCCTCACCGGTGATCAATTCGCTCTTTTTCGGTATGCCTCCTGTAGCCGCACTTCCTGCCATCATGATCAAGTCAGTGCTTCTCGCACTTTTTGCCGGATATGCCGCCTCGACTTACCGTAAGGCAAGCCTTCTGATTCTTGCATCCGTTGTCATTGCCTATCAGTGTGTCGGCACGCTTGCTGAATGGATCATCAAAGCCGACTTCATCGCCGCATGTCAGGACTTCCGCATCGGCATCCCCGGAATGCTCCTCCAGATCCTCGCTGGCTGGTTCTTCATCAACAAAGTCAACCTCTCAAAATAATCAGACTGGAAAAATAGCCCTCCGGACGAGTAAAATACCCCACACCATCAATCCGATCATGGTTGTAGGAACTGGCATCAGCAAATAATCCGCCCCTCCGATCGCTCACGGTGATTGGGAATCGTATCCATCCTATCCATTCAATCGTTTGCGGTTGTTGGAAATAACACTCGCAAAACCGCGAAGCGGTGATGCAATCATAGCCCCGTCACGACCGAGCGCAGGCAAGACAAAAATTGACAGTAGGGAAATTTTTGTCAACCTGCGGCGAGGGAGGCACGGGGTTAAATTGATCCCAACCAATATCGGCGTCGAAGACGTCGGACAAAGAAACGATTACTATCTGATATTCTTGCACTGCGGCCTTAAATTTCAATATCCTTTTGCATTGATGAGGGCCGGTTTTTGGGGATACCATTACATTCATCCGTATTATCTCATAGAACCGGGAACGCAATCCCAATCCTCCCATTTTGATTTGCTACAGCCATATTCTGCACGAATTTCCCGCATTTGTTTCTGTATTTTCTTAAGATAAGCTTTGTCGCTCTGATAACTGTATTTATTAGGATAAAAACTGTATTTGTCAGGATAATCATGATATGACCGTAAGGTCGCTTCAAATTGGCGATAATTGCTTAATGCAAAAGTTTTAGTCGTGCTTTGAGTTCGTTCCGATCTCTGTTTGAGCGTTGACATCCGTGCTTCATGTCGTTGCTTCTGTTTGGCGTCTTGGATGTTGGTATATCTTTCCCATTCGCTCTCTGATATATAATTATTACCGGCTCTTCTTTTTGCATTGAGCCATGCAATACGTTCATTCCAGTCTGAAATAGCGGGTTTAGCATCGCGTTCACCGACTGTTTTTATCATCCTGACTTTATATTGCTCATATTCTGATATTAAGCTGGATATGGAGAGCATCTTTTCATCGTTTGCCATCCGGTTGTTCTGTGTGGCATTGGAAGATGAGGATGTACGGCTCACGGATGTACTGTTGGTTTCGTTAAGCGATTTATCCATCTTATCGAGACCGTCGCCTACAACGTCCATCACCTCTCCGACTTTGTCCATGATTCGATCAAACTTGCTCTTTCTCTTAACAGGCTGCGCATTGGCTACCGTGCGGTTAGCGGCTGCTCTTTGAGCCGCCACTTCTTTCTCCTGATTGACCTTTGCTACGTACTCGATGGCTTTCTTATCACCATTAGCCGCCGCCTTTTCATACCAGTCGTTTGCCAAGTATTTGGAACCATGCTTGGAATAAAGCTCGGCTAATGCCGTCATCGCAGGAATATATTTGTCATTAGCTGCTTTTTTGTAATATAGGGTTGCTAATTTTGTTTGACCACTTTGCTCGTAATCCTTTCCGATACGGAAGGCCTCCTTATTTTTTGCCGGAAGATTCGGGATGAGATGTTCCAATGTTGAAAATGCATTATCATAGATATAATTATGGAGGTTATCCTTAGGATTTTTCTCTTTAATCATGCGTTCGTAAATGGCGATTGCTTTTAAAGTGTCGATCTGTACGCCTCCGAACCCTTTGAGATAATCACGTGCTCGATCATAGAGAGCTTCAGGATGGCCTTCTCTGATAAGCTCCTCATTCCATTGTTGGACTGTTGTTTTATCAGGGAAATCCGGATGGCTGGTTGTTGATGAATAGCTGGATTCATAGCAAATCCTCCATCTCGCTTCAGGATAACCGTTCCGGGCCGATAGAAAAAGCATTTTCATTGCTTTTTCTTGATCTTCCTTGATCTCTTTATAAATTTTTCCAGAGTAAGCATATTTATAATATTCATATTGCGCTGCCGAATGTCCGTTTTCAGCTGCACTGATCAGCGCAGCAGCGGCAGCACGCCGGATCGATTTATCTTTGGAGAAACTGTTATTCACCCAATAATTATAGTCCTTTTCAGCCTTATCTTTATTAAACACGGTGGAAGATGTAGGAATGTTTGCTGTAGTTTTTACAGTCTTGGCCGTTTTCGTCTCTTTTTTATCAGGTGAAGGATCGGGGATATTGATTATGACACCGCTTACAAACACGCGGACTTGACTGTTGGCCGCTTTGATCTGCTCCGGAGTCACGCCGTAGAGGGAGGCAATGCTTTCCAATGTTTCGTC
>JAAVDF010000031.1 GCA_014801945.1 Bacteroides sp.
AATGGATTTCTGACTGAAAGTAGTCCGGTTTTCGATTTTTTTCAGTCGCAAATGTAGGGAATAATTTTCATGTCAGTATAAAATCAGAGACAAGAATCTACATTGTCAGTAGAAAATTTTATGAAATCCATGGATATTTCCGGCCAATTCTGGTATCAAAATAGCCTGTCCTTAAAACACGCTTCAGCCAAATTGGGTAATGAAAATCGGCCAAATTGGGTAATGAAAACCAGCCAAATTGGGTAATGAAAACCGGCCAAATTGGGTAATGAAATTATAACACATTATAACCAAGCCAATTATAAGAAAAAGTACAATTCCCTCCCTCATAACAGTATAGAGCGTAGTCAATCTGCAAAAGACATTATTAATAGGGGGAGCGAAATTCGATATTGTTGTATTCTAAATTACTTCTGATTTTTTGTTTAGCCCTTATTTTTTGATTTTCTATCTGATTCTTTGTAATTTTGCGGATTGAAGGGGCATACGCTGTGTTGACAGCAATCGCTCCGCATGAAAAACAATTGAAACAGAATAAAAACAACCATTAAATATATAATAAGCAAAGTTCTG
This sequence comes from Bacteroides sp., assembly GCA_014801945.1. Lineage (GTDB taxonomy): Bacteria > Bacteroidota > Bacteroidia > Bacteroidales > Muribaculaceae > Duncaniella. The sequence continues at coordinate 574 of JAAVDF010000031.1, forward strand.
CTATGTATAGGACCAAAACATGCGGCGAACTCCGACTCAGCGATGCGGGTCAGGAAGTGACCCTCGCCGGTTGGGTGCAGCGCGCCCGCAAGATGGGTGGTATGACCTTTGTTGATGTGCGTGACCGCTACGGCATCACACAGGTGGTATTTAATGTCGAGAACGATGCGGCTCTCTGTGACGCCGCCAGTCATCTCGGCCGTGAATTCGTGATACAGGTGACCGGCAAAGTTGCCGAGCGCACAAGCAAGAATCCGAATCTTCCGACAGGCGACATCGAGATCATCGCCACTGACCTCAAGGTGCTCAACCGCAGCGACGTTCCTCCCTTCACCATCGAGGACGATACTGACGGCGGTGACGATCTCCGCATGAAATACCGCTATCTCGACCTGCGCCGTAACTGCGTGCGTGCCAATCTTGAACTCCGCCACCGCATGGCATTCGAGATCCGCCGCTACCTCGACTCCAAAGGTTTCCTCGAAGTCGAGACCCCGGTACTCATCAAATCAACACCCGAAGGAGCACGTGACTTCGTCGTGCCCTCGCGCATGAACCCCGGCGAATTCTATGCCCTCCCCCAGTCACCTCAGACATTCAAACAGCTCCTCATGGTCAGCGGCTTTGACCGTTACTTCCAGATCGTGAAGTGCTTCCGTGACGAGGACCTCCGTGCCGACCGTCAGCCGGAATTCACACAGATTGACTGCGAGATGTCGTTTGTCGATCAGGAGGATGTGCTCAACATGTTCGAAGGACTCGTGAAACACATCTTCAAATATGTCAAGGATATTGATTTCACCGAACCCTTCCCCCGCATGACATGGGCCGATGCCATGCGTCTCTACGGATCAGACAAGCCCGATACCCGTTTCGGCATGGAATTCGTGGAGATCAAGGACCTCACCGGCGGCAAGGGCTTCGCCGTGCTTGACGATGCTGAATACGTTGGCGCGATCGTCGCTCCCGGATGCGCCGACTATACCCGCAAGCAGCTCGATCAGCTCACCGACTTCGTCAAGCGTCCGCAGATCGGTGCAAAAGGCATGATGTGGGTCAAGGTTGAAGCTGACGGTTCGATCAAATCATCCGTATCAAAATTCTATACCGAAGATGAGCTCCGCGCATGGGCTGACCGCTGCGGTGCAAAACCGGGCGACCTCATCCTCATCCTTGCCGGCCCGACAATGAAAACCCGCAAGCAGCTCTGCGAACTCCGTCTGGAAATGGGTTCACGCCTCGGTCTCCGCGATCCGCAGAAATTCTCCTGCCTCTGGGTCATCGACTTCCCCCTCTTCGAATGGGACGACGAGACACAGCGTTACTACGCCATGCACCATCCATTCACCGCACCCAATCCTGACGATATCGACCTCCTCGACAGCGACACCGGTGCAGTGCGCGCTACAGCATACGACATGGTTGTCAACGGCAACGAACTTGGCGGCGGATCAATCCGTATCCATGACGCAGCGCTTCAGGACAAGATGTTCCATCTCCTCGGTCTTTCCGAAGAGGACGCACGTTACAAATTCGGCTTCCTGATGAACGCATTCAAATTCGGCGCACCCCCTCACGGTGGTCTTGCATTCGGATTCGACCGTTTTGTCAGCATCCTCGCCGGACTTGACTCGATCCGCGACGTCATCGCATTCCCGAAGAACAATTCAGGCCGTGACATGATGATCGATGCCCCCTCGGCCATCGATGACTCTCAGCTCGACGAGCTCTGCATCCGTCTCGACCTCAAGGACGAAAAGAAATAACTGGATCATGAGCGCGAAGCAATCCGTGACGCTTGCCGACATTGTCGGGTGCATTGAAGACTTCGCCTCTCCCGGCCTTCAGGAGAAGTGGGACAACACAGGCTGGCAGCTATGCCCGCACCGCCCCTCGTCGCCATGCACCGGAGTCATGCTCTGTCTCGACGTGACCCCCGAAGTAGTCGCTGAAGCAGAGGCGGAAGGCTGTAACCTCATCATTTCCCACCATCCCTTGATTTTCAAAGGTCTAAGGCAGATCACCGGCGCTTCACCAGTGGAGCGTGCGGTGATCTCCGCTATTTCAGGGGGTATAGCCGTCTATTCATCCCATACAGCTCTTGACTCCGCAAGTCTCGGAGTGTCACACAAGCTTGGCACTATGCTCGGACTGGAGGATATGAGCGTGCTCTCACCCCAGCCCGGCAGTCCGCTCACCGGACTCGGTGTCATCGGCCGCTTTGCAGCTCCGCTAACGACCGATGCATTCATCCATCGTGTGAAAGAGGTCTATGGTGCACCGGTGATCCGCCGTTCGGCCGGCCCGGAAGGGATGACTGAAGTGAGTCGCGTGGCACTCTGTAGCGGTTCCGGAGGTGAGTTCGTCGGCACTGCCATCGGTAAGGAAGCCGATGCCTATATCACATCCGATACCCGCTATCATGACTTCGTTGACTTCGGAAAAAAGATCCTGATGATAGATACCGGCCACTTTGAGAGCGAAATCTGCACTAAATCAATTTTTTCGGCCATAATTTCAGAAAAATTTCCTACCTTTGCAGTCCGGCAGTCGCGCGCCGAACAAAATCCGGTGCGCTACGTCTGACAAGAATTATAAAAATTCTACTATAACACATATATGGCGATAGAGCAAAATAAAACCGAACAGTCACTGTCAGTAGAGCAGCGTCTCCGCGCCCTCTACGAGCTCCAGACCATCCTCTCCGAAATCGACCGCATCAAGACCATCCGCGGTGAGCTCCCTGAGGAAGTGCGTGACCTCGAAGACCATATCGAAGGTCTCCACACCCGCATTGACAAATTCCGTGCCGAAATCGAAGAGCTTCGTGTGAAATCGGCAAAAGAAAAGAGCAACATCGAGCAGGCTCAGGCACAGATTGCCACTTATAAGCAGCAGCTCGACAATGTCCGCAACAATCGTGAGTTTGATTTGTTATCTAAGGAGATAGAGTTCCAGACCCTTGAGATCCAACTCTCTGAAAAGCGCATCAACCAGTATGCACGCGAGATGGAAAACAAGAGCGCCGACATCGCCGCTGCGGAGGAAACTCTTGCTGACCGCAACCACATCCTCGTGGATAAGCGTCACCAGCTTGAGGAGATCGTCTCCGAGACCAAGAAGGATGAGGAACGCCTCCGCCTTCAGGCTAAGGAGATCGAACCCAAGATCGACCCCCGCACACTTACTGCATTCAAGCGTATCCGCAAGAATGCACGCAACGGTCTCGGCGTAGTCTATATCCAGCGTAACGCATGTGGCGGCTGCTTCAACCGCATCCCCCCGCAGAAGCAGATGGAGATCAAGATGCACAAGAAAATCATTGTCTGCGAATACTGCGGACGCATCATGATCGACCCCGAACTGGCCGGTGTGACTGGAGAGGCTTAAGGCTCTGCCCGCTCAACAGTTAACATTATCAACCGGATTAAAAACAAAGTAAATTATGGAAAAGATTCTCCCCGGCAAATATGTCGAAATAAGCTATGACCTCTATGAGGTCGCTCCCGACGGGACTGAAAGCCTCGTCCACAATGTCATTGACGAAGAACCCGAACGCTTCATTTTCGGAGTGACAAAGGGTCTCATCCTTCCGCTTGAGCGCGCGCTCGAAGGACTGGAAGCAGGACAGACGTTTGACGTGCCTGTCGCTGCCGGCGAGGGCTTCCCCTATAATCCTGACGATGTGGCCAAGCTCGACAAGAGCATCTTCATGGTCGATGGCAAATTCGATGCCGAGACCATCAAGAAAGGAGCTTACATCCCCATGATGACCGGCGAAGGTTTCCGCATCACCGGCAAAGTTGTCGAAGTTACCCCTGACCATGTGGTCATGGACTTCAACCATCCCCTCGTAGGCAAGGATCTCCGCTTCAAAGGCAAAGTGGTCACTGTCCGCGACGCTACCCCCGAAGAACTCCATCCCACCTGTGGCGGCGGATGCTGCGGCGGTGGCAACTGTGGCGACGAATCGGGCTGCGGTGGCGGCTGTGACGGTTGCGGAAACTGATGACAGTCATCGATTTCTTTAACGCTTAAACAACAAACACAACAACACCATTAACAATCCATGGCAACAACTGCTGACTTTAAAAACGGTATGTGCCTCGATATCGACGGCAACTACTTCTTTATCGTTGAATTCCTCCATGTAAAGCCCGGTAAAGGCCCGGCTTTCGTGCGTACAAAACTTAAAAATGTAAAGACAGGCCGCGTGCTTGACAAGACTTGGAACTCCGGTGTAAAGGTCAACGAAGTCCGCATCGAGCGTCGTCCCTACCAGTACCTCTACAAGGATGATATGGGCTACAACTTCATGCACACCGAAACTTTCGAGCAGGTAGCACTCCCCGGCGAGAGCATCGACGGCGTGCAGTTCCTCAAGGAAGGCGACATCTGCGAAGCTATGGTTCATGCAGAATCTGACACCATCCTTACTTGCGAAATGCCCACCAGCGTGGTTCTCGAAATCACATATACCGAACCCGGTATCAAGGGTGACACCGCCACCAACACCCTCAAGCCCGCAACTCTTGAGACAGGTGCTGAAATCCGTGTGCCCCTCTTCTGCAACATCGGTGACAAGGTACGTGTCGATACCCGCGACGGTTCATACGTTGAACGCATCAAGGAATAATCACCTCCGGTCGATGTAGTCACGACCCTTGTTCATAGAGAGTCAATCCACCACATCATCCGGGAAAAGACGATAACTCCACAAAAAGGCCGCGGTCAGTCCGTGGCCTTTTATATTTATGGCTATGCCACAAGGCTGACCATAAAAAGTCTAAACGACTATAATTATCCCTCCTCAACTAACTTATTGATATGATATAATGAAAGTAAGTCGAATTTCAGAACGTGTCCACTATATTGGAGTCAACAACCGAACATCGGAAATTTTTGAAGCAATGTGGCCGATCCCTTACGGTGTCAGCTATAATTCATATCTTGTCTCCGGCTCTGAAAAGAGTGCCATCATTGACGGCGTGGATGCCAATTATGCCCTGCGTCAGATAGACCACATATATGAGCTTGACGGTGGCCGTCATCCCGAATATCTGATAATCAATCACATGGAGCCGGATCACTCCGGTGCCATCCGTATGCTCCGCAATGCTTTCCCGAACATAACGATAGTAGGCAATGCCCAGACCCTCGCAATGGTGAAAGGCTTCTACGGCGTAGATACAAACACTCTCGTCATCAAGGACGGCGATACCCTCTCGCTCGGTGACGGAACGACACTCAGGTTCGCACTCACACCTATGGTCCACTGGCCTGAGACCATGATGACATTTCTTGAGGAAGAGAAAACCCTCTTCTCAGGCGATGCCTTCGGATGCTACGGAGCACTCAACGGTGCGGTGGTCGATACTGATATGAATACAGACCATTACTTCCCTGAAATGGTCAGATATTACAGCAACATCGTCGGTAAGTACGGTCAGTTTGTTCAGCGCGCGCTTAAAAAACTTGAAAATCTTGAGATCAGCACAATCTGTACTACCCACGGACCCGTATGGCGCAGCCGTCTCTCCGAAGTGGTGGATCTCTATGATAAGTTGAGCCGCTACGAACCCCTCGACAACGGTGTGACGATTATCTACGGATCAATGTATGGCAACACCGAGGCCATGGCAGAAAGAGCGGCCGAGGCTTTCGCCGAAGCCGGCATACGTGACATTGCCGTTCATAACGCCTCCATGGCAGACCTCAGCTATATGCTGGCCGATATATTCCGTCATCGCGGACTCGTCATAGCCTCCCCGACATATTCCGACACGCTATTCCCCCCGATCAGAAACGTTATGGAAGCCATCGTGACCCGTGGCGTTAAAAATCGTGAAATAATGATGGTCGGATCATGCTCATGGTCGCAGCAGGCTGTTAAAGTAATGTCGGGGTATCTCGACGCACTCAACACTTCCTGCACAGTCGATCCTCTTACAATCAAACACGCCCCGACATCCGAGCAGATCGAGCAATGCCGCGAAGCTGCAAAAACTCTTGCCGGAAAGCTTCTTGACAAAGAGGATTGATATCCCGGATTTCTAAAACGTAACTCCTAATCTCTTCCGCATCATGACAGCAGATTCTTCACAACTTCCGTTGGAACGGCATCCGTTCCCTCCGTTCATACCCTCGGATGCAAAAGTGCTCATCATGGGCACCTTCCCTCCGAAACCGATCAGATGGTCCATGGAGTTTTACTACCCCAATAAGACCAATGATTTCTGGCGCGTCATGGGAATAATTTTCTATGACGACGTCAACCATTTCCGGCTTCCTGACGGAACATTTGACGAGCCTCTGATCCGAAAGTTCCTCGAAGAGAAAGGGATTGCGCTTCACGACACCGGGGCAGCCGTCAGGCGGCTTAAAGACAATGCCTCCGATAAGTTTCTTGAAATTGTCGAGCCGGTGGATCTAAACGCGCTGCTTGAGAAGATGCCTGATTGCCGTTACATCGCCACGACCGGCGAGAAGGCTGCTGGAGTGATCGCAATGATAACTTCATCATCCGTCCCGAAGATCGGTGAGTGGGTCGAAGTGACATGGCAACCAGACGGCAGACTGCTGGAGATGACGCGTATGCCATCTACATCACGCGCCTACCCGCTTGCTGTCGAAAAGAAAGCTGATGCGTACCGCGAGCTTTTCCGAAGGGCAGGATTGCTTGACTGATCCGCTCGTGACTGTCAAAAAAATAATCCAATCGGTTGTAAGGCCTGCGCTTGAGCTGACCCTGCAACCGATCTAATTTTGTCTTTTTACCCAAGTATTTTTCACACTCCGCAAATCCAACGATCTACAGGCGTAATTTTGATATTAGTCAGCAAATATGTAATTTTGCATAGTGAACCTTTCGAGGGTGTTGTGTATTTTACACTTGTCTCTCACTCGGTTTCATTTACTAATCAATCACCCCCCGAAAAGAAAAAATGTTTGACCTCCTACCGTTGCTTGCCATCTTTGATCCTGCGGGGATCATGGCAAAATTTCTTGTTGCCGATCCTATGACAGTCTATTTGCTGGTACTCGGCTTCATGATTGTCGAAAGCTCATTCATTCCGTTCCCGTCTGAAGTAATCGTTCCGCCGGCAGCATATCTTGCCTGTACAAAAGGTGATGTCGATATCTATACCGTCATCGGACTCGCCACCGTGGGTGCGATCATAGGTGCGCTCATCAATTATTATCTGTCCGTCTGGATCGGAAGGCCGATCGTCTATCGCTTCGCCAATAGCCGCTTAGGTCATGCCTGCCTGATAGATGAAGCGAAAGTGCGCCATGCCGAAGAGTATTTCGACAAGCACGGAGCGATCTCCACTTTCATAGGCCGTCTCATCCCCGCTGTCCGTCAGCTCATTTCTATCCCTGCCGGTCTGGCACGGATGAATGTCGGAAAATTCGTTATTTTCACAGGTCTTGGCGCATTGACATGGAATATTGTCCTCGGTGTGCTTGGCTACTGGCTCGGAAAGATGGTCCCGCAGGATCAGCTTTACGCAAAAGTAGAGGAATATAATGATTATCTGACATATATCGGTATAGGCATCGGTGTCATCTGCATAGCCGTCATCATCTGGAATGCGTTTAAGCCCCGCGCCAAGACTCCCGCTGCCTGATCATCCGATCAATTGTGTCCATTTTTAAGTCAGCCAAACCAACAACAGGCATTAATACCATCATGATACAAGTAGCACCTTCACTTCTCTCAGCCGACTTCACCCGTCTCGGTGACGCGGTCAGAATGGTCAACACGAGCCGTGCATCAATGATCCATATTGATGTTATGGACGGTATGTTCGTGCCCAATATCACCATCGGATTCCCGGTCATAAAAGCGATCCGCGACGTTGCCGAAAAACCGCTTGATGTCCACATGATGGTCATGGATCCGGGCCGTTATGTCAGCCGTGTGCGTGATGCAGGGGCAAGCATAATGAATGTGCACTGGGAAGCCTGTACGCATCTCGACCGTGTGATCCACACCATCCGTGATGCGGGAATGCGTCCGGCCGTCACCCTCAATCCGGCAACTCCGGTGATGCTGCTGCGCGACATCATCAGTGAGCTTGATATGGTTCTGCTCATGAGCGTCAATCCCGGTTTCGGAGGACAGAGCTTCATCTCCAATACTCTCCGAAAGGTGCGTGAGCTGCGCGCACTCATTGCTGAAGCCGGTTCGGATACAGTGATCGAGATTGATGGCGGAGTAAATCTCACTACCGCCCCGGAGCTGATCAAGGCCGGAGCAGACGTGCTTGTGGCCGGAAGCTATGTCTTCGGTGCAGCTGATCCTCATAAAGCTATTTCAGATTTAATAGACCTCGGATGATGGATATACGCGACATAAGGATAGAAGCGTTTGACTATCCTCTCCCCGACGGACGTATCGCCAAGCATCCGCTTGCCGAACGTGACCGCTGCCTGCTCCTTTTCAAGAATGAAAAGGGTGAAGTAAGCACAAGGATTTTCCGTGAACTGCCGGATCTGCTTCCGGCTGATTCCATGCTCGTCTATAATAATACGCGTGTCATCAACGCGCGTCTGCGTTTCCGTAAGGGTGAACACTGCGACGGTGCACTGATTGAAATTTTCTGTCTTGAACCGGTCGTGCCGGCTGACTATGCATGCAATTTCGCTTCGGATTCCCGCTGCTCATGGACCTGTTTTGTCGGTAACTCCAAACGTTGGAAGGACGAACCTCTGCGCATGGCTCTCGATATCGACGGTGAGAATCTTACACTCACAGCTACCCGTATCGCCCGTGAGGGCAATACCTCGGTAGTTGAGTTTTCGTGGGACAACACTGCAGTCACGTTCTCACGCATTATTTCAGCCGTCGGAGAGATCCCGATTCCGCCCTACCTCAACCGTAATACGGAGGAAAGTGACTCCAAAGACTATCAGACCGTCTTTTCTCATATCGACGGCTCGGTGGCTGCCCCGACCGCCGGACTTCACTTCACGCCTGAAGTGCTTGCCGACATAGACAAGCGTGGCATTCCTCGTCGTGAACTCACACTCCACGTCGGCGCAGGAACTTTTCAACCTGTGAAATCCGATGTGATCGGCGAACATGATATGCACAGTGAATTCATAGCCGTCAGCCGAAACCTAATCGAAGAACTTTCGCAGAGTGACCGCAAGGTGATAGCCGTCGGGACAACTTCCGTCCGCACTCTCGAAAGCCTCTATCATCTCGGTTGCCGGCTTGCCGACGGACTTCCCGCAGATACTCTCCCGCAGTGGTATCCCTACGACCCGTCACACCCGCAGCTAAGCGTGGATAAAGCGATGCAAGCCATACTTTCACATCTTGACTCGACCGGCGAAGATACGTTTGTCGCTTCGACACGCCTCATGATCGCTCCCGGTTATAAATACAGGATAGTAAAAGGGATGGTGACTAATTTTCATCAGCCGCGATCCACACTCCTGTTACTCGTATCGGCTTTCCTCAACTCAAATCAGGCCAATCCCGACTGGCGGACCATCTATGACTACGCCCTCGCCGATCCCCGTTTCCGCTTCCTCTCCTACGGTGACGCATGCCTGTTTTTGTAATTAACGAATCAACATTTTATCAATATAGAATTTTGGCCCTGTAGGGTCGCATTTCAATGCGACCGCAACACTAATACATTTAGCCAATATACAAATTACACGTAATAAATCAGACTTTAATCACCAATCATGACAATTATGCAATCCAATGAGAATAACGTACCTATTCCCAAAAGGAAAAGAATTAGAGCAATTTGGCATGATTACAACTCCGGTGTATTTTTCATCACGATTTGTACCGACAACCATATCCATTATTTCGGTTCTATTGCCGACTGTAATTCACGGCACGATAGCGACAAAACAATTATCTGAGCTTTGTTCACATTTTCCATTCATTGAGTTATGGAACTATGTCGTTATGCCGAACCATATCCACGCCATTATCTACCTTTCTCCAGAAACACACGTACAATCCAACACGCTTGGCTGCCTAAAACCGCCAATGCACAACGAAATCGAAAATCCGATTTTCCATTATCAATCACGTTTGAGTATCGTCCTAAGAGCATTCAAAGGAGGCGTCACGCGAGAAGTCAGGAAAAAGGGACTTAAATTCAGGTGGCAATCAAGATACCATGATCATATTATAAGGTCATCAGAGTCTTATGAAAATATCATGAACTACATTGATCATAATATTGAGAATTGGCAGACTGATTGTTTTAATAAATCCCTGTAGGGTCGCATTTCAATGCGACCACAACTGAAATACATCATTAATTGGAATTTACATTTAGACTGCGGTCGTGTCATTTACGATAACAATGTTTTAATCATTCCATGATATAATTTCGTATCGTGATATGATTTTATTTGTACCGTGATGCAGCCGCATTAAAATGCGGCCCTACAAGTAATCATTATTGTCTATTATGCATCATGTCGTCGATCAGTCGGTCATAATATGCGACGACGGCGGGATCCATTGTGGCATTGACAAGATCACGCGCGGTGTCAACGAGACTGCGGGCACTGTCGGTCCGCAGATATTTCACATCCAGTCCCCAGCGGCCAAGACGCCAGCGGTCAAGCGCGTCGGCATCCTTGAAAATCTCATAAAGCTTCTCGACACGCTCGTAGCTGTCAGGAAAACCCTTGCGAATGGCCTCACGACCGATATTATCGTCAAGATCATGATAACGCATCAGATACGCAGCCTCAGGATGAAACGTCACCGTCCCGTCTGACTGACGACAGTAATCATCATAATAGACAGCCGCACGCGCCCCGTGACCTACGTCCTGATATTCATCCTGACGGCGTGTGTCATGAAACACCGATGCATGTGCCAGAATCTCCAAAGCCTCCACCTCGTCATAGCCGATTTCAAGCACACCCATGGCAAGCGCATGAAACAGCACCCGTTCGCAATGACCCATAGCATGGAGTTTGCTGTCGGGCATATTGAACGTCACGTCATTCCACAGAAAATCGCCCCATTTAAGGAACAATTCACGGGCAATGGAAGGAAGAGATTCATAGAAGCGGGATGGTGTGATCATAGCGGTAAAAAAGTAATAGGTAAAACGAAAAAGGCTGATTCGCCCGAAAACTACGTCAACGGATCAAGCGGATAGAGCAGCGATGCATCGTAACGCGGAAGAGCCACCAGATGGAGCTGCGAAGGGGGCATTCCGGGTTCATTCATCGAATCGAAACCGTTGCCGATACGGGTGACACCGATCCCGGCAAGAGCCGTGGCCACCTCACCGAGAGCCTTCTGAGGCGTGTTATTGTCATGAGAGAGGTGACAGAGGAACACGTTGCGCAAGCGCGGAGTGTAGATATCGGCGAGAAATTGAGCCGTCACCCGATTATCCAGATGTCCGTTGGCAGCTTCGATACGTGCTTTCAGATACTCCGGATAACGGCCCTCACGCAACATCTGGAGATCATAATTGGCCTCGATGACAATATGGGTCGCACGGCGCATGTAGTAATCCACACGTTCGCTTATGCAACCGAGATCTGTCGCGACCGCAAAGCGGACGTCGCCATGCGTGATGAAATATCCGGCATTGTCGGCACCGTCATGCATGACATCAAAAGCCGTGATCTCGAAATTTCCGATACGGAACGGAAATTCCTTATAGATCGGAGCATGGTAATCCTTGATCCGGCGCGACACGTTGTGACGGCGCAGAATACCGTTGAGAGTCTTCGGAGTGCAATAGACACGCAGATGACGGTAACGGCGCAACAGTCCATAGACATCCCTGATGTGATCGCCGTGGTCATGCGTGAGACAGATACCTTTCACTCGCTCCATCGACACACCATTACGCCGCAGACCATCGACAACCTTGGCGACCTCAACTCCGGCATCAATCAGGAATCCACCCTCACGGTCACCGACATACGAGCAATTGCCCGAACTTCCACTGCCGAAACTCATGAAAAACACCTTATCGGCCACTTTCATCGGCGGAAGCTCATCGATCACATCCTCCTCGCGGTTTTCCTTGGCCATCCGGCGGGCTATCTCCTCCATCTTTCCATCCGGAATTATACGGAAGTCACTGCCGGCTTCTGCTGAGAAGTCGTCAAAACCGTCAAAGAGACCGGGGATGCGCTGCGGGGATGTTTTGCGGAATTTAGCCAATGGAGATCAGTAATTTAGAAGAAATATGGTAGGGATCTTGTCGTAATCATATTTACGGTGCGCCCATTTTGAGAGCGGGAGGGTCACGATCGACTGCTGAGGACCGGTAATGTCCGAGGCGACACAGAGCTTCAGCCCACCGGAGAGAGTCGATGCAAGTTCGGCTATCAGACGGTTGTTGCGATAAGGGGTCTCTATGAAAATCTGTGTCTGCCCCTCACGTCTTATACGCTGTTCGAGCTCACGCAGACGCGTGGCGCGCGCCTTGGCCTCGTGGGGGAGATAACCGATGAAAGCGAAGCTCTGACCGTTGAAACCCGAACCCATGAGCGAGAGAATGATGCTCGAAGGACCGACGAGCGGCACCACCTCGTAGCCCCTCTCCTGCGCGATGGCGACAAGATCAGCACCCGGATCAGCGATAGCCGGACAGCCGGCCTCGGAGATCACCCCCACCGGCTGTCCCTCGGCGAGAGGTGCGAGCATGGCCGGAATATCTTCCTGACGGGTATGCTCGTCAAGCACGGTGAAAGTCAGTGAATCAATGTCGATCGTCCGGTCACAGCGTTTCAGAAAACGGCGCACGGTCCTCACGTTCTCCACCACGAAGTGCCTGATGCCACGGATCACCGCGAGATTCCCGTCAGGGATCACGTCGGTCACCGGAGCATCGCTCATGGTGGATGGTATCAGGTAGAGCGCGGTTTTCATCATCCGACAGAGCCTTCAAGAGTTATCTGCAACAGGTTCTGAGCCTCAACAGCAAACTCCATCGGGAGCTTGTTCATCACCTCCTTGGCATAACCGTTGACGATCAGCGCGATGGCCTCTTCAGTAGGGATGCCGCGCTGATTGCAGTAAAACAGCTGATCCTCGGAGATCTTGGATGTCGTGGCCTCGTGCTCGACGATAGCGGTGTCGTTGAGCACATCGATATACGGGAAGGTATGCGCCCCGCACTTGTCGCCCATCAGCAGTGAGTCACACTGAGTGTAGTTTCTGCATCCGGTAGCATCCTTGGCCACCTTGACAAGACCGCGGTAGGAGTTCTGCGAGTGACCGGCGGAAATACCCTTCGAGACGATGGTCGATGATGAATTCTTGCCAATGTGTATCATCTTCGTGCCGGTGTCGGCCTGCTGGTAGTTCTTGGTGACGGCCACGGAGTAGAACTCGCCACGTGAGTAGTCACCCTTGAGCACACACGATGGATATTTCCACGTGATGGCCGAACCGGTCTCCACCTGTGTCCACGACAGCTTGGAGTGATCACCACGGCAAAGACCGCGCTTGGTCACGAAGTTGTAGATACCGCCGCGACCCTGAGCGTCGCCGGCATACCAGTTCTGGACGGTGGAATATTTCACCTCGGCCCTGTCCTCGACCACAATCTCCACAATGGCGGCATGGAGCTGATTCTCGTCACGCATCGGAGCGGTGCAGCCTTCGAGATAGCTCACGTAGGCATCGTCGTCGGCCACGATCAACGTGCGCTCGAACTGACCTGTGCCCGAAGCATTGATACGGAAATAGGTCGAAAGCTCCATCGGGCAGCGCACGCCCTTGGGGATATAGACAAACGAACCGTCGGAGAACACGGCCGAGTTGAGTGCGGCAAAGAAATTGTCGCGGTAGCTCACCACAGAACCGAGATACTTCTTCACGAGATCGGGATAATCCTTGACGGCCTCTGAGATCGAGCAGAATATTATGCCCTTCTCGGCAAGCTTCTCGCGGTGGGTGGTCTTGACGCTGACGGAGTCCATCACCGCATCCACGGCCATACCTGCGAGAGCCTTCTGCTCCTGCAGGGGTATGCCGAGACGGTTGAACGTGTCGAGGAGCTGCGGATCCACCTCGTCGAGGCTCTCCGGACCTTTCTTGGCACGCGGCTCGGCGTAATAGCTGATGGCCTGATAGTCGATGGGCGGAATGTCGAGATGCGCCCATTCGGGCATCTTGAGAGTCTCCCAGTAGCGGAAAGCCTTCAGGCGGAAGTCAAGAAGCCATTCCGGTTCACCCTTTTTGGCCGATATGAGTCTCACCACCTCCTCGTTGAGACCGACGGGGATGATGTCGGTGTCGATGTCGGAGGTGAAACCGTATTTGTATTCGTCGGACGTAGCGTTCTTTATGAGCTGATCGCTGTCCTTGGGATTATTCTTATCTTTTGTTTCCATTTGTTTCTTCATTCTTTAAATGAAAGAGGGAGATTGCACAGGATGGATGTTTCCTCTGAAATAGTGGCCCGCGCAGTGCAGTCCTCATCAGTCTGTTCCTTCCCGCCATCCGCATCCTTGTCACAGGGATGGAGCGTGTCAAGGACAGCAGGTGCGAACCCTATCACCCACCCGACGGCCTTACCGCCGGCAAGCCGCGAATCGGCTATGAACTTCGAGTTCGGGAAGAGGACTATGCAGAGATTGAGCAGCAGGCTCACCACCAGACCATACTTGGCCACCGAGAAGACCGCGCCCGCTATATGATCGACAGGGGCGAGGAGCACCACGTGGCTCATCTTATGAAGCAGACGCGCTATAATGATCACGCCATAATAGGCCACCAGATAGATCACGGCGTTGGCCATGATCGAGACACCGTAGCGCGACAGCCATGAGCCAGTCTGCCAGTCGGGATTACTGTCGAGCAGGAGTTCCGCAACCGTTCCTCCGAACATGCGGCACGCGATGATCGCCACCATTATAGCCGCAACCGATCCGAGCTGCACGATGAATCCCTTGCGGAATCCGAACCACGCTGCAAGGATGAATATCAGGAGTAAAACAATGTCGATAGCTGCCATGATTGTCAGTATAATGCCTTTGACGCCACGACGGGATCAATCCTACCGCCGACCCCTCCGCAGGAAAAAGGATATTCGATGCAAATTTAACAAATTATTCCCTAACTCTGTTGAAAAACATCCATAAATTAACTTTCGCATTGCAGTACGGACGCGGCATGCCGCGTATGAATTTGCGGGGATATTGCGTACGGGATGAATTTGTAGGGACGCGGCGTGCCGCGTATGCCGAATGAATTTGCCGGAACACGCCGTGTACCCCGGATGAATTTGCGGGAAAACACCGTGTGCCCCGGATGAATTTGCGGGAATACGCCGTGCGTCCCGGATAAATTTGCGGGAATACGCCGTGCGTCCCGGATAAATTTGCGGGGACACGCCGTGCTGGGATGGATTTGTAGGGACGCGGCGTGCCGCGTATGCCAAATGAAATAGTGTTAGCCTCACCATTAAGCTGATACATAACCCCCAACATTTGGCAAATACATTGTCCCTAACATTTGGCAAATGCATTAACTCAAATTCATTGGCTAACACTATTTCATTCGGCATACGCGGCACGCCGCGTCCCTACAAATCCATCCCGGCACGGCGTATTCCCGCAAATTCATCCCGGCACGGCATGTTCCCGCAAATTCATCCCGGCACGGCGTGTTCCGGCAATTTCATTCGGCATACGCGGCACGCCGCGTCCCTACAAACCGCCATATATTGCCCATATACAACAAAAAGAAGCCGGGGCTTTCGCTCCGGCTTCAGTTAGATTATAGGCTCAAATTTGGATTAGTTCTGACCCTGCACAGTGAAGGGGATTGTGCAAGTTACCTTAGAGATGTTACCGATTGAAACGATAGCCTTCACATTGAAGGTGTAAGTCTTCATGAGGGTAGCACCGAGGTTCTCATAAGTTATGACACCTGTATTAGCATCGATCTCGAAAGTAGTTGCCGGATCAAGGTTGCTGGTGAACTCTTTGTAAGCTGCGTTATTCTTATCGAACTCGTAGCTGATAGAGATCATCGAGCTATTGAGTTTGTAACCGCTGGTTGCAAGGTTAGAAAGCACGAGTGCTTTTGCAGTTGCGCTCCAGTTGTAGATAACAGCACCATCAACATCGTTCACGCGAACTGAAGGCTTGACATCAGCAGTAACCTCACCGATAGTGTTACCATTCAGTGAAAGTGCTGAACCCTGAGTAGCTACGAACGGATTCTTGAAGAGGATATTGAATGTGAATGAGCACTTCTCACCGTTGATGAGAGTAACGTCATACTTCATTCCGGCAAACTTCTGTGTAGCGGTGAGAGGAGCGGTGAGGCTGATAGTACCGTTACCAGCACCCTCAACATAGCTTACACCTTCCTGAGGATTAGGATTGAGGGCGAAGTTGATAGCCTGAGCATTGTTCACAGTGTTGAAGTAAGTGAAGATATTGTCACCATTGATCATCTTGAATACCTCAGATACATTCATTTCAAGTGCCCATGCACCGTTAACGATCTTACCCTTGGTGATAACCACATCCTGCTTACCGTCAACTGTTCCGGCAAAGTAGTTGGGGTTGAACTCGTAGGGCTTGCAATCCTCGCGAACGTAGAATACCTGCTTAACAACTACATCACCGCGTACCTGAGGACTGTTTGAAGGAATGGTGAGAGTGATGGTGTATTCTGCGCCCTTACCGTTAACATCCTTGTAAGTATTCTCAGTCTTAATGCGATTGTTCAGAGAGAACTTGATGTT
Organism: Bacteroides sp.; assembly: GCA_014801945.1. GTDB lineage: Bacteria > Bacteroidota > Bacteroidia > Bacteroidales > Muribaculaceae > Duncaniella. The sequence continues at coordinate 17,301 of JAAVDF010000031.1, forward strand.
AGATGTCTGAGTGTCACCTGAGCCGAGGAGTGTCTCGAATGCAATACCACTATTATTGTACTTATAAGGCTCATCGGCATAAGCCTGCTGATCAATCAGCTTCACAAGCTTACCATTCTTATCAGTTGTTGTCACAACGATATTGTAGATATGGTTGGTGCCACCATAGGAATTCCAGAAGGTGCTTGAAGTAAGACCTGTCTTGCCATAGATGTCATTGTTCACATCCTGCCAGCTCATCTCATTGATCAAGTTGGTTTTCTCAGCATTGAAGTCAGCTGTAAGATTATGGTATTCAAACTCCTTAGTTGCAAGAGTAGATACAAGTGCATCCTTATCCTCAGGAGAAGTAGGCTCCTTATCGACGATCTCTACCTTGATATAGGCAGAACCCACCATGTAAGAAGCACCGGCATTATCGGTAAGATATGCGTCAACGCGGACAACAGGCGTACGGCCGATTGCGGGAGTAAGACCATCAGTAAGATTTGTCTTATTTGCAGAAAGGACACCGTCGTTGCTAAGAGTTACGAACCACTGCTGATTAGTCTTCTGAGCATCATTTGACTGATAAGTTGTCGGAAGAGTGAACTTATAGCTCATACCGGTGAAGCCAAGATCCTTGATGAAGGCAGCCTTATCTGTTGAGTAGAGACCGGGGAGCTTCTTGAGATCAAGAGTACCGTTATAAAGCATTTCAACGTTAGCAGCCTTATCAAGTGCCACAAACTGCTTGATGAATGCATCATTTTCAGGATGTGAAGAAGTGATGGCCTGATTACGAGTGTAGAACTCTACAGCTTTCTTAGCAGTCTTGGTTGCTACGCTGTCAACAAGGAGAGCTTCGATCTTTGTAGAACTAATGGCTACATAGTCAGAAGTAGTCCAGTTGGTCTGACCATTCTTGAGCTGGAATGCAACGATGTCAGCCTTACCGCTTGAAAGACGGCTTCCGTTAAGGGTAGCTCTGACAGTAAGTTCACCATTGTTGTTGGTGAAGTACTTGTTTTCAGTCTTTCCGCCTTCGCTGAGCACGGGAGTAGTGACCACGTTGAGAAGATTCTTATAATCATCAGCTGCACGCGAAGTCACGCTGCGGTTAAGGAATTCAGCCTGTGCATACTCATAAATGTATGCATTTGAAGGATTGACACGGTACTCGAAGTCAACAGTATTTGACTTGTTTAAGTTAGTCAGCGTGTTGAACTCGAAATTAGTCTTATAGTTCGATTCCGAAATGTAATTGGTAATGTGGAAGAACTCGGAGTCGGTAGTGGGATACGACACAACTGAGCTCATCACTGAAGGAATGAAGTTGAGTGATCCAACAGCCTCGCCAAGATCTATTACGAGCTTATCATAGATGGGCTTACCATCTTCGCCAACGCCCTGCTGAACGTTTACGAGGGTAAGGGTCTTACCATCATAGATAGCAGTGATAGGCATTACGCCCTGAAGTGCAGAGGGGAGATAGCTGATCTGTGTGCTTTCGATCTTTTCACCATCACGATAGATGTCGAAGCAGCCGGTTTCAGGATTAGGAACATAATATGCGCCGTTCTGGCCATCCTTGCCATCAGTTCCATTGGTTCCATTGGTTCCATCGGCTCCAGCAGGACCTTGAGGACCGGCAGGACCGGCAGGACCGGCAGGACCTTGAGGACCGGTTGCACCCGGTTCGCCCTTTTCACCTTGGGGACCCTGAGCACCGGTTTCACCCTTTTCGCCCTGTTCACCCTTTTCACCTTGGGGACCCTGAGCACCGGTTTCACCCTTTTCGCCCTGTTCGCCCTTTTCGCCTTGGGGACCCTGAGCACCGGTTTCACCCTTTTCGCCCTGTTCACCCTTTTCGCCTTGAGGACCTTGAGCACCGGTTTCACCCTTTTCACCTTGGGGACCCTGTTCTCCCTGATCGCCCTTGTCGCCCTTCTGGCCTATAGCGATGTAGTCGGTTTTCTTTCCGTTCTCGTACCAGTAACCGTCAGAACCGATGGTCCATGAGTTGCCCGGTTCGCCTTTTGCACCAATGTTGTAAGTAGCGCCATCGCTAAGGGTAATGGCAATACCTCCATCAGCATTAGAAACGACATTCTTCACGAGAAGGCCGCTCTTGATTTTCTCCGTCAGTTCACCGAGCTTGCCGTTGAGATCATCAATCTGATTTTGCAGACTGTTGATATCATCGTCGTAGTCGGTACAGGAGGTGAAAGTTCCTGCTGAGCTCGCAATGAGCGAAGCACAGAGTAACCCGTTGATGAATTTTTTGTTCATAGATTAAAAATTTAAGTTATAACTTTAAACTGTGTTTAAAAAAAATAATTTACTTATATTTGATTGATTATTAGAGAGATTTTCGACTGATACGCAGAACGGTGAGCCACAAGCTGACTCGACTCCGATCCGCGTAGGGTCAAGAGATTTATTATAGGTTTTTGAAATGGTTTGACAATGCGGTTTTATATTATTAGAAATTTTACACAAAGGTAGAGCAAATATTTATAGCATTATCAATCAGCATATTGCACGTATGACACACTTGTGTTGCAAACATTACACATCCGGCAGTCACGCCGCTGCCGCTGACCATAAGCAAGGCGCACATCCATCACCCACACCTATTATAATATACATACATATCAACCATTGACGCGCACTCAACAGACAATGACGAGGAGAAAAAAATATCCTGCACGGTATCTCAACGACGGCATGCAGGATGAGCGGTTGTTGGCTTTAATGGGATACAACCTTTCTTAATTGACTATTGAAATTACAAACGTTAAGCTTTGAGACCTTATGTGTAAGCGTTACGTTGCTTGGGATATAACATTGTACTTTATGCTTGTATGGTTTTCACTAAAGTGTTATGATTTCTATTTGAGATTACCAAATTTACCAAGAGAGAGGAAAATGAAAGAAACGCAGAATTTTCTTCACAAAAGTATAAAAAATCAATTTAACAGTCCTGCAAACAATGTCGCAAAAGCGACATATAAGCGTTGCGGATTTCTCACACCATCTTTCACAATCATCCCTCCGCGCAGGCAGAGCAATTTAAAACCCGGCCTTACTCGGCTGCGCGCTCTTCCTTGTTGTTGAGAGGCAGATTACCGCTGAGTTCGGCGAAAAAGTCGCGGTTGAGGATCACGGATATGCGCATGAGCAGTGCGGTGTCTATGGAATGTTTCTGGAACAGACGATAGACGTTGGAACGGTCACAGCTCAGTTTGCGGGCAAACCATGAAATCGTGCGCTCCTGACGCATGAGCTCGTCACGGATGATTGTGCCGATGGGTTCCATAATCGGAGAAGAAATGAATTACCGGCCGCATCCCGAAGCCTGAGGGTGAGAAAAAAACTGGAGTCAATCTTACTTATGTACGAAAACGTGGGATGCCGAATTTTTCCTCCGCTTCCCAATCCGAGGTCTTCGCAATACCCAAGTGCAAGAAGCAGAGACATCCGCAGCCCACGTGGAGATATATACCACCCACGCCGCGGCCCGACATACATCCCTCCCCATTAATACATTGTGGGGGATGGACATATACGCCAAGCCACAGCGATAGTGAATACACATCACCGTGGACGTTTAAATGGAAGTCTCACCTGCTGCACTTAAAAAAGTTTGCGAAGCTTTCGGATAGGCAGGATGAAACGCTGTTAAACGTCGTCGAACATAATTAAACCGGAAATCTGCGCTCCCGCCGCTGCGGATGTTCTTAATTCGGCACAGATAGCCCGCAGGAACGCGATCAACTGTGGCAAACCCGGCAGATTCCGGAGTGCAAATTTAGACATTATCCGCGAAACTTCATACGCCCCATCCAAATTTATCCCACCCGCGTCAGGGTGCTCACGACGCACCACAACGGGTTTCCGTGGGTAACACATATATTTATAAGGAGTATTTTGAGCCTGTAAGCATCATCACTCCGATTAACATTAAATTCTTAAATTTAACATAAACGTTAAAAACTCACTGTTTTCCGCCCCGATTGAACAAACAAAACTGTAGCAATGTTATTAAATCAAAATCCAAAGTGAAAGACACACGCTTGGGTTTAAATAAAAAACACACTTAAAAAATTTTTCTACTAAAAAACTTGTTTCATCTTTAATTTGTGAGAGAAATGAAAAAAAATTTGTTAATCGCAGCAGCTATGGGCGGTATGCTCTGGAGCGCAAATACAGCAAACGCACAAGAAACTGTCACCGGTGTCGTGGTTGAGGAAACTCCCGTTCTTGTTCAGGAAGTTGATTGCAAGAATTACTACACACCCGGTTCTTGGAAAAATAACTGGTTCATCCAGCTCGGCGCAGGTATCCGCTCGCCTTTCGTTGAAAATTCAGCGACAAAGAGCACAGATGACCGCCGCATCACGGCAATCTATAATCTTGGCGTAGGCCGCTGGATCTCCCCCTATCTCGGATTCCGCTTCTCAGGTTACTACGGAGCGATGCACTGGAATCAGGGTGTGACCGCCAAGGCACGCGTAGCCAACCTCAACGTTGATTTCATGTGGGATATGTTCAACTCTATCGGAGGCTACAATCCCGGACGCGTATTCTCGATCGTGCCTTACGTCGGTCTCGGCGGTTCATTCGTCTATGACTACAAACCCGCTCTCGGCAACATCTCTGACCGCGACGGCAAGGGCACAAAGTCAAACCAGTGGCTTCTCCCCGTATCGGCCGGTCTGCAGCTCCGTTTCCGTCTCAGCGAATATGTTGACCTCTTCGCAGAAGGCCGCGCACAGTTCTACGGCGACAACTTCAACAACGAGGCTTACGGCCGTCCCGTCGATATCGACCTTTCGGCAGTCGGTGGTCTTACCATCCACTTCACCGGATCTAAGTTCAAGAGCTACAATCCCTGTGACTACGTAGATTATCTCAACAACGCAAATGCACAGATCAACGAACTCCGCGGCGCACTCGCTACCACTACCGCAGCTCTCGCAGCAGCCGAGGCTCAGCTCCCCTGCCCCGAAGTTTCGGAGACCGTCATCGAATCTACTACAACCGCAGTCCTTCCTACCGTTCGCTTCAAGATCAACTCAGCTTATGTAAGCTCAGAGGAAATGGTCAACATCTACAACATGGCCGAATACATGAAGGCTAATCCCGATGCAACTATCGTGGTTCGCGGTTATGCTGACAAGAACACCGGTACATCTGCCTACAATATGAAGCTTTCAGAGCGTCGCGCTCAGGCCGTGGCCGACATCCTCACCGGTGACTACGGTATCAACCCCAACCGTCTCGTCCTCGAAGCCGCAGGCAGCAACACTCAGATCTACGATACCAACGACTGGAACCGCATCGTGATCTTCGCAATCCCTGAATAAAGATTCTACGGATAGACATCGACAACCGGAACATGGATGCCGGTCCGAGAAATAAGAATATCAAACGAACAAAAATCAGAGTTTTTTCTGTTCAAAACAATAATTGACGCTTGCGACCCGGAGCTATCCTCCGGGCCGCTTTCATTTTGTCTAAATGTGCATATAGTGATGTGATAACGTGTAATATATGATGTAATATTTAATATATTATAGTGATGTGATATTTAATATATTGATGTAATATATTGAAACGAGAAGAACGCCCAATAGAAGTGAAGAATACCCCCATCAACTAAACCATAAAGCCATGAGGCAATCGACAGTCCCCGTCAGCTAAACCGCCGTGATGCGTTAGCCGTTACCGTCGCCTAAACCACCGTGATGCAATAGCCGTCCCTGTCGGCTAAAGCGCCGTGATGCATCAGCCGTTCCCGTCAGCTAAACCGCCGTGATGCATCAGCCGTTCCCGTCGGCTAAACCGCCGTGATGCATCAGCCGTTCCCATCGGCTAAACCGCGAAGCGGTGATGCTCTCATAGCCCCGCCACGATCGAGCAGAGGCAAACCAAAAATTGACCGTAGGGAAATTTTTGGTCTTGCCGAAGCGAGGGAGGTGCGGGGTAAAACAACAGGATGTAATATGGGCGTCGAAGATGTCCGTCAAAGATTAAAAAATCATTTCTTACCTGCAAAATAATCATTTGCTATTGATAACTATGCCCTTGACGGACATCTTCGATGCCCTTGATCGCAAAATCAAACGTTACCCCACGCCTCCCTCGCATCGCAGGGACAGACAAATTTTCCCTACGGTCAAATTTTTACTGTCCCTGCTCGCTCAGTCGTGGTGGGGCTATGAGAGCATCACCGCTTCGCGGTTTAGCCGATGGGAACGGCTGATGCATCTCCACAATTTAATTGATGAAAAATGCTGATGCTTCATGCGGTTTAGATGACGGTACGACGGTTGCATCACCACAATTTAACTGGTGAAAATGCTGATGCTTCACGCGGTTTAACCGACGGGAACGACTATTGCATCACCACGATTTAATTGATGAAAAATGCTGTTGCGTCACGACGATCACGCTGACGGGAAATGCTGATACTTCACGCGGTTTTGCCGATGGGGCTAACGTTGCGGTCTGCTTCGTGTTTTTTCGGGACTACTTTCATTACCCACCTATCCGTTTCATTTACCATATAATTATTCCTTGCCTCCCGTGAGGGTGTTTTCATGGGAATTTGCTAATTTTGCGGTAAAATAGAGTAATCAACACTTATGAGTATAATCATATTAGGCATCGAGTCGTCATGCGACGACACCTCGGCGGCTGTGATCCGCGACGGCGTGCTGCTGAGCAACGTGATAGCTTCGCAGGAAGTACATGCTGAATTTGGCGGCGTGGTGCCGGAACTTGCCTCGCGCGCCCATCAGCAAAACATAGTCCCGGTTGTCGATACAGCCCTGAAACGTGCCGGCGTTCGTAAGGACGAACTGACAGCCATCGGTTTCACGCGCGGACCGGGTCTGCTCGGATCGCTCCTCGTCGGGACAAGTTTCGCCAAAGGCATGTCGCTCGGCCTCCGCATACCCATTGTGGATGTCAACCACCTCCACGGGCATGTGCTCTCACACTTCATCCGTCGAGAGGAGAATGACCCCGTGCCCGAATATCCCTATATATGCCTGCTCGTATCCGGCGGAAACAGTCAGATCATCCTCGTCAGGAACTACAACGACATGGAGATCCTCGGCCAGACCATTGACGACGCTGCCGGTGAGGCATTCGACAAGTGTGCGAAAGTGATGGGTCTCCCCTATCCCGGCGGCCCTCACATAGACCGCCTTGCAGCCGAGGGAGACGCTACGCGCTTCAAATTCGCACGTCCGCATATTCCGGGACTGGACTACAGTTTCAGCGGACTGAAAACATCGTTTCTCTACACCCTGCGTGACGAGCTCAAAAAAGATCCTGATTTCATCAGTAAAAATCAAGCCGACCTCGCCGCATCGCTGCAAAAGACCATCATCGATATCCTCATGGACAAGCTTGACAAGGCAGTGAAGCAGACAGGAGTGAAAACGGTGGCGATCGGTGGTGGCGTATCGGCCAACTCCGGAGTGCGCGACGCCGTAGCCGGATATTGCAGCCGACGTGGACTGACAGCTTTCATCCCCCCACGGGTATTCACCACCGACAATGCCGCAATGGTAGCAATCGCCGCTTATTACAAGTATCTCGACCGCGATTTCTGCCGTTACGATGCCGTCCCTTACGCCCGCGTGCAAGTGTAGTGTCTATTTTAGTTTATAGTTTAGCATAGAGATATTTTAGTATAGAGCAATGCAACTCTCAATAATAGTCATCGGTGATGAACTGCTGCTCGGTCAGGTGACCGACACTAACTCCGGAGAAATAGCCCGCCACATAGCACCCTACGGCTGGGAAGTAAACGACGTACAGTCCGTAGGCGACGAGGCCCACGAGATACGCCGTGCTATTGACCGTGCGTTTGAACTGAGCGATGTCGTTATAACTACCGGCGGCCTCGGCCCGACCAAAGACGACATCACCAAGACCGTCCTGCGTGACTATTTCGGAGGTGAACTCATAGAAGATCCCGAAGTGCTTGCCAATGTCAAGAACGTGGTAAGCTCAAAGGGTTTCAAGCTCAACGACCTGACGGCTGCGCAGGCCATAGTACCCTCGTCGTGCCGCGTGATTCAGAATCGTGTCGGGACGGCACCCATAATGTGGTTCGAGCGCGACGGGAAGGTGCTTGTCGCCATGCCCGGAGTCCCGTTTGAAACCCGTGAGATGTTTCAGAGTGAAGTGTTCCCGCAACTTCGTGAGAAATTCCACACCGACGTGGATATCGAACATGCCGTGCTCATGGTCACGGACTATACCGAAAGCGGGCTTGCGGAGTACATTGCCGAATGGGAGGAAGCCATCCCCCCGCATCTGCATCTCGCCTATCTGCCTAAACCGGGACTGATACGTCTGCGCATCGACGGCTCGCATCCCGACAAGGACTTCATCACTTCGGAGGTCAGGCGTGCGGCTACCGAACTCAACCTGATGCTTGGCGATGCCGTGATAGCCACCGAGGATCTGACACCGGCACAGATTCTGCTCAAGGAATGCGGCCGGCGCGGTCTCACCCTCGCTTCGGCCGAAAGCTGCACCGGAGGAAATATCGCTCACGAACTGACTCTCATCCCCGGATCGTCTGAAGTGTTTGTCGGCTCGGTGGTCAGCTACAGCAATGACGTGAAGACAGGTGTGCTCGGAGTAAACCCGGAGACTCTCGCTGCGAACGGCGCGGTGAGCCTCCCGGTGGTACGCGAGATGGCCGAGGGTGTGCTGCGCGTGACAGGTGCACGGGTGGCCGTGGCCACAAGCGGAATCGCAGGGCCAGGCGGAGGAACAGAGGAGAAACCCGTAGGGACAGTCTGCATCGCCGCAGCCATGCGGACAGAAGAGGGTATGATCTTATGCGAGGCCGAGACATACCGCTTCGCGGGGACTCGCTCACGCGTCATCGAGTCGGCCACGACACGCGCGCTGATCAAGGCCATAAAACTTCTACGCAACGTCTGACGGTTGATTCAGAACATCTGACCGGAGATGGAGTCAGACACGCATTCCGTCACACGGTCGGTAATACGTTAATCGTTCTTAAAACGTTCAACCCGAAAGGGGATTCAGGTGTTTTAGATACAGAAATTTTAATCTCTGACTATCTAAAACACTATACTCATGACTTTCAACGAAGCAATCAAAAGTTCACGCGTAGTCCTCGTGGAGTTCTACGCCTCATGGTGTCCTCACTGCCAGCGCATGATGCCGGTCGTAGCACAAGTCAAGGAACTGCTTGACGGAAAAGTACCTGTATTCCAATATGACATCGATAAGGAAACCGCAGCCGCCGATGAGGCCGGTGTAAGATCCATCCCGACATTCATTATCTATGATGACGGTGTGGAACAGTGGCGTCACAGCGGTGAAATCGACGGTGAAGTCCTCCTTACGAAGGTCGATTCATTCAAGGATAAGTATTGATCCTATATTCTAAAAAATACAAATCCAATATCCTGAATCCCTGACGCGGGAGTGGCAGATTTCACCTTCAACGAAACTCAGCCACTCCCACGCCTTTTAGGACAGAATCAACGTAAAAACTATTTCCAAAGACTTCTGCAACGATGACGACCGACGGCACAAATACTATTTTCAGCGATTTCCTCCGGGAACTCGGAGTGAAACATACAGAGGACTACTCGGATTCACGTTTCTCACAGATGCCGTTCAAAACACTGTTCGGCTTCTCGAAACTACTTGAAAGTTACGGCATCGAGAATGAGACCATGCGTATCGGTAGTCCCGAAGAGTTAAACTCACTCCCGACCCCTTTCATCGCTCATACCGGGGCAGGCTTTGTGATCGTGACATCCATCGCACCGGAAAGTATCACCTATCTCACCCAAGGTGAAAGCGAAACCGTCAACACGGAGGATTTCAAAGAGGCTTGGGATGGCGTAGTGCTCCTCGCCTATCCCGATGATAAGTCAGTCGAACCTGACTACGGTTCACATATCCGCGACAGGTTCATCACCAAAGCCAAGGCATGGGTACTTGCAGCAGGCATCGTGGCTCTATTCGCCTATCTTTTCATATCCAACGGTCTTTACCGCCATCTCTCGCTATGGGGAGTGGCCGCTGTTGACATATTCGGCCTGTGGCTCACCTACATGCTCGTCCAGAAGTCTGTCAAAATAAAGAATGCCGCGGCTGACCGCGTGTGCGGTGTCCTCGAAGCCGGCGGTTGCGACAGCGTACTTGAAATGAAAGCGTCGAAATTCTTCGGAATATTCGGATGGAGCGAGGTCGGGTTCGCATATTTTTCCGTCAGCTTGCTCACACTGCTGATGTTTCCTGAATGGATCAAATATCTTGCTGCATGCAACGTCTGCTGTCTGCCTTTCACATTCTGGAGCATCTGGTATCAGAAATTCCGCGCAAAGGTGTGGTGTACACTCTGCGTCAGCGTGCAGGCATCGCTATGGCTACTGTTTTTCTGTTACTTGGGAGGGGGATGGCTCAAAGCTATCTTCCCGCTTAGAATCGAGTTCTTCGTTCTCGGTGTGACCTATCTGACCGTCCTGCTCGGTCTCAACCGGCTTCTGCCATTGATTGACCGCTCAGAGGATGCTCATGACAACAGTAGTGCCGACAGCCTCTCGTCCCGTTAAGCGATCATAGATTCCAAATCAGCAAATCCTATCGAATTATGAAAACTATCACACGTCCAAACCTCAAGAGTGCCGTAAAGCTCTCCGCACGCGAGATGAATGCCCTGCGTTTCTCTCAGAAACACACTGTTCTCACTCCCGAACAGCTTGAGAACATCGCCGCATCGAAAACCGCGACGGCAACCGCCGACGCAAAGTAAACACCCCGCCACACTACTAATTCAGAATCCATATATCCGAAGATAAAAATTCGGATAACGATATAAAACCAATTTGACGGTAAAAAATAAAAATCCCATCCGGCTACTGAATCTTTAGCCGGATGGGATTTTTATTTTGACAAATTGTCCTTTTCAGTTGAACGATCAGGCCTCGGCTGCATCATCGGCAGCTTTTGCCTTGCGGCCACGCTTTGCCTTGGGAGCATCATCAGCCTTCTTTGCCTTTGATGCACGCTTTGCGGATTTTGCATCCTCAGCGTCGTCCTTGCCGGCATTTTCACGGAGGAGGTGCTCCTCATTGAAATGCTCGATGTTCTTACGCATTGACTCAGCCTCCTTGTTGAGATGTTCGATCTCGCGCTCCTGATTACGGATAGTGGTGAGGAGCGAGCTGAGTTCCTCATTGTCGATCGACATGGGGTACTGCTCCTCGACGCGTACGATGAAGTCAGCAAGTACATTCATGTAGTTGGTGAACGCATCGAAAGGAGTATCGTAGGGCGAGAACTGTGAGTGAACCGAACCATCGTGCATGTTCTTGGTGGACATGTAGAAGAAATGATCGGAAGCCTGAAGATAATACCAGTCCTGCTTCAGACGGCGGTCCTCACAGAGACGGACACGTTCGCTGACAGAATAGAGCTTCTGGAAAGCCTCGTTCTGAAGCTTGTTGCCGAGCCATGCGGAAGTGTCGCGTGCCTCGTCGGCCCATGAGATAGGATGGAGAACTGAAAGCTCTGCGACGGGTTTGAGCTTGCTGACAGCTGTTGTGGGAGTCCAGAACTCTACGCCACGCTCCTCAGCAAAACGGGGAAGTGCTTCGAGGAACTGGAAGATACCGGTCTCGCGGGGCTGGAAATCGCCGAACACTTCAAGATTCATGAAGAGGTTGACGATCTGCTCCTCAGCGGGAGTGGATGCGATCCAGTCGATATACTTATCGGCGGTGAGGGGATATTCCTCCCATGAAGTATTCGAGAAATTGTCGGCGATATCCGATGAGAACTTGTCATTCTTGAGAAGGATCTTGAGCTTGGGAGCGGAAGCTGCACAATATACATAGTTGGGCGACTTCCATCCGAGGATATGCTTGGCACCTTCAGTGATCACACCCTTGTAGCCCATAGCGAGGATCTGCGGGGCAAGCTCGTCGCTATAGATAAGCTCTGTGTTGCGGAGCACCTTGGGAGTCTGGCCGAAAAGCTCCTTGATCTTCTCGTCATGAACCTTCACCTGATTTGCAAACTCATCGGGGTCGGCGAGCGATGCCAGTGAGTGGGCGTAGGTCTCGGCGAGGAATTCAACGCAACCGGTATCGGAGAGTTTCTTGAGAAGGTCTATAAACTCAGGAACATACTGCTCGAACTGTTCGAGGGCGGTACCGGTGATAGAGATAGCGCATTTGAACTTACCGTTGCTACCCTCGATCATGCGGAGAAGAGTCTCGGCTGCGGGGATATAGCTGCGCTGAGCTATGCGGGTGACGATGTCATCGTTAGCGAAATCGTCATAATAGTAGTGGTCGTTGCCTATGTCGAAGAAGCGATATCTTTTCAGACGGAATGGTTGATGGATCTGAAAATAAAAACAAATTGCTTTCATGATTTATGTCTGTATAATTGGTCGTGGGGCTACGAAACGTTGCTTTTTTATCTCGCCACCACTATTATTTGTTTAACACCTTGTTATATATATCTATGACCTTACGTCCGGCCTTGTCCCAAGTTATCTGGTTGACCTCGGCGAGACCGTCCTCGCGCAGTTGCTGATACATGGCGGGATAAGTGACGATCGAGTTGATGGCATCGGCCATAGCGTCGATGTCCCAATAGTCAGTCTTGATGACGTTGGTAAGGATCTCGGCACAACCGCTCTGCTTGGAGATGATGGAGGGAACACCCATCTGCATCGCTTCGAGCGGCGAGATGCCGAACGGTTCTGAGACGGAAGGCATGATATAGACATCCGACGCCTTCAGCATTTCATAGACCTGATTGCCGCGCTGGAATCCGGGGAAGTGGAAACGGTCCGCGATACCGCGCTCGGCGGCAAGAAGGATCATCTTGTCCATCATGTCACCGCTACCGGCCATGACGAAGCGCACGTTCGGATTGTTCTTGAGCACCTTGGCGGCAGCTTCGACAAAGTATTCAGGGCCTTTCTGCATGGTGATACGTCCGAGGAAGGTCACGACCTTATCCTTGCTCTTGTGCTCAGGCACATTGAGCTGTTCGGGGGTCAGCGGGGTCACGGCGTTGTGGACCGTGGTGACCTTGGCCGGATCTATACCATAATTATTGATCACGGTGTCGCGTGTGAGGTTTGACACGCAGATGATGTGGTCAGCATGTGTCATGCCGTCCTTCTCGATACCGAACACAGTGGGATTGGGCTTCCCTCGTGAACGGTCGAACTCCGTAGCGTGAACGTGGATCACGAGCGGCTTGCCCGACACCTGCTTGGCGTGGATGCCGGCAGGATAGGTCAGCCAGTCATGCGAATGGATGATGTCAAAATCAATCGTGCGCGCAACGACTCCGGCACAGATGGAGTAATTGTTGATCTCCTCGACAAGATTGTCGGGATAACGGCCGGAAAATTCGATGCAACCGAGATCGTTAGTGCGCATATAGTTGAAATCGGCATATATATGGTCGCGCAGACGGAAATAGAGATCCGGATCCATGACATTGCCGATGCGCTGCTCGACATAGTCGCGGCTTACGTCGCGCCATGCGACGGGGACTTGCGACATGCCGATGATATGGGCGAAGTGCTTCTCCTCATCGCCGAAAGGCTTGGGTATTACAAAAGTGATGTCCATATCGCCACACTCCCACATACCCTTAGTGAGACCGTAGCTGGCAGTACCGAGACCGCCGAGGATGTGAGGGGGAAATTCCCACCCGAACATTAAAGCTTTCATGGGGGTGTGAAGATTAGTCCATTATAAATTTCTTAAGTGTAGTGAGCGTACGGAGCACTTCGGCCACGTTGGTCACATGGCTGATGGCACCGCGGCCTGTGAAGGGAGGATTGGCATCGTAGAGCTGCGAGAGCGAACCGATACAGCCATTGGTCATCTCGTCCTCAAATCCAATGAGCATACGGTCGATGTAGCTGACACCGCTCATGCCGAACACCTTCAGATAAGCATCGGAGTAGAAGCCCATGAGCCAAGGGCGTGCAGGTCCATTGTGGAGAGCCATCTCNCGCTCTTCGGGCGATCCGAGGTAACACGGGCGATAGCCGTAGCTCTTGGGTGAGAGCGTGCGCAGACCCTTAGGAGTAAGGAGCTCGCGGGTGACGATATCGAGCACTTTCTTGCGCTGACGGCGGTCGAGAGGCGAGTAGTCGAGACCGATTGCGATAGCCATATTGGGACGGACAGACGGATCGGCGTACGTGCCGTTCACGTAGTCGTAGAGATAACCGTAGTCNTTGAGGAAGGTNTTCACGAAAGGTGCTGCCATCTTCTCGGCCATGTCGCGGAACTTCTCTTCATCAGGNGTACCTTCGGANAGTTTTGACGCGAAGATGAGTGCGTTNTACCAAAGAGCATTGAACTCGACGAGCAGACCTGAACGCGCTACGATGGGGCGGCCTCCGAGCGAAGCNTTCATCCACGACATNGGTTTGTCAGTGCCTTCGGTGACGAGCATACCGTTNTCATCCACCTTGAGGAAGGGATGATTCTGACCGAGTATATAGTTGAGGATNTCACGGATTACNGGGAGATATTTTTCCTTTGCCTCATCGCGNCCGTAAGCCTTGGCATACTGCTGGAGTGCCCACACAGCCCACAGGGGNACGTCAGGGAGATCGATNCCGATGATACGCTTGTCGTGCTCGCCGGTGGCCATGAAATGTTTCAGAGCCTTGAGGGCNGTATCGGTGATCCTGTGGAAATCGTCGCGGTGATTGATGGCGATAGTCGCGCCGGGGACGGCCATGAAAGTGTTNCGGGCGAGAATCTTGCCCCACGGATAACCTGAGAGCAGATACATCGAGTCCTTCTCGCGGAGGTAACACTGCTTGACAGCATTCTTCAGACAGTTGAAGAACGANGTGCGGCAGGTGCGCTGCGCGATCTCAGCCTCATACATCTTGGCGAGNGAGCGCGGAGCCACCTCGCTGAGTCCGGCCGAGAAGATGATTGACTCACCCTTCTTGATGGGCACTTCGAAATAACCGGGCACCCAGAGNTCCTCGCAGTAAGGCACACCGCGTTCGAGATCCTTGACATACTCGAAGCCATTGTACCAGTTGGGNTCGTAAGTCCACGTTGGTTTGTGGCTGAACTGCATGTAGAGGCGGGGATAACCGGGATAGAGACAGGCCGAGACACCGTTCTTGATCTCCGGGATGGTNGGATCAAGCGCATTGTTGGCCACACAGAGCTCGTTGGCGTCACGGAACGCAAGCACCGGGCGGAAACGCAGAGTCGTCGGCGAATGCGCCTCNACGAGAGTGTAACGGATGAGGATGCGGTTCTCGTTGGAGATAAATATTTTCTCCTTGGTGAGAATGACACCTCCGACACGATAGGTGGTACGGGGGACGCTCTCGCAATCAAACTCACGGATATACTTATGTCCGTTAGGGCTCATGACNCCGCCGCGGTAGCGGTGGAGAGCCAGATTGAAGGGAGCACCGTGCTGATAGACCGTCAGGTCGAGTGACGATAGCATGACATGCCATGAATTGCCCAGCTCCGGGACAGGGACCACGAGGAGTCCGTGCTGCTTGCGGGTATTGCAATCCACTATCGTCGTGCAGTGATAAGCACCCGACTGATTAGTGCGGAGCATTTCCTTCGGGAGTGACTGCTCCAAGTTAATCATGAGGTTTTTATCAAATTTAAGATAGCTCATGTAAGGGTAAAGTTTATTTGATTGTTAGATTCGATAGCGATTAATTATTAGAATTGAAGCGGCTCTGTCGAATGGCCGGAGAGATGAAGAGAAGATTATAGCTTGACCGTCGGGAAGATCGCCGTTATCAAGTCACGAATTTATACTTTTATTCCGATAAAAGCAAACTTTGCGCGTGAAAATTAAATAATGTTTTGCAGTCCTGCTGTGGGGCTATGTTACACAACACAAAGTCGTGTCATTTTAACAGTTTCCGGNNCTTTCGCCGTAAATCATGAGGCTTAACATACGAAAATCCCCGAACCGACATCGAATGCCGGTCCGGGGTATATTTTTCGTCACAATAGTGTCGTGGATAGAGGTGGGGATGATCCTTATTTAAGGATATCCTTTACAGCATCGTTAGGAACCATCTGTTCCTGAAAGGTGTATGCACCGGTCTTTGCCGACTTAACGACTTTGATGACCTTGCTATAGGTGCGGCCTTCGCCTTTTTGCAGAGATGCAACGGTTTTCTTTGCCATGAGTCAGTAAATTATTTAATTTCTTTGTGAACGGTAACTTTCTTGAGGATNGGGTTGTATTTCTTCAACTCCAGACGCTCAGTAGTGTTTTTGCGGTTCTTCGTTGTGATGTAACGCGAAGTGCCGGGCATNCCTGATGCCTTGTGTTCGGTGCATTCGAGGATGACCTGAACGCGATTTCCTTTAGCTTTCTTTGCCATCTTCTTATAAAATGTCTAAGTATTTGATTTCAGTTATNTAACCCTTTGCGGCTGCTTCNTTGATAGCAGCNTCNAGACCCTTCTTGTTGATGGTGCGNAGGCCTGCGGCTGAAATGGTAAGGGTGATCCAAGCTTGCTCCTCAACCCAGAAGAATTTCTTGTTGAAGAGATTTACATCAAACTTGCGCTTAGTGCGACGCTTTGAGTGCGACACATTATTGCCCACCATTGCTTTCTTGCCTGTGATCTGACAAATTTTTGACATGGCTGTTGGTTTTTATCTCTTTGTTATTAACTAATAATATAAGTCACAGCGTCTTGTGGCCGCCATCTCCCTTCTCATATCAGGGCTAAGTGCATCATTCAAAGCCCTTTTCCAAGGATGTGCCACAAAACTCGGCTGCAAAGTTAAGCATTTATTCCCGCTTGGCCAAAGTTTTTTCACTCTTTTTAGCTATGACTCACATATTTTAATCCTAATTTTCCCCTGAACCTTACCAGAGCCTGTCACTTTTTGCTATCCCACAATTCCCTCATGTTCTTGTAGTCATTCCACATCTCTTTCAAATATTCATCTTCTCCCTTGTAAACAGGAATAGTATCTCCGAAATGGTCGTGAAGCCGCTCGATCATATAGTCCCCCGCCTCCCATTGATTGCCAAAATAGAGCGCATCAGCCCCAGCGGTAAATATTGACTCTGTTGGTTTATATATTTTGATTTCACGGCGTTTGACATTTTTACCATTATTGGTGTGGTCATAAGCCTTTTCCGTCCGGATACAGCCGCGGTTGAGTTCAACTACCGTGTAGGAGCGCGANCCGATCGTCACTTTTCCTGTCTCAAAATCGGACTGTATATCCTTTGTGACAAAAAGCTCGATATTCTGCGAGGTCTCCTCAAGGTATTGCTTCCATATTTCATTATAACTAAACAATGAAGCACTTATATTTCCGGCTGGCAACACTTTTTCAATATATTTACCATGCCTGATAGCGAAAATACTTGGGCAGTTGCCATCGAGGTTGTGATCATTACTATCCAGAGTCTTTGTCCACTCGGATTCACCATCATTCTTTTCATAGATAACCCAGCGATCTTCCAGAAAGGACATAAGCTTGTCTCCATACATCATACTCTCCGCCAATGTCCGNTCNANGCTTTCATTCTCATCACACCCTGAAAAAATCAGACAAAGAAATGCAATGGCAATTCCAGCCATTATACTACTTATTTTTTTCATAAGCTATTATTTTATCAAAAATCGTTCTAAAAGATTACTATTCATCATATATCGGATTATTCGGGAAAATATCCCTGAATGTATAGCCGAATATATAGTGCATCAGNAAAAGAACCACCAGCCATAANACAGCAATTATCAGTAATGCCAGCAANTTNTGCACAAATGCATTATGAGGAGGACANGGATAATACACTTTCGAATANTTGTTAACTACCATACATNNAATAGACANCAATGANAATGCAAGCAAATTCGGAAAGGTAAGGATGAATTTTAGAAGGATCATGGCTTATAAATAGTTACATTAATGCACTTCACCGGTTTAAGCACCTGATGAGNTAACTTCCAAGACGAAGAAAACATAGGCACTTCTCATGNCAAACAAATCATAAGATTAACGGCATTTATTTTGTAAAAAACAAGCAAAAACTTATATTTTCGCAAATATATTAATTTTTTATCATTTACAATAGCTTTTAGTTAAAAATCTATCATTTGGCATATTTTTAATTACATTTTTTCATNATCGCATCTTTTCNGGTAAGTTCCGACAGTAACTTTGCNGGAGTTAAGGGAAAGGGATCAAAACTGCATTAATCAAAACTGCATTATTAATAAAACCANAGAACTCCATGAAATACAGANCTATGACACAGATTTAATTTAAAGGAAAAAAGCAAAAGGTGCACGCGACCAATCGGCCACGTACACCTTCTGGGNAAATACTATGTACTGTTTAAAACAGAAACTGTACCATCAGAGAACCACTTTTACGGCCTCACACTTGCCATCGGCAGATGTGGTCACCTTTATGGCTATACCTCTNTAGTCCGCACTGACACGTATGCCCTGAAGATTGAAGTATTCGACATTGACAACGTCACCGTCGGCACTAATCCCGGCAATACCCGAATTAGANATGTTGACCTCGGTAGCCTTTATGCTTAGACCACCCATATCATTNGCAGAGCGGAGAGTGTAGATGCCATCGCCTTCAGGCACGAAGCTTGATTCGGAAGTATTGGTGAGATACTTGCCGTCCTTGAAAATCACAGTNGTGCGTACCTGCGGATTCTCACTCCAAGTGATCTTGCCGTCGGCAANGCTTGCGTCAGGTGCATCGGTAAGCACCGTATAGTCAGTCGGAAGCCAGCCGTCAGTACCGCCGAGGACATTGGTCACGGTGAAGCGTGCAGCTTCTTCCTCGCTCAGCACGGGTGAATAGCTGTTGGTGCTCGTCGGAGAGTTCTTGCGTTCGGAGAGATCAAGGAGCTTGCCGTCCTTATCAGTAGAGCCGAACTCATAGAAATGGGTGGGAAGAGTGCCCATACTTGTCCATCCGGCAGATGCGGGGAGCACATTCATGCGGGTGTTGATGTAGTAGATACGGGGTTCGTTCTGCCAAGGGCGTCCGAGATGATAGCTACCGTCAACCACTTCCTTCGCACCATCCACAGCCGAGATGGTACAGTTGCTGAACACNTAGCCCCAGCGGAGTGATGCCACGGAATTGGGAGCAGCGATCACATTNCCGTTGCGGTCCTCAAGCACAAGNTCACAGTGGTCATAGAAGTTGTCGCCGCCGCCACAGATGAAATCGACAGTACCGTGGATCTCGCAACGGTCAAAGTATGCACGCTCTCCGGTCACCTGAGTGTCCTGATTGCCGAGCATGAGCACATTCTTCATGATGGTCTTGTTGCCGCCATAGACAGCCACCGCCTGACCGGAGTTCTTATCNGCCATGCCGTAGTTGAAATCATTGCGGAGNGTGAGATCCTGAAGATAGAAGCCGGAACGGTCACGGAGGTTAAGGACAGGGTTGGAGATACCGTTGCGTGTGCCGCGGAGCACTACTCCGTCACGGCTCTCACCGATAAGCGACACGTTGTAGCACTGGAAACGCTGCTCTACGCCTTCGAAATTATAATCACCGTTGAGGATNAANATGATCTTGCGCTCGGAATCAACCGATTTATTAGAAGCNTTGACAGCAGAGAGCGCGGCCTTGAATTCATCGACAGTAGAAACGACATAGTCGTAAGCCTGCTTGGTAGCCACAGGACGGTCAGCGGTGACGATCTCGCAGACGATGGCTTCGGGATTGGTATTGCCNAAGAAGTCAGAGGCAGCCCCGGCGGCAACAGTGAATGCGTTTGTCGAATTATANTCCANATTCCATACACTGAAGTTGAGAACAGTAGCTCCGCCTTCGGCCGAGACCTTGGTGCCGTTGACNGTTGCNTCGGTGTCACGCATCTCGCGGTCGAAAGTCAGCGTCACGACTGCNTGATTGTTATTTACCTTGACATCCTTGCCGACAAGCTGCGGATTAGTACCGGGATTGGTCTTTTCGATGACAAGTTCGATAGCGGCGTAGGGCTGNTTGCCTCCGGTAAGCACAAATTCGATCGGAGCACCGGGCTTATGGTCCTCAAGCANGCAGACGAGATCATAAAGCTCACCGCGNACAAAGTTGTGACGCGAAGGCACATAAGCAGTCGCNCCCTCACTCTTGAGAGAGNTCAGACCCTCGCCGTTACCGTAGTTGGCCGAGAATCCTGACAGGATGAACTGCTTGACGATCACTCCGGCAGGTACTGATAATGTATGGTCAGTCGAATTGAATTTGAACTTCGTGCCGTTCCATCCGTCAAGANTTGCACATTCGAGAGTATAGAGGCCGTTNCTCCATCCGGTANCNGTTTTTCCGTCAGTAGTGTAGTTGATCACCACACGCTCATCCTTCTCACCGGGATTGTAGATATGCACACCTTCAACAGTAAGAGTGAACTTACGNCCTTCGGATTCAAGCGTATAGACNACCTTGCCGGATTCAATGCTNGATGTCACAGCGGGTGTCGAACCGTCGGCCATAGTAGCCTTGAGCTCNGGNACAGACGTATAGACATTCCCGCTGAATGTAGCAGCGAAGGCATCGGCGGTGTTGAGCTGCTTCAGGATCGCCGCAGAAACGGGTGTATTGTCAAGCNAAAGAGANGCGACCTGNGCCTCGCCGAGATGGAGGACGCGGAGTGTATATCGGCTCTTCAGNGCTACAGCTCCCTCAGTCGGCTTGATATTGAATGTCAGGAAGCTGGACTGATTCGCACGCGGNGTACGGATGGTGTAGCTGCCGTCCTCATTGTCCGTGATATCGATCTCGTCACCGTCGATATCCTCACCGGTGACACTGACAACCGCATTCTCNACATTCGGGCGGATAGTGACCTTAGAGTCCGTATAATCGATGGGGAGTTTGCACTCATAGTCATAATCAACGCCTTCNGAAGCGGCGANATCACCCACNGTGAATCCACCGATCTTTGCCACCGGCGCATCAAGAGTGGCGTAGAGATACACNTCGTCAAGATTGAACTGATTATCCTGACTGACACTTGCGCCCGGACCTTTCCAAGTCGAGGCGGGGAANATACGGATGGCGACGCTCTCCTGTCCGGCCACGGGGAGATCAATATCAGTCACGACCCAAGTCTTATAGGACGCACCGGCAAGATAGCTGTCACCGGCAAGAGTCCAGTTGTTTCCGTCGGTGGAATAAGCCACGGCGTAGTACTGNGTCGGGCTGTTGTGACCGGCAGCGTTCACCGAAAGGCGNATATCCTTGNAGCCTGNGGTGGAAGTCCGGATCTCATAATAATTNTAGGGATTNTGATANGAATAGGAGTTTCCGTCAGGAAATGCCTCGGTCTTGTCGCCCCANNNGTATGANGCNGATGNCTCNTTGGGNGTAGGNACAGGACTTGTCAGGTGGANCGCNCANCCGTCGCAGCTNATCGCNCCNTGCTCAAGATANGCGCCCTTGTCATCCTGCGNNGNNACTTGNCCNGTGCGGGTCTGACGCCAAGGCATCAGCCATGTGTCGGACGATCCGGTCTGTTCGTTGGGTTTAAGTTTGAGTCCGTGGAGGTTGGATGANCTTGAAGCAGCCGTAGNCGTNGGGGTGGCCACGTCATNGGTAACAGAATATGTATTNTTGAACGACCAATGGGCAAGAGTGACAGCGGTCTGTGCAGCGCAAAGCTGGCTCACCGCTATTAACGCACCCATGCAGGTCAGACTTTTTAATGTTTTCATTGTGTACTGATTTTAAATGGTGAATGGTGAATTGACTGGACTTTTTTTGAAAAANGGGTGTGACAAGCTTAAAAAGTTGACACACCCTTTCCAATCATATCTATTTTACCCTACTCTCTCAATCATTTGTGAAAGTAGCTGAACGGACTGTCTTAACGCTTGATGAACTTCTTACCGTTCATGATGACAAGACCGCGGTAGTTCTCGTCAACACGGATACCCTGAAGATTGTACATCACACCGTCTTCCATTACGGGANGTGCGATCTCGACATTCTCGATACCTGAGGTGGGGAGCTTNCCGAAAGTCACTTCAAGCACGAAGCAAAGCTGCTCACCGGTGTTNTGGAGCTGAACNGAAGTCAGGTTGGGGAGAGCGACCTCAACCTTGTCAGGATTGTTCTTATAGGCGGGATCAGTCTTGGCGTTATCGCTGTAGTCCTTGAGGATTGTTGCGGTCTCCTCAGTATAGGTAGTCTCGCCGATCTGTTTCCAGTAGCATACACGGCCTTCGCTGCCCTTGGCCACACGGTCATAATTGATGTAGCTGTAGATTGTAAGCTTGTTGATCGCATAGCCTTCGGGAGCATGGAGAGTGTTCATGGCACCGTTTGAAAGCTTGATGGTCTTGTATGATTCCTCGTTGATGAGAATGCTTTCTGCACCTGAGTAAGACTTGTCGGTACGTTCGAGAACGAGGCTCATGCCGTTGGTCCACTTGATGAGGTTGCCGTCGCCCATTNNGCCANCCACTTCTGCATTGCCGGTGTCGCCATACTCTGCGTCAGCGGGCCAGTAGCAGAGGACAGTAGATTGCTCCTCAAGCTCACCTGCCTGATCGCCACCCTCTGATCCGCCATCAACGGCTGTGAAGGCGATGTTGCGGATGTTGGCAGTGAATGTATCCCAGAGAATGCCCTGATGCATTGTGATNCGGAGGGTATATTGACCCTTCTCCATCACGGGAGTGGCGGGAAGAGTNGAGTTGACAACATANTTGCCCCAGTCACCGCCTGACTCACCTGTCTTTTCGATGATGGCGTTCTGCTTGTAGATGGAAGCACCTGCTGCATTGAGGATCTCGAAGTCAGCATTGCTCATCTCCTGCGGNGTAGCAGTCTCGAATGTGATCGCATACGCGCTGTTGAGAGTATTGTTGAGTGCAAACACAGCCACATCACCTTCGCCGAAGTAATCGAGGTTACTGAAATCACCGTTGTCCTTGACGTTGGGTGAGAATGAGCTGTTNTTTTCGATNTTCACCTTGCTGAGATCNAACGATGCAGTGGGGATATCGATAGCGTCAGCACCGGTTGATTCATTGGCAGTGAANGCGATGTTGCGGATGTTGGCAGTGAANGTATCCCAGAGAATGCCCTGATGCATTGTGATCTTGAGGGTGTATTGACCCTTTTCCATCACGGGAGTGGCAGGAAGAGTGGAGTTAACGACATAGTTACCCCAGTCACCGCCTGACTCACCTGTCTTTTCGATGAGGGCATTCTGCTTGTAGATGGAAGTACCNTCAGCATTGANGATCTCGAAATCAGCATTGCTGAGTTCCTGCGGNGTAGCGGTCTCGAANGTGATGGTGTAAGAAGCAGTAAGAGTGTTGTTGATTGCAAACACAGCCACATCGCCTTCGCCGAAGTAATCGAGGTTGCTGAAATCACCNTTGTCCTTGACGTTGGGTGAGAATGAGCTGTTGTTTTCAATGGTTGCGGCTTTNAGATCAAAAGGATTCTCCGCATTGGTCGGAATGTTCACAGAGCCGGCGGCACTGACAGAGAANGTGGTCATCAACGCACAAACGGCCATACTTAATGTAGAAAACTTCATAAAATTTAATGGTTTTAGATTGGTAAATNCTTGACAAATATAAATATATGCCAATTGCTCCGCAATCTATTAATTATTTTTAACAATTCAAGAATTAGCTTTTCGGACGCTATTCCCAAGTTGAATCTACAATAAGGCAAATATCGTTCAATCTTAATTTACTAAGATCCACAGCATAAAGCCAAGATGCAAGCAGGTCATGATCCTACAATATCAGATTTCACATTCATTCTTCCCTTGACAGNCTGAATAATAGATATTTTCTTGCCTGAAAATGCTNGATCCGACACAAAACNCTCCTTTCCCAAGCCGCCTGAAAAGGGGTAGTAATTGTATCGGACCACTGATGGCCGCCAGTCAAAAAAAATCAGAGGTGTACATGACTTTCCGGTCATGTACACCTCTGCTGGCTATGGCTTTTTTATTGAGAAATCCAAGGGGGATTNGCTCTCCTTCCACCGGATCGCAGACCCGGCCNCAAAGAGATTATTCCTCGTACTTCTTGACGATTACAGTCGCGTTATGACCGCCGAATCCGAATGAATTCGAGAGTGCGGCACGGACAGGACGGTTCTCGGCCTTGTTGAATGTGAAGTTGAGGGTGTAGTCGATATTCTCATCCTCNTCGCCTTCCTCGTGGTTGATGGTNGGGGGAACGACGTCGTTCTTGCAGGCGAGGACAGAGAACATGGCTTCGAGCGCNCCGGTAGCACCGAGAAGGTGACCGGTCATCGACTTGGTGGAGCTGATGTTGAGCTTATGAGCCTGATCACCGAAGAGCTCTACGATAGCCTTGACCTCAGAGATATCACCGACGGGGGTNGATGTACCGTGTACNTTGATATAGTCGATGTCGGCAGGAGTCATGCCTGCNTCCTCAAGAGCATTGCTCATGGCGAGCTTCGCACCGAGACCGTCGGGNTGAGTGGCTGTGAGGTGATAAGCGTCAGCACTCATGCCGCCGCCGGCAACCTCAGCATAGATCTTCGCGCCGCGGGCTTTGGCGTGTTCGAGTTCCTCAAGGATGAGGACAACNGAACCCTCNCCCATCACGAAACCGTCGCGTGACTTGCTGAACGGACGCGATGCAGTCTCAGGCGAATCGTTGCGGGTTGAAAGCGCNTGCATCGAGTTGAAACCGCCCACACCTGCAGGATAGATTGCGGCTTCTGCACCACCGGTCACGATAGCGTCGGCCTTTCCGAGACGGATGAGGTTGAAGGCATCGATGATGGCGTTGTTGGACGAAGCACATGCCGAAACCACACCGAAGTTAGGACCGTGGAANTTGTATTCCATGGAGATGTGACCCGAAGCGATGTCGGCGATCATCTTGGGGATGAAGAAGGGATTGTATTTGGGACCCTGNTCAGCNCCGTTGACAGCATAGTAGCCGGCCTCTTCCTCGAAAGTGTGGAGACCACCGATACCTGCGGCGACGATCACGCCTACGCGGTTGCGGTCGAGGTTGGGAGCTTCTTCAAGACCTGAATCGGCAACAGCCTGACGGGCTGCGACGATACCATACTGGGCATAGAGGTCNAGCTGACGGAGTTTCTTGCGGTCAAAGTGGTCATTGGCATTGTAACCCTTGACTTCGCAGGCAAACTGAGTCTTGAATTTAGAGGCGTCGAAATGGGTGATGGGAGCGGCACCGCTCTTGCCGGCTACGGCGTTGAGCCATGTGGTCTCAACATCGTTGCCTATGGGGGTGATGGCACCGAGGCCGGTCACCACTACTCTTTTTAATTCCATTGGCAATTAATAGTAGATTCTTGAAAGGAAAATAATGAAAAGAAGCGGGAAAGTCCGTTGACATTCATCNGAGGGATCTTACCCGTAAGGCCCCGACGTAAGAGCATGGGCCTAAAGCGAGAAGAAGGCTCCACCGCGCTGCTGTTTTTCACTGGCGTGGGGAGCCTTTTGTGGCGCGGTCAAAGCGCAGTCGTGCCGACTGCAGGACCGGTTTTACTTCTGAGTGTTAGCCTCGATGTACTCGATAGCGTTCTGTACAGTGCTGATCTTTTCAGCCTGATCATCGGGGATGGTGATGCCAAATTCCTTCTCAAATTCCATGATGAGTTCAACGGTGTCGAGGCTGTCAGCGCCAAGATCCTTAGTGAATTCTGCGGTTTCGGTTACTTCGTTTTCGTCAACACCGAGCTTATCAACGATGATAGCTTTAACTCGAGATGCAATTTCAGACATAGCTTTAGTTGATTGTAAGTTTTTAATGATTAATTTTCGTTTTTAGGGGCAAACGATGAATAATTTCACATTTGCGGTGCAAAGTTAAGTATTTTTTTGACAACTTTCAACCATCCAAACGCATAATTATGTTAATTGGGCTGTTTTTTGGCGCATTTTTAGCCTTTTATACCATCTGAATGTCCTGTTTCACCGATAAAAAATGAATTTCGATTGTTACAAACCTGTTACGTTGATGATTTTTCCCTCTTATATTTGAATTTTTTTACCCAATTTTGCATAAGATATTTTCAAATCAAAACACATCANTTGAATCATTATGAAATCTAAATATTATCTNCTTGGTCTGCCACTCGTTGCACTTCTCGCTGCGTCATGCGGANAGAGATCNTCTTCTCCCGAAAGCATTGATGGAATCGACGAGTTTGAAATCTGTCAGAAACTCATGTCAGGGCANAAAGATTATAAAGTCGAGACCGACTACGGNACNGTNTATCTCGAACTCATGACCTCTATACAGTGGCCTGAAAAAATGGGATCGGCNAANCTTTCGGTCCTTCAGGACTCGATTAAACGNATAGCGTTCCGTGACCGTACATCGGACGGAATCCGTGAAGTCCTGAAAAACTTTATCGCAAANACCTCCATAGTGGATGGNGCAACTTCCGTNGAGCCTGTCGATTCACTTCCGGCNGACTCAATGACCTATTTCTATAGCGTCACCGCCGACATCACCGATCTTACTGAAGATCTTGTCACCTATCAGGTGATTGCTTCAAGCTTCCTCGGTGGAGCCCACCCGATGACTGCCACACGCCCCTTCACCTATAATCTGAATGAAGGTGTAGTTCTGACCAANGACAATATATATCTCCCCGGTGTGACCAACGACTCGATCATGCCTGTGATCAAGGAAGCACTTGCNCGTCAGNTGTCAGTCCCGGTCCGTTCGCTCGATCGCACCGGAATTTTCGTCAGTCAGTTCACCTATCCCGGCCGTCCCTACATAGTCAACAACACACTCTATTTCCACTATGACCCATACGAGATCGGCCCCTACGCCCTCGGCAACATTGACGTGGCGGTCCACCCCTACTCCATTGATCATTTCCTCAAACCGGAAGTCCGCAAACTNTTCGATCAGGAATTCTNATTCAACGACAGTATCGTATTAAACACCATAAATACNAAATCATTAAAAATATCACGGNGACGGATGTGCCGTGATATTTTTTTTACTATCTTTGCGGATGATGCNGTGTCAGGATCAGCNCGGTGATGCTGTGGCAAAATCGGCCCTACAACACGNAATTTATACATTCTGACACAGTCACAGCCGGAATTTATATATTCTGACGCGACCATCCGCTAAATCCGATACCAAAAACATAAGCCNACAAAATATATTATGGAAGATGTAAAGATCACAGCNCGCTCCCTAATGGAGTTTCTCGACAAAAGTCCGGTCAATTTTTTGGCGGTNAAGACCGTCAGCACTCAACTCGACGCAGCCGGTTTCACACGTCTGGATCCGCGCGACGCGTGGACTCTCCAACCGGGAGGCAAGTACTATATCACCAAAAATTCAAGNGCGATCTTCGCTTTCGTCACATCGACCGAAGGCCCTGCATCGGGATTCCGNATCATATCCGCCCACTCCGACTCACCCTGTATGCGCGTCAAACCAAACGCCGAGATGATCAGTGACGGNGGAGTTGTCAAACTCAACGTCGAGGTCTATGGCGGCCCGATCCTCTACACATGGTTCGACCGTCCCCTCTCGCTTGCNGGACGNGTAGTGCTCCGTAGCGACGATCCCCTCCNTCCCCGCACGGAGATTGTCAAATTTGACCGTCCGCTNCTCACCATCCCTCATCTCGCCATCCATTTCAACCGTGCAGTCAANGAGGGCAATCCCCTATCCAAACAGAAAGATATGCTCCCGGTGATAGCCATCGTGAAGGANGCCGCCGAGAAGGACAATCTGCTCCTGCGCACTATCGCCGATGCTCTGTCGTGCCGCATCGANGANATCCTCGACTTTGACCTCTCGCTCTATGACACCACTCCNGCNTGNCTCGTCGGTCTAAACGAGGAATTCCTTACNTCCGGACGCCTCGANGANCTCAGCATGGTTCACGGCGCAATGACCGCACTGCTCGAAACCTCATCCACNACCCAGACTCGCGTCATGGCCATCTTCGACAANGAGGAGACCGGNTCAGGNACAAAGCAGGGTGCAGCCTCGCCGGTNCTGATGCAGCTGCTGCGCCGTATAGTCGGCTGTCTCGGTGGAAACGAGGAGGANTATCTGCGCAGNATCGACGCNTCGTTCATGGTNTCGGCCGACAATGCACATGCCTTCCATCCAAACTATGCCGAGAAGTATGACCCGACNAACCATCCCGTCGTAGGTGGAGGCCCNGCCATAAAGATCAATGCCAACTGTAANTACATGACCGATGCCGAATCGGCNGCCATTTTCAAGAGTATCTGCGAGAAAGCCGGCGTNCCCTGCCAGTACTTCGTGAACCACAGCGATGTGGCAGGCGGTTCCACACTCGGCAACATNCTCACCTCGCAGATCGACCTGCGCGGAGTCGATATGGGCGAAGCNATCTGGGGCATGCACTCNGTCCGCGAGACAATGGCCACCAAGGATCACGCCTACACCATCCGCGCCTTCAAGACATTCTTCGATCTCTAANNGAACGTAAAATCGNACAAGNGATAAAANTTAGGCNGGTCAAAANNNNTTTTGACCNGCCTAAATTTTATTAAACCTGTGCTGTCGCATTAAAATGCGACCCTACAATTTCATGAATTATTATTTTCATGAACTAACAAATCAATGTTTCTTATCCATCGAATACCATGCATACGCGATGTAGGCAAGGACNAATGGAATGATGACCGATACCCAGCTCATGCAGGTAAGNGTGAAGAGGCTCGACGAGCTGTTGAAAATGGTCAGCGACGATGACGGGTCGGTGAGCGACGGATAGTAAGGNGTGTTGTTGTAACCNGCGATCCAGAANAGNGANAGNACNACGAGCACCGTGCCGATTCCNCTCCACCATATACCGNAGGTCCAGTGATCAGCGAAAGCCGAGCGGATAATAGCATAGAGAACCATNACCACACCGATCAGGAAAGCNGCCAAAGCCCACGGCATATCAAGGAAGTTGAAGAAGTATTTGAACTCGCGCACTGTGAACTGGCTCGCACGTCCGTCGATACTTCCGTCNTAGGCNGTCTCAAGACCCTCNGCAGTAAGGAGAAGCCCGACGAAAAGGAGGAAGAACACGAGGAAGAGCACNGCATTGAAAAGCACCCTGCGACGGTTGGTCCAGAAAAATTTATCGCTCTGCGGATTATTGTTCATAAGGTAGAGNGCGGCCTGTGTACGNGCGAGGAAGAGCACGGCAAAACCGAGCACAAGGTTTTTCCAATAGAAAATCGCNTCAAAGCCATGTGACGGTGCCCACGTCGAGATCACCGGAGCGGATGCATCGAGAAGATTGCCTTTGGCAACCGTGAACTCCGCACCGAAGAAGAACATGGCAACGGCAACTCCGAGCAGCACACATCCCACGCTTCCGTTGATGAAAAGGAATGTATCGTAAGTGCGTGTACCGAATACATTTCCCTTCTTTGAACGAAATTCATAGCTGACAGCCTGAAGGACGAAACTGATGAGTATAAGCATCCACAGCCAGTAAGCTCCGCCGAAACTGGTTGAGTAGAACAAGGGGAATGAGGCGAAAAACGCACCGCCGAAAACGACAAGNGTCGTGAACGACAGNTCCCATTTATGACCGAAAGAACTTATCATGCGGCGGGANGCCTCCGAATTGTCGCTGACACCTAAAAGGAATGTCTGGCCACCCTGCACGAACAGGAGGAAAACAAGTATGGCACCAAGCACAGAGATCAGGAGCCACCAATATATCTGTAAGGATTCAAGTTCCATAAAATAGTCTTGTTATAGGTATATTATTTAATGTGTATCACGAATATANGTTACGATGATCAATAATCCTGCTTCTCGTCCGNACCACCATTGCGGATCTGGTTGATCATGATGGTGATTTCAGCCACAAGAAGGGCNGTGAACACAGCTGCAAACATCCAGAATGTCAGCTGCACGGTCGATGCAGAGATGGCCGAGATNGCNGCCTTNGCAGGCATGAGGTTTTCGATAATCCACGGCTGGCGNCCAACCTCGGCAGTAACCCAACCNGCCTCGGAACAGATCCATACGACAGGGATNGTAAGCATGGCCACCCACTGCCACCAGCGTTGCTGCCACAGGCGCGAACGGCGTCCGCCCATAGTGCAGACAGCCACGATAAAGAAGATCAGCAGATAACCGCCTGCCATGACCATGATACGGAACGAATAGAANGTAACCGCCACAGGAGGCACAGCCTCATCGGGACTGTTGAGATAGCCGTAGCCGAAGTAACGGTAATCCTCCTTCAGGCGTGAGCGTGCNGCTGCCATAGCAGCNTCGTCGCCATTGGCCATAGCCGCGTCAAAATCGCGCAGAGCCTCGTGGGCACGCTTGCCGATGGCTATACGCTCGGCGTAGGAATCNGTACGGATGGTGTCGCCNTCCGGAGTCAGACGGATACCGTCGATCAGGTCGTTGATGCCGGGGACGAAGGTGTTCGGNTCATGATTGGCGAGCACCGACAGCCCGTANGGTATGGAAATATCAAACAGATANGGATCGGAATCATCCGTGCGTTCCTTTGAAGGATTGAGCAGNGCCACTCCTATAAGTTCCTGACCGACCTTACCGTTATANAGACCTTCCATTGCAGCGAGTTTCATTGGCTGCACCTTTGCCACCTGAACGGCCGAGCCGTCACCGGTCCATAAAGTCAGCAATATGCCGACGAGACCGAACCATCCNGCTATACGGATGGAGTCCATCGCAAACTCCCTGCGGCGGTCTTTGAGAAGATACCATGCGCTGACTCCNCAGACAAACACCGCACCGACAACCCAACCGTCAAACACGGCGTGGAAGAACTTGTTGACAGCAACCGGCGAGAGCACTACGTCCCAGAAATTGTCCATGATATTACGCATCTGACCGGGATCAAACTCCATGCCGACNGGATACTGCATCCATGCGTTGGCTATGAGGATCCAAAGNGCNGAAATCGATGCGCCTATGGCAGTCAGCCATGTGGAAGCGAGGTGGAAACCGGGACTGACCTTCTTCCAGCCGAAGAACATGACGGCTATGAACGTTGCCTCCATGAAGAAGGCAAGCAGACCCTCGATGGCAAGCGGTGCACCGAAGATGTCGCCGACAAACCAACTATAGTTGGACCAGTTGGTGCCGAACTCAAATTCAAGAATAATACCTGTGGCCACACCCATAGCGAAATTGATTCCGAACAGTGTCATCCAGAATTTAGTGGTGCGAAGCCACTTCTCGCTGCGTGTACGGTAATAGATTGTCTCCATAATCCCGACGATCACGCTCAGTCCGAGCGTCAGGGGTACGAAGAGCCAGTGATACATGGCGGTTAGGGCAAACTGCCAACGCGACCAATCGACTACAGTCATCAAGTCATCCATAAATATAATAAGTAAAAGCGTGAATAATTTATGTTATTATAGATATTAATCANTTATAATCAGTCAAAGGTTCACCGACGGTTGAGCATCGAAGACCTGACCGCTTCCGCCCGTTCGCTGTCCGTGTCATAGTCACGGCTGAGAAGATCCGGAAAGAAAAAGAGCTTGAACACGAAAAACAACACGAAAAGTTTGATCAGTATCAGTATCCACAGTTTCCTCCCGACTGTCATGGAACGGAAACCATCGACATAGAACCTCACCACCTTGCCGGGCCATGCCGGAAAGGCTCTCTGGAATGCTGAAATGTATTTTCCACTCGTCTTNTTCATTGTATCTATTTCGGGCCGNNATCACCCATTCAGGGCANCGCAAGCCGGTGTAGTCGGCAAATATAAGCATTATTTTTTCTCGCTCATTAAAAAATTATGGTGTTCTTTAACACTTATGATAATTTTAAGGTGTGAGGATAAAATGCTATCTTTGCATATCTAAATCAGCTCTTAAAACTATTATAATTATCCTTAACCGTTGAGTACCAACAGCATGACAATAGTTAAGGGTAAATTTATCAATCATCATTATCACAAATTTCTCAACATCGATGAAACAATCATTGTTCTACGCGGCCGGACTTCTCCTGCTCGCTGCATGTTCTCAAANTCCTAAGCAAAACTACGTCGTGACCTTTAANGCCGATCCTCAANTCAACGATCAGACGGCATACATTGTAGATTTCGACACCGAGGATAAGATCGACAGCGCAGTCATCACTGACGGTATCGCAGTGTTCCAAGGNGAACTCACCGCACCCCGCTATGTGACCATCTCCGTTGACGGACGTGGCGCAGGCCGACTCATTCTCGAAGGTGATTCAATCACTGTCAATACCGACGGTTCTGTAATCGGTGGTGAACTCAACGCCAAGAACAGCGAATTCATGGAGAGCTACATGGCTACCATCAAGGAATTCCGCGCACTCCCCGATTCTCTTCAGGAAGCACGTTATCCTGAATATAACGAACGNATAACCAATGCCGAAAACAAACTCATGGAGGAAAACATCGACAATCCCCTCGGTTATGCTGTATTCCTCTCAGGCCCCGGCAGCTCCTACACCCTTACCGAACTTGATTCCGTACTCGCTGCTCATCCCTCACTCGGTGAATANAACCGNGTGCAGAAGCTCCGCCAGTCACTCGTGAACCTCGACGAGACATCTGAAGGAAAGATGTTCAAGGATTTCGAAGTGACCTACAATGATTCCACCTTCCGTCTCAGCGACTATGTAGGCAAGGGCAAATATGTCCTCGTTGACTTCTGGGCAAGCTGGTGTGGNCCCTGCATCCGCCAGACTGCCGTAATCAAGGATCTCTACAAGGAGTACNGCCCCAAGGGTCTCGAAGTGATCGGCGTGGCCGTATGGGACAAACCTGAGGACACCCTCAAAGGCATCGAGGCTCATGAGCTTCCTTGGATGAACGTCATCAATGCTCAGAGCATCCCCACCGATCTCTACGGCATCAAGGGTATCCCCTGCATCATCCTCTTCGGTCCTGACGGTACCATCCTCAGCCGTGGTAAGCAGAGCGATGAACTTCGCGCCGATGTCAGCAAAGCTATGGCTGATGCGAAGTAANCCNCGTTTNTTCCACAGAAGNTNCCTCCATTAATCACAACGATCTCAGCGCGTTTCCGCCTTGTGTCCACACGGACTGCCTGCGGAAACGCGCTCGATTTTTATACCNTGATTTACCNTAGNTGAGCCATCCTTNGGAAAGCATATTCTGAATTAACCAAATTTAGGCTCGGATTTAACATTTTTCTTTCGATTTCTTTGTTATTTCCCACAAAAGGCTGTAAATTTGCCTTAATCACAATTCTAAAATCTTGAACTGCTCCGGTATCTATTCTCTAAGTCAAATATCGGCAGTCCGCCACCAAATTTCCGACATCATCCTGTCGGCCATTGAAAAACTGAAATCACCTACCTCTAAAATATATTAACCCCCTAAAATATATGGAAAACGAACAGTTATTGAAAGAAGTCACCGAGAAAGCTCAGGTATGGCTCGGCGACGGTTATGACGAAGAAACACGTGTTGAAGTCAAGCGTATGCTCGACGCTGACGACAAGACCGAACTTATCGAAAGTTTCTACAAGGATCTCGAATTCGGAACAGGTGGCCTGCGCGGCATCATGGGAGCAGGTTCAAACCGCATGAACATCTACACGGTCGGCGCAGCTACTCAGGGTCTCGCCAACTACCTCAAGGAAGCGTTCAAGGATCTCCCCGAAATCAGTGTGGCCGTCGGTCATGACGTGCGCAACAATTCGCGCAAATTTGCCGAGATCGTTGCCGANATCTTCTCGGCCAACGGTATCAAGGTCTATCTTTTCGACAGCTTCCGCCCCACTCCCGAACTCTCATTCGCCATCCGCCACTTCGGTTGCCAGAGCGGTGTGAACATCACTGCATCTCACAACCCCAAGATCTACAACGGCTACAAGGCATACTGGGAGGACGGTGCACAGATCATCGCTCCCCACGATGTCAACATCATCGACCATGTCAACCGCATCAAGAGCGTGAANGATATCAAATTCGAGGGTGACAAGTCAAAGATCCAGATCATCGGTGCAGACGTCGATAAAGTATATCTCGAAAAGATCAAGGGTCTCTCGCTCAGCCCCGAAGCCATCGAGCGCAACAAGGATCTGAAGATCGTCTATACTCCTATCCACGGCACAGGCGTCGAACTGATTCCGGAATCACTCAAGAACTTCGGTTTCGCCAACATCATCCATGTTCCTGAGCAGGATGTCCCCAGCGGCGATTTCCCCACTGTAGAGTCACCCAACCCCGAAGTACCCTCCGCAATGGCTATGGCCATCGCCAAGGCCAAGGAAGTCAATGCCGACATCGTAATGGCATCTGACCCCGACGCTGACCGCGTAGGCTGTGTGATCCGCGACAATAACGGTGAATACGTGCTTCTCAACGGTAACCAGATCGTGATGATCCTCCTCAACTACATCATCACCCGCAACAAGGAACTCGGTCTGCTCAAGGGCAACGAGTTTGCCGTAAAGACCATCGTGACCACCGAGACCATCAAGGCTATCTGCGACGCTATGAACGTGCGTCTCTATGACTGCTACACCGGTTTCAAATGGATCGCAGCCGTGATGCGCGACAATGAGGACGTGCTCCGCTACCTCGGTGGTGGCGAAGAAAGCTACGGCTTCCTCGCNGANACTTTCGTGCGCGACAAGGATGCTGTCTCTGCCTGCTCNCTCCTCGCCGAAGCTTGCGCATGGGCCAAGGATAAGGGCATGGACTTCCAAGCAATGCTCGCCGANATCTANCTCAAATATGGTTTCAGCCACGAGGTAGGCGTNTCTGTTGTCCGTCCCGGCAAGACCGGTGCAGAAGAAATTCAGGCACTCATGAAGCAGTTCCGCGAGAATCCTCCCAAGTCACTCGCAGGNAGCCCNGTGACCNTCATCAAGGACTACGCTTCGCTCAACCTCACCCACACTGACACCAATACTGTCGAGAAACTTGACTTCCCCTGCACCTCAAACGTGCTCCAGTACTTCACAGCCGACGGTTCGAAAGTTTCTGTACGTCCTTCAGGCACAGAGCCCAAGATCAAGTTCTACATGGAAGTGAAAGTGCCCATGGAAAAGGTCGAGGACTACGACAAGTGCGGCAAACTCGCCGAAGAGAAAATCGAAGCCCTCAAGAAGGATCTCGGTATCGCATAAGATCACTGAATCTTAATCGCGGCAAACACGCTAAAGCATACACATATAGCTCTATACCCGCAGGGATCACGGACAGCCTCCGTGNTCCCTGATTTTGTATCATATACTCCGATACTATTTCTACCCGTATAATCCTTTGACAACAGAATCTATTGTAGGGACGCGGCGTGCCGCACAGCTGTCCGGATAAAATTTTAACAAACGGAGCAAGTAGCAATTTGCTAGTCAAAGAGCGATTTGCTCCATTTTTCATTTTCACTCGAAAATTCTCC
>JAAVDF010000032.1 GCA_014801945.1 Bacteroides sp.
AATACCTGAGGTAATCCTCCATAAGTCATAAACTCCTCAAAAGCCAGTTCCGTACTCTTATCGGTTGCGGACATAAATTCCCTGAAATTTAATGGGAATACCTTAATCTCCTCACCTCGCCCTCTAAAGGTGGTTATTACATCCTTAGACAGAAACCGTGCGTTACTGCCCGTAACGTAAACATCAGCATTCTTAATTTTCAGATAACTGTTGAGCACATCTTCAAACTCGTCAACCAACTGAATCTCATCAATGAGAATATAATACATCTCATTATCAATCATTTTGGAATCAATGAACTCCAATAGATTATCCGGGTTGCGGAGAGACTTGTTTCGGCGGTTCTCCAAATCTATTTTAATGATATGTTCAGATGAAACACCCTCTGCCCCCAACCAGTCGGCAAATAGATCGAACAGAAGGAAAGATTTACCACTTCGGCGTACACCGGTGATAATCTTTATCATTCCGTTATGACGGCTTTCTATAACCTTGTCAAGATATATTTTTCTTTCTATCCTCATAATATTCCGAATAAATGTCATTTGTGACACTTTTTCGGAATACGAAGTTAGTCATAAATTTTATTCAGACCAAATAATCGGGAGTATTTTCACTTCACCCATCTCAAAAGCCTATTCTGCATATGAAATTGCATTATCTTATTGCGTTAATATTTGTAAGCTTAAATATAATAAAGTTAAGAAAGTTGTCGTATTTATACAGTAATACCTAATTTAGCTCATATCGCCATAACTACCTGAAAAACATAAAACTTACGCAAGGGAACACGATTTCGCAACATACCTTTAAAATTTGTTCTTCCAACGTATCTATTTCAATAAAACCCTATTGATAATCAACGTGGTAAGGGCTTTCATGTGAGAGAGAGCCGTGTTCCGTCTTTTCAATTTTTGGCGGGTTGTGGGGAGTTTTACAAAAATTGTGACTATCTTTGCATCTTAAAAGCCGGAGGACGGGAAAGCAATTTTTCAATCCTGACGATCGGGAAATTTCATATCATCCACCCATCGGCCAAACCCACCAACCGACAGAACGAATCATACTAAAAAAATACATCTCCCGTAATGGAAAACAATAGTCAAGCTACAGCAACACCTCAGGAGACCAAGGGCCTCAACTTTGTCGAGCAACTCGTACTGGAGGATCTCCAGTCTGGCAAGAACGGCGGACGCCTCAACACCCGTTTCCCGCCCGAACCCAACGGCTATCTTCATATCGGCCACGCCAAAGCCATCTGCATGGACTTCGGAATCGCCGAGAAATTCGGTGGCACATGCAACCTCCGCTTCGACGACACCAATCCGGTGAAGGAGGACGTCGAATACGTCGATTCAATCCGCGAGGATATCCACTGGCTCGGTTTCGACTGGGGTGACCGCGAATACTACGCCTCTGACTACTTCCAGCAGCTCTTCGACCTCGCAGTCCGTCTGATCAAGGAAGGCAAGGCATACGTCGATGACCAGAGCTCAGAGGAGATCGCCGCTCAGAAAGGCACTCCGACACAGCCCGGAAAGGAAAGCCCCTACCGCAACCGCTCCGTAGAGGAAAACCTCGACCTTTTCATCCGCATGAACAACGGCGAGTTTGACGAGNGTTCGCGTGTGCTCCGTGCCAAGATCGACATGGCCAACCCCAACATGCACTTCCGCGATCCCATCATGTACCGTATCATCAAGACCCCCCACCACCGCACAGGCACTACGTGGAAGGTCTATCCCATGTATGACTTCGCCCACGGTCAGAGCGACTATTTCGAAGGCGTGACCCATTCGATCTGCACCCTTGAATTTACCGTTCACCGTCCCCTCTACGAATACTTCGTCAAGGAACTNGCCGACGATACCTACTGCCCGCGTCAGATCGAGTTCAACCGCCTCAACCTCACCTACACCGTGATGTCGAAGCGCAAGCTCCTCCAGCTCGTCAAGGAAGGACTCGTNGCCGGATGGGACGATCCGCGAATGCCGACCATCTCCGGACTCCGCCGCCGTGGTTTCACACCGCGCTCCATCCGNAACTTCATCGATGCNATCGGNTANACNAAATANGAAGCNCTCAACAGCATCTCGCTTCTCGAACACGCCGTCCGCGACGATCTCAACAAGGTTGCTACACGCGGCATGGCCGTCATCAACCCCGTCAAGGTAATNATCACCAACTATCCTGAGGGACAGGTCGAGATGGTCGAGATGGAAAACAATCCTGAGGAAGAAGGAGCCGGCACACACCAGATGCCCTTCAGCCGCGAGATCTACATCGANCGCGACGACTTCATGGAGAATCCNCCAAAGAAATTCTTCCGTCTTGCCCCTGAAGGCGAAGTGCGTCTCAAAGGTGCTTACATCATCAAGTGTACCGGCGTGAAGAAGGATGCCGACGGCAACATCGAGGAAATATACTGCACCTACGATCCCGACACCCGCAGCGGTCTCCCCGGCAGCGCACGCAAGGTNAAAGGCACACTCCACTGGGTATCGGCCGAACATGCCGTCGATGCTACCGCNCGCATCTACGACCGTCTGTTCAGTGTCGAGAACCCTGCAGCCGAACCCGACCGCGATTTCCGCGAAATGCTCAACCCCGATTCGCTCAAGGTNATCGACCANATCAAGGTTGANCCCTATCTCGCCGAAATAGCCAAACCCGGACTGCCCCTCCAGTTCCAGCGTATCGGCTACTTCACTCTCGATCCCGANTCCAAGCCCGGCGCNCTCGTGTTCAACCGCACNATCGCGCTCAAGGACAGCTGGAAAGCGTGATTCGAGTATAGAGTATAGAGTATAGAGAAATAGATANCTGACGAATACGTCAGAATTAAATCGGTTGTAGGGCCTGCGCTTACGCCGGCCGAAATTCAGGCATTTGTGATGATCAACCAATCATCCTGTATGAGTCGGCCGCCACAAGCGCGGGCCCTACGACCGGAAATCCTATATCTCTGACACAACCTTCCGAATAAAACCAATTCTGACGAAAAAATAACTAAATGGACGAACGCAACGACCGACGCGACCTATACGAAGAATTTGAATCCGAAGTGGTCAAACGCGGCAACACCGAAGCNTTCTTCGACGAGAATGATCTCGTCGAGATCTTCGACTATGCCTCGGACTACGACAACTATATCGTCAAAATGGAAGTGCTTCTCTACGGAGCTGTTCACTATCCCAAAAGCGAAGCACTCGCNACACGCCGTGCTTGGCTCTACTATTCGTTTGGCGATGTTGAAGTCACCACNGAGGTCAACAATCGCGTCAGCCGTGAAGGTGTNCTCAACAAACTGTTAAGTCTGCGCGCGCGCAATGCCGATCTTTCCTTACCGCCTGAAGAACTGACCAAGGCTCTCAACGAAATTCTTGAAGCCACCGATGACTTCGAGGACGAGGAGATCATACAGTTCACGGACTATGCGATGGAAATGCACCTTGAGGACTGGCTGAAAGCCAACCGCAAGNGCATACAGGCCAAATGTTCCTANCCGCAGACCTTCCTCTACGAATTTGCCGACCGTTCTGAAGAAAACGATGATCTCGAAACAGCCATACAGCTTTTCGAGGAGNTGACCATGCTCGAACCCTTCACACTCGACTTCTGGCTGCGCCTCGCCACAGTCCAGATCAACAGTGAGGACTACGANGGTGCNTTATCGTCGGCCGACTACGCTCTTGCCATCGANGCAGGCTCGATCATGGCCATGCGCATAAAAGGAGCGGCCCTCTACCGCTTGGAGCGNGGCCCGGAGGTCGTTGCCGAGCTTTACCGCAAAGTCATCGAGTCAAGCGAGGCAGAGGATACCGACGTATCCACNCTCGCCGCCGCCCTCATCGAATGCGGACGTCAGGAAGAGGCCATAGCCATGCTCTCGGCCTATCTCAAAGANCATATCCATTCGCGTCTCGTCATCGATGTGCTCCTCGTGCTCGACCGCCGTTATGCCGAACCGTATCTCCGCGCCCTCATGGCCACGGGACTGATCAGCGAGAAGGATGCCGTCGAATGGGCACGCGGCCACGTGGTCCACGGCCAGTTCTCCTCGGCTGCCACAGTCTGTCTGGTCTATGACGAGATCAACGGCTTTCAGAACGATATCCCCTTCGTGCTTGAAGTCTGCTACTTCGCGTTGAATTTCAGGGATGTCGTGAGGCTCTACCGCGAAAAGTCATCCATCATCGACTGGCCATATCTCCCCACCATCACCTTCCCTTACCTCATGAGCCTTGTCCGCCTCGGTCAGCGCGAAGAAGCTCTCTCGGAGGCGCAGGATATACTCAAGACCCTGCGGACCTACCGCCGGACCCACAGCAACACGGAACTCAGCTCGATGTTCCGTCTCACACCGGCCGCAACCGGATCAATGGTGATCGGATATATCGAAAACATCAAACGTATCATCCATTCCCTGAAATCGCCGGACAATNTTCCTGCCGANGAATTCGATCCTATGCTCATCTAAACATAGCGGNCGCAATCGCGTCCCGCTATCGTCTCTCCCACTCTCTCCTTCACCCCTCCTCTTCCAATNCTTTCTTATGCAGCTCCGACTGNCCTTTCCAATAACAAATTACGCCAATGGCCCTACGGGCTTAATCTAATATCCGAACTATAACCAATAAATTTTCCATATCAGATGAGATTAAATCTACACTATCTTTTCACANTGGCGGCACTATCCGTGACCTCCGCCATGGGCGCACAAAGCATCACCACATCGCCCGCCATCATCACCGAGAGCACCAAGGANATAACCATCACCTTCCACACCGACGGTGGAAACCAAGGGATGGTTGACGCCACCGAGTCAACCGAGGTCTATGCCCACACGGGTGTGATNACCAATCAGAGCGACGGCCAGTGGAAGAATGCTCCCACTTGGGGCGACAATTCCGCCAAGTACAAACTCACCTACACAGCCCCCTTCACTTGGGAGCTGAAGATCCCTGATATCCGCAGTTATTACGGCATCTCGGCCTCGGATGAGAGCATCGAGCGTCTCGCCTTCGTGTTCCGCAGCGCATCGGGCGACATGGANTGTAAGACAGGNAACTGGGGCGATATCTTCGTACAGGTGTTCCCCGACAATTTCCCGGCGTCCAAGGCTGCTGACTATCCCGGCGGAAANCCCCGGATGGGAGCTNACGTCAACGCCGACGGNTCGGTCACCTTCTGTCTCGCNGCTCCCGGCAAGACCAATGTCGTGATGATGGGTTCATGGAANGACTACACTCCGGCCCCTGACTACGTCATGAATTATCAGGACTATGAAGGCNTCCGCTATTTCTGGCTGACACTCGACAACATCGAAAAAGGCAAGGACTATATATACTATTATAATATCGATGGCGCGATCAACGTCGGCGACCCCTACGCACATCTCGTGCTTGACGGAGGCAACGATTCCTACATTCCCGCCGAGGTGTTCCCCAATCTCCCCGCCTATCCCTCGAAACGCATCAGCGGNGTGCCNCTCGCGGTTTTCAANACCGANCGCGACAACTATGACTGGAAAGTGACCGATTTCAAGGGTGTAGCCCAGAGCGACCTCATCATCTACGAGCTCCTTATACGCGACTTTACCGGAACAGAGGGACAATCGCGGGGCGACGGCACNGTTCAGGGNGTCATCTCCAAGCTCGACTACATCAAGAGTCTTGGTGTCAACGCCATCGAGCTTCTTCCTATCATGGAGTTTGCCGGCAACAACTCATGGGGCTACAACACCAACTTCTACATGGCTCCTGACAAGGCTTACGGTACTCCTGACGATTACCGCGCGCTCATCGATGCCGCACATGANAAGGGTCTNGCCGTGATCCTTGACATCGTGTTCAATCANAGTGACGGCGGTCATCCGTGGTTCGGCATGATCCGTCGCAATATCACNCCGTTCTACAACGGATCTGCACCCCACGCCTACAGTGTGCTCCGTGACTGGAATCAGGACTGNGCNCTCGTCCAGCAGCAGTGGCACGACGCTCTTGATTACTGGATGACCGCCTACAAGGTCGATGGTTTCCGCTTCGATCT
This sequence comes from Bacteroides sp., assembly GCA_014801945.1. Taxonomy (GTDB): domain Bacteria; phylum Bacteroidota; class Bacteroidia; order Bacteroidales; family Muribaculaceae; genus Duncaniella. The sequence continues at coordinate 6,052 of JAAVDF010000032.1, forward strand.
CGTGAAGGGTCTTGGTGACAACGATTCATACGGCAATATGTATTATGCGGCCACTAATACGTGGGGNACTCCCAACGACAACAATACCAACCGTTTCAACGCTTCACGCGTGGCCCGCATGAAATCACTCCGCGACGGCATGATGCTCACNAACCCCAACGCNTATTTCATCAACGAGAATCTTGCAGGAGCACAGGAGGAAAACGATATGGCACGCGACGGCGAGATCAACTGGGCCAACGTCAACTGGGCCTCACGCAACTACGTGAGCGGTACGGGCGANATGTCGCTCAGCCGATTCTATGCTCCNCAGGACGGCGACCGCCTCTGGGGATCGACTGTCAGCTATGCCGAAAGTCACGACGAGGAACGCGTGGCCTACAATATCACNAACGTCGGCTCTATCCTCAAAGGTAATTTCAGCGGCGCATGTCAGCGNATGGGTTCGCTGGCGGCTCAGATGCTCCTCTCGCCCGGCGCACACATGATCTGGCAATTTCAGGAGATGGCCAACCAGCAGACCACCAANAACGGCAGTGACAANGATACTAACCCNAAAAAAGTGGATTGGACCTCNCTCAACACTTCGGCAGCCCGTCAGGGACTCGTCGCNACCTATCAGGCTCTTTGCGGTATCCGTGCCGACTACCCGGCACTTTTCCGTGAGACAGCGACAGCCGACGTCCAGCTCAGTTCAGCCAACGAACGCTACATATCACTGACCGACGGAACGTCAGAAATTTATCTTGTGGTCAATCCCAAAGCNGAGAAACCCAACGTAACGGCTACAATTCCGTTCCCGAAGAATCCTGCTACCAACGAGACAGCTTTCCTTTCCGACACAAAGTATGAACTCCTCGCCGCAAGTGCCAACGTCACTCCCGCGTTCACTGCAACCGGAGTCACCCTCCCGGCCGGAGCATTTGCCGTCTATGCCAGCGGNCCCAAATCAGCNATAGANGACATTACAGCNGATCAGACCGGCTGTCAGAAACCGGTTGTGGTCATTGACGGTGGCCGTGTGCGTGTACTCACCCCCTACACNTCGCTTTCCGTCTATACCCTTAGCGGTACGAGCCTCCCTGCTGACTCACAGCTCACCCCCGGAATCTACATCATACGCGTAGATTCTTCCGCCGTCAAAGTCGCAGTGATGTAATATAGAAATTTGAATACAAATTTATCCGCTCATTGATGATGGAGAGCAGAACTCCATCATCAATGAGCGGATAATTCTTTCTAATATCAAATTATAACTAAATANACCNACTATCAATAGTTTTATCGAACTCACATCACTTATTATTTCATAATAGCTGAAGATGGATTGGATTGCTCCCCGACTTCATTGCCATGCTGAACCTTTTTACCATAATTGAAAGTATAGGTAACTGACAAGTTCAAACGGCGATGATAGTAGTTTCCACCCTGTAGTTGNGTTTCGGAGTAAAGCGGTGTGTTAATTGTTTGCGTCGCACCAAGCCAATCGCTACGAAAAAGATTCATAGCANTAAGTCTTATGTTCCATCCCGNTTTACTCCACCCTGCAAGCAGTTGGTAGAAATCTCGGTCTTTATAATAGGCAGCACGATTGCCTTGTATTGTACGGCTTGGAGTTTGATAGGAAGTCTGAAAATAGAAGTTATTCAGGTAATAGGTCGCTGATGCATTAAAGGCAAAGGGATATTTAGACAAGTCATAATATCCTGTAAGCCGGTATAAAGTTATGGAAGGTTGCGCAGCAAGTTGGAGTTTGTTATTTAACAGCTTGTAGTTAAACGACAGTCCGAATGAAGTACGATTATACTTACCATCGGTTATAAAACTTTTCAGGAGAGCCTGTCCGTCTTGATAAGGCAAAAATATAGGCACATATAAGTTGTTTTCACCAAAATATTGTGCATAAAAAGTAGCAGAAAANTTGTTGCGGGGCATCCAATTATACTGAAAGTTGAAATTAACCTGACGTGATAATTTCAAGTCCGGATTACCAGTCTGATACAAAAACTCATTAACTTGTAAAACATTCGGAGTTTTTTCACTTGCCCCCGGATAATTTGCNCCCAAATGGAAAAACGCGCGTAAAGAATGACGATTAGAGGGTGAAAAAGCAGCCGATACATTCACGACTGGATAAACCTCGCTTACAGACGATGAATTAATTTTATTACGTTCCCATTGTAGAGCGACATCTGCATTTATGTTCCAAGGGTGGTTGGAAAAGTTATAACCGACGGCTGTACCAGCGTAGGTATCGGAGAAATCGTTATCGTATAAAGTAGAACCTGAATAAACCACGTCGTTACGGGTTGAACCTCCTGATGCTCTTAAAAACACATTTTGTTTCTGTGATAAAATTTTGTACAACGTAGCAGAGCCTCGAATTTTCCACGCATTCTCTTTTGAAATATTCTCAATGGCATCTTCTGAAAGCGAAGAACGATAGGTATAGTCGTAATTCGTATGAGAATAATTCGCGGAGGGATTTATGTTTAAATGAAATTTACGAGGAAGAATAAAGTAGTAGCTTCCTTGCCATGATACCCAGCGCGTAGTATAAGGCTCGTTTCTTGTATAAGAGTAGCCAGATGACACTCCCGGAGAAAATGACAGAGTTCCGTTGGTTTCTGCAAGAGGCGATTGGTCAAAAGAGAAGCCGACAGTATTGGAAATTTGGGTTTTGTCAGAATCATAAATAGCCCTGAAAGTTACCGGATATTGGTCATATTTGAAATGAGCATTGTCGAAGATTTCACTACGAGTTATTTCCTGTGCCCTATCGNTCTCTCCGTGCAAGGTGTATTTACCAATATAAGAGGTACCGACGTGCTTATTATCGTGGTTTGAAATTCCGGCATATAAATCATAGCACATACGTTTGTATGCGAATTTGGAATACACAGATGCGCGGTTAGATAATCCTACAAGGAAGTTTTCATTGATAGTCAACTTTGTATAACCCCCGTATTCATATCGTTGCACTATAAAATTTACAACATGTTCGCTCCCATTAAAACGAGGGTCGGTCGGAAAATCCAAATATTCTACTCGCAGTACGTCAGAGGTAAGTAAGCCCTCGATTTCTTGTGAAGAAGCTGGCAGATAGTTAATGTAAATAGCTACATTCTGACCTGATAATGTAGTAACACCATTATCCACAAGATTAATCGTGATTTGAGGAATCGCCAGTTGTTGCAAAANATCAACAGCATTTTGCGCTGATGACTTTTGTTTCTTGTTAGGAATATAAGTTGACGAAGTGGCAGATGTTTGCTGCATCCGGGCTTCCACAACTACCTCGTTAAGTTCCTGTGTCTTGATACTGTCGGTTACTTCCGATTGAGCCATTGCTGCTATCGCATAAATGGAGCAGAATGTTGATATTAGGATTCGATGATTCATAATGTCGTTTATTATATGACGGCAAAGACAGCGGATTNTTACAACATTATGCTCAATAATTGTTGATTTAGGGATATATGTCATGGCTCTAAAGGTATAGAATACGGTTCATGTGGAATCCATATTAAAGCCCTTACTATACTGATAATCAGCATAGATTTATAGAAAAGAATACAGGAAAGATACCGATTTTAAACGGAGAAGGCAAAAATGTGTCCCCTTGCGTAAATTTCGTATTTTCNGGTAGTTAGAAGTATGTAGGATAAATTAGGCATTTCTGCTTACCCCCCCCCATTTATCAATTAATTTTATTCTATTTATATTTACAATATTTAACGCATAAAATAGGGTGATTTTAGATGCTGAATAGGCTGTCGAGCCAATATAAACTCTTGTTTCCATTTGAAATCAGGTCGTGGGGTTTCCCCTTGCAGGGGTGTTTTTGTCCGACGATCGCATCGCGAATGTCGGACAAAAACACATCTTGCAATTATGAGCGAAAAAATTAAGATATAGGCGCATGTAAGTAGTTTATAATATACATTCACTGTTTTGGTGAGAATTAGCGATGTCTTAAAACAAGTTTTATGGGAATATGGAGTGTAATTAGGGAAAAGATAAATCCATAACTTGCTAATTAATTTTAGCGAAGTTATGGATNTTATGACGGTTGCGAAAAGACGCTTATTTCTTCCTTTTAAAGAATTTTATACGCTTTATAGTATGTCCTATGGCAAATGCTATCATTAAAAATCCTATTTTCCCATGAACGCCTCCTAATGGACTATGCTCATTTGATAGGAGCCAATGGATAAAAGTTGCTACACCTGATATGAAAGTAAGAATATACAACCACCAAAGTATGCGTGTCGGTACTTTAAGTTTGCTAAATTTTGTAAGCCACTTTTTCCATTGAAAATGGAGGTAAATATGCCATACAATAATACACATAAATGGTAGTGCCACGATGATATGGAAAACAACCGGGAAGAAACCACTACTTGATGTCGCTTCCAACTGTATGCTTGATGCGAGGACAATCGGTAATAGAATTGCCAATGTCCAATCGCATATCTTTATTTTTTGTGCTTTTGTCATAGCGCAAAATTACTTCTTTTGTTTTGATAATGAAAAATAGGAAACCTTTAAAATGTCGGAAGATTACAAAATGTCTTTCCACTGTCAAAGTCGCAGTGATGTAAAGTTTTGCATTTCGGGATTTTTTTGTTAATTTTGCGCCTTGATAGGGCAAATCAGCTTCATGAGAAGGCATTTGTCCTGAAAAATTGAAAATTTAACAACAACTGAATACATTTTAAGAAATGAAAATCAACAAGGAAGAGATCTCACCGGTAGATATCCGTCTTACCGTGACGATTGAAGAAAATGACTACAAGGACGATGTCACCAAGAAACTTAAAGAGCTTGGTCGCACCCATGTAATCCCCGGATTCCGCAAGGGTCACGTTCCCTTCGGCGAACTCAAGCGTCGTTTCGGCAAGCAGATGACCAGCGATGTCATCAATGACACCGTATATCGTGCCGTGGTTGACTATATCACTGAAAACAATCTCCCCGTGATGGGTCATCCCGTACCCGTAGAGGTTAAGGAGGCTTTCGAGGAAGGCGATCAGGAATTCAAATATGACCTCGCCCTCGTTCCCCAGCTCAACATCAACCTCAGCAAGGAGGATCACTATCCCTTCTATGAAATCGAGGTGACCGACGAGATGATCAACGAGCAGGACAAGAACATGCGCAAGCGTTTCGGCAAGCAGGAGCCCGGTCAGGAAATGACCGAGGACGGTGTTGTCAAGGGCGCGCTCATGCAGCTTGACGAAAACGGCGAAGTAAGCCAGAACGAAGGTGCTATTCAGGTAACTGACGGCATCGTGTTCCCCCTCTACTTCAAGGACAAAGAAGAAACTGCCAAGTTCGCAGGCAAGAAGCCCGGCGACAAGGTTGTGTTCAATCCTTGGAAGGCAGCCGGTGGCGACGCCGGTGAACTCGCTTCAATGCTCCACGTAGATAAGGCTATCGCCGCCGACATCAAGAGCGACTTCGAGATGACAATCTCTGAAATCATCGTAAGCGTTCCCGCTGAACTCGGCGAGGAATACTACAAGACCGTGTTCGGTGAGGACAAGGTTCACAACGAAGAGGAGTACCGCGAGGCCGTTAAGGAGATCATCTCCAACGAGCTTGCCCAGAACAGCCACATCCTCTTCCGCAACCAGTTCGACAAGGCCATGATGGAGAAGTATGGCGACATGACTCTCCCCGCAGAGACCATCAAGAAGCTCTTCTTCGCTGACGCAGAGAACGCCGACGAGGCTTACAACGCTCAGCAGAACGGTATCAAGCATGAGATCATCGAGAACAACCTCCTCAAGGAGCTTGATGTCAAGGTTGATGCCAACGAGGTTCTCGAAATGGCCAAATATCTCACTGCCCGTCAGTTCGCACAGTACGGCATGGCAGGTATCGATGACGAAATCATCACCCGCTACGCTAAGGAACAGCTTGAGAAGCCCGAAATCCGCAATCAGCTCACCCAGCAGGTGATCACTTCGAAGCTCTACGATACTATCGAGAACACCGTTACTCTCGACAAGCAGACCGTAAGCCTCGACGATTTCAAGAAAATCGCTCAGGAAGCCTAAGTGATACACACGCTTCGCTGATATAACATACAGCGATATCATAACCAAAAATAAAGTAGCGTCATGCGCTGTCTGCGCATGACGCTACTTTACTTTTTTAGTATGTGCAAATCACAAACTGCCGGATCGACAAATGGATAATACACAAGCCGATTGATCGTATGGAATCCGTCCAGCACGGGCACAGGCCCTTCAGTCGGAAATTTAATTACTTTGACAAAGGCACTACCGGTAAAAATGCGTAACTTTGCATCGTCAAAACCTAATGACAATCCCGATTCATAACTGACCTTTATATATATGACACCCTCATCCCTCACACGCAAGGCCGGATTCTGGAAAGCCTATAAGACTGAATATAAGAACCTTTGGCGACTCGGTCTGCCAGTGCTCATCACTCAGGTAGGTATCATCGTCGTAAGTTTCGCGGACACCATGATGGTAGGGGCCTACGGAACGAACGAACTTGCAGCCGCCGCCTTCGTCAACTCCATATTTATGGTGGCCATAGTCATGCAGATAGGCTTCGCCGCAGGCATGACCCCTCTGATCGGTGCGCTCTACAGCCGTAAGGAGAACAATGAGGTAGGTGTCACGCTGCGTGGCGGACTCCAGATCAACATATTCGTATCGCTCGCATTCACAGCCATAATGGCCTCGCTCTATTTCTTCCTCGACCGTTTCGGACAGCCGGAAGAACTTCTGCCGCTCATCCGCAGATACTATCTGATAGTACTCACGACGCTCCTGCCGATGGCAGTGTTCAACTGCTGTCAGCAGACCGCCAACGGTACAACCGACACAGCCACCCCAATGTGGATGATACTCGGAGCAAATGTGGTCAACATATTCGGAAACTATTGTTTCATCTACGGACACTTCGGAGCACCCGAACTCGGACTGGCGGGAGCAGGTCTGAGCACGATGATAGCCCGTTACCTCACCATGTTCGGTATCGTGACATTCTTCCTTATCTCAAAACGCTACCGTCCCTACATAAAAGGTCTGCGCGAAGGGTCGGTCAATATCGGGGGAGTCCGCCGCAAGGTGTGGGTCACATCCTATCCGGTCATGATACAGAGCGGAGTCGAATGTTTCCTCTGGACCTTCGGAGCAATAGTCTCAGGTTGGTTCGGCAAGATACAGCTTGCATCCTATCAGGTGGTCAACACCATAGCCCAGCTCGGTTTCATGACCTACATGAGCTTCGGAGTGGCAACATCCATCCGTGTAGCCAACTACAACGGCATCGGCGACATAGCCGGAATGAACCGCATCACTTCTGCCGGACTGCATCTCAACATGCTCCTCGCCACTATCGCCTCCCTCGTCTTCCTGATCGGTGGCCGTCATCTCATCCATGCCTTCACCCCTGACCCGGAAGTCATCGCCACAGCTCTCACTCTCATTTTACCCCTCATACTCTATCAGTATGGCGATGCCGTACAGCTCACCTACGCCAACGCCCTACGAGGTACATCCGACGTGAAACCTCTCCTCTGGATTTCCATCGTGAGCTACATAATCGTGGGAGTGCCCCTCCTGCTGACGCTTGCAAAAGTTCTGGAACTTCAAAATATGGGTGTCTATTACAGTTTCTCCGGCGCACTGATCGTGGCTTCGGTTCTGCTCCATCGCGCTTTCCGGAAAGCCGTCGGGAAAAAAGAGCGTGAACTGGCCAGCCATCAGTAAACCCGCAAAAGGGCATCCACAGGCATGAACAGGGGCGCATTGTCGCCTTAAAAGCGACGGACTTTACATTTTTCATGTAGGTGGCACAACGACAAATGAAAAAAGTGCAGAATTTGCACACTTGTTTTTGTTAGAAAACGCTCAAAAATTCCTACCTTTGCACTTTCAAAAAGAGGGTGACCGATACGGTCAGGCCCGAACGCACACTCCAATAGCGAAGATTAAGATTGTTAAAATTCATATAGTCAAGATTTCTTAAAAAATGGAATGGTTATTTGACCTAATCGGTCCCGGCCATACGGAGCTTGCGAGCACACTTGTGCTCTATTCCTTCGTCATCGCGGCGGGTATATTCCTCGGAAAGCTGAAGATCGGCGGTATCTCGCTCGGTGTCACTTTCGTGCTTTTCGTCGGAATCGTTATGGGCCACTTCGGTTACATCGTCAACACTGAAGTCCTGAAATTCGTGCGTGAATTCGGCCTTATTCTCTTCATTTTCGCTATCGGTATCCAAGTCGGTCCCGGTTTCTTCTCCTCGTTTAAAAAAGGAGGAGTGCTTCTCAACGGACTTGCAGTGCTCATCATCGCGCTCAACGTCGCAATCACACTGGCGATATTCTACATCGACGGCAATACCTCGATCACAGCCCTTGTCGGCGTGATGTCAGGTGCAGTTACCAATACCCCCGGTCTTGCAGCAGCGCAGCAGACAGCCGGAACAACAGAGGCCATCAACATCATGGCCATGGGCTATGCGGCTGCCTATCCGCTCGGTGTGATCGGTATCATCCTTTCGATGCTCGTGGTGAAAGCCATCTTCAAGATCCGCACCGAGGATGAGATCCGTGCCATCGAGGATGAGATCGAGGCTTCACAGCAGAAACCTCTCGTGGTGTCATTCGAAGTCACCAACAAACTGATCGACGGAAAGACCCTCCATGAACTCCACCAGATCCTCCACAGCGATTTCGTCGTGTCGCGTCTGATGGGTCAGGACGGCAAAGTGGTCATCCCGACATCCAAGACCCAGCTCCATGTAGGCGACAAGATATTCGTCGTGCTCGCACCTCAGGACGAGATGAAATTCCAAGGCGTGATCGGCCATGAAATCCAGATGGATCAGGCTGATTGGGAAGAGGTTCAGAGCCAGATCTTCTCGCGCCGCATCGTGGTCACCCAGAGTAAATACAACGGTGTGGCTCTCGGCGATCTCCGCCTCCACACAGCCTATCAGCTCAACTGTACACGCGTCAACCGTGCCGGCGTGGATCTTCTCGCTTCACCCAACCTCCGTCTGCAGATGGGTGACCGTCTCGTCGTCGTGGGCGACCTCAACGACATCGAGCGTCTTGGCGTCCGTCTCGGCAACTCGATGAAGCGTCTCAACCACCCGAACCTCATCACAATCTTCGTCGGTATCCTCTTCGGTATCATCGTCGGCTCTATCAACGTGGGCTTCGGCATGAAACTCGGTCTCGCCGGAGGACCTCTCGTTGTGGCTATCCTCCTCAGTCGTTTCGGTTACAAATTCAAGCTCGTCACCTACACGTCGTCATCGGCCTCACTGCTCATGCGAGAGCTCGGCATCTGTCTGTTCCTCGCATCGGTGGGCATATCGTCAGGCCGCGGATTTGCCGAGACAGTGTTCAACACCACCGGTATGTGGTGGGTCATCTGGGGCTTCATCATCACCTTCGTGCCGCTGCTTATCGTGGGCTGCATCGCACGCGGAGTCTATAAGATCAACTTCCTCACCATCATGGGTCTTGTGTCGGGCGGATGCACCGATCCCCCTGCACTCGCCTACGCCAACAACTCAACCGGTTCAGACGCTCCCGCCGTGGCCTATTCTACGGTCTATCCTCTGACCATGTTCCTCCGAGTGGTGGCAGCTCAGGCACTCATCCTCTGTCTTTTCTGATTCATAAATTTCTAAGAATCTATTAGTTCAGATAAACAGTCAAAAATTCCCTCGCTTTTAACATTACAGCCGAGGGAATTTTTGTAATTTTGCACTCAAACTCATCATTATCCTAAAATAACCATGATTGATTCCCTTCCACCAATCAAAGTTTTCTCCGGGACAAAATCTCACTACATGGCAGAAGAAATCTGCCGTGATTTAGGCTGTAACCTCGGCAAAATGAACATCCAGTACTTTGCCGACGGTGAATTTGAAGTATCGTTCGAGGAATCCATCCGTGGCTGCGAGGTTTATCTCGTGCAGTCCACCTTCCCCAACACGGACAACCTCATGGAGCTTCTCCTCATGATCGATGCGGCAAAACGCGCATCAGCCGCCTCCATCATCGCTGTGATGCCCTACTTCGGATGGGCTCGTCAGGACCGCAAGGATAAGCCCCGCGTGTCAATCGCAGCCAAACTCGTGGCCGACCTCCTCACCACAGCAGGAGTCGATCGCGTCATCACCATGGACCTCCATGCCGACCAGATCCAAGGCTTCTTCGATATCCCCGTGGATCACCTCTACGCATCGTCGGTGTTCATCCCCTACATCCAGTCACTCAATCTCGAAAACCTCGTGATCGCATCGCCCGACGTCGGCGGAGCAAAACGCGCCAACAGCTATGCGAAATATCTCAACGTGCCCCTCGTGCTCTGCCACAAGCAGCGCGCCAAGGCCAATGTCGTAGCCCAGATGACCGTCATCGGCGATGTCACTGACAAGGACGTGATCCTCATTGACGACATGGTCGATACCGCAGGAACAATCACCAAAGCCGCCGACCTCATGATGGCCAACGGTGCCCGTTCGGTGCGTGCCCTCTGCTCCCACGCCATCATGTCAGATCCCGCGTCGGAACGCATCGACAACTGCGCTCTCACCGAAATGATGTTCACCAACTCAATCCCCTTCAACAAGAACTGCAAGAAGGCGACAATCCTTTCGGTAGCACGACTCTTCGCCGATACCATCCGTCGTGTCCACACTCACGAATCCATTTCGTCACAGTATCTTATCAAATAAATAATATCACAGAGGGGACGGTGCGCCGAATCAATTTCACCAGCGCAACGTCCCCTCATTCATTTCCTCTCACTTTCACCTATCAGACATGAATCTAAACAACATCATGGCTACCATCCTCGCAGCCGGCACGCTCGCCGCATGTTCTGCAGGAGGCGAGACTGACACCGAGATCATCGACAAGCCCGATTTCAAATCGACCACAGGCGTGTTTGACCTCGATGCACTCGAAGCACTCGGCCGCGTATCGGCCGTCAGCGTATCGCCCGACACCCGCAAGGTGCTTTTCGGTATCTCTTACGAGAGCCTCGAACAGAACCGTTCCAACAATGACCTTTACGTCATGGATCCTGACGGATCGAACCTTGAACGCATCACCCGCACTCCCAAATCGGAGGGCAATTTCACTTGGATCAACCAAGGCAAGCAGATAGCCTTCACCTACGCGGATGCTGACGGCAAAAACCAGCTCTGGGTAATGAACCCCGACGGCAGCGGCCGCAAGCAGGTCACAAGCCTTGAAAAAGGCATCGAGGGCTTCCTCTTCTCACCCGACGAGAAGAAAGTGGTGCTCATCTCACCCATCAAGTTCGCACGCGAGGCCAAGGACATCTATCCCGATCTTCCCAAGGCTACCGGTCGTGTGATCGACGACATGATGTATAAGCACTGGGACGAATGGGTGACAGAAATCCCCCACCCCTTCATCGGTGACTTCAACGGATCGAACGTCGATAACATCGAGGACATCATGGCCGACGAGCCTATGTATGAAGCCCCGATGCGTCCCTTCGGCGGCATCGAATCGTTCGCATGGTCACCCGACAGCCAGTCGCTCATCTATGTTTCGCGCAAAAAGACCGGCCGTGACTACGCCGTATCAACCAACTCCGACCTCTATCTCTACAATATAGCAGACAAGAGCACCCGCAACATCACTGAAGGCATGATGGGCTACGACACAGCTCCCGCCTATTCGCCCGACGGCAAGTATGTGGCTTGGCTCTCAATGGAGCGTGACGGCTATGAGGCTGACAAGAACCGCATTTTCCTGATGGACGTGACTTCAGGCGAAAAGACCGATCTCACTTCCGAGTGGGACTATACGGCTGACGCAATCGCTTGGAATCCCAACGGTAAGTCGATCTACTTCCTTGCAGCTAAGGATGGTGACGTCCCCGTATTCGCTATCGACATCACCACCAAGGAGGTGAAGGTAGTGGCTGACGGTGAATGTGACTACGCCGCTCTCGCTCCGCTCGACGAGGAATCCATCGTGACACTCCGCCACTCAATGCTCGCCCCCAACGAGGTGTGCATCGCAAAGGCAGGTGAGGTCAAGCAGATCTCCAACGTCAACACCGAACTCCTCGCATCGCTCAAGATGCCCCGCGTGGAGCGCAACATGGTGCCCACCACCGACGGCAAGCAGATGCTTGTCTGGACTGTCTATCCGCAGGATTTCGACTCGACCAAGACATATCCCTCGCTGCTCTACTGTCAGGGCGGTCCGCAAAGCGCGGTCAGCCAGTTCTGGAGCTACCGCTGGAATCTCGCCCTCATGGCTTCAAACGGCTATATCGTCATCGCTCCCAACCGTCGCGGCCTCCCCGGTTTCGGCACAGAATGGAACGCACAGATCTCCGGTGACTATCCCGGTCAGAACATGCGCGACTATCTCGCTGCCGTCGATTACATGAAGCAGTATTCCTTCATCGATCCTGCCCGTATCGGCTGCACAGGTGCAAGCTACGGCGGTTTCTCGACCTACTGGCTTGCCGGTAACCACGAGAAGCGTTTCGCCGCTTTCCTCGCCCATGCAGGTATCTTCAATATCGAGGCTCAGTATCTTGAGACAGAAGAAATGTGGTTTGCCAACTGGGATATGGGCGGAGGTGCCGACAAAGCTCCCGCCGATGTGACCACAGCTCCCGACTACGGTGCATACTGGAAGAAAGACAATGCAACCGCACAGCGCACGTTTGCAATGTCACCTCATCGCTTTATCGACAAGTGGGACACTCCCATCATGATCAGCCACGGTGAGTTTGACTACCGTATCCTCTCATCGCAGGGCGAAATGGCGTTCAATGCCGCCAAGCTCCGCGGCATTCCCGCCGAAATGGTTATCTTCCCCGATGAGAACCACTGGATCCTGAAACCGCAGAATGCCGTGATGTGGCAGCGTCTGTTCTTCCGCTGGTTTGACAAGTGGCTCAAGCCCGAAGCAGCTGAAAAGCCTGCGGAATAATGGATTTGATCATACCGTAACATCAACCATATTAAGCATGAGGATGCGCAGAAGGTGACAAACCTTTGTGCATCCTCATGTCAGTTTATATTGCCTTATATTTTGCCTGCGTTTTCATTATCGCACCCCTCCCGCATGTTTCCGATGCTAATTTTGCATCAAAAAAACGATACTATGAACACCACAAGCAAGAATATTCAACGGGGTAAGACAACGACAGGCAAGAAAACCAACTGGGATAAGCCGATTTCACGGGCTTTCTATGAGAAACTGCGCGCTAAGATAAAGGGGATAATAACGACTCTGGGATATGTGAGCGGCTACACTGACGAAATGATGAAAATGATTGACCGCTATCTCGTGTCGGGAGAATTACCGACACGGTATTACTGCGAGGAATACATCATGGCTCTTTTCTCCGCCCTGCGCTACGATGTGGATGAAGCTGTGCGACGATCCGCTGCCGCACGTCAGCGCGCGGCAGAACGCCGTGCCCGCAAAGAGGCACAGATCGCATCAGAGGATAAGGAATACGATAAGGAAAAAGTGGAGGAAAAAGCCAATCCAACAACGGCTAAAGCCGACGGACAGGCCATGAGGGGTGGGCGTGTCACTGCTGTCCATTGCGGCGACGCACCTGCTCGCGGAGTTCCGAAACCGTGCGCTCCTTCATCTCAGGCAGATGCCAGCCGTAGCGCAAGGCTCCCCAACGGAGCACGAGGATAGTGACCGAACATAGGAGCTCCTGAATCCACACGGATGCCCCGGCGATATCGGCAAGCCAATAGAACGCACCTCCGGCCAGACAGGCGGTAGCGTAGATGTCCTTACGGAAAAAGAGTGGCTCTTCATTCAGGAGCACATCACGGAGAATACCACCGAACGAACCTGTGATCATGCCCATTATTATAGCCACCCACATCGGATAACCGGCGGCGAGAGTCTTTTCGACACCTGTAATGACAAAGAGCGTCAGACCGACAGCATCAAACATGAAAAGGGCTTTGGAATCGGAGGTCAGCACCTTTGTGAAAGCAGCCACAATCAGGAAGGAAACGCCGGTGACAGCCAGATAGAGCCATGTCTGCATCCAAAAGACCGGTATGTCAAGGAGAACGTCGCGGAGCGTTCCTCCGCCGATGGCGGTTATGACACCGATGGTATAGGCACCGAACCAGTCAAAGTGCTTTTTCGCGGCAAGACGTACACCGCTGACTCCGAAAGCCAGAGTGCCGAGGATCTCGATAATGAAGATGAATGTAGATTGTACCATTCGCGTAGTGGGGATACTTTCAATCTTGGAAACCGGGAAAAACGTGACCTTTCACAGACGGACACACCCCGGCCCTATCACTTTTCAGCAGAAGTATTTTTAGAATAGTAGCGGCAGACAGGCTTCAGACCGCAGTTCAGGCAGTCGGGACGACGAGCCTTGCAGACATAGCGTCCGTGGAGTATGAGCCAATGATGAGCCTTGGGGATAAGCTCCTCAGGAATATACTTCACAAGCTGCTTCTCGGTTGCAAGAGGAGTCTTGCTACCGGTGGTGAGACCGATGCGCTCGCTGACACGGAACACATGGGTATCGACCGCCATAGTCGCCTGATTATAGACCACGGACAGAATCACGTTGGCCGTCTTGCGCCCCACGCCCGGTAGCGTCATGAGTAAGTCGATATCCGAAGGGACTTCACCCCCGAAATCCTCCACAAGCTTGCGGGCCATACCGCTAAGCGACCGGCTCTTATTGTTGGGATATGAACAGCTTTTGATATACTCGTAGATCTCCTCTACGGAAGCTGCGGCCATCGCTTCAGGGGTAGGGAAAGCCTCAAAAAGCGGAGGCGTGATGATGTTGACCCTCTTGTCGGTACACTGGGCCGAGAGGATCACGGCTACGAGCAACTGATATGGGTTGTCATAGTGAAGTTCGGTCTCGGCCACAGGCATAGTGGCCGAGAACCATTCGATCACGCGTGCAAAACGTTCCTTGACGGTCACAGGCTAATTATTTTGCATGGGGAAAATGATGAGTGCGGCTTACGCAGATGACAGATCGCCTGATCAGTGAGCCGACTGGAACTGTTCGAGGAAGCGGACATCGTTCTCGGAGAACATGCGGAGGTCCTTGACCTGATACTTCAGGTTGGTGATACGCTCAACGCCCATTCCGAGTGCGAAACCGGTGTATTCCTTGGAGTCGATGCCACATGCTTCGAGCACATTGGGATCGACCATACCGCAGCCGAGGATCTCGACCCAACCGGTGTGCTTGCAGAACGAGCAGCCCTTGCCTCCGCAGAGATTGCAGGAGATATCCATTTCGGCAGAGGGTTCGGTGAAGGGGAAGTAGCTCGGACGCAGACGGATCTTGGTCTCAGGGCCAAACATCTCCTGTGCGAAATAGAGGAGTGTCTGACGGAGATCGGCGAAGGATACGTTCTTATCCACGTAGAGAGCCTCGACCTGATGGAAGAAGCAGTGAGCACGTGCGGAAATGGCCTCGTTGCGATATACGCGTCCGGGACAGATGATGCGGATGGGGGGCTGAGTCTTTTCCATCACGCGGCTCTGCACGGATGAAGTGTGGGTGCGGAGGAGCACATCGGGATTACGCTGGATGAAGAAAGTGTCCTGCATATCGCGTGCGGGATGATCCTCTGCGAAGTTGAGCGATGAGAACACGTGCCAGTCATCCTCGATCTCCGGACCTTCGGCAATGGTGAAGCCGAGACGCGAGAAGATGGAGACGATCTCGTTTCTCACGAGTGAGAGCGGATGGCGTGTGCCGAGGGGCATAGGAGCGGCCGTGCGGCTGAGATCAAGCTCGGATGCACCGGTATCAACATTTTCGAGAGCCTCGCGGAGTGCGGCGAGCTTCTCGGTCGCAAGGGTTTTAAGCTCATTGAGTTTCTGTCCGAGCTCACGTTTCTGCTCAGGAGCTACATTGCGGAAATCGGCCATGAGTTCCGACACTGCACCCTTCTTGCTAAGATATTTGATGCGGAGTGCTTCCACATCCTGCGGGGTCTTGGCTTCAAGAGCCTCAATTTCAGCTTTGAGCTGATTTATCTTGTCTATCATTTCTGATTGGTTTATTCTGATGATTGCAAGTGCAAATTTAGTGAATTTTCAGCAAACGGCAGTCGGGTCAACGGCCCTTTTTTGCTGTCGGCTGCTCATCGGCGAACCTATTTGGGAAAGTGAGATGCTGACGCGGGCGCGACATGGCATAGATCACAAGTCCGATACCCAAGAGAATGAAGGGGATACTGAGCCACTGACCCATGTTGATGGTCATGGTCTGCTCAAAGGCCACCTGAGGATTCTTTATGAACTCTATGAGGAAGCGGGGAAGGAAGATTCCGATAAAGAACACTCCGAAAATCAGCCCCGGACGCTCCTCGGCATTCTTCTTCCAGTACATCCACATGAGTAGGCCGAAAAGAAGGAAATAACAGAGCGATTCGTAGATCTGAGTCGGATGACAAGCCTGTCCCATATAGTAGTGACGCCATTCAGCCGAACGGACGAACATGAATCCCCAAGGCAGGTCGGTGGCATGACCGAATATCTCGGAATTCATGAGATTGCCGAGGCGTATGAGACCTCCGACAAGGGCTATGGGGATTACGAGACGGTCAAATGTCCACAGCGGACTGCGTTTGGTGGTGAAAATGGAGTAGAGGATCACGCAAATTATGATACCGATGGTGCCGCCGTGGCTTGCGAGACCACCCTCCCAGACGTAAAGGATGCTGATGGGGTCCTGCTTATAGACATCCCACTGATAGAAGAACACGTGGCCGAGACGCGCGCCGATAATAGTTCCGGCTATGGTCCACAGGAGCAGGAGGCTAAGCCATTTCTCAGGCGCACCCTCGTGGCGGTAGATACGGGCCTCGATCTCGTAGCCGATAAGGAAGCCTACCATGAAAGCGAGGCTATACCAACGGATGCCGAAATTGCCGATATGGAAAAGGAACGGATCGGCGTTCCAGACGATGAAATCTAACATTTTGAATCGATGTGGTTGTTTTGGAGGGTAATTGAGCTGATCTAAAAATAGGTTTATATCAGTTCATTGAAAAATTCCTGCAAAATTACGCAGAATCACCCTGCCAATCAACACCATCGGCTGTTTTCACAAAATTTAACGTCGAAGCCAGCATCACAACTTATGTAGGATATGGGCTATGATACCGTTGTGTCTGTCAAGATAGCGGGAGAAATAGCCGTCGGCGGTGAAAAGTCTGACGACACCGAACGAGATCGTAGCCGTGGCAACAAGTGGAAGAAAGTAGGCATAAGCCGCTCCCATCTCACACGTGAGGAAGATAGCCATGAGCGGAGCACGGATAGCACCGGCCATCACACCGGCCATGGCATAGAATGCGAAATGCCCAACCGGGAGCTGAAGTCCGAAAAATTCGTTTAGACCGGCAGCGAAAACAAATCCGAACATACAGCCGGCGAAAAGCGTCGGCGCAAAGTTGCCGCTGACTCCACCGCCATTGTTGGTGGCCGATGTGGCAAAACATTTTGCGAGGACCGTACCGCCGGCCACGAGGATCAGCAACAACATACCGTGACCGCCGGCAAAGGGACTGTCGTTGAGCATGGTTGAGAAATTGCCGTTGATTATATGGCCGACAGAGCCATAACCTTCGCCGTAGAGCATCGGGAACAGAAAGACAAGTACCGACAGGAATACTCCGGCTATAATATTCTTGACCCACGGATTGTGTATGTGGTGCAGCAACTGGGCTATCTTTTTCATTATAAAGCTGTAATATAACGAGTAGAATCCGCAGGCAACTCCGAGAAGGAGTATATAGGGGAATAGTCCCGGATCAAAGGGGACACTGCAGTCAAATGGAATGTCGAGAGTGAAGCCTGAAAGCGCGAAGGCTGTCATGGCGGCGATGATGGCGGTGACAAGAAGCGCGAGCACGGCAAATGTGCTCATCGGTATCCTCAACACCTCAAGGGTGAAGAGCGTGCCGCCAAGAGGCGACTTGAAGATACCGGCAATGCCTGCTCCCGCACCGCAGCCCAGCATAAGCATCATCATGTCCGGACTCATCCGCAGCAGGCGTGCGATATTACTGCCTATGGCCGCACCCGTGTAGGCTATCGGGCCTTCCGAGCCGGCCGAGCCGCCGAAACCGAGGGTGACGGAGCTTGCGAGGATGGACGAATAGGTGAGCTTAGGTTTGAGGGAATAGTTTTTGTCTTTCAGATCACGGATCAGGCGTGCTGTGGCGTTGGACATATCGGCATGAAAGACATATCGACACAAAATGCCGGTGATCAGGATACCTGCCAACGGGAGCAGCAGCAGCGGCCAGTTGGACGATCCGATGTGAAAATGCGAGGTCAGCAGGTGTGAGATAAAAGCAACCATGCGCTTGAGCACAAAAGCTCCGGCCCCCGATAGGAGACCGATTACGGACGCGACTATAAACCCGAAAGCCTTATCGGAAATATGGGTTTCACGCCATGTGAGGAATCTGTCAATCGAATGTCGCTGCATGATAAATTCTGAATTCAGACGTTGGGTGGGGTGAAAAATTACGGGAAGGAGGATGATTAATAAACAAATTTTATCACTTCAAGGTTCTTGCCGGAGACAAAAAGTTAAAATAGTTAAAATAGGTTAACTATTTTAAAACAAAACAGTCCTTAACATCCTAACCATCAATAGCTTTAGCGATTAACAATATTCTAAGAATCAACTTTGGACACGAGAAATCAATCATAACTAATTTGAAATTTAAAATAAATTGCCTAAGTTTGAAGTTTAATTAGAATATGTAAGTATCCATACACGAAACCTCACACATTCGTTTTAATCCGATTTATCAAACCATCATTATCTATTTTTTCAGTGCAATGAAATTCAGTGAAAATTCCCTTCGCGGAACGCGGCGGTTTATAGTCATGCTCGCCCTTTGGCTCGGATGCATGATGACAGCCGTCGGAACAGCGTCCGCACAGACTTCAAACGGGGGTACGGTCAACGGTACTGTCGTCGATGAAGCGGAACACCTTCCGATGCCCGGCGTTACGGTAGCCGTAATGAAAGGCGGAAAGATGGTGACAGGAACATCTACAAACCTTGACGGCGAATTTACGGTCAAAGTCCCCGCAGGAGCAAAGCTAAAATTCTCCTACATCGGCTATGCACCTCAGGAACTCGCCCCCGTGTTCAACAAATCAATGGATATCGTCCTCAAGGAGGATGCTGAAACAATGGATGAAGTCGTTGTCAACGGCTACTTCACCCGAAAGAAAAACACCTACACCGGTGCGGCCAAGACCATCTCAGGCGATGAGCTTCTGAGCGTATCGCCGACCAACATCCTTCAGGCCATCAGCACTCTGGACGCGGGTCTCAACATCACTCAGAACAATGCCATGGGATCGAACCCCAACAACATTCCTGATCTCGTGATACGAAGCACGACATCGCTCGCAACCAGCAATGAGGTCGGCCTCAACTCGCCGCTCATCGTCATCGACGGTGTCGAAAGCTCACTCCAAGCCCTCTACGACATGAACATTCAGGATATAGAGCGCGTGGACATCCTCAAGGACGCATCGGCGACCGCACTCTATGGTGAGAACGCGGCCAACGGTGTGATCATCATCGAGCGCAAACGAGTGACACAAGCACCCGTGCGTGTGCGCTACAATTTCACCCCGCAGTTCAGTTTCGCCGATCTCAGCAGCTATGACCTCTGCAACGCAGCCCAGAAACTCGAACTCGAACGTCTCTCAGGTCTCTACAAAAGTCCGTCAGGCGCGCTTGACCAAAGTTACTATGACAAACTTGCCATTGTCAATTCCGGAACTGACATCGACTGGATTTCAAAACCCGTGCGCAACAGCTTCTCGCACACCCACTCACTCTCCGTGTCGGGCCGCGGATCGAGCCTCGATTATAATTTCACAGCCAACTATTCGGACGTCAACGGTGTCATGAAAGAGGATGGCCGCAGCCGCTACGGATTCGACATCTATCTCAGCTACCGTGTGAGGGACAAACTTGTAGTCACCCTCCGCGCTGACCATACCAGTCTTCAGACCAACAACTCACCCTACGGATCGTTCAGCGAATATATCGCCGCAAATCCTTACGAATCGCCTTACGATTCACACGGCAATTACCGAAAGGAACTCTCCTACAGCCGCAACAATCCCCTCTACGAGGCATCGCTCAGCAGCTTCAGCAAATCCAACACGAGGACACAGAACCTGTCATTGGACGTGCGTTACAACTTCAAGCCGAACCTCTACATAACCGCTCAGGGAGCTTACTCGACTTCGACCGGCAAAAGCGACGTGTTCCGTTCACCGGAGTCGAACTACTTCTCGGCATCGACCGCACTCAATCAACGTGGTTCATACACCCTCGGCAACATGGGTGCGGACAACTGGAGCGGCAAGATCATCGGAAACTGGATCCACAACTTCGACAAGGAGGGTACGATGTTCACCCTCAACCTCGGATGGGAAGTGAAGCGCGACAAATCCACAAGCAGCTATCTCACCGGAAGCGGTTTCCTCTCGGATGACCTCAACGATATAGCCTACGCCACCACCTATTCCATACAGGAACTCCCCAACGGCGGTGAGGATCTCTCGACGAGTGTCGGCGGATTCGCAGCGGCCAACTTCATCTTCAAGAACCGCTATGTGGTCGATGGTAGCTACCGTCTGTCAGGATCGTCGAAATTCGGTGCAGACAACCGCACCGCACCTTTCTGGTCGGTAGGTCTCGGCTACAACCTTCACAACGAAAGTTTCATGCGTGACCTCGGTTTCGTGGATCTCCTCCGCGTCCGCGGCAGCTACGGCTACACTGGTAGCGTGAAGTTCAGCTCATATCAGGCCGTATCGACCTACTTCTATTCGATCAACTATCTCCACTACGCAGGCGTAGGCGCGATTCCTATGGGTATCGCCAACCCTGACCTCACATGGCAGACGACCAAGAAGTTCAACATCGGTCTGACATCATCGCTGATCAAGGACCGTGTGAACATCAACTTCGACTACTACCGCGAGACGACCGACGATATGCTCATCGACGTGAGCCTCCCGCCATCGTCAGGCGCAACTTCGGTCAAGAACAATTTCGGCAAGCAGAAGAGCAACGGTATCGAATTCTCACTCTGGGGTAAGATTATCCAGACCCGCGACTGGGGATGGAATCTCTCGGTGAACGGCCTGCACTCAAAGACCACGATCCTGAACATATCCGACGCTCTCAAACGCAAGAACGAGGAGAACGCCGAGGCGAACAATGAGACAGCACCCCGTCTCCAGTTCCGCGAAGGCTACTCGCCCACCACTATATATGCGGTGCGCTCCGCCGGTATCGACCCTGCCTCCGGTAAGGAAATCTTCATCAAGAAGGATGGAACATATACCTACGAGTATGACGCGCTTGACCAAGTGGCCTGCGGCGACACCAATCCGAAACTCCAAGGTACGTTCTCGTCACTCCTGACATGGAAAAACCTCTCGCTCAACCTGAACTTCTCATACAGAGTCGGCGGTAAGCTCTACAACTCCACCCGTATGGCGAAGGTGGAGAACATCAATCCGCGAGGAAATGTCGATATACGTGCGTTCACCGAACGCTGGAAGCAGCCGGGTGACCGTGTGCCCTATCTCGCCATCAATCTGCTCGATGACGACAAGGACATCGTGACCTACGCCTACTCGGACCGTTTCGTCGAAAAGGACAATGAGCTCTGGCTGTCAAGCCTCATGCTGCAATACAATTTCCCGCAGAAGATGATCCAGCCCATCGGACTCCAACGCCTCTACCTCAGCGCAGGTGCAGAG
Organism: Bacteroides sp.; assembly: GCA_014801945.1. GTDB lineage: Bacteria > Bacteroidota > Bacteroidia > Bacteroidales > Muribaculaceae > Duncaniella. The sequence continues at coordinate 27,908 of JAAVDF010000032.1, forward strand.
GATCTTTTCCGCCTCACAAGCGCGAAATACGAACGCGGTACATCCTATCCCTACAGCCGCAGTCTTAACTTCTCACTCAGTGTGACATTCTAATCCAATACTGACACGACAATGAAAAAAATATATCTTACCCTCGTCTGCCTGATGGCCCTCGCCGCCACTTCATGCAACGACTTCCTTGACGTACATCCCAAGGGCGAAAAGGTCGAAGGCGATCTCTTTGAGGATGCACAAGGTTTTGAGGATGCAATCTACGGTGTCTATGGCTACATGGGCGTCAGAGCTCTCTACGGCATGGACATGGTATGGGGCATACCCGAACTCCTCGATCAGAATCTCGTGTGCACATCCACTTACGGAAATGATTTCGGAAAGTATGACTACACGACCAATGCCGAAACCCGAAACAAGATACTCGGTATATGGAAGAATGCCTATGAGGCTATCGGCTATGCAAACAATGTGCTTAAAAATCTCGAAAATAACAACCAAGACGCTCTTCCACTCTATAATCTCTACAAGGGCGAGATGCTCGGCGTCAGAGCCATGCTCCACTTCGATCTGCTGCGCCTCTTCGCTCCGACCGACCAGTCAAAGCGCGGTATCCCTTACGTGACTGCCTACAGTTTCTCGGTGAAACCGTTCTCGACCGTCGGCGAATGCTACCAATTCATCGTGAATGACCTCACGGAAGCTGAACGTCTGATGGCCGACGAGGAGACCATGAGCTATCCCCGCGACAACGATCAGTATGAAGCGTTCAACCGCTGGCGTGAGAATCATATCAATCTCTATGCGGTGAAAGCCTTGCTCGCCCGCGTCCACTGGTATTTCGGCAACAAAGCCAAAGCTGCCGAATATGCGGAGGAGGTAATCAATTCCGGCCGCTTCCCGTTCGTGGATGTCACCGAGATTCAGGAGCATGTGGCCGGAGTGCTCTGCCCCAAGGAGACTATTTTCGGCCTGTACTCCACACAGTATCTTGAATTTTCAACCGATTTTCTTTTCAACTATCAGTTCTACAAGACTTACACCGCATACGATGACGCAAGTGGTTCTGTCCATCCGATGCCTTGGCATAAGCTTTTCAACGAAGTGGATGTCGATGCGACAATGCAGGACTACCGCAAGGGCCATTTCCGTCAGGCCAAAGGCTATACTACCTGCCTGAAACTTGTGGATTATGTCACCAATGACAATGATCAAACCGGCATAGGACGCCGTGAATCACTTATCCACGGCATTCACATCATCGGTATCTCCGAAATGTATCTGATCGCTGCTGACGCTCTCCTCGAAAGCAATTATCAGAAGGCTGTAGGCTACTTCAACGATGAAATCTCGGCCCGCGGTCTTACAAAACTCCGTGAAGGAGATGTCCTCACCGCGAACCGCATATTCAATGAATATCATAAGGAACTTTATGGCGAAGGCCAGCACTGGTTCAACATGAAGCGCATAAACGCCGACATTATCTCGAATAACGAGAGCATGACCATTCCCGGATCGGACGCAATCTATGTGCTCCCTATCCCGCAGGAAGAATTTGACTACCGTCCGGAAGACAACAAGTAAACCACAGAAACAAGCCAACGAATGATGCTCAAAATTACAAAACATATATTATGGGGCGCAGCTCTTCTACTCATGGCTTCGGCCTGTACGGAGGAGGACTACAAGCTCTATGATCCCACACAAAAGGATTCGGTGTTCTTCGAATACCGCAACAACCGCAATGAGATCACCGATACGATAGACTATGCATTCAATTACGACATAGCGACCTCACACATTATCGAAATACCCGTTACCCTAATGGGTATGCCCAAGGATTATGAGCGTACGATCAGCCTGATCGCGGACCATGACAGCACGACAATGAAGGAGGGCATCAATTATACCATCACCAACAACGTGATCCCGGCAAATGCCGTGAAAGGTACGATCCACGTCAACCTCCTACGCGACCTCGATCCTGAAATCCGTATAAAATCCAAGAAACTCATGCTGACCATCGGCGAGAACGATGATCTCAAATCGGTCGGCGAGACCCACATAACCATCAAATACTCCGACATCCGCCCGACCGAACGCCCTGCATGGTGGCTCACATTCGGTCCGAAACCGGTCTATTCTTACGAGAACGTACAGCTGTTCTTTGAATATTTCTACCGTCTCGCGCCAGAAGCCAGCCCGGAAATATTCAATGAGATGATTGATGGTTACGGAGACTACTTCGTCAAGGCCACCGGTGTACTCGGCCCGTTCACCCTTTATGAAGGATTCCTGCGTCAGTACGTACTGATCCCTCTCTACAACGATCATCCCGAACTCGAATGGATACAGTCGCCTCTGTGGTAAGTGACAATCGCGGCCTATATTAAAATTTTACGCTCTAAATAAATAGAATCATAACATGAAACTCAGATATATATTGCCGGGATTAATGGCCATTACGGCTACCCTGACCGGCTGCATCGATGATTCAAGTTCCTACGGAGGTCAGCCGATACCGGAACTCTCGGTGATAACAAACGCCACCGATCCGGACAAGCTTCCGGAAGTCAATTTCAATTACGGCGAGAACTGTGTGATCACACCTCAGATCCGATATGACGGTAACGGACAACTCGAATACGAGTGGAGTATCGGAACATACGACAACGACTCCAAAGGTGAGCTGGAGGTGGTTAGCAACGAAGAAGTCCTTACCTATTTCTTCCCTAAGGGTGGCAGTTACTATGCGCATCTAAAGGTGACAGACGGCACAGTAGGTGTGGTACAGGAATATCAGGTCAATATCAACCGTACTTTCGAACAAGGCTTCATAATCATTTCCAATGACACACGCAATATAGGCAATCTCGCGTTCATCAAGGATCTCACACCCGAAGAGGTGGAGGCGGGAATGTCGCCAATCGTGATGGAACACTGTCTAGAGCGCGTGAATCAGAACATCGGCGAGGATAAAATTGCCGGTGCTACCGTCATGCGTATGTCATGGCCATCAGAAATCACGAGAATAGTGGTGGCTTGCGGAAGCAAAATCCTGTTCATCGATCCGAATACGTTCATCTCCATCACTACCATCGAAAATGAAAAGGTGATACCCGGATTTCACGCGGATATGCTGATCGGCGGAACAAATGCCATCGCATACGATACCGATCTTCAGCGGTTCATCACCATCCGCGGCGAGGACATGCTCGGAGTTGAATCCAATGTGAAGCGAGATCCGTTCGACACATTCTTCAGTGGCAATTATTACGCCTACGGAACTCAGTATTACCATAACTTTTTCGTGAATCGTTCACCTCTCGCCATCTGGCATCAGTCATACGAAGGCAGAATCGATGCAGGTGATCTGACCGACGGAAACGGCTATTCAATACTGAAGGACAAGGAGCTTGTCAACGTATTCATGGGCGAGCCCGAACAGTATCAGATCAGCGGACGATGGGTTTCCTATTATCCGGGTCATATCATCACAAGAGATGTCACCAACGGTAAATATTACCATTCCAAGATCAGAGGTTTCAGCCCGAATGACACAGAACTCGTGCTTGTGTCACATAACGAAATCACATATAACGCCCAGAGTGCTATTCCCGCGACAGAAGGCGCGATAGCCGTGTCGGCTAAATATCACCGTGTCTATTATTCATGCGGAAACCGTGTATATGTCATGCTCATCAGCGAAAACGGCGTGAACTGGCCCGCGACCACTCAGGCCGTGCTCACCTATCCTGACGACGAGGAAGTGACCTTCATGACCGTCAACGAGTCGAGCGAGGAGCTTATAGTGGCTACCGCCAACAAGCAGAGCGGCCGTGGAAGCGTATATATGTATGACTCCGCAAATGTCCGCACAGACATGCCCGACACCCCTGCAAATGCTGAATACAAGAACTGCGCAGACAGAATTTCGAATATTTTCTATAAACCACGTGTAGCTAACTGATCTTTATATGAAAGCGAACAAACTACCACTAATCGCATCTCTGTGTCTCGGACTCACAGCCGGCGCACTGACTTTGGATATGGACATCACCGTGTCCGGCAACATGAATCCGGATGAAAGCCATGTGTATCTCTGCCCCATCGGACAGACCTCACCGCAATCAACCATCGAGCTTAACCGTTCTGCCGGCAGCACTTTCAGCGGACAGGTAAGCACAGACCCCAACGGTCTGTACTATATCTATTCGACGACTCCAAACGCGCAGATGTCAATTCCGGTCTATGTCGCTCCTCAAACTACCAAACAGAGCATCACGATCTCTGACGGTCCGAACTACACTACCAACACATCACTTACAGATCCGGCCAACAAGGCACTCAGTGCCTTCGCTTCATGCGTTGTCGATAAGGCAATAGCTGTCGGTAAAAACTTGCCAGAGCTTTCCGATGCACAGATAAAGGGTCTGCTGGTAAGCTATATGACCGATGCCGATTCCATCATCTCCGCAAACGAGATTCCGGCACAGGTCAAGGATTTCATCAAGCTGTGGGCCTATACTTCGGCCTCGGATGCATATTCACTCGCCGGCCATCTGACGCACCGCGCAGGTCGCAAACTGGGCTTCACGACATCTGAAATTCTTCCGCCTGCCCAGACAGTGCTCGATACAAAAATGGCAGCAGCCTTCCCGTCATCCTATCTTGCTATCACAAACTCGCTTCCTAAGGGAACAGTGGAGGAACGACTCGCAGCACTCCATGATCTCTACAAGACTGATGAGATCCGCCAGCAGGGCACACGGATGCTGGTCAATTCGTTCATGGATTCATTCGACTATACAGCGGACTTCGCCGATGGTGAAAACCGTCTCATAGCCATCTGCGAGAAGTATTCACTCCCCGAAAGCACCGTAGAGACATTCCGCGCACGCCGTGCCACTGTAGCCGGTGCAGAATTTCCCGATGTAGTACTCGTGGATAAAGAGGGCAATAAAGTTGATTTCAGCAAGTTCAGAGGAAAATATGTCTATGTGGATCTCTGGGCATCATGGTGCGGTCCTTGCTGTCGCGAAGTCCCGTCGCTTCAGGAGCTTGAAAAGGAATTCAAGGATTCGAATGTAGTATTCGTGTCAATTTCGATCGATTCGAAGGAAGAACCTTGGCTCAAAAAGATGACCCAGCTGAACATGCACGGAAATCAGCTTTGGAACAAGGATGGCGAACTTCCGAAAAAGCTCAATGTCAAAGGTATCCCCCATTTCCTGATCTATAATCCAGAGGGTAAGCTCTACACTTACAAGGCTACCCGTCCAAGCGATCCGGAGACCAAGGAGATACTCCAATCATTGAAATAAGAGTAGCCATTACTTTTATATATTTCCATACTAACGATCAGGGGAGCGCAGAATGATGCGTTCCCCTGATCGTTTTCTTAGAGGGTGTTTCATGACAGATATTAAACACCCTCTTAACATATTATAATCCCATTAGTATTTTTATTATAATATTATTTGAGTTGCAGGTAAGTATTCGTATATTTGCAGGGTCGGACAGACTGTCGGACTAATGATTTAGACCGGCCGTACTACCGACGAGTTGTGAATGACTAAACAAGCTATATGACATGCAAGCAAGAATCACTAAAATCGGTACGTCCATCGGAGTGATAATCCCGCGCTACATTGCCACAGAAGGAGGGTTCACGAAAGGCACACCCGTCAATATCGAGTTTTCCGATCAAAAGATCGTGATCACTAAAGCTAAAAGCAAGCGTGAGGGTTGGGCTGAGGCGTTCACTCAGTATGCCAATGACGGCGAGGATGAGCTGATGCTCCCCGACCACATAGATTCAGAGGCTATAGACCTCATGGAACGAATATCAGGTTCTGAAATTACTAACCAGTCCAACGATCCGCAGCAATGAAGAAATTTCTATTAGTCAAAGTGAATCTTGACCCAACGATTGGCGCGGAGATCAACAAGACACGGCCGTGTCTCGTAATATCACCGGAGGAGATGAACAATGTGTTGCGGACGGTGATCATCGCCCCGCTCACCTCTACCCCACCGCGCACGCTACCGACAAGAATATTGATCAGACCGTCGGAGATGAACCGTCTGACAAACGACAGCTATGCAGTGCTCGACCAGATAAAGACCGTCGATAAACGTCGCATACATGAAATCATCGGTGATATTTCAGATGAGGAGAAGGTGGCAGTCACTGAAACGCTCCTCGAACTGTTTTCCTACTGATCCACACCATTAAAATATTAATCAACAGGCTAAATCAATAATATTATGGATAACGAGAATTGGTGGACAGCCCCCACCGAAAGCGAATCGGGCAAACTCATAATGGTCACCGGACGCAAGGACGTTGAAAAATTCCGTTCCAATCCCCGCTTCAACATCAGGGTTGAGGTAACATGGAAGTATGACGGCGACGCAAGCGGTATGCCCGACAAGGAGACCTCCACACTCATGGAGGAAGTGCAGGAGGCTCTGCAGAAGGAGTTCAAGAAAGATCCTGTGGCTGTGCTGACCGGTATCTTTACCGGCGATAATCAGCGTGACTGGATTTTCTACACACTCAGCACGCATATCTTCGGGCGTAAGCTCAATGAGTCGCTTGCTTCATTCCCACTTCTGCCGCTCACCATCTATACAGAGAATGATCCCGGCTGGGAAGAGTATGACGAGATGAGCGAGGCTGAAATCAAGATGGACTGACGGGAGAAAATAATCTGTCAGTCATATATCTATACTAACAGATAAAACTATAAGGTTAGCACCTAAAATATTTTTCCAATAGAAGATAGATAATTTGTAGGGCCAGCTCAAGCGCAGGCCCTACAAACCAATTTATCGTTTGATACTTACGCCAAAAGTCATGTCAGCGATCAAAAAAAGTGTCGTTCCATAAGCACATCATGCTACTAAGTGCATCATGCTATAAGCCTATCGTTCCATCGAAACATCGTCAGCTTGTCTGTTCACGGAGTGATTCGATGCGGCGGAGTTCTGCGTCGGTAATGCGTGAAAGGGGATTGGCGAAAGCTCCGATGCGTTTGAGCTGACCGGTGGCCTTGCGGATTCGCGGCATGAAATCGTCGAGTAGATTGTTAAGTAGAAGATAGTCAAGCGTCTCACCGAAAAATTTCTGAATCTGAATGTAGAGCCGTTCGCGCAGCCACCCATCATTGCCGATGGAAAGGAGAGCGACAGAAGCGTGGACCATGAGATCGGCCACTGCCTCGCTACCCGGCTCGAAGGTCTGAAAACGCTTGATAGCCGCCCGAAGTTTGGTGATGCGCGGATGATGGGCACGACGCGTGTAGCGCGTAGCTTCCTTGATGAGCATTGCGCGGTAAGTCTCGGCCTTCTTCTCGATGTCTGGTTCGGCGAAGAAGTCAAGAAGCTCACGCGCTTCCTTGCTTTTGGTATATACATCAATAAGAAGCTCCCGGAGTTCGGGAGCTTCAAAATCTTTTATGGCCTTACGGAGAGTGGTTTTGGACATAGACGGATGGAATTTATTTCTTGTAGCTCTTTATGCCCTTTTCAAGGAAGGCTGAGAAGCGGGCCACATTTTCATCATAAGTATAGGGGCCTGAAAGGAGCTCGCCTTCATCGTTGAGGATGACATAATAGGGCTGGGCATTGGCGTTGAACTTGTAGCGTTGGAGATAGCTCCAGCGGTCACCGTATGTGTAGAGAGTCATATCCTTACCATATTCCTTGACGGTGATGGGTTCGGGAAGATTCTTCTTCTCATCGACCATGAGCTTGACAACGGTGAAATTGTCCTCGATCATGGCCTTGACGTTAGGCTCGTCAAGCACGGCACCTTCCATCTTGCGACAGTTGACACAACCGAAGCCTGAGAAGTCAATCAGAACGGGCTTGCCGGCTTCCTTGGCCACCTTCATGCCTTCCTCAAAGTCATCATATTCCTTGAAACCATTGCCGTAGAGGTTGAAATCCTGAGTGAACAGCGGGGGAACGAAGGCACTCACGCCCTTGAGAGGAGCACCCCAAAGACCGGGGATGAGATAAACGGTGAACGAGAGTGAGCAGAGGGCAAGGAAGAAGCGGAACACTCCGATGGAGCTATCGGCCTTACCGTAGTGAGCGAAATTGAACTGGCCGAGGAGATAGAGGCCGAGGAGGAAGAACATGATGATCCAGAGCGCGAGGAAAGCTTCGCGGTCAAGGATGTGCCATCCATAAGCGAGGTCAGCCACGGAGAGGAACTTGAGCGAAAGGGCGAGCTCGACAAAGCCGAGAACCACCTTGAGGGTGTTCATCCAACCGCCGGAGCTGGGTGCTGCCTGAAGCATGGTGGGGAACATGGCGAAGAGCATGAACGGAAGCGCGAGAGCTGTCGAGAATCCGAGCATACCGATGGCGGGGCCCCAGAGGTCGCCCTGCGAAGCGGCTTCTACAAGGAGTGTACCGATGATAGGGCCGGTGCAGGAGAATGATACGAGCGTGAGTGTGAATGCCATGAAGAAGATGGAGAGGAGACCGGTGGTCTTCTCAGCGGTTGCATCCATCTTGTTTGACCATGACGAGGGGAGTTTGATCTCGAATGCGCCGAAGAAGCTGACGGCAAACACCACGAGGAGGAGGAAGAAGATAATGTTGCAGACGGCCGAAGTCGAAAGGGCGTTGAGCGAGCTTGCGCCGAAGATACCTGTGATGAGCAGGCCGAGAGCTACATAGATCACTATGATGGAGAGACCGTAGGTGCAAGCATCGATGATGCTCTTGCTGCGGTCCTTACCTTTCTTGAGGAAGAAGCTGACAGTCATGGGGATCATAGGCCACACGCAGGGGGTGAAAAGAGCCACGAGACCGCCGAGGAAGCAGGTGAAGAAGATGTACCAGAGAGATGTGGTCGAGAAATCCTCCGCGCTCTCTGATTCGGCGAACGATACGGGAGCCCAAAGATCGGCCGTCTTTCCGGCAGGAACTGACGATGCAAGAGAGTCAGAGACAGCCGCGAGAGTGTCGGCGGGAGCAGCCTCATCTGCAGGAGCATTCTCGGCCGTCTCAACAACGGCAGGAAGATCCTCAACGGCAGCCTTTGCCTCTTCCTTCTTTTCGGGAGCGGCCTTTACCTTGGCTGTTCCTGAGAGATTGAAAGTAGAGCGCGAGGGGGGGATGCAGTTCTCGTCGTTACATGCGGAGCAGACGAGCATTACGTCGATATTGAAATCGGGCTGAGTGGCCTTGAAGTTCTGCTTGATGGTGACACCCTGTGTCCACCAAGCGAGCTCTGCGCCAAACATTTCGTCATACTGCTTGTGAGAAGGCTTGTCGGGGGTCGGCTTTCCCTCCAGCGTCACGCCTTCAAGCTTGGGATAAGAGATCTCAAGGATCTGCGGGCCGGCATCGGGATCGCAATCGAGCGAATACATGTGCCATCCGTTGCTGATTGTAGCCGTAAGGACTACCTGCCCACGGTCATCTCCGGTCATGTCAATTTTTGCAGACCATTTGACTGGGGTCATGATCTGGGCCAACGCCATGTTGCACATCAGCGCGACCAGCAGAGAGAAAGTCAATGCAAGTTTTCTCATGGGGAAGTTAAATGCAATTTGTTTCGAAATGTGTGATTGATTTGATATATGGAATGTTTGAAATTTCACTCTGCAAATTTACGAATATTTCCTTAATAATATCTGTAAATCCTTCTTGAAACGTAAAATCCTCACAGATCTGTAACATTTACATGCCATAGGCAGTGGTTCGGCCGTCGGAAGTGGACGTCCACCGACATCGACCGGAGAACCGAAGGATCAATGAGACAAGCAAATGAATTATAATTTATTAACATTGCCGTGTTCTAATAAGGCTCATGCGGCATATAACTTTGCATCCGTAATCCCTAACCCTCTCCCCCATCCTTCAAAAATCCTCATCCCGTTATGACACTCCTGCTCATTCTCATCCTTCTCCCCTGCTGGCTTCTTCAGGCACTCAAAAACGGAAGCGACATCTGATAGCCAAAGTTTTGATGAAAATTTTGATGTGATCGATATTGTTACCGGTATTTTTTGCTAATTTTGCGATTAACGGCCAAAATAGAAATATTTGACAAAATCGAAATCAATCCCCCCTCCCATGTCAGAGATCACAGATAAGACCACAGGCCTCCAGTCAGAGAATCTTTACAATCAGATCAGTCTGATTCTCAAAGAGGCACGGAGTAAAGTCGCTGTTACCGTCAATACGGCAATGGTTCAGGCTTATTGGCACATAGGCAAACTGATTGTTGACGCACAGGGCGGTGAGGCAAAAGCTAAGTATGGTAATGGACTGATCGACGAGATCTCACGCCGTCTTACTGCAGAGTTTGGACGTGGATTCAAACGTTCAAATCTGAGAGATATGCGCAAATTTTATCAGACTTTCCCAATTTACCAGACACTGTCCGGTAAATTGTCTTGGTCACATTACTTGACTCTCATCCGAGTATCCAATCCTAAGGCCAGAGAATATTATGTCGAGGAGGCTGCTAAAGGTGGATGGAGTGTCAGGCAGCTCGAAAGGCAAATTGAAACACAGTATTATGAACGACTCCTTGCATCGCACCGTGATGAAGCGGAAGTCAAAGAGATTATGGCAAAGAATCGTCCTGTAAATCCCGAAAAATTCGATCCTCTGAGATTAGTGCATGATCCGTTCGTGCTTGAATTTCTTGACATGAAGGAAGATCCCGCCCTACAGGAAAAAGAGCTTGAAAGTGCAATCCTGACCCATATCGAGGATTTTCTACTTGAACTCGGCAGAGGATTCGCTTTCGTTGGCCGACAGAAAAGATTCACATTGGAGGGTGATCATTTCTATCCCGACTTGGTGTTTTACAACATCCCGGCCCGCTGCTACGTGATAATCGATCTGAAAATGGCAAAGGCCGGTTATGCCGACGTGGGGCAAATGCAGCTCTATGTCAACTATTTTAACCGCGAAGTCTGTACAGCCGACGACAATCCGACTGTAGGCATCATCCTTTGTGCCGAAAAGAACGACACTGTGATTGAATATACGCTCGGCAACCGCAACGATATCGGTGTATTCGCATCAAAATATAAACTGATCCTGCCTACCGAAGAAGAATTAAAACGAGAAATAGAACAGACAAAAGAAAACTTTAAACGCCTGAAAGAATAGAAGCTTGCTTTATGCCCCCTCGATCACTCCTCCATGAGAATACACTAAGATGAAAGCAATCTCAAATAAGCAAAGATTTTTAAGATCGCGGGGATGATTCATGAGCATTATCTCCATTCTTACCATACTTTGTTTCGCTTCATATATCTCTATTCAGCAGTAAATTGCAATAAATTTATTGGAATATTGCTCTAGTTTTAAAAAATCACTATCTTTACTCTTAAAGTAACCAAACATATCTGACAACTGTTAGAATATTCAAAAATGGTCTGAGCCAGAACAGCTGACTTACAAGCAGACAAATGAAAATTTCTGAGCAGATTAATTACAATTATACAGGAACACTATTATCACTTAATACAATCATGGATAAAAATACTCTTGAATTTATGACATACTGTATCAGTAGGCTTGCACAACGATTGAATTTGAGCCAAAATGAGGTGTATGATCGTTTGAACCGCTCAGGAATACTCTATGATTATATTGTGCCATCTTACGATGTCCTCCACACATTCAGTTCCTGCTACCTGATGGATGATCTAACAGACTACATGAAAGAGAAAGGAGTGTTGCCACAATGAAATTATACCATGCTTCAAATTGCTCTATTGAGTACCGGATACGCTACATTCACGCGACTATCTTGACTTCGGTAAGGGCTTTTATCTCACTTCGTTGCATGAACAAGCAGTAAAGTATGCACAACGCTTTATCCGCCATCAGCAAAACGCATGGCCTAATACCTATGATTTTTCGTATAATCCGATTGAATGGGATGTGCTTGAATTTGATGCTTACGATATCACCAACAATTTAACGCACCTGAAAGATTAGCGCACAGTGACCGGTTCGAGACGGATGGACTATGGGAGGCATGAAGGTGGGGGCTGATGTGGGGACATTTGTCAGAAAATCAAAACTTTTGTAACTCAGGATATGTTGTATGATTATATTCCCTCATAAGTTTCAACATCAGCATGAAAAAAATCTTCCTAAACATAACAGCCGGCCGAGTGACTGACACACGTACAGCATACCACATCGAAGGTTTTACAAAAAATGCCTTCCTTAATCCCGGAGTCAGGACTGCGGATCAGATCGCGGATGAAGCCGCCCCCTTCGTCCAACACCCCTCCGATTTTATGAATTGACGGAGTGTGACCGCCCCAAATTACACAACCTACCCCGTATAAAAACACACATTAATTTTACGATACTATGCATTGGTTTGTAGAAACACTGAGAGACAACCCCTCTCTGGCGATATTCCTCACCCTCGGTCTGGGATTCCTTATCGGACAATTGAAATACAAGTCCTTCTCGCTCGGAACAGTCACTTCCGTACTTCTTGTCGGTGTAGTTGTCGGCCAGCTCGACATCTCTATTCCCGGACCTATCAAAGATGCTTTCTTCCTGCTGTTTCTGTTTTCGATCGGCTACAGCGTAGGCCCTCAGTTTTTCCATTCGCTGCGTGGCGACGGCCTCAAACAAGTGGCATTTGCCTGTGTGCTTTGTGTGTTCTGCCTACTGACCACATGGATCGTAGCGAAAATCATGGGCTACAATATCGGTGAGGCCGTGGGACTCCTCGCCGGAGCTCAGACCATGTCGGCCATACTCGGAGTGGGTACGGACACTATTTCATCAATCTCAGGTTCTCCGGAGACGAAAAAAGCATGGATTGACGTGATGCCCGTGTGCTATGCGGTGACCTACGTGTTCGGCACGATCGGTTCGGCCTATATCCTCGCCAACTTAGGCCCGGCAATGCTCGGCGGTCTGAAAAAGGTTAAGGCCGAGACTGCTGAACTTGAGAAGAAGATGAATCAGGGAAGCGCATCGGCAGACCCAAATTACATCAACGCACTCCGTCCGGTGGCATTCCGCGCATACAAGGCCGAAGCAGATTTCTTCAGCGAGCCTAAGAGCGTAAAGGAAATCGAGGATTACTTCCTACAGCAGGACCGCCGCATATTCGTGGAGCGCATCCGTCAGAACGGTAAGGTGGCCGATCCTACTCCTGACAGCATGATAGCGCGCGGTGATGAGATAGTGCTCAGCGGACGCCGAGAATATATCATCGGCGATGAAAAGTGGATCGGAGCTGAGGTGAACGATGCCGAACTTCTTGACTTTCCCGCCGAACAGATAAGCGTCACCGTCTCCAAGAAGGGCGCGGCCGGAAAGACTGTAGATCAATTGAGGATGACCAAGGAGATGTATGGCGTTTCCATCAAGAGCATCACCCGTTCGGGTGCATCACTCCCGGTACTTGCACAGCTAAAGTTGCAGGCTGGCGACGTGGTGACCATCGTCGGTCTGCAGAGTGAGGTCAACGCCGCAGCCGCATCCATCGGTTTCGCCGACAAACGTTCGGTCAAGTCCGATCTCATCCTTGTCGGTATCGGTATTTTTCTCGGAGGACTGCTCGGAGCGTTGACCATTCACTTCGGAAGTGTGCCTGTCAGCCTCAGCACGAGCGGTGGCGCACTCATCTCAGGTCTCGTCTGCGGATGGTTGCGCACACAGCACCCGACATTCGGACGCATACCTCAGCCGGCAGTATGGCTGATGGATAATCTCGGTCTTAACATGTTTATCGCCGTCATAGGCATCACCTCCGGACCGTCGTTTGTAAGCGGACTCAAGGAAGTAGGTTTCATGCTCTTCCTCATGGGCGTGGTCTGCACTACGGTTCCGCTCGTACTCGGTATGATCGTCGGAAAGACCATCTTCAAGTTCCCGGCCGCGATCAATCTCGGCTGTTGTGCCGGAAGCCGTACGACCACCGCTTCGCTGGGTGCGATTCAGGATGCCATAGGAAGTACAATCCCCGCCATGGGCTATACCGTGACGTACGCCATCGGTAATACGCTGTTGATCCTTTGGGGTGTGGTGATCGTACTTCTCATGAGCTGACCATTAAGTAAATTGCCTCTCTCCGTAGATTAAATTCTACGGGTCGCATCTCCATATCTAAAATATTTTTCAACCCAATAAAAACACACATAACTATGTTAGACCCGAAATCAGATCCGAATTATCGCGACGGCGATGCCAAGACAAACGTATTCGGCTCGGAAGCAATGCTCCAGCCGGCTCCTACCGAGCGAATCCCTCAGGGACCTACGACTCCTGAGATTGCTTATCAGATGGTGAAGGACGAGACTTATGCGCAGACACAACCCCGGCTTAACCTCGCCACCTTCGTGACTACCTACATGGACGAATACGCAACCCGTCTGATGAATGAAGCCATCGGTATCAATTACATCGACGAGACTGAATATCCACGTATCGCAGTCATGTGCCAGAAGTGTATCAACATCATGGCCAATCTGTGGAATACTCCTGAAACAGCTAAATGGAAGGCCGGCGCACTGGCCATCGGTTCATCCGAAGCCTGTATGCTCGGCGGTCTCGCAGCTCTCAAACGCTGGAAAGAGCGTCGGAAGAAAGCCGGTAAGCCTTACGACAAGCCGAACATCGTCATCAGCACAGCCTATCAGGTAGTATGGGAGAAATTCGCTACGTTCTGGGATGTAGAGATGCGTCTTGTTCCGCTCACTCCCGAACATCCGACCCTCGACATCGACAAGGCTATAAGTCTCTGCGATGAAAACACGATCTGCGTCGTGCCTATCCTCGGCGTGACATGGAGCGGTATGAATGATGACGTCGAGGCCCTCGATGCAGCCCTTGACAAATATAATAAGGAGACCGGCAATGAAGTCTGCATCCACATCGATGCCGCATCAGGCGGTTTCATCCTTCCGTTCATCGAACCTGAAAAGAAATGGGATTTCCGCTTGAAATGGGTTCTCTCAATCAGCACGTCGGGTCACAAATTCGGTCTTGTTTATCCGGGACTCGGTTGGGTGGTTTGGAAAGATAAGAAATACCTGCCGGCCGACATGTCGTTTACCGTCAATTACCTCGGAGCTGAGGTCACTCAGGTCGGTCTTAACTATTCACGTCCCGCCGCACAGATCCTCGGTCAGTATTATCAGTTCATACGTCTCGGCTTTGAAGGATATAAGAACGTGCAGTACAATTCTCTTCAGGTGGCCAAGTATCTTCACGATAAGATCGGCGGCATGAAGGAATTTGTGCCCTACTCTTCCGAAGTCCCCAATCCTATCTTCGTATGGCGCATGGATGAGGAGTATCAGAAATCGGCTAAATGGACGCTCTATGATCTTCAGGACAAGCTTGCTCAGAAAGGATGGATGGTACCGGCCTATACGATGCCGGCCAATATTGAGGACATGGTGGTGATGCGCGTGCTCTGCAAGCAGGGTTTCAGCCGCGATATGGCAGATCAGTTGCTTGACGATATCAGTTTCGCACTGGCCGAACTTGACAAGCTTGAGTATCCGACTCCCAGCCGTATAGCCATGGAGAAGAATCTCCCTCTCGTTACTAAAAGCTTTAACCATACAGGAAAATAATCCGTAGGGATAATCATTTTTCTGTCCGAAACAAAAAGGTGATAGTACTCACTTCTGACGTATAACAAAGAATATAGCTACCGGCCAGAAGTAAAAGGCATCTCTCAAATCCCCTCTGAAAATTAGAACCTCAAACTGCACCCCAAAAGTTAGACACAGAACTTTTGGGGTGCAGTTCATCTAACTTTCAGAAGATTTGTGGTTTTAAGATGCGTCAGCCTAAGTCATTTTACCCTATATTCCATTAGCCATTGAATAGATGTTGTTTACCACCAAAAATAAACTTTTGTCTTCAAAACGGTCTTATTAATAGAAATAGAAACAAAAACTGGAAAATATGAACTTCAAGCATTTATTTAGCGGCATTACCGTTGGGTTATGTCTTGTCACGGTCAGCATTCCGTTGGCTGGTTGCGCCCAGAAATCTGATCAACAATCAACGGAAAACACTATGAGCAACGATTCACGCATGAAGCGTGGTGGTGGACGCCCCGGAGGTCCACAATTAGGCACTCCCGGAGGAGGTCCGG
>JAAVDF010000033.1 GCA_014801945.1 Bacteroides sp.
GTACCCCGACGCAATACTCTTTCTGACGCAAACTCCAGACGATCAGAAAAGTTCTTTTGAGGAGGTCTATCGCGATCTATACGCTGCTAACAAGGTGCTGCTTTCATCGGACAGCCGACGCAACGGGACGGAAGAGTGGATAAAGCAGCTTAGAATCATCGATTCGACAACCGTCACATTGTTCTCTAACGCCATATTCAAGGGTGTGGGACGTCATCCAAAGACGGGCAGGAAGAAAGGCGGCGTAAAGGTTCACTCGGTCATTCATGCCAACGAAGGCGTGCCATGCGATGTACAATTTACCTCGGCTGCTACAAATGATTCTTTCATGCTTGCCCCCAATTATTATAACCATAATGAGATTGTGGCGCTTGACAGCGCATATATCAACTATGCCAAGTTCGAGGAGCTTACTGAACGTGACGTTGTATATGTAAAACCTCAAATATGAGGCACTTGTAGATTGTATGCATCAGACTCCGCAGGGACTGATGGAATACCGGGAGCAAGTCGTTGTCTTCCGAAAAGATAGAATCAATCATGTCGCACGTATTATCACATACGTTGACATCAAGAAAGGTAAGGAACCGAAGCTCATCTCGCTTCTTACCAATGATTTTGACATGCCGCTGGAGACAATCGTGGCGATATATTGCCGCCGGTGGCAGATAGAGTCTCTTTTCAAACAGATCAAGCAGAACTTCCCCCTGAAATACTTCTACGGAGAAAGTGCCAACGCCATAAAAATCCGGATATGGGTGACACTCATTGCCAATCTGTTGCTATCGGTATTGCAGAGCAAATTGAACAGGCGTTGGAGCTTCTTGGGACTGGCGACAATTATACGAATCATACTGATGTACTACCTGAATCTTGAAAAGTTCCTAAACCAACCTGATGCAGATCTGAAAATCATGCTGGCAAATGCCTCAGAATAGCCGCCAGAAACACCCGAAAACGACTGAGGGGGATTGTCATATATAAAATAGTAAGTCCAACTTCTACCTTTCATGAAGTTGGACTCACTATTTTATGGTTTAGCGGACAGTAATATGAATAAATAATATTATCTTTGCAATCAAATTCCCGGCTGCGGTGCATCCCGCTGCCGGGAATTAGAAACTTTAACAGCTATAACATTCTATAATCTAAAAATTTTCGTATGAAAAAATTTTTACTTCTTCTTTCAGGTCTCGCTATCGGCTTCACAGTAGCCGCTCAGTCTCAGCCCTGTTTCATGGACGCTGAAGCACTTGGCTTCACAGGTAACGTAGTTGATGCCGCAGGTACGGTTCTTTGCGAGGATGCAAACGGAAAACTGACTCTCGCTTTCGACGACGACATGAAGACCTTCACTCCCTCTGCCGCTCCTTACAATTTCGTTTCTGTCGCCGGTAGCGAAGCTATAAAGATCACAGCAGGATGCACAGGTTCCACAAACGGCACGTCTCCCCTCGCTGCAACTCCCGGTACTGCTCAAATGATCGAATCTGGATGTGTTTACAAGCTGGAGACAACTAAGACAGGTTATTTCTTCTTCCTCACCAAACTCAACACAAACAAAAGCTACTACGTGATGGAAGGTAAGAACAACCTCTACGCTTACGCTCTCGGTGTTGCTCTTGATGCATCTAAAAATGATGTCGGTATTGACCGTCTCTACTACACTCTCCCTGAGGATGCATTCGGCAACGTACACATGGGAGCCACTAAAGCAAGCGATTTCCTTGATGGTGAAGCTCCCGATTTCACAAAGCTCAAGACCCCCGGTGCCACTATGGGCGTTGGAAATGTAGGCGAAGGCTCTGGCTTCCTTTGCATAGCAAGCTACGCTACGGAGAATTATCCTTCTACTTTCTACTATTGGGCTGAGGGCTCGAAGATGTCCAACAACGGCTTCATCTATGTTCCCGCTGAAAACCCCGACCTCGACGCTATTCCTTCCATCGTATTCTCCGGTGAGGAAAAGACAAACGAAGAGACCGGCGAAACAACTCCCGCTCCGACTCCCGTTGCTTTCGGCGTCACTGCTGGAATAGGCAGCATTTCCGTAGCCAGCGACGAGAACGCTCCCGTCTACAACCTCTTCGGCCAGAAGGTTGGCAAGGACGCAAAGGGCATCCTCATCCAGAATGGCAAGAAGTTCATCCGCAAGTAATTTGATCAATGCATAACGCACGACGCTTGATTCATTCAAAATCATTGCGCGTAGCATTGCATACTTAAAGTATAAGGCGACTCCGGTATTCCGGGGTCGCCTTATGACAATTATATCGGTACGGGTCTCTGTTAGTCCCGGTGTCGGAGCCCCCGGCTCCGCATCATCAAAGTGCTTGCGTAGCGTTGTTGGCGCTTGGGTAACTTATCTTCCTCTTTATAGATGAAAAGGCGCGGCCTAGTGTGGTCGCGCCTTGGGAGAGGTTGTTGAAGAAACTTTAATTACTTGACGAGTACTTTTTCGGTTTTGGGGCCGCTCTTTACGATGTATATGCCTGGGGCGACACTGCTTTCAAAGCGAGCGCGCTCGCCGCTGTACGCGAGACGGTCCATAGTATCGTAGGCGTTGTAGGTTAAGGCATTAGCGTCTTCAATCACTGCATCCTCAAGGCTTGGCGAGCTGCCGATGATGCGGAGGTTGCCGGTGGCTTTACCGGGGAGTACGAGTGAGTTTCCTTCCATCTGCGAGGTCATATCAACGTCGGTGTATGATAGAGTCTCTTTTCAAACAGATCAAGCAGAACTTCCCCCTGAAATACTTCTACGGAGAAAGTGCCAACGCCATAAAAATCCAGATATGGATGACACTCATTGCCAATCTGTCGCTATCGGTATTATAGAGCAAATTGAACAGGCGTTGGAGCTTCTCGGTACTGGCGACAATTATACGAATCATACTGATGTACTACCTAAATCTTGAAAAGTTCCTAAACTAACCTGATGCAGATTTGAAAATCATGCTGGCAAATGCCTCAGAATAGCCTCCGGAAACACCCGAAAACGACTGAGGGGGATTGTCATATACAAAAAATAAGCCCAACTTCTACCTTTCATAAAGTTGGACTCACTAACTTATGGTTTAGCGGACAGTAATAGAATTTAAAAAGATGGATATTGTGAAGAGATTATGCCCATAACGAGGATAAAATAGACGTAGCCCGACAGAAGACCGTCGGCCTCGGCAAGAGACTGATAATGGTTTCCTGACAAGCAGCCCACGATGAGACCCAGCATCATGGCGGGAATGATCGCGCGCAATCCGCAGTGGCCGACAGGCAAGCGGTGGCTGAACGAATATTTTAGCTTACACATATTATTATATATTATTATATACTTTATTATATACTCGTGTTATTATATACTCGTGGAATGAATGGGAGATCAGCGGGCGAGTGATAGGTTGATGTTAAAGCCGAAAGAGCTGTTGGTGGTTGGATAGGCCGTCGAGGAGACAATCGGGGTGTTGACCTGATGATCAAAGAACGCTCCGAGCGTCAGACGGCGCGACATCACGTAGGAAGCCGTGAAGTTGAGGGTCAGAGTCTGTGTGCCCGACGTTGCCTGAGTGTAGGCGGTCTCTATGCGTCGGATCAGGGCCTGTGTCTCCGAGAAGTTGAAGTCGGCGTTGAGCGTCAGGTCGTTTGATATACCGCGGCCCGACCCTTTCATCTTCAGCACGGTGTTGAAACCTACAATCTTGTAGCCGANCCCGAAAGTCATGCCGCGCTGATTGGCCTCGACAACCTGTCCGGCGGAGGTGTTGAGCGTCAGTGTGCGCGCGTCGCGGTACTCAGCCGAAAGCGTGAGGTCATTTTTCAGCGTCACNGCCGCGCCGATCAGNGGTGCGAACTTCTCGGTGATNGCCACGGAGGAGATGTTGTAAGGCGAAGTCGGGATAGGATTACCCGTNAGCTCGTCGATGGTGAAGCCGAGGTCACCNCCATCGGCACTCATCCANTTGAGATACGACGAGTATGACCCGACNGAATACGTGCACTGGTAGGCGTGGCTGAGCGTNAATGACTTNAANATGTTGCGCAGGTTGCCGATGTAGATCAGGCCGTCGTAGGTGACGCGCCANTTGGGGAGCGCGTCGGCAAANGACGGGAAAGGTGTCAGATACTGCTTGCGCGGATTAGTGCCCGTNTAGGCCGCGAGGAAGGCGGGGATAAGTATGTCGGANCTTGTCGGGCTGACATCACCCACTTCAGGATTGAAGGGATTACCGGCATTGATGTTNCCNTCCATGAAACCGCCCATCGGGTAGTCAAGCCCGGTGTATTCGCCNCGGACACGNTCGGTGATGACCGGGATNTTGGCGAGGAAGTCGTTGAAAGCCGACGATTCGTAACCGTTGTCGGCCTTGAAATGCTTGAGCGCGGTGCGNAAGGCNACGTGGGTCTTGGTGTATGATCCGGCNAGCGATGTGGGCATGTTGTCATACATGAACTGGGTGGAGCGNGTGCGGTTGTCGGTNCGGTTGGTNGTGAGGACCACTTTAAGGCCGCGGATTGGTTCGAGCGTCANCTCCATGTTAAGTTCGTTGGTGCGCGAGAAGATGGCCGGCGATGTCTGCCCGTCGTCAGTGATGAGCCATCCGCGGCGCATAGCCTTATCGACATAGTTCTCACCGGCNAAACCGAATGCGAAGTCAAGGCCGGGCGACATCGGGCCGTAGCTGCGNGACTGGCCGAAGACGTTGCCTATGTCGGGNCGGAAAAGCGGGAGCGAGAGCGAGTGGGTGGAGCGGAAGCGCAGCGATGCCGCACGTGGCGACATGAGGAAACGTGTGCCGTACTCCCCTATCTCACGCCATATCGACTTGTCCTCCTTCAGGATCTCCTCGACAGTGAAACGTATGTTGTCCTTNCCACGCGTGAGNATGGTGATGTTGTTTGCATCGACCACCTTGTGGGTAACACGGAANGGCTTNCCGTCGGTCGTCACGGCTGTAACTTTCACCTTGGTGTTGCGGAGATTGTGGCGGATATTGAGAGTGGTGTCGGGAAGCAGNGCGTATGTCCGCTCNAACTTCTTGGCTTTCTTGGGAGCNGNCTGTGTGCGGCGTGCCTGAAAACGCTGGTTGACCTTCTTTGTGTAGGCCCACTTGTTGTAAAGCGTCTCGAAATTCACGCGGCCATCGACGTTCCACGAAGCCTGATTCGCAATGGAGTTACCCATCTTCACCCCGTCGATCTCCGCACCGCGATCCCAGCGGTATGTAGCGTTGTAGGAAGCGTTGCCGGTGAGCCAGTCGANCACCGGGATACGGCTGAACGGCGCACGGTAGCTAACGACGAAACTCTGATTGTAGCTCCACGGAGTGCCGAGACGGAAGATGCTCTGCATNACGGTGTCCTTCCACTCCTTGTAGCGGTCAGGGAACANCTTGCGNTTNACAGCGCCGAGAGGCTCGTCAATTCGTGCGGAGGTGTTGCTGTTGAAATTGACGGANAGTGACTTNGTNAGATTCCAGTTGAGAGCAAGCTGACGATCCCAGATGAAATTCTTGCTGACCGACACAGGGAGCTGGAAATCGACATCGGTCTCCGATCGGGTCTGAAGTTCGTAGTANTAGCGCGACATCGTCGTGAGGAAAGAGATGTTGGTGGGGAGATAGTTCAGCTCCCACTCCTTCAGGAANCGCGCGTGTTTNGACTTACTTTTGATGAANGAGAAAGGACGCAGACCTTTGACGTAGGGCGTGTAGGAGTACTGGAACGATCCGCGGTAGTCGTTGGTGTTTTCATACTCTGTGGTCGGATCGGTCTTNGCCTGCTTGTTGAAAGAGAAATTGAAGGTGAAGTTGGCGGGATCCCAAGGCATAGGATTCTTGGACTTCACATCNAATTTCAGACCTGAGATGGAGAAGCTTTTGACNGTGGTATTNTCNACGGCGAATGCACGTATGGAATCCTTCTGCGCCTCGGTNGTGCATGCGTCAAGCGCGTCCTTGAGCTTCACATCCTGATCAAGAGGATTGTATTTGGGTGTGATGCGCTCCTTCGACACNGAATAGTAGATCGGGGCACGNAGCTTGACCTTTTCAGGGAGNAAACGTCCGGCATCAACCTGCANGGCGACGTTGTACTGCTCGTAATCGTCCATACGGCGTGAGTTGAGCGACTGATCCACCGAACCGAATCCGGCGGTCTCGATGTGTGCACCGACATTGAGCGTTGCGATGTCNGAAACACCNACATTGAGATTGGCNTTGGCAGCCCAACCACCCTCACTCTCGAAATCGGTAACTTTAAGTTCGTTGAGCCACACGATCGCATCCTTGACTGTCGATGCATTGTTGCGGACACCGACGAGCATCACGCGCACATCGCTGAGCGACGGGTTACCCATCACTGCCATGCGGTTGCGCTCGTTATCNGGATCGCGGCCGGTGAAAAGTGTGCCGAACCCNACTCCGGGCTGATGCTCGTTCTTGGCACGGTTGCGTTCCTTTTTAAGATTGACNAGGCTCTGGAGATCAAAATCCATATAGTTACTGCGCGGCCACACGATCTGACGGTCGGAACCATCCTGCGCGTAGGTGCCGAACGGTGTCAGTTCGAGCGGTATCTCATACTCATAGAAGTTGCTGCGGACATCAGAACCGAGGCGGATGAAGACCGAGACTTCACCTGACCGGAGGTTGGTGAGATCGTCGATCAGTTTTTCAGCGTGGACCCACATCTGCATCCGCTTATAGTTGCGCAGGTCGNGCTGGGTGTTGCGATAGACACCGCGGCCGTCGCCCGGCTGGAGACCTGTAACTTTGAGCGACATCGATTGCTCGTTGAGCTGCACGATCTGCTGCTGNCTCGGATCAGTGATGCGCGTCACACCGGGAGGNAGAACGTAGTTGATAGGTTCGCGGTCAGAATTTTCCTCGATGTTGACCACCGACACATCAAGCTGACCTTCGGCCGGGGCATCGCCGCGGGTGTTGAGGTTGAACTGATAGGGTCGCCAGTCACCGCGCACAAGTTCAAATGTGGCGAAGCGCAGGTGTGTGACAGCCTTGAANCCTGTCATGAACATGCGGGCGAAACGTATGGTGGAGAAGTCGGTGATATTGCCAACCACTTTCTGATAGTCGCTCAAGGGTATCTTGAACTGATACCACACCATNTCCTGCGGAGTGCCGTCGCTGTTGGGGACGAGTGACACCTGCTTGTCGGTAATATAGTTCTTNCCNACCACAAGATCCTCCGGACGGATTGAAATCTTGTACTGGAAATAGCGTTCATATTCGTTGAGCGTATTGTCCTGATTGATGTCCTCGACATCGGGCAGNGCGCGCGATGACTGATAGAGCGGNTCGGGCGCGTCCTGCGGTGATAGCGAGTTGCCCTCAACACCATTGTAACGTTTGTAGCGTTCGAGCACACCGAGACGCTGCTCGTCGTAGTCATATCCGCGGAAGAAGTGATAGTTGTCGCCCGCAGGGTCGTTGAACGGCGAGAAAGCATCAGCCTGCATCCGTTCGATAGCCGANGGAGACAGTTTGGAGCGGAGTCTGTCGAGATAATCGGAATATGACGAGAATCCAAACTCGGCTTCGTTTATGAGTCCGTCNAGNCCCACGTCCTGCGGCAGACGCGANCTGGTATTGTTGTCAAACGCGTAGGTCAGTGAGTTCTGTGACGACACTTTACCCCAGACGGTGCTNTGGAGATATTCATCGTTGCCATCTACAGGGATACCGTTTTCATAGCTCTTNAGACCGTCCTTGAGGATATCCTCCGAAAGTTCGCCGAAGTTCAGATAGAGGTCACCNCCCGAAAGATTGTCATTTTCGGGATCNAGGAANGGCGAAAGCATCCANAACTGTACATATTCGATATTCGACGCATCGAAATTGGTGTTGTCCATCTTTCGCATGATACCGCCCCANCGACGTTCGGGNTTNAGGAGATTGCCCTGATCGTCGATGTCAGTAGCNTCNAGATTGTAAGGTCCGCGCTCCGTGGGATAGAATGAGAGGTTGAGGGTCTGTATGGTATTGGACTCCCCNTAGGTCTGCTGACGGCCGGGGAATACTTCGTATGTATAGATCTCGCGCACGTAAGGATTATTGAGCTGCTTGGTGTCGCTCTTTATGTAACCCGGACAAAGGGATGANTTNCGGGCNGTGAACATGCGGTCGATGAAGTACCAGTTGAGAAGCGCGCGGTTCTTGCCGTAGGCCACATCGTTGGACANTGCGGCTTCGGGGAAAAGCGCGTCGCCCGACGGATCGTAGGGTGTCGATGCNAGGAACCATGAATATGGCGAGCGCAGGTCTATGCCATACTGCGCAGACTCGAAATCGTCTATATAGGACGATCCACGGTTACTTCCGCTCTTTTGCTTGTGNGGAATGAGGTTGGCAAATTCAGCCTGCAGACTCATTGTCGATGGTTGAACGGCATTGACCGTAGGAATTTTGTTGAGGAGGTTGGTCAGCCACATGAAGCGGGTGTTGTACTGCATGTTCAGTCCCCAGATTGTATTGTTGACCACCTCATTGCCGATCTCCACCTTTTCGGTCATTGCCTTTTCGGAAAAGTGCATGATNGTAGCNCCTACATTGAANTCCTTGTTGAACTGATAGTTCAGGTCAAGTCCGAGNAGGGTCTTNCGCTGCATGGAGAACTGTGACTGATCTTCAAGCGAGACGTTGATACTCTGTCCGGANTCAATGATGCTCTGATTGGTAATGGTGACCACACCCATGGCATAATCGACGGTATAGTCACTATTCTCGGTAAGCACTACTCCGCCGGCNGTAACTACNACCGATCCACGNGGGACATTGAAAGCATTGAGNCGTATCTGCGATCCTCCGGCCGATGCCTGATAGCGTCCGGTGAGCACAAATTTATTCCTGTCGGCAAACTGTCGGGCCACAATCTGCGTCGAATCATAGAGCTGCTGATAGAGATAAGGTTCGGCCAACGAAGGATTACCTATTTTCTTCTCCAGATTCGTGCCGAACGGTTCNACTACAGGGAATATAATCTTGCCTTGNGAAGAAAGGACGGTGTAACCCTCNATGAAGTCAAAGAATCCGTCGGGGTTCGACGCCTCGTTGGAGTCAATACGGTCAAGATTCATCACCTGAAGCAGCGGGACGTTTGAGATNGACGGAATGGGCAGATAGTTGATCTCCGTTCCGGTCGTGTCGCTGAGATATTTGATGTTGAGNCGGAAATTCTGCTTCTGAATCATTGTCGCTCCGAGCGAATAGACATTCTTCATCATGAGATCCCACATCGGGAGGCGGGGAGCNACNGTGGTCGATTTAAGCATTTTCAGATAGAGCGACTGGTCAGTCGTAGTGATGTCNGCCGAAAACTCTCCTACCTGATAGACCTTACCGTTGTATGTATATTCGTATGCCACACCGAGCACCTCATCGGCAGCAAGCGCGCTTTTAAGCGAGATGTAGCCGAGAGTACTGTTCAGCGTGTATTCNGACGACGACAGAAGTCNGGCGGATTCNACTTTTTCGTAGTCGATTCCGCCCTCTATTCCGTAAGCGTTGAGCGGACTGAGTGCCTGAGTTACGGTGTTGATATTTCGCGCTCCGGGNTAGTCNTCCTTNATGACAGAGAGAAGATTGTTTGACAGGTTGGACGGCTGTGGATAGGCCGGATCAGTCTGCCAGTATGAATTAGCCGTATGACTGCTCTCGCCAAGGTCCATAAAGGCGACGAAGTTGCGGCTCTGGTCGAAGCGNGAGTTGCGGTTGGTGATCCACACCTCAATGCGTGTGATCTTTATACCGGACGACACGAACGGCAACTTNGATGCAAACGAATCATAGTTGTCACGGAAATAATGTNCNAGGAAGAAATGACGGTTNGCATCATAGTTGTCGGCCTTCACAGTAAATTCNGTCGTCTGCGCGCCACCCTTNGAGCTTACGGATGTCGATTGGGAATTCTGCTGCGACACGAGAGCTGTCGCNGTNAGTTTGCCGAACTGCAGTTTTGTCTTCATACCGAATAGCGCGGTACTTCCCCGGATGAGTGACGATCCGGTTGTCATGGACACATTGCCGGCTTCAATTGATTTNACGATGTCATCCTCCTTGCCCTCGTAGGCAAGTTTGAGATTCTTCGTATCGAAATCAAAGGTCGCATCCGTGTTGTAGGTCATGTTGAATTTCATGCGGTCACCTACCGATGCCGCAACCGTGGCCTGTATCTTCTGATCNAAATCAAAATAGGTCTTTCTGCGCGAGTTGAGCGACAGAGCCGGNTTNTCTGTCTTATTGGTCTTGACACCGGTGGATATGTTGACCGAACCCTGTGTCTTGAGCTGCACTCCGCCCGGCCCGAAAATCTTTTCGAGCGGTCCGAGNGCGAAGTTCATGTCAAGAATGTTGAATGGTTCTTTATCAGGCTTCGTGATTGCTTCGGAGTTGCGCTGATTGAAATATTCNTGCATCTGTTTGCGCGTCTGCCATCGGTCATACTGTGCAGGGGTGAGATAAAACGGTGTCGTTATGTCATAGTCACCCAGTTTTGTGCGTATGACGTANTAGCCGAGTTGCGGATCAAACTCGGCGACCGTAGTGATGTTGGACGGATTAGACAAGTCGGCGGCCAGTTCCTGCTGCATCAGATCCTCATAACTCTGAGGNATAGGCCGGCTCACCGGAAACAGATTGACTACTGAATCACTNCCACTCCCCGGTGCAGGCGCAGGTATAACAGGTGCAGGGGGCGTAAATTCGGGATTGATCGATTGCGGGAAGGCAAAAAAGGCAGAGGCCGCCGTTATGCTGAGCACACCGGCGAATACCAATGCTGAAATGATTATTCTGCGCCGTCTTTTTATGGCTGTCAAGGCTAAAGATCTATGATGAATTATTGTCTGGGATCAGCCCNGAGGCCCTCCCCTTTCAATACACTGCCCGATGACAGCCCCGCNCATTTTCGGGACGAGACCTTACATCATGCTCAACGCCTTCTTGATAGCGACCTCAACCTTGATGGCAGGATCGGCATCGAAGATCCTCTTCAGCACTTTCTGCGACTGCTGGCGTACAAATCCGAGAGCCGTAAGCGCAGCGAGTGATTCCTCATAGACTTCGCTGTAGGTGCTTGATGCATCGGGCTGTAAAGATAACGTTGCATCGGTAGGTTTTATTTTATCTTTCAGATCAACTATTATCCTTTGTGCGGTTTTTACGCCGATGCCTTTCACATTTTTCAAACGTGAATGATCCCCCGAAACTATCACGGCCTGCAAATCCACAACAGGGATTGATGACAGTATAAGAATAGCTGTGCCCGGGCCTACTCCCGACACACCGATGAGCAGACGAAACATCTCTCGCTCTTCCGGGCGAATAAATCCGTAAAGCACATGTGCATCCTCGCGGATCACTTCATGAAGCAACACCTTCAATTCTCCTGCCGAACGCTGGATTTCCTCAAATGTGGCAATAGAAATATTAACGAGATAACCTATTGAGTTTGCCTCAATGACGGCGTAGGTCGGAGTGATCTCCGTGGCTATACCTTTTATATATTCAAGCATGATTCCGTTCTTTTATTTTTTCTATGGCAAAGATAATCAAACTCCGGTTATCCTGCGTCATTAAGACACAAAAAGTTCGATTCCTTACCCTATCATCAAGATCATTAAATCTTCATCAATAAAGAATAAAGGCCTTATCTATTTCTGAAAAAATTGTCTCCTAAACAAGTCAAACTTTTTCAGAAACGGACATTCGGAATGATTTAAGGCTTTCATTAGGAACCTTCCATTTGTATGTTTGAATTATTCTTTGTAGTTTTGCAATAACAAGCCCTATTTCTCTCCGTTGGAAAACCCATAAAAGATCTGAAATTATGCAAGTAGTCTATGAGGACAACCATATAATCATCGTGAACAAAGCTCCGGGTGAGATTGTCCAAGGCGACAAGACCGGAGACGAGCCCCTCGTGGAGACTGTCAAGACATGGCTTAAAGAAAAATACAACAAGCCGGGCAATGTGTTCTGCGGTGTGGTCCATCGTCTTGACCGACCGGTAAGCGGCCTCGTTGTCTTTGCCAAGACTTCAAAAGCACTGACGCGCCTCAACGACATGTTCAGAAACGGAGAGGTCGAAAAGACTTATTGGGCACTGAGCCGAAACACTCCCGAACCACCCGAAGGAAGATTGGTCCATTTCATAACCACTACCGAACGCAATAACAAAAGCTATGCCTCACTGACTGAAAAAAAAGGGTCAAAGAAAGCTGCTCTCTCCTACCGGCTACTCGGACGGTCGGACCGTTACAACCTCATAGAAGTAAAGCTTGAAACCGGACGCAAGCATCAGATCCGTGTTCAGCTTTCAGCAATAGGTTGTCCGATCAAGGGTGATCTGAAATACGGTGACAAGCGCAGTAATCCTGACGGTTCAATCTCACTTATGGCACGTCGCATACGTTTCACTCATCCGGTGTCCGGACAGTTGATCGACGTAACCGCACCTCTCCCATCCGATCCATTGTGGCAAGCATTTGACAAAATCAGGGAGAATGATGGAGAGTAAGAATCGCCCTATGCAGATCGACATAGACTCGGTGCTTCGCGAACGCGCCCCCGGCTATCATCGGTTTATTCCACGCTTCATTATACACACGCTTGAAAAGACAATCTGTCAGGACGGCCTCAATCAACTCCTCAGTCATAATGCCGCCAGAACCGGGGTGGATTTCTGCCGTGGCGTGATCGATGACCTCAATGTGAGCTATAATGTGCATGGCTCACTCCCGGCCGACAAGCCCCGCGTCATCATTGTCTCCAATCATCCTCTCGGTGGCCTCGACGGCATGATCCTTGCCGACATGGTCTCCGGACAGTACGGCGGAAGGAAAGATATAAAGTTTGTGGTTAACGATCTGTTGACTTTCGTCGAGCCTCTGCGGTCGATTTTCCTTGGCGTCAACAAGCACGGCAAGCAGTCACGCGATGCCGCCAAGAGCCTTGATGACGCTTTTGACAGCGATGCCCCTATAGTGATGTTTCCGGCCGGTCTTGTCTCCCGCAAGGGTGACGACGGTGTGATCGCAGACCTAAAATGGAACAAAATGGTGATAAATAAGGCCATCGCTTCACGCCGGGATATAATTCCCGTGCATTTTGGTGGTGAGAATTCATCGTTTTTTTATAAATTTGCACGATTAAGAACCAAACTTGGGCTGAAATTCAACATCGAGATGATACGGCTTCCCCGTGAAGTATTCGAAAGCGCGGGGAAAACATTCGATATCAGCATAGGCAAACCCATTCCTTGGGAGAACCTTCACGGAGGAAAAGAGGCGGCATCTGAAGCAGCGTCACTCCGCGATGAAGTCTATCGTCTCGCACGCTGAGAATCGCCCGTAAAATCAAACTTATTAAACGTTAGTCCTCTCCCTGATCCTCTCCCGCACTTTTCACGACAATCTATTTAAGATCTAACCCATGACCGAAAAGATTATCGACCCGATCGACAGCTCACTTATTGCAGCCGAACTCATGCACGACAGATTTCTACGCGTCACAAACAAAGGCCAGAACGAAATTTATGTTGTGGATGGACGCGAATGTCCGAACACAATGCGCGAGATAGGCAGGCTGCGCGAACTGGCATTCCGTGCGGCCGGTGGAGGCACCGGCAAGAGCTGTGACATCGATGAGTTTGACCTTATGGATCCGCCATGCCGACAGTTGATCGTGTGGGATCCGGACTCACAACTGATCCTCGGAGGATATCGTTTCATCATAGGCAAGGACATCCGCCTTGATGAGAACGGTCGTCCTCGGATAGCCACGAGCCACATGTTCAACTTCTCAAAGAGTTTCATCGAGCAGTACCTTCCCTCTACCATAGAACTCGGACGCTCGTTTGTCCGACTCGAATACCAGTCATCACGCGCAGGAGCGAAAGCAATCTTCGCACTCGACAATCTCTGGGACGGACTGGGCGCGCTCACCGTGGTCTATCCCGAAATAAAATATCTGTTCGGAAAAATGACCATGTACCCCAATTATCACCGTGAATGCCGCGACATGATCCTTTACTTCCTTCACAAGCATTTCCCTGACACGGAAGAGCTCGTGCGTCCGATCAGCCCCTGTGCGACGAGCATCGACTCGGAGGCCATGAGCAGGATTTTCACTGAGGATGATTTCAAGGAGGACTACAAGATCCTCAATCATGCAATACGTGAATACGGCTTCAATATCCCGCCGTTGGTCAATTCATACATGAGTCTTTCACCGACCATGAAAATGTTTGGCACGGCCATAAACGATGAATTCGGTGACGTGGAGGAAAGCGGTATTTTCTTTGCCATATCCGACATTTTCGAGGAAAAGAAACGTCGTCACATAGGCTCGTATAAACCGCAGCATGATTCACATGTAGGATAATGCGGACGTCAGGCAATGATGGAAAATAGATAAGAAATAATCAACAGTATTCATATATGGACAGAATTTTAGTTACAGGTGGTACGGGCTATATCGGCTCACACACCGTGGTCGAACTCCAACAGGCCGGATATCCGGTTGTCATCATCGACAATCTCTCAAATTCAAACCGCGATGTGCTCGACGGCATTGAGCGTATCACAGGTATTCGTCCTGACTTCGTAGAGGGTGACTGCACAGATATCGAGACACTCCGCAAACTTTTTGCCGACTACCCCGGCATAAAGGGCATAATAAATTTCGCTGCATCCAAGGCTGTAGGGGAGAGTATGCAGAAACCGATCCTCTATTACCGCAACAACCTCAACACTCTCATGAACCTCCTTGACCTCATGGCACCAAATGATGTCAAAGGTATCGTGTTCTCATCATCATGCACTGTCTATGGAGAGCCTGACGAGAATCCTGTGACCGAACAGTCGCCCATCAAAAAGGCAACTTCCCCTTACGGCAACACCAAGCAGATCTCCGAGGAAATCATCACAGACGTCATCAATGCCGGCGCACCTTTCAAGAGCGTAATCCTCCGTTACTTTAATCCGGTCGGTGCACATCCCTCTGCAGAGATCGGCGAACTCCCCAACGGTGTGCCTCAGAATTTGATTCCATATCTCACGCAGACAGCTATAGGCATCCGTAAAGAGCTTAGCGTATTCGGCGATGATTACGACACTCCTGACGGATCTTGCATACGCGACTATATTAATGTGGTCGATCTCGCAAAGGCTCATGTACTGGCGGTGAAACGTATGCTTGAGGATAAGAGCGAAGCCAAGATCGAGATATTCAACCTTGGAACAGGCAACGGCGTGTCAGTCCTCGAACTCATCGATACCTTCGAGGAGGCAACCGGTGTGAAAGTCCCGCATAAGATCGTAGGACGCCGTGCAGGTGACATTGAAAAGGTATGGGCCAATCCTACCTACGCGAATGAAGTGCTCGGCTGGAAAGCCACATCAACACTTGAGGATACAATGTGCTCTGCATGGGCATGGCAATGCCGCCTGCGTGAACGCGGAATCATGTAGCACTCACACCCATCAGATAGCTAAGAATCAATAATAATTTAGAGACTAATATAAAATCGTCCTTCCGGTTCTGAATCGGAAGGACGATTTTTTTTATAACGGTAAAAAAATGTATAATCAACTGTAACGAAGCCAAATATTAATACAATCTTGTTACAATGGATAGGACGGTGAGCACTGGAAAATGATACAATTATATTACAATTTCGGGATTTTTCCTGCCATAGCGTTAACGAACCTTTATCAGTTTAAAACCTGCGTTAAAAGATCGATTTTCAATGAAAATAAGCCTATTATGAAAGAGAAATTTTGAATTTAGGATTGTTATAACAGCGAATATCATGAGGATTTCAGGAGTTACAAAGTGATTTTACGCCTAAAACAAATGTTTAGAATCACATTTTACAAATGCAACTTCACAGTTTGACAGACTTGTTTCAGAAAGTAAATAGCAAATTTGAGCTCTACAGATTTACAATTTGCATTTACATCGCTACTAATAGTAATCGTAATTACATAATGCAAATTCAACTATTTGCTTTTGTTATTTACATAAATCGATATCACCAGTGCAATTTTAATTACATCTCCAATAGAAATTCTCATTCCCCACCACAAATAAGTTGAAATTACAATTTCAAATTTTAGACCCTATTATTAAGGTTAAATTTCATTAACAATTAAAATAATTTATTGATTATCAGCGTATATATGAAATTAATCTAAACAATAGGTATAACCGGATTAAGACGATTCGGCTAAAATAATCCGTTTATTACTTATTTTCACAATAAATGAGTATAACAAGCTTATTTATCGATATTTTATGCATCTAATTCTCAATTACAACTTTAATGGTGTGTTTGCAAATTCAAAATTAGCTAAGTTTACCTTTGTAATTGCAAATTCATACAACCTATAGTTGGTTTCGATAGCAAATTCGCTATTTTACAAACGCAAATTTGTATTTTACAAATTAAATCATTACATTTGCAATCCAATTACAAATAGAAACTTTCCAAAAGTTTGCATTATGGACCTTGTTTCAAGACTCAAACACTATCTTGATTCACGTCAAATCAGCGTCACGCAGTTTGCCGATGAATGTGCTATACCTCGTCCGACCGGAAGTCAGTTGCTGGCTGGACGTAATAAAAAGGTTAGCGATGAGATTATATCTAAGATACACTCCGCCTACCCCGACCTTAACATCGTATGGCTGATGTTTGGCGAGGGAAGTATGGTAAACTCTGCAAATATTGAAATCTCAGAGGCTCAAAATGAGCAAAAAAACGATATTTACGTCAGTGAACAACCGGAGGATCAAGGACTTGACTTCTCCGTGGACTTCAATGAAAATTTACAAGCAGAAACAGCAGAAAAAAATCAGACATCCGTAACTGCAAACACATTCACTTTCGCAACATCATCTGAACAACAGAATCCAACCGACAATTTTGACACTCCCCCAGCTAACAATCCCGTTCAAGAAATCGAGAACGATAAAAAAGATAAGCAGGATTCCAATTCATTCACTTTGAAAGCCGGAAACGGCAAACGTGTCACAGGAATAGTGGTCTATTATGATGATTGCACCTACGAGTCATTCATTCCTGACCCAAATCACGGACACCCGTTTATGAGATAGGTGATCACCGACCCATCTCCCCTATCCCGGCCATATGTTTCGGTCGGCTGTCAAGTCCAATGACTGTCACACCACATTTTGGCAGTCTGCAAGATTCTGAGTAATTTTGCAGACTGCTTTTTTATTTGAATCAAATCAGCCAAAGATGAGCATATCCATCAATAGTCTCAAAGTCGAGTTCAGTGCAAAATGCCTTTTCGACAACATATCATACATTATTAATCCGAAAGACAAGATTGCGCTTGTCGGCAAGAACGGTGCCGGAAAATCAACGATGCTGAAGATCATTGCCGGACTCCAGCCCCCTACTTCCGGCAATGTGGCCATGCCGCGCGACACCACCGTAGGCTACCTGCCGCAGCACATCACCGTCAGCGATACGGCCACCGTGATCGATGAAGTAAGGAGTGCGTTCAGCCATGTCGATGAAATGAAAGCCCGGCTCGACGACATAAATAATCAATTGCTCACCCGCACGGACTACGAGTCGGACTCGTATCAGGAACTGATCGAATCCATGACCTCCCTTACCGACAGACTCGCCATGGAGCAGAGCGACAATTTCGAAGCCGAAATGGAAAAGACCCTGATCGGACTCGGTTTCCTTAGATCGGATTTCAACCGTCCTACCTCGGAATTTTCAGGCGGCTGGCGTATGCGTATCGAGCTGGCTAAAATCCTTCTTCGACGCCCTGACGTACTCCTGCTGGACGAACCTACCAATCACCTCGACATCGAGTCGATCCAGTGGCTTGAAAATTTCCTCATCACCAAAGCCAACGCCGTGGTCCTCGTGAGTCACGACCGTGCGTTCATCGATAATGTGACGAACCGTACCATCGAAATCTCGCTTGGCAAAATCTACGATTATTCCGTCAACTATTCGAAATATCTTGTCCTCCGTCAGGAGCGTCTCGAACAGCAGATGCGCGCCTACCAGAATCAGCAGAAAATGATACAGGAAACGGAGGATTTCATCGAGCGTTTCCGTTATAAGGCGACGAAGAGCGTTCAGGTACAAAGCCGAATCAAACAGCTTGCCAAGATCGAACGCATAGAGGTCGATGAAGTGGATACTTCACATCTCAATCTTAAATTTCCCCCGGCCCCCCGTTCGGGCGACTACCCTGTCATTGCCGACAATGTAGGCAAAGCCTACGGCGACCATCAGGTGTTCGATCATGCAACCTTCACCATCAAGCGCGGAGAAAAAGTAGCTTTCGTCGGAAAAAACGGTGAAGGTAAATCGACCCTTGTAAAGTGTATAATGGGTGAGATCCCATTCTCAGGATCTCTTAAAATCGGCCATAATGTCAAGATCGGTTATTTTGCCCAGAATCAGGCTACCCTTCTTGACGAAGATCTGACCGTGTTCGACACTATTGACCGTGTGGCCGTCGGCGACATCCGCACCAAGATCCGCGATATCCTCGGAGCATTCATGTTCGGAGGCGAAGCTTCCGATAAGAAAGTAAAGGTGCTTTCGGGTGGCGAGCGCACACGTCTCGCCATGATCCGTCTTCTGCTTGAACCGGTCAATCTTCTTATCCTTGACGAGCCTACCAACCACCTCGATATGAAAACCAAGGATATTCTCAAGCAAGCCATCAAGGACTTCAACGGAACGGTGATCGTTGTCAGCCATGACCGTGAGTTTCTCGACGGCCTTGTAGAGAAAGTCTATGAGTTCGGAGGTGGGCAGGTCAAGGAATGTCTAGGTGGCATCTATGAGTTCCTTGAAAAAAAGAAACTCGCCTCGCTTACCGAACTTGAGCGCAACACTATCCGTCCCGTCAACGCGGAAAAGGAAATATCCGCCACGGCCACACAAAAAAATGCAGGGCAGTCAAGCAAAACCGCCGATACCAACTCCGGATCTCCCGCAGCCCAGCAACCGACCCGAAAGCTCAGCTATGCCGAACAGCGCGAGCATGAAAAACTTGTCCGCAAGGCACGTAAAAAAGTCGAGGAGGCCGAAGCCGAAATCTCACGTCTTGAACAAGAGATAGCGGATATCGAAGCAACCATTGCTGCGGGCAATCCTCCTGCCGATATCTATGACCGCCATGCCTCCACGACTAAGCAGCTTGAAAATGCCATGTCTCTCTGGGAACTGGCCTCCATGGAATTTGATGAAATCTCCAAGTAATTCCTCCTGACTGGGATTATCGGTATCTCTGACATAATAAAATCAGCTCCGGCATCCGATTGTGATATTAAATCATCACACAATCGGATGCCGGAGTCGATTTTATTAATCTATCTTGCCAAATACCAGAACTGACGGGACGGGTTATTCCGCACCATTTTCGATCAGACGAATGCCACCGTCAGTAATGACAATCTTGCGTTCACGATACAGATGGCCGATGGCCTTCTTGAAATCCTTCTTCGAACATTGGAAAGTAGCACGTATAGTCTCAGGTGATGCCGAGTCGGAAATTGGGAGGAAATATTCCGGCTGCTGTTTCAGACGGCCGGTAATACGCTTCATCAGTTCATCGACGCGGCCGTCATGACTGCCGCTCAGAACAAGATCGATTTTTCCATCATCCCTCACCTGCTTGACGTATGCATGGATCGTCTTCCCGATCTCAAGCGGTTTATAGAGAGTACTCTCATAGAACATACCGTGGAAGAGGTTATCGACAACCGCCTTGTAGCCAAGTTCGGTATGCTTATACACAAGAGCCTCGATCTTATCCCCGATTTTGTAAGACGGGTATTTATTTCCGAGAAACTTATCAATCTTTGCCGAGGCCACAACCCTCTTGGTCGCATCATCGAGATAAACATAGACGAGCACCACCATCCCTCTTGTCAACTTCAATTTCTGCTCGCTGTATGGGACAAGCAATTCCTTGCCCACAAGCCCCCAATCAAGGAAAGCACCTATATTGTTGACCTGTGTCACCTGCAGATAGGCAAATTCACCTACAATGGCAAACGGACGTTCCGTCGTGGCCACCGGACGATCTTCAGAATCTTTATAGACAAACACTTCAAGTTCATTGCCGGGCTGGAGCGGAACTGTGATGTAACGTGCGGGGAGAAGCACTTCATTTCCCTCGCCATCTGTAAGGTAAGCCCCGAAATCAACATTCCGGGCCACCTGCAGAGAATTGTATTTTCCTATCTTTAACATGGGTTCGTGTTATTTTTCAGCAAATTTAGCCAAAATCTCATAAATTACCTATAATTTTGCAGATGAGCAATAAGACGCATGCACACCTACGTCTGATAAACGCTTTACTATCCACAATTGTTAAATTACTTTACATCATTTTATAACACTCCTGTAAAATCATGGAAGAACTATTGAAATATTTTCCCAACCTTTCGCCCCTGCAAATCGAACGCTTCACGGCACTCGGACAGCTTTACCCCGAATGGAACGAGAAAATCAACGTCATATCACGTAAAGACATCGACAATCTTTACTCCCATCATATACTTCATTCCCTTGCCATTGCAAAATTCATCACTCCTATTGACGGTACACAAATGATTGACCTCGGCACAGGCGGAGGTTTTCCCGGTATCCCCCTTGCCATCTTCTGGCCCGAATGCCGTTTTCACCTCATCGACCGTATCGGAAAAAAGATAAAAGTAGCCGCGGCTATCGCTGAGGAACTCGGCCTCGACAACGTAAGCTTCCAGCATGGTGATATGGGCGAATGCAAACTCAAGGCAGACTATATTGTATCGCGCGCGGTAATGCAGCTCGACGAACTTGTGAAAATCTGTGCGCGCAACGTTGCAGGTCAAAGCCGCAACAAACTTCCCAATGGTCTGATTTGTTTGAAAGGCGGAGAGCTTGCGAGCGAACTTGGCCGCGTCAAGCGTCCGCTGATAGATGTCCCGCTCAGCGACTATTTCAGCGAGGAATATTTCAAGACCAAGGATTTAATTTACGTTAAGATATGAAAGTAAGCAGATTCGTATTCAATATGTTCGGGGTAAACACATACGTCATGTGGGATCCCGAATCTTCTGAAGCCGCCGTTATTGATCCCGGCATGATCGATGAGAGGGAGCGACAGGCTCTTGACAGCTTTATCGAACGGCAAGGGCTTAAAGTAACGCAGCTCATCAACACCCATTCCCATCTTGATCATATTTTCGGTAATGCGCATGTAAAGGAAAAATATGGTCTTGAGATCAAAGCTAACAAATCTGATGAGTTCCTTGCCCTGACTCTCCCGGAGCAGGCATCACGTTTCGGTCTCCACGAGTCACTCCGTGCCGGTGAGATCGACGTCGAGCTTCATGATGGCGATACTATCTTTCTCGGCAAGGAACGCATGGAAGTCCTGAGTGTACCCGGTCATTCACCCGGAAGTATCGCGCTCTACTGCCCTGAATCCAACTTTGTAATTACAGGTGATGCTCTTTTCCCCGGCTCGATCGGCAGGACAGACTTACCGAAAGGTGACTACGCCACGCTCATCGATTCGATCCGCCGCAAACTCATGACGCTACCTGATTCTACCGTCGTATTGTCGGGTCATGGAGGCGAGACCACCATAGGCCACGAGAGAAATTCCAATCCATTCTTAAAATAGGAATCTGACCGGTAACCACAGGAGTCTGACCGACCGAAAACAAAGACAAGTTCTCCTCCGGCCAAACTGATCCGGCAGGAACTTCCACTGCAATTTTCTGCGCAAAATAAATAAAGAATTTTTTCCTTAATTAAAAAAGAAACTCTAATTTTGCGCACAGAATAATCACCAATTTCGATCTTGTCCGTAACCGGAATCACTTTCGGCTGACACATCGGACACTCTCACGTTAAAAGTCAAAATTACTATGGTAAGACCAAAGCTTAAAATCCGCGACTTGACATTGCGCGACGGGCAGCAATCACTATTTGCAACCCGCATGAATCAAGAGACCATCAACAAGCTTCTCCCCTTCTATGAAGATGCCAATTTCCACATCATGGAAGTCTGGGGTGGAGCTGTGCCTGACTCTGTGATGCGTTATCTCGACGAATCTCCTTGGGAACGCCTGCGCATTTTCTCAAAGGCTATGGACTCAAAGAGCGAACACCCGAAGGCGTTGCTTTCAGCTCTTTCACGCGGACGTAATCTTTTCGGCTATGTCCCCTATCCCGATTCAGTCCTTGAAGGCTTCTATAAGGAGGCGATTGAAAATGGTCTGAACGTAATGAGAATTTTCGATGCGCTCAATGACATTGACAACGTAAAGGAATCAATCCGTCTCATCAATCAGCTTGGCGGCATAGCAGACGGTGCTGTCTGCTACACTGTCGATCCAAAGCCCGAAGAGACGGATGAAAACAGCGGTGGATTTTTCGGCAAACTGAAATCAATGTTCGGCGGCTCGCAGAAGCAGGAGAAGATTTTCACTGATGAATATTTTGTGGAGAAAGCCCTGCAGATGGAGGCTCTCGGAGCAAAAATCATCACGCTTAAAGACATGGCAGGACTTGTCAATCCCGCCCGTGCAGCCTCAATCATCTCCGCTCTCAAACAGGCGGTGAAAGTGCCTGTGGATTTCCATACACACTGTACCCCCGGCTACGGTCTCGCATCGTCACTTATGGCCATCATTAATGGTGTTGACATTCTCGACACCAACATCTGGTGGTTTGGCGGTGGCTCGGCCGCTCCCGCGATCGAGCTGATATGGTTCTTCTGTCAGCGCATGGGCGTAGAGGTCGAGGTCAACATGGAGGCCGTCGGTCGCATCCGTAACGAACTTCTTGACGCCCGAAAAGCACTTGCGCAGTATGACCTTCACCGTGACGACATGCAGCGTCCGTTCGATCCGTTGAAGGATCAGCTTCCACCGGATGTGCTCGCTCTCTTCGATAGTGCTATCGAATTTGCCAAAGTCGGCGACGAGAATGCCCTGCTCGACGCTTGTCATAAAATAGAGGCTTATTTCGGCTTTCCGAAACCCAACGAACTCGTAAAGACTGCCGAAGTTCCCGGAGGTATGTACTCTAATATGGTGGCACAGCTCCGCGAATTGAAGAGCGAAGATCTGCTTGAGGATGCGATGCGCCTGATCCCGATGGTTCGCAGGGACGCCGGTCTGATCCCCCTCGTCACTCCGACCAGTCAGATTGTCGGTAATCAGGCTGTGCTCGTAGCACTTGACCGCAAAAACGGCAAGCCGGACTACACAAATAAATCCAATCAGTTCATCTCGCTCGTCAAAGGCGAATATGGCCGGACACCGGTCGCTATTGATCCCGCATTCCGTGAGAAGATCACGGGCAGTCCGGAGGAACGCCCCTATGATGTCAGCAAATATTCCAAGCCTGAAAATCCTGAGGTAGCCGAGCTTGGAGGCAGGAAACTTGCCTCCAACAATGAGGAATATCTGCTTCTTGAACTCCTCCCGGCGGTTGCCAAAGGATTCCTCCGTCGCCGTCGTGACGAGGAATATAAAAAGGAGGAAGCCGAGAAAGCCCCTGCCGTCGAGGAAATCACTGAAACAACAGTCGCTGAAGTCGAGCCAATTACAGGGCCGGTCATAAGTGCACCTATGTGCGGACGAATTGTTGAAATCAAAGTTCAACCCGGTCAGAAAGTAAAGAAGGGCGATGTAGTCCTTGTTTATGAAGCAATGAAGATGGAAAACGATGTCGAGGCTGAAAATGACGGAGTGGTGAAACGCGTGTTGGTCAGCACAGATGCCCAAGTTGCAACCGATGCTCCGCTCATTGAATTTGAGGCCTGATCCACCCTCCTACTTATGGCTTAATGAAAATACAATCTTTAACCCGGCAAGCCGTGGCATGAGTGTGTCACATCTTGCCGGGCTTCAATGACTAAATAGACTATTATCACAATTACATTAAAATTTCAACTATTTTACTTATCATGAAATCAGTAAAAGCACTCCTGATTACGCTCGTAATGATCCTTGGAGCGTCAGCAATGCCTGCTCAGGCACAGTTCAAGTTCGGTCCCAGAGTCGGACTCACCGTCAATGATCTCCACTTCAATAAAGATGTTGTCAACTCAGACAATCAGACCGGTTGGACCGCCGGTTTCACAGGGGAGTTCACTGTACCTGTCATCGGTATCTCTGCTGACCTTTCAGCAATGTATGTCCGCCGTAACTCAAAATTCATGGAAAATACCAAGGACAACCGAGACTATATCGAAATTCCACTCAACATCAAGTATAAACTCGGTCTCCCGGTGATCAGCAAGTTCGTTGTCCCCTATGTAGGCGTAGGTCCGAGCGTATCTTTCCTCACCAGCCGTCGCCATATCGAGAATGCTTTCAAAAATAAATCTGTTGACTGGGCCCTCAACTTTGGTTTTGGCGTTCAGCTTTTCAGCCATGTCGATCTCAACGCCCGCTACGGTCTCGGTCTCACAAAGGCTATCACTACCTTCTCGGGCGCAGAGAAAGCCGGTATTGAAGGCAAGAACCGCTACTGGACTATCTCACTCGGCTACTATTTCTAAAATTCCTAAAGGATTTTACAGTGTGTGAAATTCACGCGAAAGCTTGAATATTTCCAAAACGACTTATTCATCAATAAAAAACTTCGGATGCTAATAAACAACATCCGAAGTTTTTTATTGAATGAGCATTATAGACAGCTAATTCTTAATAATCACCATCTTAATCCCTCCGGGGATATTATCAAAGCTTTTCCAGTTATCCTAAACCAACCAAGCCCGGTGGGATTTCTCCCATCGGGCTTTTTATCAGTTGTGCTGAAAGAGCAGATTACTTACCGGCGATTGAGTCGGAAACTGTCAGACGTGCACGGCCTTTAGCGCGGCGACGTGCGAGGACTTTACGACCATCGGGGGTGGACATGCGGGCACGGAATCCGTGCTTGTTAACTCTCTTTCTGTTAGAAGGTTGAAATGTTCTTTTCATTGCCGTATATGTTTACTTTTTGATATTCTATAATTCGAGGTGCAAATTTAGGAATAAAAACGCATACGAGCAAATAGTTTTCACATTTTATAACACTTTTCTTTACACAAGTTCTTCTTTTATGGCATCACACCATGCTTTTACGCGTGCAGGTGTCCCTTCCGGATGATTCACATTGTCAATGCAAAGCCCGACGATCATACCATGCACGTCACTGTCGGTATGTTTGTACTTATATCCGTCATTATTGAATGGAGCGATGAATGTCGCACGTGTGTCGTGGAGTCGATGATAGATCTCCCCTACCGAATTACAGAATGTGTCGGACATCGATTCATCACCGCAACCGAATATAGCAACCTCTATACCTTCAAGGTCAATAGCCTGCAGTCCATCAAGGAATGTCGCCATATCTTCCTGAAGGTCACCTGCATTCCATGTGCTTGCACCGATCACGAGCACATCGTAGTCAGCAACAGCTGATGGTGCAGTAATGGCCACGTCATGGACATCCTCAGGATTTACACCGAGCTGACGCGCTATTTCCTGAGCTACTTCGAGGGTCGTACCGGTAGTCGAACCGTAGAATATACCTATCTTTTTCATTGTATCTTTGAATAAATGTTGTTAAACTTACGTTGTGTATGTCTTTCTTAGTAATGAATTGAGATCGTTTTCACTTTCGTATGGATTGTCTATATTTTTCTTCAATCCGGGTACATAATATTAACGTTCATGGCATAATTAGGTTCGTTCACTTCCCACGATTTGCTTATTTAATTAAATTTCATTACTTTTGCATAGTATATCTTACCTCAACGCATAGCTCCGGCAATCAACACGGGCAAAGGCTTTATGCCCTTCCGACCAATCGGAGCATTACATTCCGACCAATTATTATTCAATCATTTACTTTAAATTACATGAAAAAAACCTTCATTTCATGCATGGCTTTACTGGGATCATTGACAATGTCAGCCCAGTATTCCCACACAGTGCAGGCTGAAAAACTTGACCGCGGAGTTGTGGCAGTCAAGACTAACGGAGGGGTTTTCGTGTCATGGCGTTCGCTTGTCACCGATGCCAAAGGAACCACCTTTGACATCTACCGTGACGGTGTAAAAGTCAACGAAACTCCACTGAAAACCAAAACGAACTTCACGGATGCGGCAGGAACTACTGCTTCAAAGTACACCGTAAAAGCTATCATTGATGATAAAGTGACCGAAACGTCCGCAGAAGCATCCGTATGGGAAACACCTTATCTCAAAATCCATCTCAACCGTCCTGAAGGCGGCACATCGCCCGCAGGCGGTACTAATGAAGATCGTAACTACACTTATACACCTGATGACGTATCCGTGGCCGACGTCGATGGCGACGGCAACTGGGAACTCATCGTGAAATGGCATCCGACAAATGCAGCGGACAACTCTTTCTACCGCTACACCGGTAACACCATCATCGACTGCTACAAGCTTGACGGCACTCAGCTCTGGCGCATAGATCTCGGCCACAATATACGTTCCGGCAACCACTACACGCAATTCATGGTCTATGACTTTGATGGCGACGGTTGTGCCGAAATGATATGCAAGACTGCACCGGGCACAATTGATGCCAAGGGTAACCCGGTGCTGATGGGTGATGACAAGGTGACTGATGACTATCGCAATTCGCAGGGTCATATCATAAAAGGTTCGGAATACCTCACTGTTTTCTCCGGCAAAACAGGCGAAGCGATCCATACCATAGCCTACAACCCTTCACGCAACGCCCACCCCTTCGACAAATCCACCACCGGCTGGGGTGACTCATACGGCGGCCGTTCGGAACGTTACCTCGCAGGTGTCGCCTATCTCGACGGTAAGACTCCGAGTGCCATTTTCTGTCGCGGTTATTACACCCACTCCTATCTCTGGGCTGTTGATTTCGATGGAAAAGAACTGAAAGAACGCTGGCTTCATGCTTCCACCACCAAGGGACAGGGCGCCTACGGCGAAGGTGCTCACTCTCTGACAATCGGCGACGTCGATGGCGACGGCTTCGATGAGATCGTCTATGGTGCCGCTTCGATTGACCATGACGGCTCACTCCTTTACCGCACGGGAGCTGGACATGGCGATGCCCTTCACCTTGCAGCCATGCTTCCTGACCGCGAAGGCCTGCAGGTGTTCATGCCTCATGAAGAGAAAAGCTCTTCCTACAAGTATGACACAGAGTTGCGCGATGCAAAAACCGGCGAGATCATATTTTTTGAAGCTCAGTCAGGAAATGATATCGGTCGCGGACTCGCAGCCAACGTCTCCTCTAAGTATTCCGGCTATGAATATTGGTCATCTACCGGCAAGGTATTCAACAATGGTGTGCAGTTGACCGGAGCTAAACGTCCTTCGATCAATTTCCGTATCTACTGGGACGGCGACCTTCTTGACGAGCTCCTCGACGGAACCACCATCACAAAACCCGACCAAGGCCTCACGAAGATCAACACTATCCAACAGTTCAGTTCTTTCTCAAATGCTGCCTCATGCAACACGACCAAGGCCACTCCCAACCTTCAAGCTGACCTCTTCGGCGACTGGCGCGAGGAAGTGATCCTCCACGACAGCTCTACGGAGTCTGACCTACTAATCTTC
The DNA here is from genome assembly GCA_014801945.1 of Bacteroides sp. Classification (GTDB taxonomy): domain Bacteria; phylum Bacteroidota; class Bacteroidia; order Bacteroidales; family Muribaculaceae; genus Duncaniella. The sequence continues at coordinate 27,652 of JAAVDF010000033.1, forward strand.
ACAACCACGATTCCTACCGAATACAAAGTACCGACCCTCATGCAGGACCGTCAATATCGTGTAGCTATCGCTTGGCAGAACGTGGCCTATAACCAGCCCCCTCACCTCAGCTACAATCTTGAGGAATTGTTCAACACCAACGGTGCTATCTCGATCAACTCAGGCGCGCTCAGTCAGATTATCTATCTCGGCGACGAAATCCAGCCTATCGCCTTCACCGTTCTCCGTGCGACAGGTGCTGAATGTGAAGGTCTCCCCGAAGGCATGGTGTTCAACTTCGATCCCGCTACACTCACCGGCACTATTACCGGCAAGCCTGTAGCCGAAGGCGAATATAACATTACCGTGACAACGACGGGAGCGAACGACGACACCAACGCGTCATTCAATGCAACCATTAAGGTACGCAAGAACACTTCCATTCAGCTTGCTGCTTATTATCCGTTTGAAAAAGTCGGAGAATCTACCCCCAACCTCAAGGGTGGAAACGCCACCGCTCTCAAGGGAGTTCTTGGTGCGGCTGTCGATGGCAAGCAGGGCAAGGCTCTGCAGCTTGACGGTAAGAACTGCTACATTCAGGAGGACTATGACCTGATTAATTTCGGTGATGCCTCTTTCTCCGTTGAATTCTGGATGAACTCTACAGCGGCCGACAACAACTGCTATATCATGAACAAGGGCGTAATCGCTCCCGCTAATGGTTCGGGCAACTGGTATGGCATAGAGTACAAGGACAACAAGGGTGTTAAAGAGCTCCGATTCGCTGTCGATGACAACATCGAGAAGTCTCAAGTAGAGGTTCAAGGTGCAGAAAAGTACTTTGACGGCAAATGGCACCATGTCGTAGCCGTACGCGACGCTATCGAAAAGCAACTCCGCCTTTACGTGGATGGAGAGCTTCTTGCCACCAAGGAAGATCTCACTAATACAATACTCTCTGACGAACCTCTCGTGATCGGAAATGTGAACGGTGGTGACGGCTGGGGCTATGATAACTTCTACACCGGCATGCTTGATGAATTCTCGATCTACCGTGGCGTGATGAGCGCAAGCAAGGTCAAGGAACATTTCGAATCGCAGGGTTCTGAGATGATCGCTTACTTCCCGATGGACGAAATGGGTGAGACAACACCCAATATGGTCTATGGCGAAGCGACCGCACAGAAGGGCACGACAATCTCTATCGACGGCCTCAAGGGAGGTGCTATCGAGTTTGACGATACCTACTTCCTCACCCAACCGATCTATGATGCCATCAATATGGGCGAGAAAGACTTCTCTATCGAACTTTGGGCACGCTCAATCGACGATGACGGCTATCTCCTCTGCATCGGCACCCACAACAAGACCAATGTCGAAGGCGGTACTGGTAACTGGATCGGCCTCGAACGCAAGAACGGTTACCTCTGCTTCTCGATTGACGATGACATCAAGAAAACCGACTGTAAGCTTGATGACGCCAGCAGTATCTTCGACGGCGAATGGCACCATATCGTATGCGTGCGCAACTATGCCGACAAGACTATGAAGCTCTACATTGACGGAAAGGAAAGTGCAGCAGAAAACAACGTAGCCACAGGTGCTCTCAATTTCTCCGCTACAGAACTCATGTTCATCGGTGGCGATGACGAGTCTGGCAACCGCATTTTCGCAGGCGCGATAGATGAACTCACCATCTATCCGAAGGCTCTTTCTGCCGACGAGGTTGAGGAACATTACAACTACCTCCGTCTTTCGGAAATCGAAGACATAATCGCCGGATCGGCAACCGCACGTTACACCGTTGTCGATGCCTTCAGTGGCCGTATCATCCGCACCGCTGTCGGAGTCGATCGCGCGGATATCGTCGATGATCTCCAGCAGGGCATCTACGTGCTCGTTGTCGAGGACGGACAGTCAATGCAGACCTATAAGTTTGTGAAGCGTTAACACGCCTTACTACTTCTTCTGAACAGTCCAACGGACCGTACATCCCGTTAATCGGGTGTGCGGTCCGTTCTGTCTATTATCTTTTAATTTTATTTTTAAAATAGGGGGTTGAATTTATGGAATAAAAATTGTAATTTTGTTTTTCATTTCTTAAAGTTGAAAAAGCACACTTTTTTCATAGCTTATGTCATCACCCTATTCACCCATCGACGAATCATCATATACTGACACCGCATTTGATCCGGAAGCAATGCTGAATACTCCGGACAATCAGCCGGTTCAGAATCCGGCGACGGCCAACGTAGCCGGACAATCGGCTGCGCCGATCGGTAATCCCCAATACTATCCCAATACTAATACAGGTATGCCTCTTCAAGATCAACCAAGCGCAGGCATACCGGTCAATAACCCCATCTACGGTAATCCCCCTATCCCCAACCCCATTCCTGTAAGCGGTCCGATCCCCGGTCAGACTTCTTCTCAACCAGCCCCTGCCGCATCCACGACCACACCCAAACCAGAGACCCGTCACAAGTCACCATCGGCATTGGAGCGCGCCTTGACACTCATAGGCGATTCGCGCACTGTCATGTTCCTCGGAATAATATTCGTAATCGCCGCAGGCTATTCGCTCATTGTGGCCATGTCATATTTCGCACATATCGGAACAGATCAAAGCGCGTTGCTCAACGCCGACTACGATCCGGAGATGATAAAAAATGCCGGCGGACCGTTCGGTGCATGGCTTGCCCATACCCTTATATATAACTGGCTTGGTATTGGTTCATTCATCCTGATCTATTATCTGGCCGTATGCGGTATCGGTATGCTTAAAATATATCGTCCTCATTTCTGGTCATTGACATTGCGATGCCTTCTTTCAGCGGTAGCCCTATCGATCATCTGTGGTTTCGTGACATACGAGATCGCATCGCCGATCTACTGGGGTGGTCGCCACGGCTACCTCCTAAACGAGAAACTGATGATATTCACAGGATTCTGGGGAGCTCTCGGAGTGAGCATCATAATGGGCGGTCTCGTGGTCATATTGTACCTCGCACAGTTGAAACGCATATTTGGTTATGCTGCGGCCGGCATCAACGCATATCGTGCCCGTCAGGCCGAACGTCGTGCAGAGCGTGAACGTATCCGCGCGGCAGAGGAAGCCGAACGTCTCGAACGCGAAGCGCGTGAAGCCGCGATCAGAGCCGAGGAGGAAGCAGCGAGAAGAGCTGAGGCCGAACGCATCGCGGCTGAAAAAGCGGCTGCAGAGCGTGAGCGTCTTTCTAAACTTGCCGCCCAAGCTCCCAAAGTTACTGCCACCGCTCCTGCAGCATCCGTTGCTCCGAAATCAGCAGCGGCATCAACATCAAAGAGTACCGTCACAGAAAGTCTTTTCAACTCTGATCCGGAGGAGGATTCTGATATCAACACTGAAATTGCGGTTGCGGAGGTCGCCGACTACGAAGCTCCCGTCGCTGTCGTTGATGAATCGGAAACAGTCGTTATGGATACTCCCGTCGTAAGCATGGATGAGGACAATGAGGATGAGAGCGATGATGAAGACGAAATCCCTGATCCCGTTTTTGACAATGATGATCAGGAAGAGGACGAAACCGAAATAGCCCCCCTCTTTGCCGATGAAGATCTTCAGGAGGATAATGTTCAGGAGGAAGAAGTGGATGACAAGCCTCTCTTCGCGTCTGAACCTGTCGAAATTCCAACACCCAAAGCCACGGAGACCCGTCCGGTAACCGCTGCAGAAGTTTTGGAGATGGCCCCCTTCGATCCGAGAGCCGAACTGTCGAATTATAAATTCCCCACCATTGATTTCCTCCGTCCGGCCAACAACAGCGGCATAAGCGTAGATGCTCAGGAGATGGAAGAGAACAAGCAGCGAATCACTGACACACTCAACCACTACGGCATACCCATCTCCAAGATCGATGCTACCGTAGGTCCGACCGTGACTCTCTATGAGATCATCCCAGCCGAAGGTGTCCGTATCGCAAAGATCAAACGCCTCGAAGACGATATCGCTCTCAGCCTTGCAGCACTCGGCATCCGTATCATCGCTCCGATCCCAGGTCGCGGCACTATCGGCATCGAAGTCCCCAACAAAGATCCGCAAGTGGTGTCCATGCGGTCGGTTATCGAATCTCCGACATACGCAAACAGCCACATGGAACTTCCTATGGCCATGGGTCGCACTATCAGCAACGAGGTTTTCATGGCTGACCTCTGCAAGATGCCTCACCTCCTTGTGGCAGGTGCAACAGGTATGGGTAAATCCGTAGGTCTCAACACCATCATCACCTCACTCCTTTATAAGAAGCACCCTGCAGAGCTGAAGTTTGTACTTATTGACCCGAAGATGGTGGAATTCAGCCTTTACGCACGTCTGGAACGCCATTATCTTGCCAAACTTCCCGATGAGGAGGATGCCATCATCACTGATCCGATGAAGGTCGTGGCTACGCTCAATTCACTGTGCGTCGAGATGGACAACCGTTATGCACTCTTGAAAGAAGCAGCCATGCGCAACATAAAGGAGTACAACGACAAGTTTATCCATCGCCAGCTCAACCCTGCCAAGGGACATCGCTTCCTCCCCTACATCGTGGTTATCGTGGATGAGTTTGCCGATCTAATCATGACTGCCGGTAAGGAGGTCGAAACACCTATCGCACGTATCGCACAGAAAGCGCGCGCAGTGGGCATACACATGATCCTCGCAACACAGCGTCCGTCAACCAATGTGATCACCGGTGTGATCAAAGCCAACTTCCCCGGCCGCATCGCATTCCGCGTATTCCAGATGGTGGATTCACGTACCATCATTGACCGCCCCGGTGCAAACCAGCTTATAGGTCGCGGCGACATGCTTTTCAGCAATAACGGAAAGCTCGACCGCGTACAGTGTGCGTTCATCGACACTCCTGAGGTAACAGCCATCTGTGACAGCATCAGCGCGCAGGCCGGCTACTCGTGCCCCTACGAGTTGCCTGAATATATAGCCGAAAGCGGCGATGGAGGCAAGCTTGCCACTGTAGGTGACCGCGACCCGCTCTTTGACGAGTGTGCACGTCTGGTAGTCACTACGGACACCGCATCGACCTCATCGCTGCAACGTCGCTATTCCATCGGATATAACCGCGCCGGAAAAATTATGGATCAGATGGAAGCTGCCGGCATAGTTGGTCCATCGCAAGGCGGCAAACCCCGTCAGGTCCTCGTTGATTCTCTCACTCTCGAACGCATCCTTGAGAATGCCTGATTCCATCTGTTGAAATAATTCAACACCAACTCAAAATGATTGAAATAATGTTAAAGAGGATTTTGCTTTTAATCGCCGTTATCACCGGATGCTGTTCAGCGGTGTCAGGTGCGGAAACGGCCACATCCATACTTGACCGCGCATCAGCAAAATTCAAGGGCGAGAAATCTATACAGGCCGCATATACAATCACGACTGAAGGACATAAACAAAGCGGGACACTGACCATAGCAGGTGACCGTTTCACCATAGCATCACCGCAGATCTCTTCATGGTATGACGGCAAGACCCAGTGGACATATTCCACACAGACAGGTGAGGTAAATATTACCGAACCTACGCCTGAGGAACTCCAGCAGGTCAATCCATTTGCTATAATCAACTCATTCCGAAAGCTATACAAAGCCACACTTGTAAAATCGCCGGCTTCGGAAAAAGTTGTCCGTCTGACCTCTGTTGATCCTAAGAACGACATAAAGAGCGTGGTACTCACTCTTAACGCCACTACCCTCTACCCTACCAAGATCGATCTTACAATGGGTAATCGCCGCACGGTCACCATTCAGGTTACATCAGTAAAGGCCGGAGGGCAGCTTCCGGTTTCGGATTTCCGCTTCAATCCGAACAAATATCCCGGCATCCCCGTTGTTGATTTGCGCTGACACTTCCATGGTCTTATCCTCGGCCATTGAATGTTAATCTATCCAAATTCCCACATCCCAACGGGGTGATCAAGCGTTATTTCTCTACTTAATTAAGAATTATTAATTCATCAATTCAAATATCAAGGTTAAAATTATGGCTGAAATCAAAACACGTTGCCTTATCATAGGCTCAGGTCCTGCAGGTTATACTGCTGCCATCTACACCTCCCGTGCAAATATCGCACCTCTCGTAATCGAAGGAATGCAGCCTGGAGGCCAGCTCACAACCACTACCGAAATAGAAAACTTCCCCGGTCAACCCAATGGCACAACCGGTCCTCAGCTCATGGAGGATATCCGTTCACAGGCCATCAAGTTCGGAGCCGATATTCGTACCGGCCTTGTAACTGAGGTTGATTTCTCGGTACGTCCTTTCAAGGCAAAGACAAACACAGGTCTCGATATCGAGGCTGACAGTGTGATCATCTCAACAGGCGCATCCGCCCGTTACCTCGGCCTCCCCGACGAACAGAAGTATTCCGGTCTTGGTGTATCGGCTTGTGCGACATGCGACGGTTTCTTCTACCGCAAGAAGCGCGTAGCCGTTGTCGGTGGTGGTGACACCGCATGCGAGGAGGCTCTCTACCTAAGCAACCTTGCTTCGGATGTGTTCCTGATTGTCCGTAAACCTCATCTGCGTGCATCGAAAGTCATGCAGTCACGCGTGCTTAACAAGAGCAATATAAAGGTGCTCTTCAACACCAACACTACCGGTCTTTACGGTGACGAGTATCTCGAAGGCGCACACCTCGTGGAGAACGTAGGCACTTCCAACGAGCAGCACTATGACCTCGCACTCGACGGATTCTTCCTCGCTATCGGCCACACTCCCAATACAGGTGTATTCAGCCAGTACATTGATCTCGACGCATCCGGCTATATCAAAGTCAAGGGTTCAGGCACTCAGACCAATGTCCCCGGAGTATTTGCCGCAGGTGACGTTGCCGATCCGGTCTATCGTCAGGCCATCACAGCAGCCGGCATGGGTTGCAAGGCGGCTCTTGACGTAGAGCGTTTCCTCAACGAGGAAGGTCTCGTAGGCTAACAAGAAATTATGATTGATCTGTAAGCTGATATGCTGACCGACGGCACTATATCGCTGCGCGCGCTCGAACCGATTGACGTTGACACGCTCTACCGCTGGGAAAACGACCCTGCCTTATGGAGTGTGGGAGTTTCTCTTGCTCCCTACTCCCGCAAACAGTTGTGGGACTACGTCAACAATTACGATGCCGATATCTATGCGGCCAGACAGTTGCGCTTGATGGTTACCCTCAACAAAACCAATGAGACCATCGGGACCATCGATCTCTATGAGTTCGATGCATCCAACGCCCGCTGCGGTGTCGGAATCTTGATCGCTTCCGATTTTCAGCGTCACGGCTACGGATACATGGCTCTCGAACTGACAGCTTCCTACTGCCGGACAACATATTCGCTTCATCAGCTTTACTGCACCATCGGAGCTGACAATCACCCGTCGAGAAATCTGTTTGAGAAAGCAGGCTATAAAATCGCCGGACGGCTTAAATCTTGGCTTAAATCCGGTGGATGCTACTCCGATGCATATATCTATCAGAAATTTATCTGAGTAAGGCTATAAATAAAAACCGTGGGTACAGTTTTACTTATCAATTCTGTACCCACGTTTTTTATTTATAGCCTTCCGGTATTATCTGCGGATGGAATCAGCGAAAAGCGTACGGTTGAGCAATGACCGACCGAGAGTGACTTCATCCGTGTATTCAATCTCGTTTCCGACCGACACCCCTCGTGCAAGTTGAGTAATACGGACGTCAGAATATTCCGCCAACCGACGGAAAAGATAAAAATTCGTAGTATCACCCTCCATCGTAGCACTCAAAGCAAGGATCACTTCCTTAACTTCACCTTCAGCCACTCTTTCAACCAATGAATCAATGGCAAGCTGATCCGGACCGATACCGTCCATAGGCGAAATCACACCTCCAAGCACATGATAGACACCACCGAACTGACCGGTGTTTTCAAAACTCATCACATCCTTGACACTCTCAACCACACAGACTACGGAACGATCACGACGCGAATCGGCACAGATCGGACAGATCTCTGTTTCGGATATGTTGTGACAGACGGAACAATAACGGATGCCCCGGCGCATATTTATGATCGATTGTCCGAGTGACACCCCGACGTTCTCATCCATTCGAAGTATATGTAAAGCAAGCCTCAATGCTGTCTTTCGACCTACGCCGGGTAGCCGAGACAATTCCGTCACCGCTCCTTCAAGCAATCTTGAGGCAAATTCCTGTTGCATTTTATATGTCTCCTGCTTCTTCTATATAAATATATGTGTTTCTTACATCAAATTTACGAAAATTTCCCCGAATTATCGTCCTCAATCTCCGATTCTTTTACTTTTTTATAATTTTCATCTTTTATTGAGCAAAATCTCACTCCGTATCGGACTCTTTCGCAACCTTTCATCCGCACTGTCTGGTATTTTTATTTGCTTGTTTTTCAAATAATGATTAATTTTGCACTCTGAAATTTCAGACATATCAGTTAAAGAAATGGAAATAATTCGCACTGTAGCTGAATTAAAAGCCAAGCTCGACACAGCCCGCAAGAATGGAAGCATAGGTCTGGTCCCTACGATGGGAGCTCTCCATGCCGGCCATCTCTCGCTCATACAGCGTGCCCGCAGCGAGAATGACACAGTGGTTGTCAGCGTGTTTGTCAACCCCACACAGTTCAACAATCCGACCGATCTGGCCACATATCCCCGCACCGAGGAGGCCGACACCGCCATGCTCCGTGAAGCCGGTGTAGATTATGCCTTCATACCCTCCGTCGAGGAGATCTATCCCGAACCCGACACCCGACAGTTTGACCTCGGTCCTGTAGCCGAAGTAATGGAAGGTGCAATGCGTCCGGGACATTTCAATGGTGTGGCACAGATTGTCAGCAAACTCTTTGATTTCACCCGCCCTACCCGCGCCTATTTCGGCGAAAAGGATTTCCAGCAGATAGCCGTGATACGCCGCATGGCCGAGCTTGAAGGATTTGACCTTGAAATCGTCGATTGTCCCATCAAGCGCGAGGACGACGGTCTGGCAATGAGTTCGCGCAACGTGCGCCTGACTCCTGAGCAGCGTGCTATCGCGCCCGCCATACACCGCACTCTTGAAAGCAGTCTCGACTGGGCTGCTGACCACAGCGTGGAGGCCACGAAACGCTATGTGATCGATGAGATCAACTCTTTCCCCCACATGCAGGTGGAATATTACGAGATAGTCGATGCGCTCACCATGCAACCCATCACTGATTGGGAGCAGACTGAGAGTGCAGTCGGCTGTGTGACAGTATTCTGTGGCGATGTCCGCCTGATTGACAACATCAAATATCCCAAAAGGAAATGACACTCGAACTTCTCAAGTGCAAAATCCATCGTGTGACTGTCACCGAAGCCCGTCTGGACTACATCGGCAGTATCACCATTGATCAGGACCTTCTCGATGCCGCCGGAATATTCCCCGGTGAGCGCATCTATATAGTGGATAACAATAACGGCGAACGCTTTGACACATACGCCATCCCCGGCGAACGCGGTTCGGGCGTCATCTGCCTCAACGGTGCTGCAGCACGCAAGGTTCAGGTCGGCGACGTGGTCATCCTCATGTGCTATGCACAGATGACTCCGGAGGAGGCGAAAACCCACAAACCTGTGGTGCTTTTCCCCGACACCCGTACCAACCGTCTGCTTCCCGAATAAAGCAGGCAGATAAAAGCCGTCAAGACTATCCATACACTATTTCTATAATTTTTCAGCAAAGTTTTTTAACCCTCTATCCCCCCGCCATTCCAAGTGTTTGAGAATCTAAGCGAGAGACTTGAAAGAAGTTTCAAGATACTGAAAGGTGAAGGAAAAATCACCGAAATAAATGTAGCCGAAACCCTCAAGGATGTGCGTCGTGCACTTCTTGAAGCCGATGTCAACTTCAAGGTAGCCAAGCAGTTTACCGATGAAGTAAAAGCAAAGGCCCTTGGCATGAATGTGATCAATGCCATCAAGCCGGGCGAACTCATGGTCAAGATTGTCCATGATGAACTCGCACGCCTCATGGGTGGTGAGACTGCACAGGTCAATCTGTCGGGCAATCCCACAGTCATCCTCATGTCAGGTCTGCAAGGTTCAGGTAAGACCACATTCTCAGGCAAACTCGCCCGGAAGCTCAAATCGGAACAGGGAAAACGTCCGCTCCTCGTGGCTTGCGACGTCTATCGTCCCGCCGCGATCGATCAGCTCAAAGTTCTTGCCGAGCAGATCAATGTCCCCGTCTATACAGAGGATGGCAACAAGAATCCTGTCGAGATCGCTGAAAATGCCATCCGCTATGCCAAGGCCAACCACCATGATCTTGTCATCATCGATACCGCCGGCCGTCTGGCCGTAGATGAGCAGATGATGCAGGAGATTGCAGCCATCAAGAAAGCCGTCAAACCGCAGGAGACACTTTTCGTTGTCGATTCGATGACAGGTCAGGATGCCGTAAATACAGCTAAGGAATTCAATGATCGCCTTGACTTTGACGGCGTAGTCCTCACCAAGCTTGACGGCGATACCCGTGGCGGTGCCGCCCTTTCGATCCGCACCGTTGTCACGAAACCGATCAAGTTCGTCGGTACTGGCGAAAAGCTCGATGCGCTCGACCTTTTCCACCCCTCGCGTATGGCCGACCGTATCCTCGGCATGGGCGATATCGTGTCACTAGTCGAGAAAGCGCAGAACGCCTACGATGAAAAGCAGGCTCGTGAACTTCAGCGCAAGATAGCAAAGAACCAGTTCAATTTCAACGACTTCCTTCAGCAGATCCAACAGATCCAGAAGATGGGCAACCTGAAGGAGCTCGCCTCAATGATCCCCGGTGTCGGCAAGGCTATCAAGGATATAGATATTGATGACAATGCATTCAAGGGTATCGAAGCGATCATCCGCTCGATGACAGCCGAGGAGCGCGAACATCCTGAGATCCTCAACGGAAGTCGCCGTAAACGTATTGCCAAGGGTTCGGGTACTGACATTCAGGAGGTCAACCGCCTGATCAAACAGTTTGACGACGCCCGCAAGATGATGAAGGCCGTTTCAGGAATAAAGAATCCTATGGCCATGATGCGTAACATGAAAGGAATGAGAAGATGACACTTATTGACGGAAAAAAGACAGCCGACGATATCAAGCGCGAAATCGCGGCGGAAGTAGAGGAAATGGTGGCTCAGGGCAAACGCCGCCCTCACCTTGTGGCCATACTCGTAGGTCACGACGGTGGCAGCGAGACATACGTGGCTAACAAAGTCAAGGCATGCGAGGCATGCGGTTTCAAATCTACACTTATCCGATATGAGGATGACGTGACGGAGGAAAAACTCCTCGAAACCATTGCCGAGCTTAATAATGACCCTGAAGTGGATGGCTTCATTGTCCAGCTCCCCCTCCCCAAACATATCTCCGAGCAGAAAATCATCGAGGCTATCGATTACCGCAAGGACGTTGACGGTTTCCACCCGGTCAACGTAGGCCGTATGTCCATAGGTCTCCCCTGCTTCGTATCAGCTACCCCTTCCGGCATAATGGAACTGCTCAAACGCTACGGTGTTAAGACACGCGGTGCAAAATGCGTGGTTCTCGGACGCAGCAACATCGTCGGTAAGCCTGTCGCATCACTCATGATGCAGAAATCTGATCCCGGAAACGCTACAGTGACAGTGCTCCACAGCGCATCGACCAACATCAAGGAAGCCTGCGCGGAAGCCGACATAATCATAGCCGCCCTCGGCAGTCCCGGATTCGTGACAGCCGACATGGTGAAGCCCGGTGCTACCGTGATCGACGTCGGAACCACCCGTGTGCCCGACTCATCGCGTAAGAGCGGATTCCGCCTGCGTGGCGATGTCGATTTCGAAAATGTGGCTGAAAAGTGTGCATTCATCACCCCGGTGCCCGGTGGAGTCGGTCCTATGACCATCTGCTCCCTCATGCGCAACACGCTTCTTGCTGCCAAGAAAGAGATCTATAACTAATGAGAAATATCGAATTGCAGGGACAGATTCACGTCAGGCTGTCCCTGCAATTCTTTTTTAGCCATTAAATCAAGTGGATATGTTTGCTGTCTTTCTGTCGCTTCTATCACTGCTCATCCCACAGGACAGTGCCGAGATAGTATTTGCGGGTGATGCCATGCAGCATCAACGGCAGATCGACGCAGCTAAACGTCCGGATGGCTCTCTCGACTACTCTCCCTACTTCACATCGCTCGCTCCCTACATCTCATCGGCTGATTTTGCTGTGGTAAACCTTGAGACTCCTCTCGGTGGCGCACCATATTCGGGCTATCCGATATTCTGCGCTCATGACAATTACGTCGATGCTCTGACCGAATCCGGTTTTGATCTCATACTCACAGCCAACAACCATATACTTGACCGCCGAGATAAAGGTGTGCGCCGTACAATCGCCACACTGGAGCAAAAGAAAGTGCCCTATATAGGGGTATATCGCAACAAAGCCCATCGTGATTCCATCCTCCCGATGATACACGATATCAATGGATTCAAGGTTGCATTCCTCAACTACACCTACGGGACAAACGGCATAACCAAAAAGACCGATATAGAGATTGACTATATCGACAAGACCCGTATTGCCTCCGACATACGTAATGCGCGAGCCAACGGAGCTGAAATCATAGCTGCATGTATGCACTGGGGCGATGAATACAAGCTGCTCCCGAATGCGTCACAGAAAAGCCTTGCTAAATTTCTTGCCGACTCAGGCGTGGAGCTCATCATCGGTGGCCATCCTCATGTCATTCAGCCAATGGAACTGAAGATCAATGAATCAACAGGCCGTCCATGTTTCACAGTCTATTCACTCGGTAATTTCATCTCAGCCATGCGTACCACTGACACCCGCGGAGGTGCGATGACACGCGTAAAACTCGCACGCGACATCTTCGGCAAGGCATACGTGGCCGATGCAAGTTACCGTCTGGTGTTTACCGAACCATCCACGGGTCAAGGAAGCAACTTCCGGCTGCTTCCTGCCGAAAGCAAAGAGCTCCATCCGTCCTTGGAACTTTACCGCAAAGGCTTCATCCGAAATGCGACCGATATCTTCAACCGCCATAACGTCAACGTTCCCCGCGACACATCTTCCATCCTCCGCCCGACCCCTCTGCCTATCCTTGGAGGGATGTAAGCCATAGCCTTTCTCATACGTCTTTTTGGGAGATTAGGAAGTCAGATTAATCGGTTTTATCCCGACATACTCCTATTCCACCCCAAAATCTGTCATTTTTGCAGTATTTTTAACAGAATTTGTCAGTTTACGGGTCTGGCATTTTCTTTGCAGGGTTGTTTATAGAAATAGATTAATAAAAATTTAAACCATATATATTATGCAAAAAGGACAGATTGGAGTAACCACCGAGAATATTTTCCCGGTGATCAAAAAATTTCTCTATTCCGACCACGAAATCTTTCTCCGTGAACTCGTATCGAATGCTATTGATGCAACACAGAAACTGAAAACCCTCGCCTCTTTCGGCGAATTCAAGGGTGAGCTTGGCGAAATGAACGTGCGCGTCACCATCGACAAGGAAGCCGGCACACTGACCGTCAGTGACCACGGTATCGGCATGACTGCGGAGGATATTGACAAATACATCAATCAGATCGCCTTCTCAGGTGCTGAGGAATTTGTCAATAAATACAAGGACACCGCCAATGCCATAATCGGTCACTTCGGACTCGGATTCTACTCCGCATTTATGGTTGCGAAGAAAGTCGAGATCCGATCGCTCAGTTACAAGGAAGGTGCTGAAGCAGTCCGTTGGGAATGTGACGGTAGCCCCGAATACACCATGGAACCGACCGAGAAGGCTGAACGAGGCACTGATATCATCCTCTATATTGACGATGACAATAAGGAATTCCTCGAACAGGCCCGTATCGATACACTTCTTAAAAAATATTGCCGTTTCCTCCCCGTCCCCGTTATCTCAGGCAAGGAGCAGGAATGGAAAGACGGAAAATACGTAGATACCGACAAAGATAAGGTGGTCAATGACACCGAACCTACGTGGACCAAGAAACCCTCGGAACTTACCGACGAGGATTACCGCAAGTTCTACCACGAACTCTATCCCGGTCAGGAAGATCCCCTCTTCTGGATTCATCTCAACGTAGATTACCCCTTCACTCTCACCGGTATTCTCTTCTTCCCGAAGATCAAGAGTAACCTCGACATCCGCAAGGATCGCATCCAGCTCTATTGCAATCAGGTCTATGTCACGGATTCAGTAGAAGGTGTCGTTCCTGAATTTATGATGCTGCTTCAGGGTGTGATTGATTCCCCCGACATCCCCCTCAACGTATCGCGTTCTTATCTCCAGAGCGATACGGCTGTCAAGAAGATCTCCGGCTACATCACCAAGAAAGTGGCTTCGCGTCTCGACGAGCTTTTCAAGGAGAACCGTGCAGATTTCGAGTCTAAGTGGGACGACATCAAGATCTTCATTGAATACGGCATGCTCACTGACGAGAAGTTCTGTGATTCAGCTATGAAGTTCGTCCTTCTTCGTGACACCGAAGGCAAATACTTCACCCTCGAAGAATACCGCACTCTTGTCGAGGCATCACAGACCGACAAGGATGGTGACGTGGTCTATATCTACGCTACTGACGTAACCGCCCAGTACAACTATATTCATGCCGCCAACGAGAAGGGCTACAATGTCCTCCTTATGGACGGTCAGCTTGACGGTCACTTCATCTCGCTTCTTGAGAGCAAGCTCGAAAAGACACGCTTTGTACGTGTCGATAGCGATGTCGCTGAAAAGCTTATCCCTAAGGAAGAGCAGAAGGACAGCGGTCTTAACCCTGATCAGATCTCGCTCCTAACTCCTCTTTTCCGCAGTCAGTTGCCGAAAGTGGAGAAGGCAGACTTCCTCGTATCGTTCGAGTCGCTTGATCCCGCCGCCAATCCCATCCTCATCACTCAGAATGAGTACATGCGACGTATGAAAGACATGGCTGCTACCCAGCCCGGTATGAGTTTCTATGCTGAATTGCCTGACAGCTATAACCTTATCGTCAACACTTCGCAGCCGGTGGTTGTCAAGATCCTTGATGAAGCCGAAAAAGCCCTTGCCGACAAGCTTCAGCCTATCAACGCAGCTATAGATGCCGACAATGAGAAGATCACCGTACTCCGCTCGGAGATCAAGGATAATAAGCCTACCGACGAGCAGCAGGCGCAGGAAAAGTCCCTCACTGATGGCATTGAGAAAAACCGCAAGGAAAAGGAAGAGATAATCGCCGCCTACGCTGCTGAGCAGCCTGTGGTAAAACAAGCAATTGACCTCGCCCTCCTTGCTAACGGACTTCTCCGTGGCCGTGATCTCAGCGATTTCATCGCCCGCTCGGTTAAGATGCTTTAAGCAACCATATTCCCATAAATAACGTTAACTTCCGTCAGGATTCCCGCATGAAATCCTGACGGAGGTTTTTTATTGCTGAAATATATGGTATGAAATATATTTTAACACACCTGTGTCGAGAAATCGCCCATCTATCACATTAACTTTGCACCGTTCTCCTCCACACATTCTCCATTCTCCCTCACCTCTCAACTAATCCAATCAGCAATGAAAACTCCTCTTATCATCAGCCCGCGAGTCATCGACACCATCAACTCCCTGCAACCGTCTGACCGGGCCTCGATCACCAATGCATTGGGCATGGAGTTCATACTCGGTCAAAATCCTGACAAAATGCTCACTCCAATGCAAAGCATAATCTACGCTGTCGTACGCTTTTATGTGACACAGGATTCCCAACGCCAGACCGTCGCAAGCTGAACACCGTAACAACGCTCTAATTAAAAACAACTTACATTCCTCTAAACTTACAACTTATCCTAATCACCGGACACACACCAAAAATTCGATTAAGCAATACAACTGACATTTTAAAGATTCTTGATTCGTTTAAACATGCGCGTGGATGATCCATCTGCTTTGTATTCCCTATCATCATCCACCGGTAAAAAAGAGAGATGTGGACACTCTGCGAGAGAGCGTCCACATCTAATTTATATAAGAGGGTATTTTATATGCCGAAGCTATCTCACGAACACCGGTTCTGATTCCAGCGAGTTGCCTGAAAGAGCCGTGACAGCGTAAGCCAACCCCGCAGGCACTGCCGTCTGACAGTCATAGACCACTCGTAGCAGATACTTGCTCTTTATTCCGTCGCCTCCTGCATCCATGATCTCATCCTCTTCAAGATGGCGCGGGAAAGCATAGACGGCATAGCGTCTCCTGCCTTCGCCGGTCGTTCTTCTGTCGTCAGACCATCGCAGCACTCCGTTTCTGCAAACCGCATCAATCGGAGTGTCCGGGCGTGTGTGCCAGCTTCTCCGCAATTCAGGGGTCAACGACTTTGAGGCGAA
>JAAVDF010000034.1 GCA_014801945.1 Bacteroides sp.
CAGTGTCAAACAATTATCAGCCCCGACAGAATGTCAAAGGCAACCGGATGGGGCTTCGCAATCTACGCCAACAGTATTTCCTGAAAGGTAAAGCCATTCATATTGAGCAGTCGGAATCGACCTTTGCCGTGACATTGCAATTCATAAACTAAGATAACACCGGGTCGAATCAAATAATTATCAATATCCAACTATATGCCTATATCATTATGGCAGTCGCCACTCTTCCCGTCGCTTTGTTATTGCTATACTCGCATTTATTTGTCATTTCTTCGGTTATAATCGCAAAAATTTGGACATTTTTTCATTATCGCATCTTTTTCAAGGAATTGATGCAGTAACTTTGCAGTGTGATCAATCATCCCCCCTATTCACATTCCACAAAAGTCCCATCAACCTCCTTCCAACATTTACGGTTTAATTAAATTATCAATCCTTTAACACACAAGTTTGCCCCTCAAATATTTTATCACCCATTTTCCCTTACTGCTCAAACTATTATTTCAAGTAACTCAATATCAATCCATAAAATCTCCCGACCCATATTCATACAATAGAAAAAAAATACAACTCCCCCATTAAAACTTCTTCCCGATAACCGACCTTTCGGTTATCGGCCCAAGCCCCTGCGAGCCATTATACAGTCCGTCAGCAGGCTGTAGATCTCCCTCTCCTTACCGTCAAGCAACGCAAGGTGTACGTCGGTCACACGTCTATCGCCACGTGAGGCCGGACCGGTCTGCGAGGCCGCCGGAGAATTTACCAACGCCTTACGCAATGTCTCCTCCAAGAGTGGATGGAGCACGTCGAAAGGTAAGCCGTCACGCGAAAGCAGATCGGCAGCCAAAGTCCATAGATAGTTGGTGAAATTGCAGGCAAAGACAGCAGAAATGTGCATTTTTTTGCGCGTCTCACTGTCGGCATGATAGATCGATTCAAAAAGCTTAGATGCAAACTTCCGGATCTCGGCTTCCACACCATCATTCGCCCCCTCGATAAAAAGAGGAACTTTCGCCACATCGAGGCTCACCCCTTTCGAGAAAGTCTGCAATGGGTAAAACACACCGTAACGATCAGACAGCGTAGAAAGTGCCTCCATCCCGACCGAGCCGGAGGTGTGAAGATAGAGAGCGTCCGTACGTGGAAGAGCATCGACGACAGCCGGAATGGCGTCATCGGAAACACTTATCAAATAGATATCAGCATCGGTGACAATTCTACACGGATCGATCACCGCTTCAGCTCCGGGAATCTTCGAAGCCAATTCAGAGGCCGACTCTTGACTGCGGCTATAAACCTGAACCACATCACCGCAACCTGAAAAAGAAAGAGCCGGAGCAAGATGCGTGGCGACATTCCCTGCTCCGACAATTACTATCTTTGGCTTAGCCATACGAAAGACGAATCGTGTTGCTTAGTGTGTGATCTTAGAATTTACCGATATGGACATTCTCCCACTTGAGTTTCTCCAGATCCTGCGGTTTACGCTGCTCGTCCTTATGACCGAAAGTAAGCACGCATACTACCGGACATGTCTCAGGAATACCGAGAGCCTCCTGAATGAACTCGTTGGACGGTGTCCCGTCAGCCGTAAAACGGTCACGTATCTGAATCCAGCATGAGCCGAGACCGAGAGCGGCTGCCTGAAGCTGCATATAGGAAGCCGCAACGGATGCATCCTCAATCCAAGGCTCAGTAGCTGTGGAATCGACTGCCACAACGACAGCAAGAGGACATTTTCCAATCGGGGCTGCTCCCATCGGTTTACACTCGCTCAACCTCGTAAGCATAGCCTCATCCTCGACAACCACAAACCGCCATGCACGTGACGCCTTGGAAGTCGGAGCTAACAGACCCGCTTCGAGAATCAGTCTGACGTGTTCGGGGTCGATCTTTTCAGATGTATAGCGACGGATGCTTCTTCTATCGATGAGGAGCTGATGAAAATCCATAATTTAAACTAAAGATGATGATTTGACAGAAATATTTCAGCGACGGCACACCCACACCGTAGGATAACGCTCCGAGAGTTCGACAGCAAGCGAACGGGCATCATCAATCCTTGGGGCGGAAGCCGCATAGACCCTGTAATTACCGTCCATTTCAATGATTCTGAGCGAATTGTCGCCGGTCAGCGCAATATGGCGTTCGGCTGCAATCTGTGTCGGAAACGAGCCGACAACCAATATATAGCGTGACGGCGCGGACGTCGTGACAGCGGCCGGTTCACTTGCAGGGTGAGAACTTCGATTTGCCGATGAGAGCGGCGGAAGCGCGATGTTGAGCAATATATCACGCGAAACAGAAACCGTGGAATCTATCACGCGCTCTATATGAGTGCCGATACCGGTGTCAAGCGATGCAAAATTCATCCGCGGACTGTTGACAAGACTCGTGGTCGAGTAAAGGATACCAAGTCCTACCATCACGGCGATGATCGAAGCCACGATCTTCAGCGGGAAAGGTATCACAACAGGCGAACGGTCAGAATCTGTCGCTACCCTTTCCTCCGCTTCATCCTCAGCGAATAACGGAGCTACTGAAAGAGGCTGCAAACCGGAAAGAGCACAAACAGGCAATGAAGATGCCGACGGTTCGAACACAGGAGTATCAGCCGACATACCCGGTTTCAGAGTTCCAAGACGGCCTAACACCACCTCACCGCATACATTGAGCTGTCCTAAAAGTGAGGCCACGACAGAATCCAAAGCCACACGTGCAGCTTCAAGAGTGATTCCATCACGGCGTGAAATACTGCCTGCAAGCAGTGCATCATTGTGACGGACCTCAGGATTGAATCCGAGTGTGCGTGACGGAGGCAGGAACGTCTGCGACTCTGAGTCGTAACGCGCACCCTCATGATTAATCATGAAAGCACCGAGACCGGGCACCACTACGCAGTCGTGGTGCATCAGGAGATATTCTATATGTTGAGCTATATCAATCACGATGCAAAGTTAGTAAACTTCCGCTTTACTTGCAAGCGAAAATCCACTACCTGCGAGCTAAAAAATGCTATAATGATCCGTCGGGAGATTACTGTCAACGACATTGCCGGTCTTTCAATAATTATTCCTAAATTTGCGATTGCCGGTAAGATGTGTCAAACCATCCGGCTTCCTGACAGCAATCAATTCACATTTTCAAGAGCCAGTTACTTTTATGAATGTTTCATCAGAGAAAATCTTATTCCGTCCTGCCGTCAATGAGGATATCCCGGTCGTCACTTCAATATTGCGGATGGCCGCTGACCGTATGCTCGCCGAAGGAAAAAAACAATGGACAGAAAGCTATCCGGGCGAGTCAGATGTAAGGGCGGATATCGGGAATAATGTCGGTTACGTTGTCGAACTCGACGGGAAAGTCGTGGCCTACGGAGCTGTTGTCCTTGACGGTGAACCGGCCTACAGCAGCATCGAGGGGAAATGGCTGTCGGATCAGAAATATGTTGTTGTCCATCGCCTCGCCGTCCTCGGCTCGTCAGAGTGTCGTGGATTGGCGAGCTATTTCATGCATGAGGTTGAAAAACTCGCGGTTGCGCTCGGCATAAAAAGTTTCCGCGTCGATACAAATTTTGACAATCAAAGAATGCTGAAATGTCTTGAGAAGAACGGTTTTACTTACTGCGGGGAAGTCTTTTATGAGAGAGGGTCACGCAAGGCTTTTGAAAAATTGATCTGAAAACACGAATAGCCACTGACAAAATGTATCGCCGGAAAGAACTTAATGAGATGTCGCTGGAGGAACTTTGGGAGCTGTTCCCGATAATCATCACCCCTCACCGTTCCGAATGGGAGAAATGGGCGGAGGACGAAATTCAAATTATCACTGACATGCTGTCAGTATTTTCACCAACGGTTACTCACATCGGAAGCACGGCGATACCTCGCATTCCGGCAAAACCGATAATTGATATCCTTGTCGAGATCGGCGATAACAATGATTTCATAACCATAAAGAGGATCATGGAGAGCAACGGCTACATCTGCATGTCCGTATCGGAAAGACGCATGAGCTTCAATAAGGGTTACACTCCCGACGGATTCGCTGAAAAAGTCTATCATGTCCATATCCGCACCGCAGGTGATAACGATGAGATCTATTTCCGGGACTACCTTCGTGAACACCCCGAAGCGGCTCATCAATACGGATTACTCAAACAGAGCCTCCTGCCGAAATACAAACATGACAGAGATGGTTACACAGAGGCTAAATCAGAATTTGTCAGAAAGATAACAGAGATAGCGAAGAGGGAGGACGGGGATACTCTATAATTTACAGATGCCGGAGATACTTTTGATGCTGTGTCAGAATGGATAAAATCCGTATTGATTCTGACACAGCATCATCGAATAATTTTAGGCGTATAAGTCGAATTTTATTTCTCGTTGGTCTTATCGAGATCGGTAGCATCGAAGTTCAGTTTGTCCTTCATCTCCTCATCAGCCGTGAGGATCTCAGGAGCTTTACCGTTGACAAGCACATTGACAAGCTTGACATCAGGATAATTGCAACGCAGGATCTGCGACTTAGCTTTCACATCGACATCCGATATGGTGAAATTCTCCACCTTATCATCTGAATTGGCCGCTATGACTCCAAGACTCTCACAACGCCCCGAAACATTGCTTACGCTGACATTACGGATAATACCCACCGGATGCTCGTCACTACCTTCAAGAGTGAAGAACTGCTTCCACGGAAGTATCTCTATAAGCGTACCGAAACGTCCGATGACATTCTCGACTTTTATATTCTCATATACCTGATAAGTGTCCGGACGCATTTTCAGACGCAATACGGAGCAATCGTTATCGACCCGACAATTCCGTAAAACTATATTGTCGGCATGGATGCACTCGCTTCCGAGCGTCAGAGTGCCGTGGAGATTAGGCCCGAACACACAACCTTCGACAAGGACATCCGTCACACTGTCATTTTCATACGAACGGTTGGCATATACACCCTTTCCGCCCTTCATGCAGACACCGTCATCATCACAATTAAGATAACAGCCTCTCACAACGACGCGGTGACATCCGTCAAGATCAATCGCATCACTGCTCGGCGCACGGACAGGCTCTTTCGGTGCCTGCACCTCGCAATTCTCAATGATCAGATCGTTGCAACGGTAGAAATGTGAGGTCCAGAAGGCGGAATTGACGAGACGCACGCCACTAAGGCGCGCATTGTCGCATCCCCAAAGAAACACGAGGCGCGGACGGCGCACTTCCAGATTGGTCCAAGGGCGGTTGTCCTTACGCGCACGTTCGACATTATCCCAAAATTCCACCCAGAAACGATGACCGTTGCCATTGATAGTACCCGGACCTGAGATCTCGAAATCATCCACATGATAAGCATTGATAAGCGCGGCATGATAATAGATGCTGCGTCCTTCCATACGCGAGGGTATCAGCGGATAATCGGCAATGTCATCCGATCCTTTTATCACAGCTCCTTCATGCAGCGAAAGCGACGTTCCGGGCTTGAAAAAGAGCGCGCCGGTAAGAAATGTTCCTGCCGGAACAACCACCTCTCCCCCGCCCTCGGCCTCGGCACGGTCTATCACGGCCTGTATGGCAGAGGTCTGAAGCACGGTGCTGTCATTGACCACACCGTAGTCCGTCAGACGGTAACGACGGGGCAGCACAGGTTTGTCAGCCTTGAACATACGGTCAAGGAAAGCGGAAGCGTAATCGACGGTGGTGTTCATCCACGGATTGAAAAACCAGAAAGGATGGACATCTACCGGGATGCGGTGACGCTCGGTGTAGATACCGACCGAATCATATATGCTCACGAGCGAATCGCGTCCGTCGCTGTAGCGTGGAAGTCCGCTGCTGATGAAACAGACGGGTGCTGATTTAGGTGTGATCCACAGCAAAGCGGATGCCTCCTCCCAGTTCTTCGGCGAATCCTCATAGAGACCTCCGAGCCAGAGAGCATTGACCGGAAGCTCACCCTTTTTCTCAAACCGCTCGCGTGCATCGGCGATGTTCGATTCCGAGACGAAAGTGGCTATGCCGTCCATATTGATCACGGCCTGTACGTCGCTTGACGTATCCTTCCACTGACCTTTGCCTTCATGACGTTTAGATCCGTTGGTCACACCGACAAGCGTAGCAAGATGTGCTCCCGCGGAGCAACCCGACACGGCTATACGGTCTGGGTCAATGCCATACTTTGCTGCATTGGCACGCGCCCAGCGCACGGCTGTCTTGATGTCGTGGAGTCCGGCCGGATAGACGGCTTCGGGAATCAGACGGTATTCCACAGGAATGGTGACATAGCCACGCGCTGCGATCTGCTGCGCCATCGGCACCTGAAGGGACTTGTCGCCGGAGTTCCAGCCTCCACCGTGAATCATGATCAGGGCCGGATAGACTTTGTCGTCATCCGGACGGAATACGTCAACATGCAGATCGCGGTCACCGTATTTTGTTTTCTTTATGGTCGTATAGACTTCGTTTTCATAGGCTTTCACTCCTTTCGGGAGTTCAGGTTTCACGAGCACGGCTTCCGGGTGCTTTTTGCGTACCTTAATATTCGTCGAGTAAGCTGTGAAAGAGGTGTCGCGCGGAATCTCCGGCACCGCTCCGACAGCTGATGTCGCAAACGTCACACCGATCAGAGCCGCAAACAGGATCTTTTTCATGGATTAAAATAGTTATTGATGATTCAGATTTTTCTTATTACTATAAATAAGGCAAAGCAGAGGAGCACACGAACCTTGGAAATGGAAGGTTGATCAGTGTGCTCCTCTGCTTTTGATTGTTTAACTTAGATGACGGTGATTATTTGATCACCTTGTCAGTAACGACAGTGCCGTCGCTATAGACTGTGCGGCGTATGTTGATGCCTTCAACCGGATTGTCGAGACGCACGCCCTGAATGTTGTAATATTCAATGCGTTCCACCTGACTGTTGACAAAATTGTCAGTGATACCGCTTTCAACACCTTTCAGCTCAGGGTAGTACTCATCGACAGCCTCAATCGCATCGGCATTGCCGGCCTTCATGATGGGCTCGACAAGAGAGTTGGCATAGACCTCCACATTAGAGTACCATCCGCGCGGATCAAGAGTGAAGGCAGCTGCATCGGATTTGTCATTCGGATTGAGTCCGTAACGGATTTCCCACTCATCGGGCATACCGTCCTCATCAGTATCATAATCTGTAGCGCGGACGTTGGAAGGTAGATCGGGGAAACTTGCAGTACCGGGATTCTGCTCGCCTGTCGGTTTATTGATGAAGTCAAGGATGCCAGCTGTATTTGAAGTGGGATAAGCCTTGCCAGTTGCATCGACATAGGCTACATTACCCTTGTAGGTGGTAGTGCCCGTGCGGGCTTCCTCCATGTAGCGTGCATCAGTGCCGTCGCGGTAAAGTGATGCACCACAATAGCTGAGGATCTTGTCATAGACACCGGTCGCGCTGTGCGTAGTGACTTCACCCGGATCGATCTGTGAGTCGAGTTTGAGCGAAACACAGTCCTTACCTCCGATGCTGGTGTATTTGACATTTTCACCATAGAGATGAGCCGCGTCAGCTATATAGCGTTCACCATTCAGCAACTCAGTTCCGGAATCATAGATGACGCCCGACCAGTCATAATTCTCCGGTTTGGAGGCCGCCGAAACATAGTTGCCGTTTATGTAATAGCGTGAGGCATATCCCTTGAGGCTCGAACCTTCGGCATTTCCATCGCTCGCCACGCTGACCTGAGTGACACGTGTCTTATTCTTCGTGCCCGGACCTGCCTGAAAATAATTATTGACCATGTTGATATAGCCACCGCCGGGACCTCCGTAGCAGCCGTTGCCATTGCCCCAGTTATACATCAGGCAGTTGCGGAAATCCACTCGCTCCGCATCGACAGTCGAACTGTATGCTTCCTTGTCATAGCCGCCCCATGCATAACGCGCACCGTTGAAGCGGGGAGCACGGTTCTGGACGTGAGCCAAGAAATTGTGATGGAAAGAAGCGTTCTTTCCACCCCAGATACCGCCATAACTGTGCGCGCCCTTTGAGTGACCGGGATTACAGAGACCTTCGGCAAGTGTACACCACTGAAGGGTGAAGTTGCGGTTGTCATAGAAAGAAGCGACCTCATCGATACTCCACGAGAAAGAGCAATGGTCGATTATGATGTCATGATGATTACGTCCCCATGTAGCGTCAGCTCCGTCGTTCACATCCTTGACCTGCGAACGGCGCGAACGGATAAAACGAACTATTACGTTGTCACAATTACCGAAATAGAGCGTGTAGTAACGCAGTGTGATTCCGCCTTCTGGAGCAGTCTGACCAAGTATGGTGGTATTGGACGATACATTAAGTTGCGAACGGAGATCTATGTAACCGCTCACATCGAAAACTATAATTTTAGGGTTATTGCCATTCAGAGCCGCTCTGAGCGAACCGGGACCGTTGTCGTTAAGATTTGTGACATGACGGACTTCACCGCCACGACCCCCGGTGACGTAACGGCCATGGCCTTCAGCTCCGGGAAATGCAGGAGCATTGTCGGAAGCGGAAAGTCCTAATGCAAGAATAAGCGATGATGCAGAGAGTAAAAGTTTTTTCATCGGGTAATGATTTGGTTGAAAGGCTAAGTGAAGAAACGCGGTCAAGCCATTACAATTCGCCATTGGCTTTAATTCTTTCGACGGATCCACTGAAATATCGGAAGTAAGACCCTAAAAGCTTCTTCAATATGCCTGTAAGTTATTTGGAATTTTCTGCAAAGATAGCAAATATCACCGAGTTTACAAATTAATCAATACCTTCACATTGATTTTTCGGCCAATCCGACCGGAACTATTCGACATATTCACCTGCCGGTGACACGCACGTCACCCTAAACCACATAACTGCCTAATTTAAGCTACGGTACGGGATAAATTTCACCGGTACTTTGAGAATTGAGCGGAATTTCGTACTTTTGTGGTGACGGAAAGTCATTATAGCGATGACACAGCTGTCATCAATCAATGAAACAAGTTAAGGATCTCATCATCCATGAAGCAAGTTAAAGATTTCATCATCATAGACAATACCAAGGTCAGCGAGTCGTATTGCAGAATGCGTCTTGCTCCCGCCGATGGCAGTATGCTTCCGGCAATGCTTCCGGGACAGTTTGTGGAAGTCGGAGTAGAAACTCCCGGAGTACTCCTCCGTCGTCCCATCTCGATCAACGATGTCGATTACGCTACCAATACCCTGACCCTGCTCATCCGCAACGCCGGACGAGGCACATCGGCTCTGCTCGACATGAAAGCCGGAGAATGTCTCAACCTCCTGCTTCCGCTCGGCAACGGATTCACCACCGAAGCTCCTTCAGGGGCACGTCTGNTGCTCATAGGCGGTGGTGTCGGCGTAGCTCCCCTGCTCTACTTGGGCAAGGTACTGAAAGCCGAGGGCTTTGAGCCGGAATTTCTGCTTGGCGCGNGATCAGCGGCCGATCTTCTTTCGCTTGAAGATTTCCGGAGCGTAGGCAAAGTTCATGTCTGCACGGAGGATGGTTCGGANGGTGTGAAAGGATTCGTCACCGCACATCCTTGTCTCGCGGACTCGTATCACCGCTATTACTGCTGTGGTCCCGCTCCGATGATGAAAGCGGTGGCTGCAGTCGCACGCCGCAACGGCACNGACTGCGAAGTGTCGCTCGAAAACATGATGGCCTGCGGTCTCGGCGCATGTCTGTGTTGCGTCGAAAAGACAGTCAAGGGTAACGTGTGTGTCTGCACGGAAGGCCCGGTGTTCAACATTAACGAATTAACTTGGGAGTAATGGCAAATCTTTCAGTCAACATAGGAGGTCTCGAACTCAACAATCCGGTGATGACCGCTTCCGGCACTTTCGGTTACGGCGAGGAATTCACACCGTTTATCGACATTGACCGTCTCGGTGCATATATAATTAAAGGCACGACACTTAATCCCCGTCAGGGCAACGACTATCCGCGTATGGTCGAGACACCTGCCGGAATGCTTAATGCCGTCGGCCTGCAGAACAAGGGCGTGGATTACTTCATCGAGCATATCTATCCCCGTATCAAGNACTACAAATCNAACCTTATCGTCAATGTGTCAGGTGCGAATGTGGAAGATTATGCAGAGACTGCCCGCCGATTACATCCGCTTGAAGGCGTAAAGGCTATNGAAGTCAATATATCCTGTCCGAATGTCAAAGAGGGCGGTATGGCTTTCGGCACTACNACAAGCGGAGCGGCATCAGTCACAAAAGCAGTGCGCGAGGCTTATCCCGACAAGACATTGATTGTGAAACTTTCGCCCAACGTCACCTCTATAGCTGAAATCGCACGCGCGGTAGAGGCTGAAGGAGCTGATTCNGTTTCGCTTATCAACACCATCATGGGNATGTCCATCGANGTCGAGCGTCGCCGTCCCCATCTATCCACGATTACCGGCGGATTGTCAGGTCCGGCAGTAAGACCGGTGGCNGTGAGAATGGTGTGGCAGGTGGCCAAGGCTGTCAAGATACCCGTGATCGGNCTTGGAGGTATCATGAACGGCCGCGATGCCATCGAGTTCATGCTCGCAGGCGCACGTGCTGTCGANATCGGNACCGCCAATTTCGTTGATCCTGCTGTCACCATGAAGGTCATAGACTTTATGGAGGATTACTGCACCCGTCATGGCATAANCGACATCAACGAAATCGTAGGCTGCATCTGATCCATTTCCNGACGCACCNNAAAAAGGGATTCATTCTCATACCATTTATTTCAATCATCTTATTTCAATCATCCTATCATGAAATACTCAGCCTGTTTCGCAGCTGTCCTTATCGGACTCCCGTTTCTCGCTTCCTGTTCCNGATTGAGCAAAGAAGCGAGAGAGATTGTCGGCACGTATTACAACACCGAGCTCTCTCAGACCGAGCCGGTGATGGAGCTGCGCAAGAATGCAAGCTGTGTGCTCCGCGCCATAAAACCGGGAGTGCTCACCTACACTGTCGAGGGAAAATGGAATGTNGAGAATGATTCCCTGATAATCAACATTGATCCGACAAGCGTTCAATCGGAGGGTGACAGCACACTCATCGGCAAGATCCCTTACCGAATCGCACAGAAAGTAATCAGCCATACGGAATTCTCACTACAGCTCGAAACCGACGGGATTTCATATCTGTACCAACGACGGACAGAGTGANAAAGTCAAGAGCATCANTTGAGAATATAATCAGNANAGATTACACCTTAAAAATATAACCAACAGATTTACTCCTTTTTCCCTTACACGATATGAAACACGCGCTTATAATAAGTATTATCGCATGCGGAGCTTTGACCCTCACATCATGTGGNGGTTCTGACTCTATAGCNGACCAGATCTCATCAGCCGAACTCGCCCTTGCGAGCGAAAATGTCAGTGCCACGCGTGAGCTTTGCAGCCACATACTTGAAAATAAGGCCAAGTCAGGCATCGAGGCCAAGCAAATGGCACANCTCTCGATTCTCTACATGCAGCTGAACGAACGCAGTGACTCACCGGAGGATGTCGAATATGCCGTCCAGTGCTACCGCGACGCATTCAGCATCAATGCCGATTCAGCACAGGCATACTATCAGTCACTTCCTTACGATCAGGACAAGTATGCCATGACACTCTCGACCATTGTCCANACACTTGACAATCCACAGGAAATACCNACTGACCATGACTGCGATCCCAACNTTGACGATACGAGCGACATCGAGATGGATCAAACAATCACTGACGCAAANTAAAATAATCCATCNCTNATCCTAAACGATAAATGGACTGGAAAGATATACTGGCTCAGAAAGTTGATTCCGGTGAACTTGAACGCGAGGAATTTGTCAGCGAAACTCCCGCCGCACCCAAGAAACCGGATNTGATCGAAGTAAGCATAGACCGCAAGGGGCGTAAGGGNAAAACNGCGACCATCGCAGCCGGNTTCACCTGCGACGANGATGAGTTGAAATCCATAGCCTCGCAACTCAAGACCAAACTATCCACCGGNGGTTCGGCACGCGGCGGGGAGATCCTCATCCAAGGTGAAAGAGCCGAGGAGATGAAAAAGATACTCCGGGATCTCGGATATAAAGTGAAATAATTTCATCGCTGTCTGTGACGATCAATCAGAGCAAATGATCAACATCTATAAAGCATCGGCAGGATCGGGAAAGACATATACCCTCGCACGAGAGTATATCAAGCTCATACTCGGACATAAGGATGAGGANGGTAATTACCNTCTGAACCGCCGCTCCGGAGGAGCACACCGTTCGGTGCTCGCCATCACGTTCACCAACAAGGCGACGGAGGAGATGAAAACCCGTATCATNCATGAGCTCGCCGTGATAGCGNGACTCGAAAAAGGATGGACAAAGGAAAGNCCGTATGCANGTGAACTGTGCGAGACATTCAGGTGCTCGCGNGACGAACTCCGAAATGCGGCTGCCCGTGCCCTGCGCGATCTGCTCTATGATTTCAATTTTTTCAGCGTATCCACCATCGATTCATTCTTCCAGACCATCCTGCGTTCATTCGCCCGTGAGGCNGAAGTGGCAGGAAACTATGAACTTGAGCTGAACGATGAATCGATCATCGGCATGAGCGTGGATAAGCTTCTTCAGGACCTGAACCACGGAGAGCAGAACAAACGCACGGCCTATCTGATCAACTGGCTGTCGAGCTACATGACCCAGCTGATCGAGGACGGAATGCCNTTCAACGTNTTCAANCGTTCGCTACCGATCCACCGTAACCTCATCAAGTTCATNGATAAGATCACTGATGATTTCTATCGGGAAAACGAAGAGAAAATCATCAATTACCTCTCCGATGAAAAGAAATTCGGGGCATTCAAGAACAGTGTCTATGAACAGATGCGGAGGATAAAACAGCAGACCTCCGAGGCATGTAGGGATGCTGTCGAAATGATTCAGGCCACAGGAATGTCGGCCAACGTGAAGCAGGTCATCTCCGGCGCGCTTGAAAANTGGAGTAAGACGGGCTATCTTAACGACGGTTACAGNAAGACNGTCGCTACTGCGATGGANGATNTCAGCACCGTCTATAAGAAAAATCCGAAACCTACCCCATCCNACGANCTTAACGGAACAATAGCTAAGGCTCTTGAAATGATCCGTTTCAGTTCNGAACAGATCGGCACACTGCGCCTCATCGCATCGAATCTCTATCANCTCGGTCTGCTTGCATCACTGTCCGATTACATAAACAAATACCGTCGTGAAAACTCGACAATCCTACTGAGCGATACCAATGCACTGATTTCACGCATCATCGGCTCGGAAGATGCCCCGTTTCTCTACGAGCGCGTCGGNGTATGGTTCAGGCATTATCTCATCGACGAGTTTCAGGATACATCCTTCAGTCAGTGGAGCAATATCCGTCCGCTCATNCGCGAAAGTCTCGCCTACGAGCATGACAACCTTGTCATCGGCGATGAAAAGCAGTGTATCTACCGNTTCCGAAACAGNGATCCNTCANTGCTCCATAANCTTCANCTCGACAGTATGGCAAAAGGGAGGTGTGAGGTNCGGGGCGACAGTATCAGCGANAACACGAACTGGCGTTCGTCCGTTGATGTNATTCANTTCAACAACACCTTTTTCTCCGCACTGGTGCGCAATCTCGGATTCGAGGAAATATACTCCAACGTAGCGCAACAGATTTCAAAAAAGCATAGCAGCCATCGCGGCTANGTCCGCATCAAGAGCTATTCAGGTGCGAAAAAAGCTGACTGGCTTCCCGAAGCACTTGAGAACCTGACCGTCCAGCTACGCCGGCAGCTTGAATCGGGCTACCGTCCCGGCGACATAGCCATCCTTGTCAGNAAGCGAGATGAAGGCAACGTGATNATAAAGCACCTTGAGGAAACCGTCAAGGCCGATCCCGGATTCCCGCCGTTCAGAATCGTATCGGACGCNTCACTCTTCTTGGGCAACTCNCCNGCAGTCGGACTGATAGTGAGCCGTCTGCGATTGATAAGCGCGACTGATTTCTCAACCAATCCCAAGAAAAAGACCAAACGTGAGATCGCAGCCCTGATCAACNGTTTNGANAANGAGAAAAGCCGTGGAGCAAGTTCATCAGCCGCGCTGCTCAGCGCACTGGACCAGATGGAAAAAGCTTCGNCCAAAACAAACGACGGCAACACGTCAGCCGNNCCTCTACATGATGAAAATGCCTTTGCGCATCNCGAACAGGCGACGGACAACGTAACCGCGTCCGGACTGGCTGCAACCTCCGTCGATCTCGTATCGCTCGTCGAGGAACTGATCACCACATATATTCCACAGGAACAACTCAGATCGGAAAATCTCTACCTGAACGCATTTCAGGACCTCGTGACGGAGTTTGTCNGCCGCGGNCACGGCGACATCCGCTCATTTCTCAACTGGTGGGATGAAAAGGGCTACTCCACCCCAGTGGCAGGTGCGCAGGATGATTCAGCACTCAANATCCTCACCATCCATAAATCAAAAGGTCTGGAATATCCGTGTGTCCATATNCCGTTTGCAGAGATGACCGAAAGCAACCAACCNGAACCGGCATGGTTTGAAATCGGNAAGATCCCCGGTATTCCCGATGATATACTNCCCCCGATGCTTCCTCTGGAACTCTCATCGGCCATGCGCGGCACACCGTTTGAGGAACGCTACGAGGAAGTGAGCCGACAGAAAAAACTCGATACCCTTAACCTGCTCTACGTGGCTTTCACCCGCGCGGTAAATGAGCTGCACATCGGCTTCCCTGAACCGAGTGCAAGGTCAAGGAACATGTCGGCCGACATCATGGAAGCGATTGACCGCTGCACNCCNGATTTCTGTAAGGAGCTTGAAGCGGAAGGAGAAACGGAGGGAGTGTCGCCATTCACATCGTTTGTCATGACCGACGGTATGCTCACCATCGGCTCTCCTACCCGACCGGAAGCCAAGGAAGCCGCTGAAAAAACAGCCATGACACCCGGCGAACTGCTNGACATGGGNCANTACAGCAGCCATACACAGCGCAACATCTGGGCAAATACGACGCTTGAGGACAAGTATTACAACATCGACGATGCGCGTGACAGGGGTATAATGCTCCACGACACTATGGCNGATGTGCTTAAAGTCGCTGACGTCGGCATGGCCATCAACAATCTGCGTCACTCGAAGAAAGCAAAGGAACTGACCGTCGCNGACATTGATGAAATACGCTCAATCATCACGCAGCGCGTCAATGATCCGAGGGCAGCGCAATGGTTCGACGGCTATAAGAAAGTCATGATCGAACGTCCGATCTCAATCGGGGGTGACGACTCNCGNCGGCCTGACCGTGTAGTCTGGACAGCTGACGGAACAATNGATGTGATCGATTTCAAGAGCGGAACGCAGAAGCCTCAGCGTTACCTGAAGCAAGTGAAGGAATATGTAGGACTCCTCACTGATCTCGGCTACGAAAATGTGAGAGGTTTCCTCTACTATCTCGATTCAGGACAAATCGTGGAAATAGACTGATTTGATTAATCAGTCCGGTTGCTTATATGGGATATCAAAAANTTAATTCATGGCGNGAGTGAATATCAATTTCACACGAAAATGATGAGTCGAAAGTGTGAAAAATATGGATTTTCAGGTCATACAGTAGAGAAATTTCAATTTTTCCGTCAATAAATTTGGTGTTTCGTAAATAATATCTACCTTTGCACTACGAATTAAAACAGGAAAGCAATTTTCTCGAAAATATGACACGATTTTACGCATATCCGTTTTTTTATTATTTTTATTTTGACAAAAAATAAGAACGGGATTTGCATGTGTAAATTTTCACATACTTGCGAAATGCTTTTTTAAACGAACCATACAATCCCGTTCATTCCTGAACGGGATTTTTTNATATANCTGTGAACCGCAGANTCTGCCGATCCACGAATATCAGAAATCATCAAACGACAACNAAAAAGAGATGAANAAAGTCACGATACAAGGCGTAGCAGGATGCTATCATGATGCCGCCGCCCATCTTTATTTTGACGGAGAGGAAATCCAGACCATTCCCTGCGAGACATTTCCGGCCATGTTCGATACGCTNTCCATGGATGCATCGCTNCTCGGCATCGTGGCCATAGANAANACCATAGCNGGCAGTCTGCTGCAGAACCATGAGTTGCTTCGCCAGAGCAATCTCCGCATTATCGGCGAATTGAAACTCAGGATCTCACACGTGCTNTGCGCGTTGCCCGGACAGACGATCGATGAACTTTCGGAAGTCAANTCCCATCCGATGGCCCTCATGCAGTGCGAACAGTTCCTGCGCCGTCATCCNAACCTNAAAATCGTGGANCACCTCGACACCGCCGGAAGNGCNAAAGAGATAGCCGAAGGGAANCTGACNGGNCATGCAGCTGTCTGCGGAGAATATGGCGCAAACCTCTACGGACTCAATATCCTCGAACGCGGCATCGAGACCAACAAGCGAAACTTCACNCGCTTCCTCATCGTGGCTGATCCACTTGTAGCCTCGGAGATCGGACCTGCGGAACGCGATATAAATAAGGCATCAATCGTCTTTACNCTNCCCCACACACATGGCGCGCTCTCGAAAGTGCTCACNATACTTTCGTTTTACGATATAAACCTCTCCAAGATCCAGTCAACTCCGATCGTNGGACGCGAATGGGAATANAGATTCTATGTGGATGTGACGTTTGACAGTCTTGTCCGCTATCATCAGGCNATCGAAGCCGTGCGCCCGCTCATCAAGGATCTGAAAATCCTCGGCGAATATGCAGAGGCAGATATCACACACTCCTAAGTAAAAAAATCAAAATCACCACTCATGGATATAAGACCTTCACAAAGAGTTGAGAATATCAAGGAATACTATTTCTCAACCAAACTGAAAGAAGTAGCAGCGATGAAAGCTGCCGGCGACGACGTGGTGTCGCTCGGAATCGGCGGTCCTGACCGTCCCCCCCATCAGTCGGTCATCGACACTATGACCGAGGCACTCAANAATCCGAACAATCACGGCTATCAGCCCCACGTAGGTCTGCCGGAGCTGCGCGAAGGTTTTGCGAAATGGTACAAGAAATGGTATGGCGTGGATCTCGATCCTAANACTGAAATCCAACCTCTCATCGGATCAAAGGAGGGCGTCACTCACATCTCGCTCGCATTCCTGAATCCCGGCGACGGTGTGCTCGTCCCCAATCCGGGNTATCCGACTTATTCATCCATNAGCAAGCTCGTCGGTGCGGAGATNTTCAACTANGATCTCGTGGAGNAAAACGGCTGGCAACCGGATTTCGAGGCTCTTGAAAAGCTCCCGCTTGACAGAATAAAACTCATGTGGCTCAACTATCCCCACATGCCGACCGGCGCACGNGCACGGATGGAAACTTTCAAGAAGGCCGTAGAGTTCGGCAAGAAACACGGCATTGTAATCGTCAACGACAANCCCTACTCNTTNATCCTCAACGACCATCCGATGAGCATCCTTCAGGTGGATGGCGCAAAGGNTATCGCTATCGAAATGAACTCGCTCAGCAANAGCCACAANATGCCNGGATGGCGCGTCGGAATGGCAGCCTCAAACCCGACTTTCATCTCATGGATCCTCAAGGTCAAGAGCAACATCGATTCCGGTCAGTTCAAACCTCTCATGCTCGCCGCNGCAAAGGCTCTCGAAGCCGACAAGGACTGGCATGATGAAGTGAACGCAGTCTATGCCTCGCGCCGCAAAGTNGCCGAGGAGATCATGGGCGAACTCGGATGCAGCTTCGATCCGACCCAAAGCGGNCTTTTCCTCTGGGGCAGGATAGATGATCCNGAAGTAAGCTCCGAAGCACTCGCCGACCGNCTGCTCCACGAAGCAAAAGTGTTCCTGACNCCGGGATTCATCTTCGGCTCAAACGGCTCACGCTACATCCGCATCTCACTGTGTGCGACGGAGGANCGCATGAAAGAAGCCCTGCAGCGCATCAAAAANCTCGGCNTAAAGAAATAAATACTGAATTTTTCACCCCCCTACACAGATATAGACTATCATGACAATGGACAATATTCAGCCGCTTGCAATCGACGGCGTAGAACTCACCAAACCGATCATCATTTCAGGTCCCTGCAGCGCAGAGACAGAGGAACAGGTAATGCAGACNGCACGCGAACTCCTGCGCTCAGGTGTGAAAATCTATCGCGCCGGTATCTGGAAACCCCGCACGAAACCCGGAGGTTTCGAGGGTGTCGGCGTTCCCGGCCTCGCATGGCTCAACAAGGTGCGCGAAGAGACAGGTCTGAANATCTCAACCGAAGTCGCTAACCGCGGCCATGTGGAAGCAGCNCTCGAATATGATCTCGATCTTCTCTGGATCGGCGCCCGCACAACTGCCAATCCCTTTGCCATGCAGGAGATNGCCGACGCNCTCCGCGAGAGNGGCCGNGACATCCCCGTACTCGTCAAGAACCCTGTCAATCCGGATCTNGAACTTTGGATCGGTGCGCTCGAACGTCTCTACAACGCAGGCATCACCCGTCTNGGTGTGATCCACCGNGGATTCAGTACCTACGGCGAACANATCTACCGCAACCATCCCCAGTGGCGTATCCCCCTCGAACTCCGCATACGCTATCCGCAGATCCCCATCATCTGTGANCCCAGCCACATCGGCGGAAAGCGTGAGCTCATAGCCTCACTGTCACAGCAGGCACTTGACATGGGTTTTGACGGTCTTATCATCGAGAGCCACTGCAATCCCGACTGTGCTTGGAGCGACAAGAACCAGCAGATCACTCCGGAAGTACTCGGNGTGATCCTTGACAACCTCGTGTATCGTGANGCNCCCGTCCCCACCGAAAGCCTTGCACAGCTCCGCCGCCAGATCGACCAACTCGACAACGATCTCGTCGAGATACTTGCNAAGCGTATGAACATCTCACGCGAAATCGGTACTTACAAGAAGAATCACAATATGCCGGTCGTTCAACCGAACCGTTACGGTGACATCATGCANACNCGTGTAAAGACCGCTGCCGCTGCAGGNATTGATGAAGATTTCATGCGCAAGATCCTTTCGACAATCCACGAGGAATCCGTAAGACTTCAGGTCGAGCTTAACGAGAATAAAAAGTAANAGCTCACGTAATATCCGATATATCACCAAACCATAATTTGGAAGAGAGATGAAAATACTGATTCTCGGCGCAGGAAAAATGGGCAGTTTCTTCTGTGATCTTCTTTCATTCGATCANGAAGTAGCCGTCTATGATCCTGACCATGAACGTCTCCGCTTCACGTTCAATGCACTCCGTTTTAAAGATCTCAGCGAGGTCAAGGATTTCGAGCCCCAGCTCGTCATCAANGCATCGACCGTGAAATATACNTTGCAATCATTTGAGGCGGTGCTCCCCTATCTGCCCTCGTCGTGCATCATAAGCGATATAGCATCTGTAAAGACCGGTCTGCCGGAATTTTACGCNACCTGCGGTCACCCGTTTGTCAGCACCCACCCGATGTTTGGCCCCACATTCGCCTCGCTCAGCAATCTCAGCAANGAGAATGCNATCATCATCAGNGAAGGTGACCATCTTGGCAAAGTGTTCTTNAAGGANCTTTACTCGCGTCTGCATCTCAACATAGTCGAATACTCATTCAAGGAGCATGACGAGACCATAGCCTACTCACTTTCAATCCCATTTGCCGCGACACTGGCGTTTGCAGGAGTGATGAAGCATCAGGAGGCACCCGGAACGACATTNAAACGCCACATGCAGATAGCGCGGGGATTGATGTCGGAGGATGACTTTCTCGTGAGTGAAATTCTTTTCAATCCCAATACACCCGAACAGATCGAGAAGATTCAGGAGCAGATGTCGGAACTGCTTGAGATCATCAAGCGGCGCGACAGTGAAGCCATGAAAGGTTATCTCGCCCGTGTGCGCGAGCACATCAAGTAACCGACATATACCTGTCAATGACTTAAAAAAACATATTAGATTAGAAGCANGGNCTGCGCAAGCGCANNCCNTGCTTCTGCATATTTAATATTATATCTATGTAATTACAGTCGGGCGAGATTGCCACGACTNAACCGANCTGTCACGATCANATTATTTNTCTGTCAACGTGATATTCTCTATAATGCAATTTTCGATGTTGGACGTGTCAAATGACTTTGACGGATCAACAGCCCAGATGTCCTTGAATGTAAAATTGGTGAGAGTGTANTCATCAGTCTTTTTATCCTTATAGAAGTCACGCGTACATTCGAGATGGCCGTTTCNGAAAGTCACGTTGTCAACGCCTGAAGCGGGCATGGGATCACGTTCGACTTTGTTGAAGAACTGAGTCCAAGTCTGCACTTCGACGGCATTGCGNACCGTTCCGGTAGCACCGTCGATGAGNACATTGCGATACTGCTGCGGAGTGTCGGGGCGCATCTTGAAGAGAAGCACATGATATGTGCCGTTGAATTTNCAATCTTTCATGATGACGTTTGAACAATCCCAAGCTTCACTGCCGAAAGTGACACCGGCATTTGTCTTNCCGAAAGTNCANCGGTCAATGATCACACGCGACACACTGCCATTGCCNGCNATGGTATCGACGTAAGTGCCTTTGCCACCTTTTAGGCAGACACCGTCATCATTGACATTCATNTAACAGTTGCTTACNAGGACATCGTTGCAGACATCGAGGTCAATTGCATCGGTGCTCGGNCCTTTGGGATAACCATCGGTTGGAGCAAGGATGGTGACGCCGAGATATTTCACTCGCTCGCAATTATAGAGGTGATTTGTCCAGAAACCGGAGTTGACCATGCGGATACCGCTGACGGTCACATCCTTCGAATTGGAGATATAAGCCATACGCGGGCGNAGNGCCTCAAGGTTCGTACACTTACGGTTGACTTTACGACGAAGCCAAAACTCATCGTAAAAACGGTGACCGTTACCGTCTATCATACCNTCGCCGGTGATTGTGAACCCGTCGCATNTGTCGGCATTGACCAAGGCNGCGAAATAGTCGATAGTCTGACCTTCAAGACGGGTCTTAACTATCTCATAGTTTGTGATGGCATCACTGCCCTTCAGCTTACCGCCTTTGACGATGTGGAGATGTGTTCCGGGTTTGAAGAAGAGCGAGCCACTGAGGAAAGTACCTTCGGGTATGACCACCACGCCACCGCCATCGGCAGCGGCCTTGTCAATGACAGCCTGAAGTGCAGGTGTCTGAATGACGGTGCTGTCACGGAGGACNCCATAATCCGTCACCACATATTTTTTACCTAACTTGTCAATCTGGGGTGCTTTAGTCTCGTTAAACCATCCGGGGACAGCACTTCCGTCAGGAAAAGCCGTAAATTCCGCACGTGAACCGACAGCGAAAGCTGAAAGAAGAGCCAACGCAATAGCCTTGCGATTAAATTTCATAAGTAATTCGTTTATTAGAGATAAGACGCTGCAAAGGTAAGAAAAATCTGCAAATTTTCAGACATCCATCTCAATTAAGGCTCAGAGACTCCCGGTANTGGCTNGGACTCTGACCNGTAACACGCTTGAACATACGCGAGAAATGGGCAGGATATTCGAAACCNAGATTATAGGCAATGATACTCACATCGTCNTCCGAAGCNGCGAGACGCTGTTTGGCCACTCCGATCATGTGGAGGGTGATCATGTCTTTCGGTGTCTGGCCGGTTTCCTTCTTGATNAGGTCNCCGAAATANCCGGCCGAAAGATTGGCCTGTTCTGCAAAATAGGCCACATTNGGCATTCCGATGTTTCCACTTTCATAGTATTTTTTCAGCCGTTGTTCAAACTGNGTCACTACGTCGGAGTTGACTTTGTGGCGAGTGATGAACTGNCGGTCATAGAAACGGTGGAGATATTCGAGAAGNAGCTGTATGTTGGCCGACANGAGCGCAGCTGAATGGTGGTCAACGGGGTGATCAAGCTCACGGCTGATCTTGTCGAGACAGTCAAGNAAGATAGCNCTTTCATCATTGGACAGNTGAAGAGCNTCCATCTGCGAATAGTCAAAGAAGCTGAACGACGAGATTTTCTCGCCAAGCGGAGTGCCGTAAATCAGATCGGGATGAAACATGATCCCCACGACGTCAGGCGCGATCTCCGTCTTATCCATATCGACATCAATAATCTTTCCGGGCGAAAAACTCACCACCGAGCCCTCCTGATAGTCATAATTGCGGCGACCGTATTTCAGAGAGCACTGTACTCCGTTTTTCAGGAAAAGGGCATAGACTCCGTAGTTGACTCTGACATGATTCACTGCACGTGTGGCCTGTTTCAGATCGATAACGTTGACGAGCGGATGACGCGTCCGGAGTCCATAAAGCTTGTTGTAGGNATCAATGGAATCAAGATTTACTATTTCTTTGGATTTCATAGGCTGATAACAATAAGAAGATAAAATCAGGACACAAATTTAAACCATATTTCCAAATCTACCGCCGACAGAGGTAATATTGGTAAACAAGTCAGCGATTGTGGTTTTCAGGCATCCATTTCATAGATGTCATAGACNACNGTACGNCCTCCGAACTCCTCTTTGTGGCGTGCAAGACCCTCGTTAAGATATCGTCCGTCATTCTCATTTGAAATCCCGAAATCGAAATAATTGTTGCCGGGGAGAAGCCTGTGGATCAGTTCATGGTAGATCACGTCTGTGGCATAGAGCTTTTTACCCCTCGGAGTCGAGGAAGCGTACTGGAGATGAATGACTCCACGGTCAAGATATATCACCGCACTTGCAAGAACCTCATCCGCCGGATCTGTAGCGACAAACAAACGTATGTGCTCCGGGAAGCAAGTTTTCAGATAGTTAAGCTCGGAAGCAGTATGGACGGGACGGACATTGTGACGCAGAAGCAGATTTTCAGTCGCCATATCCCAAAAACGATCAACTGTATCGACTTCCGTAACCACTATACCCGACTTGGCCTGACGCTTTTCAGCCTTCCACCCAAGACGCCCCGAAGGGAGCGGATCACGCAGATTTATCACGGTGGAGACGTTTCTGATCTTCAGGCGTGCATCGTTGCGGAACAGAGCATACAGATCCTCCTCCGCACCCTGACTGTGATAGATGTGTGGAATTGCCTTATAGATAAGGCTCCTGATTTCGCAACGTCTCATTTCATCACGAAGCAGCCCGAACATATCAAGCGCATCAGAAGCTGACGTCCGGTCACTCATCACCAGACCGCCGTAGGTCAATCCGGCATGACTTGAAAGCACGTCGCCACGCANNGTTGCCGGTAGCAGAGCCATGATATNTCCGTCAGAANCGGTGAAGACGTAGGAGTGATCCGGAAAACGGTCGGCATGATACTCCATGTAGTCACGTTTAAGCAGAAACGTGCCGTTTTTCGACGACTCCACAAAAGCATCCCACCGGGACTTCATCTCCGGAGTGTAACGTTGGATTCTCATCAGGAATGTAATTTGCAATTATATAAACAAATGCGTGATCACTGCAATTCACCTCTACCCTCACGGAGTATCTCCGGNGCACGGCTGTCGGTCAGATCNACCACAGTCGAAGGGCCGGGAATCCAGCCGGAATCGCCGTTGCCACTCTCACCATCGTCAATAAGCAGCGACACCTCGCCTTCGAATGCCGTTGCGAGTTCATGCGCATCAAATTCAGGAATCTCGTCATCGACTTTCAGCGAGGATGAAAGGATCGGATGTCCGAGCCGTTCGGCAATGGCCGTAGCGATCGGATTGTCAGGCACACGGATGCCGACCTCCTTGCGACCTTTGAACACTTTCGGAAGCGAAGTGGCTGCCGGAAGAATAAAAGTGAACGGGCCGGGAAGATTGGCTCGCAGAATTCGGAACGCTTCATTGTCGATACGTGCATACTCACTCGCCATCGAGATTCCGGAGCAGACCACAGACAGTGTCTGTTTCTGAGGATTCACACCCTTGATTTTACACAGGTGTTCGATGGCCGAATTATTAAGCGCATCACATCCTATCGCATAGAGCGTATCGGTCGGATAGATGATCAGTCCACCATCTTCGAGCGACTTGACCACCTCATCGAGATAGCGTTCATTGATGCTTGTAGGATACATTCGTAAGGTTTTCATATCTGTTCAAAGCTGTTGACTGCAGTATGTTCATCCCGATTATCGGTTCTAATGTGATTTTCATACATACAAGTCGGTGTTTCAGATGCAAAATTAGAACATTTTTATTAAATTAATTCAAACATTTATCGTAATTTTGCGGTCTTGAATATCCACCGACCATACTCTATGCTTGAGATATACGACATAGGAATGAGATTGGGACGTCGCGCACTGCTTGCACTTGCAGGCACAGTACGTGGCGAAAACCCGTCGAAATTCATGCGCTTTGCATGCGGCCAAAAGAAAGCCGTGGCTGAAGCTGTGTCNGTGCTTTCAGGTCTTGACCGCAGTCGGCCGACGGTGTGGATTCATGCAGCTTCCCTTGGCGAATTCGGCATAGCGCGTCCTATCATCCGACAACTCAAGGAAAAAAGTGACTGCAACATCGTCCTGACATTTTTTTCCCCTACCGGTTATGAATCACTCAAGCCCAAATGTCCCGACGGAATCGATGCAGTGCTTTATCTTCCGTTCGATACTTCCGGCAACGTAAAGTGTTTCCTCGACGCACTNAAACCTGATTGCGCTGTGTTCATGGTCTCGGAATACTGGCACGGTTATCTATNCGAACTCCACAAGCGNGGCATCCCGACACTGCTCGTATCGGCCGTCATAAGGGAGTCGAGTCCGTTTTTCAAATGGTACGGGCCTCTTTACCGTGAGAGCATCAGTTATTTCAAGGAAATTTTCGTCCTCAACGACCGGTCAAAAGATTTGCTGGAGGGGATAGACATCAAAAATGTAACGGTNAACGGTGATCCGCTGTTTGACAATGTCAGTCTTGTCGCATCCACCCCTTGGGCGGATAAAATTGTAGGGAATTTCGCGGACGGCCATAAAGTATTCATCGCGGGAAGTCTCCATGACGACGAGGATCTNAAAATGGTGACGGAGCTTGCCAACAAGCACCGCGACACGCGTTTCATAATCGTCCCTCATGAGATCGGCGGNACGATCATCACCCATCTCCGAGAGTCACTTGACGGTAAAATGCNTCTCTANAGCCAATGNAATCCCGACACGGATTTCAGCGACACGCAGACGTTGGTCATTGACTTCGTCGGTGCATTGGCCTATATCTACCGTTATGCCACATGGGCTTACGTGGGNGGCGGATTCACAAAACTTCTCCACAGCATAATCGAGCCGGCCGTCTATGGACTCCCCGTGGCTTTCGGGCCTAATATCGACCGCAAGGTGGTCACAAGACAGATGATTGATCTCGGCATCGGAAAGTCAGTCAGTACGTCCGATGAACTCAACACTTGGTTTGAGGGACTCAAGGGGAATCCCGAAAAGCTACGCGAAATAGCTGCGGTCGCCGCCGACTATGTCAGCAAGAATAGCGGAGCGACGAGAAGAGTGGTCAATAAAATAACAGAGAATCTATGCGCGAAAAAATAAAATATGCACTCTACAGGGGTTCATTAGGCGCACTCGCCCTTCTCCCCCTCCCGATGCTTTACGGGGTGAGTGATCTGCTGTATCTGATCCTATCAAAGGGACTGAAATACCGGCGCAAGGTCATAAGGACCAACCTACGGAACTCTTTCCCTGAAAAGAGCGAACAGGAGCTTCGTGAGATCGAAAAGGACTTTTATCATCAGTTTGCCGACAATATCGTCGAGACTGTNAAACTCCTCCATCTGAGTGACCGCGAAGTAGATAGGCGTATAAAGGTCACNGGTGGCGAGATCGTTGACCGNCTGATCGAGGAAGGTCATCCGGTNGTGCTGTATCTGGGCCACTATGCCAACTGGGAATGGGTGCCTGCGATAACGCGTCATTTCAAAACTCCTGAGTTCTGCGCGCAAGTCTATAAACCTCTCCGTGATAAAGCTTTTGACCGTCTGATGCTTAAAGTCAGGTCAAGATTNAACCCNATCTCCGTACCGCAAAAGCAGGTGTTCCGCACACTCATCCGCTGGCGTAACGAAGGCCGTAAATTCATCACCGGATTCATTTCCGACCATCGCTCAAACGCAGCCGTATCCCACCACCGGACCACATTCCTCAATCAGATCACACCGTTCAATCCC
The DNA here is from genome assembly GCA_014801945.1 of Bacteroides sp. Taxonomy (GTDB): domain Bacteria; phylum Bacteroidota; class Bacteroidia; order Bacteroidales; family Muribaculaceae; genus Duncaniella. The sequence continues at coordinate 26,205 of JAAVDF010000034.1, forward strand.
GGAGGTGAGGAAATAGGCGACAGAATGAATGCCGCTTACCTCTATCTTGATGTCGAAAAGACAGGCCGCGGGCACTACCATTTCACTTTTAAAGAAATAAAGCCCAAAGATATGGAGGAGGATTCGCCATACACTCGCCGCTACATGGAGATGCTCGAAGAGACAATCCGCCGGCGTCCCGGACTCTGGCTGTGGTCACACCGCAGATGGAAATACNAGTAATCCATACGCTANGCAACTACAAAACAACTTCTATTATAACTCTGAACTTTAACCTGTAATCCCGATAAATAATGAAAATAATCTGTGTGATTCCGGCCCGTGCCGAATCAAGCCGCTTTTTCGAGAAACCCCTCGCACTCATCTGCGGAAAGCCTATGATCCAGTGGGTCTATGACCACTGCAAGGAAGTCGAAGTGTTTGAAGAGGTCTATGTGGCCACTGACAGCGAGAAAATCAAGGCTGCAGCCGAGTCATTCGGAGCAAAAGTGGTCATGACACGCTCCGACCACGACACAGCGACCGAGCGTCTCTATGAAGTATCGACACGTATCGAAGCTGACCTTTATGTGATGGTCAACGGCGACGAGCCTCTACTCACACGCGATGCCATCATCCAGTGCATCCCCGACGGACTGAAGGCCGATGACTTCTTTGTCAGCAACCTCATGACAGATTTTACCAATCCGGTTGAAGTTGTCGATGCCACCAACCTCAAGATTGTTACCGCCAAGGATGACCGCTGTCTCTTCATCTCGCGTAGCCCCATCCCCTATCCCAAGGGAGCTATGGACTATGTGTTCCACAAATTCGTAGGTGTCGGAGCATTCACCCGCAAGGCTCTTGATTTTTACCACAACACTCCGCGCGGTCCTATCGAGAAGATCGAGGAAAATGACTCATTCCGTTTCCTTGAAAACCACATGCCGATCTACTATTACAACTGCCACTGCAAATCACTGTCAGTTGACAACCGTAAAGACATCGACGGCGTTGAGGCATATCTCCGCGAACTCGCAAAATAAATAAATTCCGAACCGCANTCCTAAGTTATCCGGACTGCATATCCNCTAAGACATNCANTCCCGGCAAACATGAGAATCCGCACAGATTTCCGCTCACTCATCAAAGGCTATCAGCGCATATCGTTCTTCATGGGTAATTTTTCCCGCTATTTCTTGCCTGATACCCTTTTCAGCTCCTCGTTCCACCGACAGATACGCAACCTCACGGATCAGGAACGCGAGGCCATAAACCGTCGCGTGGATTACTATGCAAANCATGGCAANGGAGCTAAAATAAATGAGTCAGAGGCCGTCAGTGTCGGTGACTTCCACTTCCCNTGGAATGAGAAACATAAGTTCACCACTTATTTCTTCGACCTGTATGAATGTGTGAGATGTTTTCCGCCACAATGCCGTTTNAATTACTGTTTCGGAGATGTCNATTGGGANTTTCCGGCGTTGACGTTTGCTAAAGCGCGCCCGATAGTCAACGGAAACAGTAATACTGTGCTCATGCCTCTCAATAAAGTGCGGCATTTCCGATTCATCAACGACANNCGCAGTTTCAGAGAGAAAAAAGACATGCTCGTGTTCCGCAANGTGGTCCGTAAGCAACCGCAACGCACACTTCTTCTCGAAAAATACATTGATCACCCGCTGTGTGATCTCGGTCAGATCAATACCGACAGTCCTGATCCCCGTTTCGTGAAGAAATATATCCCGATGGAGGAACAGCTTGACTATAAATTCATCGCAAGTATCGAGGGACACGATGTGGCTACGAATCTGAAATGGGTCATGTCATCCAACTCCGTGGCCGTGATGCCTCGTCCGCGCATCGAATCTTGGTTCATGGAAGGCAAACTGATCCCTGACTACCATTATATCGAGGTCAAGCCCGACTATTCGGATCTAATAGAGAANCTGGAATACTATATGGCCCATCCTGAAAAGGCGGAAGCCATTATCCAACACGCCCACAAATACGTGGACGAGTTCCGTGACCATGACCGCGAACTCCTGATCGGACGCCTTACAGCCGAACGGTATTTCAGACTCACCGGACAGCTTAACGGCAGCTCATTTAGATAATTAATCAGTATCCCATGGCAAAAGACGCGAAACGTATGCTCATAATCAGGTTGTCGGCTCTCGGTGACGTAGCGATGACCGTACCCGTCATCTATTCTCTTGCCCGACGTTACCCAGACCTGCATATCGACGTGGTGACACGTCCGTTCTTTTCACGCCTTTTCATCAACAAGCCTGAAAATGTCAATGTAATCGGTATTGACTTCAAAGGTGAGTACAAAGGTCTGCGCGGAACGTTGAAACTGCTCCGCCGTCTCGCAGAGCTTCGTCCCGACTATGTGGCTGATTTCCATAACGTGCTCCGCTCGTGGGTGATCGACAGATACTTCCGTCTGCGCGGATTCAGGGTGGAAATGGTCGATAAAATGCGGTCCAAACGCAAAGAGTTGTTCCGTACGGGTGATGAGCAGCCCTCATTCATAAGCCGCTATGCCGATGTGCTCGAACGTCTCGGCTACACTACACCGCTTACATTCAAAAGCCTCTATGAAGATTCACCGGGAGTTACACCCTTTGTCCCCACACATCCGGCTATAGGCATAGCACCGTTCGCACGATATTTCACCAAAACCTATCCTGCCGATAAGATGCGTGAGGTGATCCGACAGCTGACGGATGAGGGTTATAACGTGTATCTCTTCGGAGGGCGTGGCGCGGAAGCCGAAGAGCTGAAACAATGGGCCGAGGGTAATGACCGATGCCACTCGGTAGCAGGGGCTTATACACTTGAAGAAGAAATAGCACTCATGGGTGCGATGGACGCTATGGTAAGCATGGACTCGTCCAATCAGCACATGGCCGCTCTTGCCGGAACGGAGGTCATAAGCATCTGGGGAGGAACTACCCCGGCCTGCGGATTCATGGCTTACGGACAGAAAANCACGAATGCCGTCTATCTCGGNATTCCCTGCCAGCCATGCAGTGTAGGCGGCACNCCCGAATGTCCGAAAGGTCATTTTAANTGCATGACACAGCTTTCACCGGAGACCGTNATNAAAAAAATAAAGGAAGTCGTTCCACCNCCTACACGATAAATACATTGTAACGATGATGGGTTTCGTATTATTCACCGCTCTTTATTTCATCTTCTGCACCATGTTTTTCGCAGTCGTGCAGAAGCCATTTTTCGGCTGGTACAATAGGAATGTGAATAAAGAACGGGCAAAGGCTGCGGACATAAGGAGAGTCTATGGCCACGGGCTCATCTCCGATCTCATAATCGCATCGTATCTCACGGCCATACCACTGCTCGTAAGTGGTATTCATACGATGTTACCATGTTTCAATGTCGGGACGGTGCTGATGATTTACAATATCNTGATCTCAGTNGTAGTCTCGTTGATCTGCNTATCCGATACCTTACTCTATAAGTTTTGGAACTATAAACTTGATTCCTCAGCGTTCGTCTATCTCCGTTCGCTCAAAGGAGCTTTTGCAAGTGTATCGACGGCATATATCATAGGAGCATTTGTCTTGATCCTCCTATGTGCGGGCATATTTTTTGCCGGTGCGCAATGGATCACCGCCTTCTGCAGCCGGCAGCTCCTCTCAGGTGGATGGCTGAAATGGTGGGAATGTCTCGTGGCATTCTTCGTAATGATCCTCATGGTCGGACTTCTTTTCGTAATTATACGCGGATTGAAGATCAGGCCTAATAATCCGAGTGTGGTCTATTACAGCAAGAATCCTTTTTTCAATCATTGGGCACTGAATCCGGCCTACAACCTCATCTATTCACTCGGAACCAAGGATGAGTTCAAAGGAAAATTCCGCTTTTTCGATGATGACGAGTGCGAGAGACTTGTTGGTTCACTCTTCCCGACGAAAGGCGTTGTGCAGAAGAAGCTCCTGCGGACTGACCGTCCGAACATACTCCTGATTATATGGGAGAGCCTCGGCGCAGAGTTTGTCCCCTCGCTCGGAGGAAGGAAGGACGTGGCTGTAAATGTCGATAGGATCGCTGCTGACGGCGGCTTACTGTTCACCAACTGTACAGCAGGAAGTTTCCGTACGGACCGCGGACTGGTCTGCCTTCTCAGCGGTTATCTCGGACAGCCCACCACCAGCGTGATCCGCTACACGCGCAAACTCCCCAATCTTCCGGCCTTACCACGAAGGTTGAAGGAGGAAGGCTATGTCACCACTGCCGTACATGGCGGAGAGTTGACCATCATGCATAAATCCGACTATTATCTCGCGTCAGGCCATGACACCCTTATCAGTCAGAAAGATATTCCATCATCAGCACCGACATGCAAATGGGGCGTGCAGGACGGATATATGTTCGACTATATCTATGAGGATATAATGGAAAAGACCCGCAAGGGTGAGCGATGGTTCACGACTTTCCAGACCCTGAGTTCCCACGAACCGTTCACCGTCCCCTACAACCGTCTGCCAAACGATGAAGTGGCCAACGCCTTTGCCTACACTGACCATTGTTTCGGAGAGTTCGTCGATAAGATCCGGAAGACTCCGGCATGGGATGATCTGCTCATAATCTGTGTGGCCGACCACGGTTACAATGCTTCCAGTCATCCGGCCTCGCGTCAGGACTACGCACATATCCCCGTGCTGCTCGCCGGAGGCGCGCTTGCCGAAAGCGGACGCATAGACACCCTGATGAGCCAGACAGATCTCGCTGCAACACTGCTCGGTCAGATGAATCTTCCGCACGATGAATTCCTCTTCAGCCGCGACGTGCTTGCGGATACCTACAAGGAACGATTCTCGTTCCACACCTATAACAACGGTTTCATGTTCACTGACGAGCGTGGCTCTACGATAGTCGATAATGTCAGCGACAATGCCATCGAAGGAGCGGACGAACGACGCGAACGCTACGGACGCGCAATATTGCAGAAACTTTACAAGGATCTGTCAGAACGTTAAGACACCGAATCAAGAACATTTTCAATAAATCAAAAACAATGTACCATCTTCGACATAACTATTACCGTCCGGAAAAATACCGTCTTATTGATTCAAATCCGGTGGGTATCATCCTGAATCTGCTGTGGGTCTATATCTGTTATGAGATCTGCCGTCTCGCATTCCTTTTTGAGAACTGGAATCTGTTCAGCGCAGGAATGTCATGGCACACGTTCTGGCAGATCACACTCGGCGGTCTCCGCTTCGACACGTCCGCGATATTCTACACCAATGCATTGATTATCCTCCTCTATCTTTTCCCGCTTCATCAGAAAGAAAAGAGATGGTTTCACGTGCTCACGAAAGTGCTGTATATCGTCATCAACTCTGTAGCAATTTTTGCAAATCTTGCTGACTCCGTGTTCTTTGAATTCCGTAAACACCGCTCTTCAATGGGTCTGTTTCAGGAATTCAAGGGTGACAACAATATAGGCGGAATCGTATGGGTCGAGATTGTCAATCACTGGTACTTCGTGGTGCTTGCAGTTTTAATGATATGGTTTCTCTGTAAATGCTACCGTATGCCCGGCACTCCGGTTCGCCCCCGCAAACGTTACTACCTGACTCAGATCGTGACGCTGGTCCTGATGATTCCGATAGCAGTCTGCGGTATGCGTGGAAATACCTTCCTTTCCGCCACGCGTCCCATCTCGGTCAATTATGCCCATAAGTTTGTCAACGAACCGATGCAGACCGGAATAGTGCTCAACACTCCCTTCTCAATGATCCGTACCGTCAATCAGATGGCCAAGAATCCTCCGGCTTTCTTTTCGGAAGCTGAACTTGATGCGATATATTCGCCTGTCCATACACCTGCCGATTCACTTATGACACGTAAGAAGAACATAGTGATCCTGATTGTTGAAAGTTTCGCGCAGGAATTTATTGGAGAGTTGAATAAGGATCTCGATAACGGTACATATAAGGGTTACACGCCATTTGCCGATTCGCTTCTCCAGCATAGCCTTTACTTTGATCAGTCATTTGCCAATACAAGCTTCAGTATCGACGCTCTGCCNGCNGTGTTGGCATCAATCCCGCGCATGGACCGCCCATTCGTGCTCTCNCCNCANTCNCTNAACCANATCAANTCNCTTGCGAGTGAAGTGAAATCGATCGGTTACTCAACGGCGTTCTTTCACGGTGCTGACAATGAATCGCTCGGCTTCAACGCTTTCGTAAAGCAGGCCGGNGTNGANANNTATTACGGTAANAATGAATTNTTGGCCGATCCNCGTTTTGGCGGAGCAAGTGAATTTGATGGCAAATGGGGTATCTGGGACGAACCATTCCTGCAATTCTTCTGCGCCGAGCTCAACACCCTCCCCCAGCCTTTCATGGCCAGTGTGTTCACTCTCTCATCCCATCATCCGTTCGCCATTCCTGAAAAATACAAGGATGTATTCGTTGATGAAGGTCTGCATAAGCTTCACAAGTGCATACGATATGCCGATTATTCGCTCAAACGTTTCTTCGAGAGTGCGAGCAAAGAACCTTGGTTCAAGAACACGATATTCGTAATTTCAGCCGACCATGCCAGCAGCAAGCGCACGCATGATGTCTATAAGAACGAGGTGGGAGGATTCCGTATTCCCATTATCTTCTACGATCCGTCAGGCGAAATGCCTCGCGGCAAGCAGCCGGGAATCGTCCAGCAGATCGACATCATGCCGACCCTGCTGAATTACATCGGNTANGACAANCCNTACATTGCATTCGGCAAGGATATACTTAATACGCCTGCAGAAGAAACATGGGCCTTCAACTGGGANTTCTTCCCACAGTTCTTCAAGGGCGACTATGTGATGCGCATGGATGAAAACACAAATGAAATTTCTGAAATATTCAATTACAGAACTGATCCGCTGCTCAAAACCAATCTCAAGGGACAGCTCCCTGACGGAGTTGAAAAAGAGATGTATGACCNGATGTGTGCCATCATNCAGAGNTANATNNAGCGNATGGANAAAGATAATGTGACGATCAAATAACCTGTATTGGCATAAAATCCATCACTTCCAATCATGAATCCGATCAAAAAAGAGCTCAAATGGTGGGCTAACAAACTGTTTTTCCGCTCATACCGTTACAAGCGGATTGAACGTCGCCATCTCCTGCCTCAATATTCGGCAGATGCCGCCCCATCTGTCTCCAAAGGGAAAATGGTAGTGGTCATGTATGATGGAAAGCGTAATCACGGTGGACTTGCGGACAGACTCCGTGGAGCTATATACTTCTATGCACTCTGCAGAGAGACAGATCGGAGATTCAGGCTGAATTTCATCTTTCCGTTCAAACTCGAAACTTATCTTATCCCCAATACATACGACTGGCGTCTGAAACCGGGAGAACTGACATTCAATATCAGCGAGGCCCGCCCGGTGTTCACTGACACAATCGGAATAACTGGACCGAGAGAGATAAAGTGGGAGAAAAACTATGCATCCAAGAAACTTAGAAGCAACACAAAGCAGTTGCATGTCTATAGCCCATTTGTCTGCGCGGATGAAGATTTCAGCCGATATTTCCATGATCTTTTCCGTCCGTCACCACTTCTTGAGGATGCCCTGAGACCTTACCGTGAGATGCTTGGAGAGAACTACATCTCAATTTCCACACGTTTCATGGAACTCCTCGGTGATTTTCATGAACCAAAAGCCAAATTCAAGCTTGCTCCGAGGGAACAGGAAGCACTGATTGACAAGTGTCTTAGAAAAGTTCTTGAAATCCATCAACAGAATCCCGGCAAACGAGTGCTTGTCACCTCAGACAGTTCCCGCTTTCTGGCAGCCTGCAGCGCGTTGCCGTGGGTATATATTGTTGATGGAGAGATCGCCCACAGTGACACAGCAGATACGGATAATCATCTTAAAACGTTCCTTGACTTCTGGCTAATCTCGGAAGCAACAACTGTCTATCAGATAAAAACCGGCAGGATGTATGCCGGAAATTTCTCTTATCGTGCAGCAAATGCCGGAAACAAGGAATTTCATCTGATTGAGTTTTAGCATCTGACACATCCCTCCACTGTCAATATCTCTTATCCACCGGTAGTTAAAATCATGACGGGTGTTCAAATAAATTTGAACACCCGTCACCAACACTTATCTCATTTATTAACGATGATCTCTGCGACCGCCACGCTGACGATGGTTGCGGCTTTCCTGAAGCTTTTTAAAAGCCTGCTTNTGGTCATCNTTGAGAATCTTCTCAATATTCTTGCTGAGACTATCCATCTCAGAGCGCATTTGCTGACGATTGTTGCGATCAGCATTACTCATTTTCTTGCCGAACTCATCGTAAAGAGCAGTGATTTTTTCAGTCTGTTCATCTGAGAGTTTCAACTCCTTTTTAAGCATCTCCACCCGTTCTTTAGGATCCATCCGACGGGCACCACCACGATTCTGAGCTGTAATGCTACCGACCGAGAGGAGGAGTCCGATAGCAAGAATGATAATTTTCTTCATGAATTGTAAGTAATTTGAATTGATATATATACGTTAGACTGCGAATAATATGCAGGGTTTAATACATCTGTCAATTTTTATTTCTTAGAATTACGATACAACAAAATCACCCCGGAAGCATCAGGTCATGACTTCCGGGGTGATTCGTTATGTTATGGTGTCAGAGAAATAGCTTACTTGGCTTCCGCAGGGGTAGCGGGCGCAATCTTGTTGGCCATCTCGACAGCCTTGGTGATATGTGAACAGATGTGGTCCTCACCTATCAGCTTATTGACTCCTGCATGGACGAGGGCTTCACGGACATTGTCCTTGACACCTGAAAGCACCACGTGGATACCCTCTTCCTGTGATGACTTTATAAGTGTCTCAAGGTTGTGGATACCGGTGGAATCAATGAAGGGAACTTTACGCATACGGATTATGCGGACACGCGGTTTGCGACCGAGAGTGTTGCGCATAAGTTCGTCAAATTTCGTAGCCACACCGAAGAAGAACGGGCCGTCGATCTCATAAACCTCAACACCGGGATTCACGTTGAGCACTTCATGATGTGCCATCTCCGTCCCTTCATCAATATCAAGCTGACCTGAGTATGCCTTGATCTCCGTATTTTCCATGACGCGACGGAGGAAAAGGATGATGGCAAGGAGCAGACCCATCTCAATGGCGATGGTGAGGTCGAAGATGACCGTCAGAAGGAAAGTCAGCGCAAGCACTGAGATATCACTCTTGGGATTGTGGAAGATCGAACGTATGGTGCGCCATCCGCTCATATTGTAGCTGACCACTATCAGCACTGCCGCAAGACAGGCCATGGGGATAAGATTGATCAGCGGCATGAGGAAGAGGAATATCAGGAAGAGCACCACTGCGTGGACGATACCGGCCACAGGAGTGCGACCGCCATTGGTGATGTTGGTCATCGTACGGGCGATAGCTCCGGTGACAGGGATACCACCGAAGAAAGGAACGACGATATTGGCAAGACCCTGACCGATAAGCTCGGTGTTGCTGTTGGTACGTGTGCCTGTCACACCATCGGCCACGGTGGCGGAGAGGAGTGACTCGATAGCTCCGAGGATAGCGATGGTGAAGGCCGACGGAAGAAGGAGATTGATGGTGGCCATGTTGAGTTCGAAGCCATGAGGCTGCGGGATATCAGTCGAAAGTGATCCGAAGCGGTCGCCGATGGTCTCCACATGGATGCCGGGGATGAGTGTCACGGCAAGGGTGACAAGGATAATGGCGATCAGCGCACCCGGAAGACGGCGGGAGATCATGGGAGTCACAATGATGATGGCCAGTGACACCAGACCAACTCCGAGNGTAACCAGATCAATATTACCGAAATTAGCGATATACTCGCCCCACTTAGGGATAAATTCACTCGGCACATTGCGGAGTCCGAGACCGAAGAAGTCNTTGATCTGGGTGGAGAAGATTGTGAGCGCGATACCGGCCGTGAAGCCTACAACAATCGGATAAGGAATGAACTTGATGACCGTTCCGAGACGGAAACATCCGAGAGCGACGAGGATCAGACCGGCCATAAAGGTAGCCACCGCAAGTCCCTCAAGACCGTAGGTAGCGATTATGTTATAGACAATCACGATAAAAGCACCGGTCGGGCCGCCGATCTGCACCGAGCATCCGCCGGCTGCCGAGACAATAAAACCACCGATGATAGCCGTGATGAGACCTACTGTCGGACTTACGCCGCTGGCGATACCGAAGGCGATGGCAAGCGGGAGTGCGACAATGCCGACCACGATGCCGGCCACGAGATCATTCTTAAACTTTTCTGCCGAATAGTGTTTCAAGGCCGAAATCAACTTCGGCCTAAAATCAATTGAACCGTTAAAATTCATCTTGTTTTTACCTTAAAAGTAACTCAAAATAATATGCTGCTTAGCACTGCTTTATAACATCAGATTTTCATATTCAAAATCAAGGTGCAAAATTACTTAAAAAATCCTAAATATCAATCAAAAAANCTCACCATTCTGAAAAATACCCATGAAAAAAGTAGAAAAACCGTAAAAAAACAGAACTCCAAAATGCAACGCTCATCAGAATAACATGAATACGAGGACAGGACTGTAGTAAAAATCCATACGATTGTAGGGCCTGCACTTGTGCTGGCCGAGTTCCATGCATAATCAGCTGATTATAACAAATTCAGATCTCGGCCAACACAAGTGCAGGCCCTACAACCGTATGTCAATGATATCGATACGGTCACATCTTGATACAGTGTCGTTTAATATTCAAGCACAAGGCAGGTCCAGCGATCAAGCACCTGATGTGATTTATACTTCAGACCTAAAGGCTCTGCGACATTCAGGATCACGGGCACGTCATCCTCATAGAAACCGCTAAGGAGCATAGTGGCGCCGGGAGCAAGAGTTGAAACGTAGGCCGGAAGATCCGCCGTGATTATGTTGCGGTTGATATTGGCAATAAAAAGATTGACATTACCGATGACTGACAGTTTGGCAGCATCGCCGAGATGGAGATAGATATTCTCAGCAAAGTTTATGCGCACGTTGTCAATCGCATTGCTGAAAGCAAACTCATCAATCTCCACGGCATCAATGCGCGCAGCTCCACGCATGGAAGCGAGTATGGCAAGGATACCAGTGCCCGTCCCCATGTCAACGACCTTCAGACCGGTCAGATCCCTTGAAAGCAGCTGACGGAGGATGAGAGTCGTGGTGGCATGGTGACCTGTGCCGAATGCCATCTTGGGATCAATCACGATGTCGTAACGACACGTGGGGATATCTTTGTGAAACGAACTGTGGATCACGCATTGATCATCGATCACGATGGGCTGAAAGTAATTCTTCTCCCATTCACTGTTCCAGTCACGACCTTCAACCACGGTATCCTTNAGCGAAATCGAAGTCTCCATCGGAAAATCNGCCAAGAGGGNATCCACTGCCTCCTTGGAATATAATTCAGACTTAATATATGCTGTCAGACCACCGTCGTCAGGCACAAAACTCTCGAAACCAATCCCCGCAAGAAGCGCGGCAAGAATATCGGTACGCGTCTCGTCGCAAGGCGTAAGATCAAGACGCACTTCTACATAATCGTTCACTTTCTAAATGCTTTTTATAATGGATGAATTTACATGTATATACGGCAAACGCCCCGCAGNGGCGGCGGAGCGATGTGACGTATTAGGAATTTCTTTTCTCAATCTGCACGATCTTCACGGTTCAACGTTTTCCGCGCAGCAATCTGATGGTTTTAAAAGCCTTGCTTCCTACCTTGTAGGTAAGCAGAGCAATGTCGATATAGCTAAGAGTGCCGAGGACCTTACCGAGCAGACCGCCTTTGGAAACAGGTCCGTTATCCTTCAGGCCGGCAACATTGCGCTCGATGCGATCACGGTTTATCTCGATGCGTGCAGCCGTGTAGGCNCGCAAATAACGCAGTTCGTCAAGCGTATATCCTGTCCAAGCAGGTTTCTCGTGTGGAAGTTCTTTAGGATTGCTCATAGATCAGCAGGATGAATCCGGTAATATCAATTNAATTCTCTCTCTAAAAAAGGTCACGGATTGAAGAACAGGCGTGACACAAAACGCGCTATNGGATTAATGATCAGCTGCTTCCTGAAAGCAATGATCACCCCCAGCAAAATCATGTAGAATCCACACATGATGAAGTAGGCCCATATCATCCCGACTCCTGTAGCGATGCANCGCACGATGGCCAGCGACAGGAAGAACATGAAGAGGGATATCAATACGAAACCGAGCAATGCAAACGCTGCGGTGGTGAGCAGAAGGGTCATCTTCTCGGCGACCGTCAACTTTGCATAGTCAACGTTGAGCTTCAACATTTCCTTCATTTCAGCCCAAAGAGTGTGGATTTGATTCTGTTTTTCAGACATACGAAAATAATANCCGGATTATTAATACTCTCTTTTCCCGACACAAAGCCCGCATCACACCGATGCCACCATAGGCATAGGTGCGACACGAGCTTGAGTATTTTTATTCAAGTCGGTGAATTTTATGCCTTATCAGTCGTCGATTTCAGTAGTGAGCTGCTCGACGAGGGCATCGATCTCATTGTCCGAGCAAATGATACCCTTCTTGCGAAGAAGTTCGGCGATACGTGAACGGACATCCTCACCCTTTTCAGGTGCGAAGAGGATTGCTGCGCCCGCACCGACGATAGCACCTCCGATAAAGGCATAAAGCAATGATAAATTTGACATAGCTGTAAATGGTGTTAATTGTGGATCACAGATTTATAATGTGAGTCTGATTCGAGTGGATAAGCGGAATTACTTACCGATCTCCTCAGCGATTTCGTCGGCGAGTTCTTCGAGCTTGCTCTTCTGGAGCTTGATGCCCTTGCTTTCGAGATACTTCACGATGTTGTCACGTGTCTTTTCACCCTTTTCAGGAGCGAGAAGGAGACCTACTGTTGCGCCGGCGACTGCACCGCCAATTACTGCGAGTACGATGTTTAATGCTTTCATTTTTTCGAATATTTATGAGGGTTATTGTTCTTACAAAGGTAAAACGTTTCGCAATTGAAAAAGTTCACCGGTTTGCGGGGATAAATCTACAANTTTTTATCAATATTTCCAAAAAAATTCGAGTAATCAGCCTTCAAGCGCACTGAGTTTGTTGAGATTTCCTACGACCCAGATCGTATCGCCCTCATTGAACACGATTGAAGGATCGGGCTGCAGGTAATCCTCACCCCTCTGCACCGCGACGAGCAGAGCTTCCCAAGTGTTGCGGAAATCAGATGAGACTATGGTTTTGCCGATCAATGGCGAAGTGTCGCGGAGGAGAATGCCTGTAAGCTTGACATCGGTGGAGGTCGTTTCCGAAGGTTCGTCGTCCTGCGCCTCGACTACAGGAAGAAGCCTCTGGATCTCTTCATCNGTTCCTATCACACCAAGCACGTCGCCGGGGAATACCCTCTCATCAGCACCGGGCACCATGATCATTGTCGAGCCACGCTGAATGGACGAGATGGACACTCCGAATTTGCTGCGGAGNCCGGAGTTCTTCAACTGCTCCCCTACGAAGGGGCACTGGTAGCCGACCGTCATATAGGCAAGGTGCATGTTGGGGACAAGGCGGTTCTTGGCTCCGCTGCGACGGAGNTCGCGTTCGTTAAGATTATCCATGAAGCGCGACTCGATCCTTATCATACGCCGGTGGGCCGACTTGGAGAATGAGAGCACAAGCACGAAGAAGAGAACNACGCCGATGGTCCAGCCCACGGTCATCGAATAGATGCTGCTGAGAAGATAGACCAGAAGNGCCATCGCTATGAGCAGGCGGACAATGGTCATGACNATCAGGGGGACATCATAGCGTGCATTAGCCGCCACAAGACGCTCCCGCTCCGTCTTTTTTGAGGCGGGATATGTGAGAGCAAGCAGGAACGGTGCCATCAGGATCAGGGAGACAACAGTCGTAAAGAACCGTCCCCATGACGGGAAAAGATTCGTGAAGATCGGAAGGATGTAGTCAAGCGAAATGATGCACAGGGCTATCAGAACGATCGAATAGAGCACCACGCGCCAGAGATAACGCTTGAAAAGCGACATCCACAATTGCTTCGTCGCGCTGGCNGAAGTTGTGGCGTCNTTCGTGTAACGGTCAATCAGGAAATGAAGCTTTTTCGGGAGATGAGCCTCGATAAAATCACAAGCCGGATCGGCCATACGGATAAAATATGGTGTGGTAAAGGTAGTGATCACCGAAACCGCCACGACAATCGGATAGATTTCCGGTTCAAGCACACCAAGCGACATACCGAGCGAGGCGATGATGAATGCGAACTCACCGATCTGTGTCAANGAAAAACCTGATTCGATGGCCACACGCAGTGACTGGCCTGTAAGAAGCATNCCTGTCGTGCCAAAAAAGATCATACCCACGATCACCACGAATGAGAGGAAAAGTATGGGCTTCCAATACTCGACGATAATGTCAGGGTTGACCATCATTCCGACCGAGATAAAGAACACTGATCCGAANAGATCCTTCACGGGAAGNGTCACTTTCTCAATGCGCTCGGCAAAACTTGTTCCGGCAAGGATTGATCCCATCACGAATGCTCCGAGAGCCAGCGAAAAACCACAGGCGACAGAAAAGACAGCCATGCCGAGGCAAAGNCCCATAGATACGATCANCAGAGTCTCGGAGTTAAGAAATTTACGCTGAGAATTGAGCAGGGACGGAAGGACAAACACTCCGACAAGAAACCATATTATAAGGAAGAAAGCAAGTTTGCTCACACTATAGAGCATNTCCCCGCCCTCGACACTGTTGTTGATCGCTATGGACGAAAGTATCACCATCATGAGCACCGCAAAAAGGTCCTCCACAATAAGGACNGCGAAAACAAGCGACGCGAACTTACGGTGNCGCAGATTAAGATCCGTGAATGCCTTTATAATAATGGTNGTTGACGACATCGAGAGCATGCCTCCGAGGAAAAGGCTGTTGATATTGGAGAAACCGAGTATATGCCCGACAGCAAAACCNGCTCCCATCATNCCGCANACNATAAACAAGGCGGAGACAACGGCTGAACCGCCCGCATTCACCAGTTTCTTAAAGCTGAACTCAAGTCCAAGCGAGAANAGAAGAACCACTATACCTATCTGCGCCCAGAACTCGATATTGTCCTCGGTGGTGACCGACGGCAGATATTCAAAATGNGGACTTGCAAGGAAACCGGCCACGATATAGCCGAGCACCACCGGCTGCTTCAGCCATTTGAACAGGAGCGTGGTCACAGCTCCGAGTATAAGGATGAAGGCGAGGTCTGTGATCAGGCCCTCGACATTGAAGGTCTCGGAAGCGGCTGCTGCGTTAGCGAGAATCAAGTTGAGAATCATAATATAATTTATAGTGACAAACGGTCAGACAAGAAGAAGTTAAAAAAGTAAGTTNNAGTCAGGGGNAATAAATACGCCGGAGAATATCAGGAAAGATCAGCCTGATTCGAGAGCGATATGGAAATCGTGGGGTGTACGTCATGAAGAGCGGAGAACACTTCAATGAAATCAGAATGCTCACGGATGAGTATGAGGAGATTCATGCGGGTNGTATCAGCTTCATAATCATACTCGACATAAACTCTTGAGAGATGAATGTTGTAACGTTCGAGGACATCACGGTAAGGCTTTATGGTCTTCACGATACCCCTTACCTTCAGACGNATGGTACGGGCTTCGTTGCCGACATTGACCCTGTGCTCAAGCTGTTCGAGAATTGTAAGGACAACGAGAACGAGGACCGTAGCCACGGCGGCGATCAGATACAGACCACAACCCACGGCCATGCCGATCGTTGCGATTATCCATATTCCGGCNGCGGTCGTGAGGCCGCGCACCGAACCTTTCATCTGAATAATCGTNCCTGCGCCNAGGAAACCTATACCTGAAAGCACNTGAGCAGCAATACGGCTCGGATCGCCTCGCAAAAGACCGACNGTCTCCTGACAGACATAGATGGACAACATCATGGCTATACATGCACCCATCGAGATCAGGGAGAATGTGCGCAAGCCGGCCATCTGCCCCTTGCGCTTCCGCTCTATTCCGATCACACTGCCNAGGANAAGGCTAAGTGTGATCCTGAAAATAGCGGAAGTAGTTGTCAGCTCGACACTTGAAATTATATGCCAGAAATGCTCCATCCGTCCGAATCAGAAAAACAAATTATTTTTTAAGCGTGAAGCGACGAGAAGTCAGACGATANCCGTCGGTAAAGAGTTCCACGGTGTAATCGCCCGGAGTGAGGGTGGTATTGACATCCCAGTAAATCTTTATGCCGGGGATCTCATCGCCCNCATATTCGATTNACTTGCGTGCAGTACACGGAATGGCCTTGCCTTCAAACGAGAAATTACCCGCGCCNCCGAGCAACTGACCCTCCGGATTCACGAGGCGCAGATAGATGGTCTTTTCGCCTTCAGGTGTTGAATTGTTCTGCGGAATGGTAAAGGTCACAAGGAGCTGCTTGGCTTTTGTGACATTCTTNTCGACCTTGCCGTTCTTCTTCAGTCCGACCAATGACACTCCGGTCACGTTGAGTTTCTCGGCGAGCGTCATGCGTTCGCTCAACGTCTCTGCTGTGCGTGTGACGGCCTGTACCTGTGACGACAGACGTTGGTTCTGGCTCTTGATTTCCTGATTTTCAGCTCTAAGGCCGGCNTTTTCTTTGTTGAGTGAATCAATCTGTGCAATATAGTGGCGGAGAAGCTTCTTGAGGGTGGAGATTTCGTTCTGAAGCTCGTTGATGCGGGCCTGAGACTTGACTTTCTGACTCTTGAGTTCCTCCATAAGTTGCTCNACCTTAGCCTTTGCNGCGGTATATTTGGCAAGGATAGTGTCGTTTGCAAGACGCTGAGCCTGATCCTCATACTGCTGAAATTCAGAGTTGAGGACATCAAATTCATTGGACAGCTGGAGCTGCTCGTTGGAGAGTTTAAGCTCCTCGTTTTCAAGTTGTGCTTCCTGTACCTGCGACTTCAATGAGGCAACCTGAGTGACACCGAAACCGACAGCTATCAGCAAAAGGGCTGCAAGGACAATGATCAGAATGACCATCGGCGACATTTTTCCTTTCATAATTCTATTCAGAATATTATCAGTTAATTTTGAATTTACGATATAATCAGTTCACGCAGAATCCTCTCTGCCTAAACGAACTGCAAAATTACAAAACCCTGACCTATAATCCAAATCTATGATAAGGAAACTTATTTTTATACAGAGNGTATGGTTACNTCCGACACACCTTNCCCAAAATATCAACTCCAAAAACAAGCAGNAATTACAATATANGTCATTAGNACTTATTGTCAACCAGCAATCCTATTAAAGATTTTTTAAGAAAAGTGATGATAATATTTTGTTTTTATATCTTAATGACTTATCTTTGCGGAAACAATTCATCAATCTTTAATTATTGTCTTAGCTTTAAATCTATCCATCCACCTGTTTGCATCTCCTTTNGATACAATAAGGTAATGCACCGGGAGCTTACTTAAACTATACCATAATTAAACTATATTTATGAGAAAATCAATCTTTAATCACAATGGTCCGTTTATTTCTCGGCTCTACAACGAGAAACGGACATGGATGTGTTGCCTGACGGCATTTGCTATTACATCCGCCTATGCCGATGGCATCAACGCCNCGGNAACGGGGGGGGGGTAATTTCCNTGTAAACCAACAAGTTACACAAANCCATTTAATCACCGGAACAGTAATTGANGAAACCGGTGAACCATTGGCGGGAGTCTCTGTCCAGATCAAGGGTACGCATGACGGAACAGCGACAGATATTGATGGTAAATTCAACATCAGGGTTTCGGACAATTCAACCCTCATCCTGACTTATGTCGGCTACAAACCTTTTGAGATAAAACCCGGAAANCGTTCTGAACTGTCGATCACGATGGAACCNGATTCACAAGTTCTTGATGATATAGTGGTGATCGGCTACGGTACGATGAAAAAACGTGATCTTACAGGTGCNCTTTCATCCGTTAGCGGAGATGATATCGTAAAAGTACCTACTGGAAACGTCATCGAAGCTATCCAAGGTCAGGTNGCCGGTCTCGACATCACACGTTCAAGCGGTGANGCAGGTGCAGGTGTCAACATGAGTTTACGCGGNACGCGCTCGATCAACGGCGACAACAATCCCCTNTTCATCATNGACGGCATGGAGGGTTCGTATGAAGAACTCAACCCCAACGATATTGCATCCATCGAGGTTCTAAAAGGTGCGTCAAGCACAGCCATCTATGGTGCCGCCGGTGCGAATGGTGTAATTATAATTACCACCAAAAATCCACAGAAGGGCAAGTANTCCGTCAATCTAAANGCTTATTACGGATGGAACAAGATCACAAANTTNCCGGATGTCAACACAGGNGATGCCTACATAAATTTCCGTCGTGAAGCCCAACGNACGGTCGGAGTGTGGAACGGCCCGGAAGACGACTCCAAGCTCTTCCCCAACTACATGCAGGAATTCATTGATAACGGNCAATGGGTCAANTGGTTTGATGAAGCAGCCCAGACCGGTCACACTCAAAGCTACGACCTGAGCACATCCTATTCAAATGATCGCGTCAATTCGTATTTCTCTCTCGGATATTACAACATTCAAGGTCTTCTNAAAGGCGANGAACTCCANCGNTANTCCGCNCGTGCNAAAATGGANTTCAAGGCAAGTGAGGTCGTGAAATATGGCCTTAANCTCTATGCCATGTATTCCAATAACGACAAACGCTACAGNCGAATCTGGAATCGTGTACTCTGCATGCCACCACTCGGCATACCGTATGACGAGGATGGAAATCCGGTNGATTATCCGCTTGGNGATGGAAATATGAACCCGTTGGCGGATAGCGGTGAAAACCAGTATGTCAACAACTACAAGACGCTTAGTGTGACTCCGCAGATCTACCTTGAGCTCACACCNTTGAAAGGTCTCACATTCAAGAGTGTACTCGGAGGCTATTTCCGCAACGTGAAGCAGGGACTCTATACCGGCAACAAATCNTACGANGGNCTTGAAAGCGGTAAAGTNCGCGCCGAAGTTCCGAACACGTTCACNTATAATTANAAGTGGCAGAATGTCCTTACCTACGACTTCAAGATCAATAAGGATCACGCTTTCACCGTAACGGGAATCACTGAGTGGACAAAAGACCGCCGGGAAAGCGTAACGGCNATTGCCAATAANTTCGANGANGACTCATACGGCTATCACAANATGNGTGCNGCTACCGGAACTCCGACCGTAAGTTCAAGCTACATCCANAGCCAGAAGATGTCATACGCNGCNCGNGTCAATTANAGCTACAAGGGCCGNTACCTCGCCACNATCAGCAGNCGNTGGGACGGATCATCAATTCTTGCCAGTGGTCACAAATGGGACGTATTCCCNGCCGGNGCNGTGGCATGGCGCATCAGCGACGAACCGTTCATGAGCGAACAGACCACCGTCTCAAACCTGAAACTACGTGCTGAATACGGNGTCACAGGTAACGCCGGTGCTAAGGAATATGCCACTCTCGCATATAGCCGTACCGGAATAGTCGGTTTCCAAGATATAGCNGTTCCTTACAGCGGTTACGCGCTCTCGATAGCNAATCTCGATCTCGGATGGGAGAAGTCCTACAANCTTGATCTCGGATTTGACCTCGGACTCTTCAACGAACGTCTAAGCCTCACTTTCGACTGGTATCGCACGGACACAAAGAACCTCCTTTTTGAAAAGAGTCTCCCCTATGCCATGGGTGGCTATGGAGGCTCTCCATTCAAGATGTGGACCAACGTNGGNGANACACGCAANACNGGTGTNGANNTGTCANTCACNAGCCACAACTTCAANACNCGTGATTTCAAATGGACNACNACNCTNACTTTCTCNNCNAACCGCAACAAAGTCATCAAGACTACAAGCGACGGTCCTCTCCAGTTCAACGACTATTATCTCATACCGGGCGAAGGNGTCCACACATATTACGGCTTCAAGTATGCCGGTATCTGGGGACTGGCCCAAGCAGATGAAGCTGCGAAATATGGACAAAAACCGGGACAGGTCCACATAGCTGAGAANGGNGAAGCTGACTACAAACTCAACTCNGATGACTACTATGTGCTCGGCAATGCAGATCCAAAGTGGTCAGGCAGCTTNCTCAANAGTTTCAACTATAAGAATTTCGACCTCAGCTTCCTGCTCATAGCCCGCTGGGACTGGACTATCCCCTACGGTCTGACNGGATGGTACCGTACAGANGGACTCAGCCCCTCNCCGACCATCTGCGACTACTGGACACCTGAGAACCAAAACGCACGCTACCCGCGTCCNGACGCAAGTATTTCAAACGGACAGGATCCCTATCAGCAATGGGCCAATTACTTTGACGGCTCATATCTCAAGGTGCGCAATCTGACCTTCGGCTACACNCTTCCCGAAAAGGTGTCACGCAAAGCGATGATGAGCAATGTACGCTTCTACTTTACTGCAAGCAATCCTTTCATCTGGACCAAGTCTCATTACCTTAAAGACTATGATCCTGAAAAGGGCGGTGATGATGACGATGCTCCCCTTACCAAGCAGTATGTATTCGGTGTAAATATCTCTTTCTAAAAATCTAAAATCTCATGAAATACAATAAATCATTATCCCTTGGATTACTGGCCGGCCTGCTATTCACAACAGCATGTAGCCTTGAGGAGAACAATCCCTCAGGAGTTTCGACAGATCAGGAATGGCGGACTCCAAGCGGTTTCGANAAGAAAATAAACGATTGTTACTTTGACCTCATACGCATAATCTACGGACAGGCGGAAGATACTTATCTGATGGTAGCCGAGGCCGGNACTGATATCTGGCAAGATGCAGTCGCNGGNGGCTCGAACGGNGGCTGGAGTCAGATATTACGCTACGACGGNTTCGGTGCGACCACCGGTATGCTCAGCGAAGGCTACGCCGGCTTCTATTCAGTCCTCAATTCCTGCAATGCCGCTATCTTCTATGCCGATAAAGTGAATGGATTAAGCAAAGATCAGATTGATGCGCTCGTGGCAGAGGCTCACTTCATCAGAGCACATGCCCTCTTCAACATCGTCGAACACTGGGGTGGAAAATATCTTCCGACCGAACCTACGACATCTCCCCTTTCTTCACTCCCGTGCAGCAAAGTCAACGAGTTCTATGACATAATCATCAGCGACCTGAAGTTTGCAATGGACAAACTCCCGGTCAGCCAGTCGGTAAGAGGTCACGTCACACGTGCTGCGGCTTACCATCTCTATGCTAAAGCCACCATGACTTACGCGACATATACTGACGGCCTTGGCAACACCGATGCTATTTCAGCCGCCCAAAGCACCGAGCTGCTGAATGAAGCCCAGAAAGCCGCCGAGTATCTCATTAACAATGCTTCAGCATTAGGCGTGAAATTTTATGGCGATGTCGAGGATGTTTTTGATGAGAACAACAATAAGACCAACGAGGAAGCTCTGTTCGTTGTTTGTCACTCATCTATCACCGCCTACAATCCGCGCGGCAACTACTTCAATCGTGTATGGAAGCATACGTCGGCATACAGTGCCAACACAGCCGGTATCTATCTCGACGGAATGGTGGCGAATTATGCTACCAATGTCAATGGTATCGACGTGCCGAAGCTTGCCAAGGGCAACTGCTATATGCAACCGAGCAAATACATGCTCGACCTGTACAACGATAAGGATCTCCGCTATAAGGCGTTCTTTAAGGATACTTATTATGTCAACAAGCCTACTGAAACAGACGGTACGGTCTATGTATGGACCACGGCCGATGCCCAGCGTTATAAATTATCCGAAGATCGAGTAGGTAATCCGGTGTTCAATATCACACTCGGCGACACAGCTGTGTATCTCTCGCGCAAGACCGTACCTCAGGCCGAACGTAACGCATGCCGATACGCGATTTACAATATCGCCGACAACTATGCGAATCCCGCTGAGCCTTTACGCTTCTTCCCAAGTCTTAAAAAAGCCGACACCCCTGCGCTCTATGCCGGATCCAATGCCAACAAGCCGTACTCATCTGCGGATTGTATCGTCTATCGTCTTGGCGAAACTTACCTTCTTTCAGCAGAAGCTGCATGGCGTCTTGGCAATACGAATCTTGCCGTAAGTCGAATCAACGAGCTCCGCAATCGTGCCTGTCTCGGTCACGACCATAGCATGGACATCTCGGCAGCGGATGTGACACAGGATTTCCTTCTTGATGAATATGCCCGCGAGATGATCGGTGAATGGTCAAGATGGAGTACTCTCAAACGTTTCCGCGCCTTTGAGAGCCGTCTGGCCAAGGCAAATCCCCAAATCACAAAATTCAACAAAGATATCCATTATCTCCGTCCTATCCCGCTCGCAGAGATACAGGTTATCGAAAACCCGCAGGAATACCAAAACCCCGGATATTGATGTAATAATAAATATCATTTGAGTGGAACAGCCCGAAAGTCGTGATTGACCCCGGGCTGTTTTTTATATATCCACACATTCAGGCAAAACGCCATAAGAACAAATTACATTTTGAAAATACAGTTTGGTTATTTGATGGAGGTGATGTATATTTGCAGTGATTTATCATGTGGCAACACGCGTATTTTCATAAATCAAAGCATATTCTTAAAGATATGCTGCTTGTAATGTGTGTCCTGCTTTTGGCGGGATGCAGTTCGACGCGTCATGTCCCGCAGGGTGCATATCTTCTCGACAAGGTTAAAATTGAGATTGAAGGCGACGATGAAGTTTCCTCACGTGAACTGAACAACTATCTGAAACAGGTTCCGAATCACAAAGTCCTTGGATTCTGGAAATTGCAGCTCAGCACCTATAATCTCTCAGGTGAAGACTCCACAAAGTGGTACAACAGATGGGTGCGACGCATGGGACAGCCCCCTGTGATCTATTCCCAATCGCTCACGGATGCCTCCGTCCGTCAATTGCAGCAGGCGTTGGTCAACCGAGGCTACCTTGAAGCTGAGGTTATAACCGATACCATAGTAATTCCGGAAAAGAAGAAAATCGACGTCACCTATAAAATCAACACCGGAAAACCAAGACGCATATCATCCATCTCCTACGAGATCCCGGACACGGTGATCGAGCGCATCATCCTTGAGGATTCAGCACTGTTCACGCTCCAGCCCGGAAACCGTTTTGACCGCGACATGCTCGATTCCGAACGTGCGCTGATCACTCAGCGATTGCGCAATCATGGATTCTATTCGTTCAATAAAGAGTACATCACATTCTATGCCGACACATCGGAATATTCCAAGAATGTAGATCTGACACTTACCGTAAGGCCGCCAAGAGTGATGCAGAACGGCAAACTCATGGCCGATTCACTTGCAAGACATCAACAATATTATATCAACAAGATCTTCTTCATCACCAATGGCAACACTCCCGGAGGAGATAGATCAGCCATACCTACGGATACCGTCGTATATAAGGATGTCTCCGTGATCTATGGACCTGACCACTACATATCGCCCGGAGCACTGCGTCAGAAATGTTTTCTGATTCCCGGAAGCATCTATCGTGCAGCCGATGTCGATCGCACATACGAGGCCCTGTCGCGTCTCGGAATACTCAAGACCATCAACATTGAGCTTGTCCCTGCAGGCGATATCGAGGGGAAACGTATGCTCAACGCTTACATCGTCCTCTCGCGCAACAAAAAACAGTCAATAACATTTGACGTCGAGGGTACGAACTCGGAAGGCGATCTCGGCTTCGGTGTCGGAGCTACTTATCAGCACCGCAATCTTGCCAAAGGCTCACAGTTGCTGACCGCACGTCTGCGCATGAATTACGAAAGTCTTTCAGGAAATTTCAACGGACTCATCAATAACCGCTACACGGAGTATGCCGGAGAGGTCGGCATTACATTCCCGAAATTTGAATTTCCTTTCGCCTCACAACGTCTGCGCGAAAGACTTAATGTCAGCACTGAGTTTGCTCTGTCGTTCAACTATCAGGAACGTCCCGAATACACCCGCATCATTGCAGGGGCGGCGTGGAAATACAAATGGGTCAACCGAAGCAACACCCGCCGCCACTACTTCGACCTGATAGACATCAATTATGTCTATCTCCCCGAAAGCACCAATGATTTCCTTGACCTCATCGCCCCGGACAATCCATTGCTGCGCTACAGTTATGAGGATCACTTCATCATGAGCATGGGCTATCGCTACTACCGCACCAATAAACGCATACCCTCCTCTCTGGTCCGCACATATAAATTACAGCCTACGGTCTATACCCTCCGCACATCCATCGAGACGGCCGGCAATCTTCTTTATGCCATCTCGTCGCTCTCGAATGTGCGCCGCCACGATGGTGCTTACAGAGTGTTCGGCATAAATTATTCGCAATACGTCAAAGCTGAGGTTGATTACGCGGTCACACGCAATATCAACAACCGTCATTCCCTCGCCTATCACGTCGGAGCAGGAATCGGTGTGCCCTACGGCAATTCTTCAGTACTTCCGTTCGAGAAGCGATTCTATGCCGGAGGGGCGAACGGAGTGCGCGGTTGGGGAGTGCGAACACTCGGACCGGGAAGTTACGATTCGCGCAACTCTATGACCGACTTCATAAACCAGTGTGGCGACATCCGGCTCGACATGAGTGTTGAATACCGGGCAAAGCTCTTCTGGGTACTCGAAAGTGGTGCCTTCATCGATGCTGGCAACATCTGGACTATCCATAATTATGAAAATCAGCCGGGGGGCATGTTCCATTTCGACACATTCTGGAAACAGATAGCTCTTGCCTACGGTGTCGGACTTCGATTCGATTTCTCATATTTCCTCCTCCGACTGGATCTCGGCATAAAGGCCCATAACCCGGCAAAAGGTCAGCAGCCTTGGCCAATAATCCACCCTGACTGGCATCGGGACACGACATTCCATTTCGCTGTCGGCTATCCATTCTGATTAACCAGTCTGCAAATAATTCAAAGTATAATATCTTCAATCCTTCTGAAATTCTCATCTAAAAATCAACCAACAAATTCAACCTACCGATGAAACAGCTGGTAATTTTTGATCTTGACGGCACTCTGCTCAACACCATATCTGATCTCGGTTCGGCCACTAACTATGCACTTCGTAAATGTGGCTACCCCGAACATCAGCTCAGTATCTATCCCCAGATGGTCGGCAACGGTATCACCCGTTTGATCGAACGTGCCCTGCCGGAGGATGTGCGTGACCAGCAGGAGATAGTCGAGAAAGTCCGTGAATACTTCAAGGAATATTACGATGAGCATCAGGCCGATCTTACAGTTCCCTATCCCGGTATCCCGCAGCTCCTGAAAGAACTTTCGGATATGAAAGTAAAAATAGCAGTGGCATCCAACAAATATCAGGCCGCCGTCGTCTCTCTGATCCGTCACTATTTCCCGGATCTGGAATGGAGTGCTGTCGAGGGTCAGAAAGATGGAATCCCGACTAAACCCGACCCATCAATTGTGTTTGAAATCCTTGCCAAATGCCCCGTTCCGAAATCCAAAGTCCTTTATGTCGGAGACTCCGGAGTCGATATGGAGACTGCACGCCGTGCATGTGTGGATTCATGCGGCGTGAGCTGGGGATTCAGATCCGTTAAGGAACTGAAGGATAATTACGCAGATGAGATCGTTGATGATCCCTCCGAAATACTTGAGATTGTCCGCCGGAAAGGTCTTGACGGTTGAAGATAATCCCGCACAAACATATTTTTTATTGATAAGCACAACAGCCAGCC
Source organism: Bacteroides sp. (assembly GCA_014801945.1). GTDB lineage: Bacteria > Bacteroidota > Bacteroidia > Bacteroidales > Muribaculaceae > Duncaniella. Next base: position 52,043 of record JAAVDF010000034.1, read on the forward strand.
GAATACTAAACAATCATATATCGCCAATACAGCCATGAGAGTCCGTTTCCTTCTCATCACCCTGCTAATGATTTCCGGCTATAATATTGCCGAAGCAATCCCTACGCGCCTTGACAACAAAGCGGCAAGCGACTCCCTCTACTCAGAACTCAGTAAGGCAACGAATCCAGCCGATTCGCTTTCGATCCTTTACAATCTTTTTGACGTATTACCGCGCGACACAGGCGTACCCGTCGGATTCGAGATGATAGATGTGGCTGACAGGGCTTCCAATCCCGAAGCGGCACTTGACGTGATCCGGAATCTTGCAAACCGATTCATCCGCAAGGATTCCATGCTGCAGGTTCTCTACGACCGCACCCTACGTTACAACAATCCCGATATAGAGCATTATATTCCTGTAAGTCAAGAAGATCTGAAAGAGACCCAGACATTCCTGAGCCTTCTGCGCAACACCTCTCAGGCGCGGCAAAATGATCTCGACGAGCGACGCGAAGCCCTCTTGAAACTTCAGAAAACCATGAGTCTGACCCCACCGGAAGATCTCTATGAGCGCATAGTCCTCCAACATGCCATCTGCACTCTCCTCGCCCATTTCGGAGCGAGCGATATGCTCACTACCAAACTCGACGAGCTTGGCCGTATGGTAGCGGAACTTCCGACACAGTCAATTGCGCTACGCAACTTTTATAATGTCACTTCTGCAAGATTGTACAGTGAAAATGGCGATTACGAACGGGCAATGCAAGCTGATCAGAACACACTCGACTGCATAACTACCCTTGAAGCGAAATATGCCAAACAGAAACGCAATTTCCGCAATTATGACGCTAACAGATATGTCATCTACACACGTTTTCTGTCAAATTATCCCCTTCTGGCTCCTCACGAGGTGGAGAAATATTATAAGATGGCAATGAGACTCGTAGATTCTGACTTCACTTCCTACGAGACAAACCGAATATTCCCCGGTCCGCAGATCTATTACAATCTCTCCAACAAGAACTATGCGACAGCTTTACAATACATCAAATCCTGCATTGACGATCCTCACAACCAACATCTTCGCAGACGCTTGATTAAAGATGAGATCGAGTGCGCGCAAGCTCTCGGCGATAACGAGACTTTACTTCAGGCATCACTTGAGTACAACACCATACTTGAAAAGCACCTTAGCGAACGTCTTGATCAGAAACTGCAGGAACTCCAACTTCTCTCCGACACATCTGACATAACCGATAGCTACAATAGGCTTACTCTCGAAAAGCAACAGTCAGAAGCTAAAGCACTCCGCAAATTCACGATCTTAATGGCCGTAGCGGCAGCCATTCTCCTCATATTCGTTATAGTTTTGTACAATCTGAACCGACGCAACAAACAGCTTGTAAAAACGCTCGACCAATCAAACCATGCGCTACGCACTGAAAGTGAGAATCTTGAAAACTCTCGTGCCGAGCTTCTGAAAGCCCGCGACTCGGCTCAAAAAGCCAACAACCTCAAGACTGACTTTATCAAAAATATGAGCTACGAAGTCAGCGCACCGCTGAAAGCTATCAATGAATACTGCAAACTCATAGTCGATTGCGCCAATGCGAGCGACCGCAAATATCTGGAGCGTTTCACATCACTTGTCGAACTGAACAGCGATCTGCTGACAACGATCGTCAACGATGTGCTCCATATATCTGAAATCGACAGCAACTCAGTGCCGATCAAAAACCGCTCGACTGACCTTAGAAACCTCTGCTCAATGGTGCTTGACGGTGTCCGCAACCGTCTTGCACCGGGAGTTTCGCTCCAGTTCGACGCTTCCTCACCGGCAATCAGTCTTTTCACCGATCCTCAGCGTCTCCATCAGATACTCCTCAATCTTCTGACGAATGCTGCAAAGTTCACGACAAAAGGAAGCATTATGCTCGGATATACTATTGATCCATCCAATGAAAAAGTGATTTTCAATGTCACCGACACCGGTATAGGCATCAAAGCTGACAAGAAAGAAGTGATATTCGACCGCTTCGTGAAGCTCGATAAAGAGACTCAGGGTGCGGGACTCGGACTCACCATCTCCCGTATGCTCGCCCGTCTGCTCGGTGGTGACCTGCACCTTGACACAAGCTACAATAAAGGCGCACGTTTCATCCTCGCTATTCCTAAAAAATAGTTATCTGCCGGAATATCTCTGATATTTTTAGTAACTTTGCATTCATTATGGCAGAATTCAAGAAACAGCCCAGATTCCGCACAAGGATTGCCCCGGATCTCATTGAGACGGTAAGGCAACTTGTACTCACATCAAAAGATATAGTCATCACCTGCCATGTCAGTCCTGATGGTGATGCCTTGGGATCATCGTGCGCACTATGGTTCGTGCTGAAGGCCCTCGGAAAGACAGTCAACATCGTCACGGCTGACTGCGCACCCCGTACACTGCAGTTTTTGCCCGGTGTGCGCGATATCGTAGCGGCAACCCGACAAGGCGATCGCGCGCATGAGCTCCTGTCCAAAGCCGACCTCATCTTCTGCATGGACTTCAACGATCCGGAAAGAGTGGATAGACTCACCGATGCGCTTACAAATTCAAAAGCCCGGAAAGTAGTCATCGACCATCATCTTGATCCACGGATCGAGGCCGATGTCATAATCTCACATCCCGAAGTCTCATCAACCTCCGCCCTACTCTATATTTTCTTCTGGCAGGCCGGTTGGACCCGCTACCTCAATCGCAGTTCGGCAGCCTGTATCTACACGGGCATGATGACGGACACGGGCAATTTCTCCTACAATTCCAACGATCCTGACCTCTATCTCATCATCTATGATCTGATGCGCAAGGGAATCGACAAGGATAATCTTTACAAGCTTGTCATGAACACCTCATCCGAATCACGAGTGAGGATCATGGGCTATGGGCAGTACAGAATGCAGATTCTTCCGGATCATCGCGCAGCCATCATTATGCTGAACAGCGCAGAGCTCCGTGAGTTTGACTACAATAAAGGTGACACTGAGGGACTGGTCAACATACCGCTCTCTATCCCTGACGTGACCTACTCGGTATTCCTCCGTGAGGATGACAAGAATTGTGTGAAAGTCTCCATGCGCAGCAAAGGTGAATTTTCAGTCAGCCGTATATGTGAGGAAAATTTCGGCGGTGGCGGCCACACAAACGCTGCCGGCGGTGAGTTTCACGGACCGCTGGAACAGGCCTTAGATAAACTATTAGAAATCATACCTAATTACGACAAATATTTGCAATGAAAAAATTTCTTTCTCCGATAGTCCTCCTCTTTGCCCTCGCGATGGGTCTGTCATCATGTGATGATTCAAAGAGCTATGCCGAGCTTCTCGCCGATGAGAATCAGGCTGTAAATAAATTCCTCGTCCAGTTCAGAGTAGAAGAGAATGTTCCGGCCGACGGAAAATTTGAGATTGGCGAAAATGCACCGTTCTATCGTCTTGACGATGACTCAAACGTCTATATGCAGGTACTCGATCCGGGGTCGGACGTGAAACCTGAGAAGAATGACCGTGTCTATTTCCGCTTCACCCGCTACAATATGTTCTACTATGTGGTTGGAGGCGACAACTCACTGCTTGGAACAGGTAATGCCGACAACATGAATTCAGCATCGACATATTTCCTTTTCGAGAACATCTCCATCAGCGAATCATCACAGTATGGCTACGGCATACAGCTCCCGATGAAGTATCTCGGCTACGATGCAAAAGTCAATCTTGTTGTCAAATCTCAGGAAGGGCCCTCTGACGAGATATCATACGTCGTCCCCTACCTCTATGAAGTCAGATATTATAAATCACAGATTTAATCATCTACCATAAAAGCCATGTCACTCATCAAAAGTATTTCCGGCATACGCGGCACTATAGGTGGCGCACCGTCCGATGGTCTTTCTCCCTTGGATATAGTAAAGTTCACGGCTGCCTACGCAACCTTTATAGGAGCAAACACGACCCGTACAAACCGCACTATAGTCGTCGGGCGTGACGCACGCCTCAGCGGCAAGATGGTCAATGATATCGTAGTCGGTACCCTGACTGCTATGGGTTTTGATGTCATCAACATCGGCCTTGCATCCACACCGACCACAGAAATCGCAGTTGTGGCAGAAAAAGCATGCGGCGGTATCATCCTCACTGCAAGCCATAACCCCAAACAGTGGAATGCGCTCAAATTGCTCAATGAGGACGGCGAGTTCCTGAATGACGCGCAGGGTAAGGAAGTGCTTCGTATAGCAGAGGAAGAGGCCTACACGTTTGCTGATGTCGATGATCTCGGACATGAATATACCAACAACACCTATAATCTCCGCCACATCGAACAGGTCCTCGCTCTTGATCTGGTCGATGTCGATGCCATCCGTAAAGCCGACTTTACGGTTGCTGTCGATGCCGTGAACTCTGTCGGCGGTACTGTCATCCCTCAGCTTCTACGCGCACTCGGTGTAAAGAACATTATAGAGCTCAACTGTGAACCTACCGGCAAATTTGCCCATACTCCTGAACCGATACCGCAGAATCTCACACAGATTTCCGAACTCATGGCCGATGGACGTGCAGATGTCGGTTTCGTTGTCGATCCGGACGTGGATCGTCTTGCAATCGTGATGGAAAACGGCGAGATGTTCGTCGAGGAATACACTCTTGTGTCAATCGCAGACTATGTCCTCGCCCACACTCCCGGCTCCACTGTTTCAAATTTAAGTTCATCGCGTGCGCTCCGCGATGTCACCCGTCGTCACGGATGCGAGTATTCGGCTGCCGCTGTCGGTGAAGTGAATGTCACTACGAAGATGAAGGAAACAGGAGCGGTGATCGGTGGTGAAGGCAACGGTGGAGTCATCTACCCTGCCGCACACTATGGCCGTGACGCTCTCGTAGGAGTAGCCCTTTTCCTCTCGCTTCTCGCAAAGAGCGGTAAGAAGGTGAGCGAACTCAAAAAGACATATCCTGCCTACGATATCGCAAAGAACAAGATGGAGCTGACTCCTGAAATAGATGTGGATGCAATACTCGCTGCCGTGAAGGATAAATTTGCCGGCGAGCAGATCACTGACATTGATGGTGTGAAGATAGACTTTGAGGATTCTTGGGTTCATCTCCGTAAGTCCAATACCGAGCCTATCATCCGAATCTACAGTGAAGCTGCAACCATGGCTGAAGCCGATGCACTTGCTCAGCGTATCAAAGATATAATTGCAGAAATGATCTGAATGCGACAATAAAAAATGTCGATGATCATTCATCAATGATTAAATTATAAAAATTTCACACCACAATGAACCATTTCATTTCCCTTGCGTTATAATGGTATAAGAAAATTACTTTTTCCATTGCAAGAAATGTGATAATGATTGGTTTATTAACGAATTTAAGGCTGTCGGGATGACAGCCTTTTTCGTTTATATACCCCACAGAACCATTTTATCCCATAAGTCAATTGAGGTGCATAAATCACTTATGGTGCTCATGCATAATCGCCATATCAATTACAGGACTGATGACACGAGTTATCGGTCTGACGACCCGCTTTACTCAATTAATAGGAAAATCACTCGTCCATTCCGGTTATGAAAATTTTTTTCTAATATCAATGAACCATTTTTACTACGGGATGTTATAACAATATAAGGAAATAAAATTTCCGCAAGAAATGTGATAATGATTGGTTTAAACGAATTGAGGCTGTCGGGATGACAGCCTTTTTCGTTTTCGGATACTTCCTAACCGTACCACTGTCACTCTCAAACCTACCATTGCCTCCCATCCGATCAAGTGTCTATATTCCGCGATACTACTATCGTATCAAATAAAAAAATCGGCCATCCGGGATTTTCCAGATGGCCGACCTGTTTCTCAATCATACTTCACGACGTCGCCGTCACAGAAGCAGTGATCTACTTTTTTATCTTTGCAAATAACTACGGCGTAATATTATTATTTGATAACGACCTTTGACACCTTAGAGCCCTGACGACGGATGAAGATACCGGCAGCAGGATTATCTACGCGGATACCCTGAAGGTTGAAGTACTCAACAGGTGCGTTTTCATTGTCAACACCGATTGACTCGATCGCAGACTCCCCACTGTAAGGAACCAGCCACTTAGGAGCACCGGTCTGGTACTTTGCCTGCTCTGTAGAAGCACCGATTGTGAAATTACCCTCGGCTGCATTTACAAAATCAGGATTGGTAGTCAATTCAAGACCATTGCCATAATTACCCTGTTCAGCAGCAGCATCATTATACCAGAACGTATTTTCAGCGACAGAGCTTCCTGCATTGAAATCTTTGAATGCCTTGCTTTGGAACATTCTACGGAGTACCTGTTCAGAACAATCAAACCAGATGTTCTTATTAACGGTCACAACCATGGCTTTAGCTTTTGAGGCAACACCATTATAGTTACCCCACTGACCATCGTTTTTAATAGCTTTATAGAACGTATTGTTGGTATAAAGCATTGACCATGTATCAACATTTTCGTCATATCCAAAGCGGTCTATACGAGCATTGTTATTATAGCGGACAAAGTATTTAGCACCTTCTCCGTTACCATAAATTGTAGAGTTTTTTATAGCAAAGTCTTTAGCACCACCAGCCTTGAATGCAATAAGAGCCTCGTTTTCAACAGCAGCTGTAGCCAGAGCGAAATCCACGCCGTCAAGGACAAAGTCAACAACACAGTACTTGGTATTGTTGTCGTAGAAAATTGACGACTTCGCTCCATTGACAGTCACATTTTTAACAGCAACTGAATCGACACGGTAGAAATCGTTGACAACCTCGACTGTAGGAGTCGCCGACATGAGGATAACAGGTGTCTCAAGAGCTGAAGCGTCAATAGTCGCACCGTTACCGTTGATGACAAGACTGGCACCGGTTTCGATTGATGCGCCAAGGGTGTAAGCTGCATTTTCGGCAAGGTTGATCGTGATTTTGCCCACTTCCTTACCGGCTTTAGCTTCAGTCAACGCGGCAGCGATGTCAGAACCTGCTGCGGGAGATACAACGATAGGATCGGCGGCCGACATGCCGTTCACTGAAAACAGAATAGCTCCAAGCAAGAGTAAATTTTGCTTCATAATGGATTAGATTTGTTTAAATTATTAATGTGACTTGTAAGTAATGATCATATTGTATGACAACGACTGACGGACGTGGCATCACGTCGCTTGTAATCAGCAGCAAAGATATGCAATTTTATGTAATTATCATCAATCATAATCCATGAATTTTACACCTTAATGTATATAATTCCGGAAATAATTGCCCTACCTGATAAAAAAGCTCAAAAATTTAGCCCCACGAACCAAGCCATGTCAAAAAAAATGATTAACTTTGCACGCAATAAATTTTATATCATTATATGTCATTTATTGCTGATCGAGTAAAAATGGATGGACTCACATTTGATGATGTCCTCCTTATTCCGGCCTATTCGGAAGTCCTTCCACGTGAAGTAAACCTTAGCACCCGATTTTCCCGCAACATTACGCTCAACGTACCTCTGGTGTCTGCCGCAATGGACACTGTAACAGAGGCTGCTCTTGCAATCGCTATTGCACGCGAAGGCGGTATCGGTGTGATCCACAAGAATATGCCCATCGCTGAGCAGGCGCGTCAGGTGCATGCTGTGAAACGTGCAGAAAACGGTATGATCTATGATCCCGTGACCATCAAACGTGGCAGCACTGTAGCCGATGCACTCAATATGATGAAGGAATATCATATCGGTGGCATACCCGTGGTGGATGAGGACCGCAAACTTGTCGGTATCGTCACTAACCGCGATCTCCGCTTTGAACAGAACCCCCAGCGTCTCATCGACGAAGTAATGACCAAAGAAGGTCTCGTTGTCACCAATCAGTCAACCAATCTCGATGAAGCGGCCCGCATACTCCAGCAGCACAAAATAGAGAAGCTTCCGGTAGTTGACAATGACAACCGTCTTGTAGGTCTCGTCACCTATAAGGATATCACCAAGGCCAAGGATAAGCCCTTTGCCTGCAAGGATAAGCTCGGACGCCTGCGCGTTGCTGCCGGTGTCGGTGTGACCGGCGACTCAATGGATCGCGTGGATGCGCTTGTCGAGGCTGGAGTCGATGCAATCGTCATCGATACCGCACACGGACATTCGAAAGGTGTCATCGGTGTGCTCAAAGCCATCAAAAAGAAATATCCCCACATTGATGTCGTCGTAGGTAATATCGCTACCGGTGAGGCCGCAAAGTATCTTGTCAAGAACGGTGCTGACGGTGTGAAAGTCGGTATCGGTCCGGGTTCAATCTGCACGACCCGTATCATTGCAGGTGTAGGTGTTCCCCAGCTGAGTGCCGTTTATGACGTAGCGAAAGCTCTCAAGGGAACAGGTGTGCCCCTGATCGCCGACGGTGGCATCCGCTATTCAGGCGACATCGTCAAGGCTCTTGCAGCCGGTGCTTACTCCGTAATGCTCGGCGGTATGCTCGCAGGCGTAGAGGAATCACCCGGCGACACCATTATCTATAACGGACGTAAATACAAATCATATCGTGGCATGGGTTCGCTCGAAGCTATGGAGAAGGGTTCGAAGGACCGCTATTTCCAAGCAAACGAAACCGATGCGAAGAAGCTCGTCCCCGAAGGCATTGCAGCCCGCGTGCCCTACAAGGGTCTGCTCTACGAGGTAGTCTATCAGATGCTCGGCGGTCTCCGTGCCGGTATGGGCTACTGCGGTGCTCCTGACATTGAGCATCTCCATGAAGCTAAATTCACCCGCATCACAAACGCAGGTGTTGCTGAAAGCCACCCCCATGATGTGGCAATCACATCCGAAGCACCCAACTACAGTGCATCTTCAAGATAAGACAAACTAACTTGCTTCACTACATACCGCAAAGAGTGAGAGGCTGACGTCGGGACAGACGTCAGCCTCTCACTCTTTGCTACGGAAAACGATCGGCCAACGCAATAAAGCATCCCCGGCCACGTTAGATAAATGTAACAAACATTGGTCAATACCGCCACGAAAACTCATGAAGAAAAAAACATTTATCCTGTCTGCCATAGCAGCATCCGCCCTTCTCTCGGCATCCGCTGCAAAGACAACCGATCCGGTCGTGATGACAATAAACGGGAAGGACATAAGGCAGAGTGAATTTGAATATCTCTATCAGAAAAATAATCTTCAGCAACTCGCTCCTCAGACATTGGACGAATATATCGACATGTTTGTGGTCTATAAGCTTAAAGTAGCCGAAGCCGAAGCGGCGGGAATACATCTGACGGATGAATTCCGCAAGGAATATGACAGCTATTGTGCTGAATTATCAAAACCCTATCTCAGTGATTCGCTTGTCGGGAAACGCCTGATCGATGAAGCATACGGGCGTATGGCAAAATCGCGCAAAGTAAGCCACATCATGCTGCCGCTCGGAGCTACCTTCGATGAGAATGAGGCTAACCGTGCAAAACTTGACAGCATCCGCAATGCTATCGTCAACGGCGGAGCTGATTTCGGAGAAATGGCCGTGCGATTCTCATCTGACCGCTCAGCCGTGCGCAATAAGGGCTCTATGGGTTATATCATCGCCAACCGTTATCCCTATCCCTTTGAATATGCAGCCTACACTACTCCGGTAGGTGAAATTTCACAAGTCGTCGAGGATGCCCCTTACGGCTTCCATATAATAAAGGTGGAGGATGAACGTCCCAATCCCGGCAAAGTGGAAGCAAGACACATTCTCAAGCTTACCCGCGGCCTCACTCCGGAGGAAGCAGAGGTGAAGAAAGCCCAGATTGATTCCATCTACAACGTACTCATCAATGGAGGCGATTTCGATGCTATCGCACGCGCTGAAAGTGAGGATCCCGGCTCAGCAGCCAACGGAGGTCGTCTGGGTGCTTTCGGTCCGGGCGAAATGGTGAAAGAATTTGAAGACACATCATTCAGTCTCAAAGAGGGTGAAATTTCCAAACCTTTCGCTACCGCCTATGGATATCATATCGTGCAGACACTCGCTCATCATGGCATCGGAACACTCGAAGAGGAGCTTGCCGGTATCCAGACAGCGATCAACCGGGATATACGAGCTACTCTTCCTGAGAAAGAACGTCTCGCCGAACTGAAACAAACATTCGGGGTAACGGTGGATTCTGCTGCCCTACTCAATGTAAAAGCCAAAATGGCCAATAGCGGTAACACGGCTGATGCATTCGCAGCCGTGAACGGAGGCTCTGATGTCATCGCTACTGTAGGTGACCGGAAAATTCTCGCGGGTGAGATCCACGACTTCATCCCTGAAAATGTCCGCTCCGGTGGTAATGCCGACGCTTTCACAGTGTTCAATCAGGCCATGAACAATCTGATCGATGAGACAGTTATCGGCAAGGCTCGTGAAGAGCTTGCAGCAAACAATGCAGAGTATAGAAATATCGTCAATGAATACCGTGACGGCATCCTGCTCTTTGAGATCAGCAACCGTAACGTATGGGAACGTTCGACAACCGACACGGAGGGACTGAACCAATATTTTGAGAACAACCGATCGAAATATGGGTGGAATGCTCCGCACTATAAGGGATACGTCGTTTTTGCGACTTCTGACTCAATTGCAAATATCGCCAAGGATTATCTTGCATCTAATAAGATCGAGAAGGATTCACTCATGAATACTATTCATGAGAAATTCGGTAGAAATATCAAACTCGAACGTGTCGTGACCGGTAAGGGTGAGAATGCTATTGTCGATAACGTTGCGTTTGACGGTGAGCGTCCGGAAGCTCCCGGCCGTTGGGTAGCATGGTTCGGTTATGACGGTCGTGTAATCGAAACACCTGAGGAGGCTTCCGATGTCCGCGGACAGATAACCAATGATTATCAGCAGGAGCTGGAAAAGAAATGGGTCGATTCCCTCCGCAAAAAATATAAAGTCAAAATCAACAAAAAGGCTATCAAGAAACTGTCTGAATAATCAAGATTATAATGAAGCATCGAGCCTCCAGAATCGAATTTCGATTCTGGAGGCTCGATGCTTTCCTATACTTAGAAATATTTTATTTTAGTAATATGGGGTGTAATATTGTCAAGATCCGGCAATGACTCATAGTTTCCATATATCTTCCGCAGATAATTTTCTGCATTCACAGGCACTGGCAACATGGTGTCTTCAAACTCAACGAGTCGTGTTGATTTAATATCTTCCATGGAACGCGCCTTTGTAAAATTCGTGCCCAACCGATGGCGGAACTGCCCGTTGCTCCCCACCATCCCTATGTAATTCAACAATGGAAATACCATACGCGATACAAATACTCGTGAGAAGGATAATACTGAGCGGCGGAGGAATCTGTTTTCCAATCTCTGAGTACGGTAGAAAAACAACTGCTGAAATTTACCGCCGAATTCATATAGCTTCAATGATGAACTGGGGCGAAGCACAAATACGTCAATAAACGCTCCGCGATATTTATAGTTCCTATCCGCATTCTCCAGTTCACATATCTCCGTATGCGTGTCACGAATCTTCGCAAAAGGCTGGACATACTCATAGTCCGTAGATGAATCCTGCCAGACAAGATCGTCACCGGAGTAGTCCATCATCAATCGCCTAAGTCTTTTAAAATCCTGCTCGAACATCTCGATATCCACATCATCGTCCCACGGAATGAATCCGCCATGACGCAACGCGCCGATACACGTTCCGGAACTCAACCAATATGTGATGCCGTTATCCCTACACAGACGATCGATTTTTTTCAACATGTCAAGCATCAGTAACTGATGACGGCGAAGCGGAGAGCCATCCGGATTAAAACGTTCTCTCAATTCCGAATGCAATGCAGGATCTATCATAAGCTGTACAAATATCAATCATTCCTCATGATCATGCCCTTTTATTCATGAATCGTGTGGCGATCATCTTTATTTCGCCCAACACAGCCATACGCATGAGAAAAGCAAGACCGAGGTATATTATAGCATAAATTAAAATAGTCAGGAAAAAATACCCCTGAACCATATCTTTCAGAAAATAAGTAATGGTCATGCATAGGCCACTCAAGCCCAAGATGGGAAGTATGTCGCCCAACTGTCTGTGGAACTTATAACCAGTGTAGCGTGAGGCCAAAAGAGCATTAACCATAAAGATATTGAAGTTACTCAATGCCATACCCCACAGAAGTCCGTAGATCCCGAAGAGCATTCCAATAAACAGACAGGCAAGAAGAAATGACCATTTATAAATACTCCAGTAAAACAGAATCCGGCTCTTCCCTTTAGCGGCAACAGCAAAGAAATTTGTATTCTGCAGACAGATGAACAGACCGCCGACGCACAGTATCTGGAAATATGGAGCACACGCAGCCCATACATCGCCATAAAGAAACACGATGAGAGGTCGGGCAATAAGCATGAGCACACACATCAACGGGAAGATCACAAACGAAATGAGACGAGTGTTCAGTCCAAGCATATCGGTCAGTCGCTCCTCCTCATCCTGCATTGAAGCATAGACCGGAAACATGACTTGTACGAGAATATTAGGGAGAGTATAGGATGATATTCGGTCAAGCTTATATGCCTGAGAATACAATCCGGTGTCTGTAGCCGAAAAACGTTTACCTATAATGATAACCTGAACATTCTTACATATCTCCTGCAACAATCCTGCAGCAAGGAGATAACCGCCAAAACCGAAAAGCTCTTTTACGGAATCGTATGAAAGCGATCCTGACGGACGCCAGCGTGCCACGATCCACAGAATCGCAGCCAGCACACTGCTATAGCCCAACTGAAGGATTACCAGACTCCATACGCCCATTCCATGAAATGCCCCAAGTATCGCGCCTATACCACTTACGATGTAGGCCGACAAATTTGCGAAAGCCAGTTTGTTAAGTTCCAGATATTTCCTGAGTCTATTGGTCTGGACTATTGAAAGAGCATTCGTGATAAGTATTAGCCCTATGACCCGCAACACATTCTTTATCAAAGGCAAGTCATAAAAATCAGCCACGAAAGGAGCTATCGCAAAAATCAGTCCATAAAGTATTACCGCAATAAATATGTTGCAGTAAAACACAGTCGAATAATCCGTCTGTGTGGGCTGTTTTTTCTGAATAAGCGCAGAGGCAAATCCTCCGTCAATAAGCACTTGAGAGACAACAATGAAAATCTCAATCATACTTATGACACCGAAGTCCTTGGGCAGAAGTAAGCGTGCGAGCACAAGATTGACGCCGAACTGCAAACACATGTTTCCAATACGGTCAACACTCGCCCACAGCGTCCCCTTTACCGCCTTCTTACCAATAGATTCAGCCATCGATCAAGCCTTTGAATGAAGCAGCTCAACTATTTTTGTAGCGAAAAAGACATCATGAAGCCCAAGTCCAATATTATAGGAAAGTATCCGCTCATCATTCGTCTCTCTTCCCTGATTCATTCCTTGGATAACATCACTCAATTCACCGAATTTACGGAATTGGTTGAAATATTTGAAATCCTTCACATGTCCAGTATCATCGGCAAAGACCTTATCAAAGACCGTGTCACAATTCTGAAAACCGCGCGTATGAACCGGAACTACAAGTACTCCGGGCTTAAATAGATCAACATTTTCAACTAACAGCTCTCCGGTATAGGTAATACATGAAACAATGACATCAGCCCCTTCCACAAGTTCCTCCATGGAATCGGCAATCTCAAAACGGACACTGGGGAAACGCGGTCCGAAATCTTCAATTATTTTCTCTGCATGATCCTTGTAACGTTTGAGACGTATTATGACAGTTTCATCACCGGAAACGGAAAGCAAACATTCAAGAGTTGAACGTCCCATAACACCTAATCCAACAAAAGCATAGACTGATGAACCGATTGCACGGAAAGTTTTTATCGCCAAAGTCGCTACTGCACCAGTACGCATTGCCGTGATCCAGTCGCAATTAACCATTGCGAGTATCTCCCCTGACTTAGAATCGAGCAGAAGAAGCTCGCTTTTGAGCGTGGGTTCAGCACCTTCTATACGTGAGATTATCTTACATCCAAACCTTCCGTATTCCTCCGGTAAGAGGCATGGCATGGTATTAATAAAATCAGAACCTGTAGGATGAATGGAGATTTTGGGAGGTAATTTACAGCGGTCTTTAATCTTAAAAGCCTCTTGCACCCATTCGACACATTGCCTTGGAGAAATATTTAATGATTTTATATCACTGTCTGTTATGATCCGCATGGTATCTATCTGTATATCTTACACAAGTTTTAAAGCTCTGACAAGCGTAGCATTGTCTTGTCTATCACGAACAGCAATCCGGACATATTCCTTCCCATGTCCGAAGCCTTTTTTTGATGAACAGTCCTTAATCAAAATATTGAACTGTGAAAGCAATCGTAATGTTAGTTCATAGGCCGACATCTTATCCTTTACTTCACAAAGGAAATAATTTGCCTGCGAAGGGATAACCCGGATAAAATCTATCTCCGAAAGTTCACGGAAAAACATTTCGCGCTCCTCGCGGAATTTCTCGCAGGCGTGACGATAATCGGATTCGTACTTTCCATAGATCTGCATGTAGTATTCACCGAATGAATTGATGTTCCAGATAGCAACATCCTTTTTCATCCAGTTAATCAACTCACAATCAGCAGATGCAAGTACACCTAAACGCAATCCCGGCACTCCGTAGGATTTCGAGATACTTTTCATCACACAAAGGTGAGGATAACGCGCAAGCACATCATTGTCAAGCAGCGTATTCGCTTCCCCTCCTTCCGAGAAATCGACAAACGATTCATCAACTATCAATCGGATTCCCTTCCCGGCACTCCATTCGGCCATGCGTATCAGATCAGCATATCCGATGAAATTACCGGAAGGATTGTCAGGATTTACGATAAGCAACGCATCGATATTCTTATCCGAGAAGAAGTCCATAAGATCGTCGGCCGTGTAACTGAAATCGTCATTCGACGGGATAAAGATCTCTCGCGCAGACTCAGACAGACGGTTGGGATATTCTTCAAATGTCGGGTAAGTCACACCAAGACGGCCTGAGATCCTTGACATAAGACTCTTTATAAGCTCCGCCGCACCGTTGCCCACACATACATATTCCTGCTTTATCCCGAAATATTTTCCTGCGAGCATTGAATTCACACCCATTCCTGAAGGATATTCCCTCAGAAGTGTATCAAAATTGGCCTTCATCTCATAGACCATCTTCGGGGACGGGAAATAAGGATTGACGAGATAACAGAAATCCAGCATGCCGGGATATCGCCAGTAGCCACCGAAGCTGTGCTGCATCTTGCTCAGACGCGAAGCATCATCAGCAAAAATAGTCTCGGCGATACGCAGATCCTGCACATCATCGATCTCATACCATTTACGGTCGGCAATATCCACCGCCTTGATGCCACAATGGTCAATCAAGGTCATGACACGCAACACCTGCTCGTAGTACTCATTATTTCCCATTGCCTTGATGTAGGCTTCAAGAAATGGCAGATAACGATTGGAAGCAAACTCACGGCTGAATTTATAGATGTTTACCGTCTTATAATAACTATCCGTGTCAGCATATTCAAACGCTGATTTAGGAATAAAAGTCACAATGTTGTCCTCATTATCCTTGCAGATCATCGTGCCATCCATCCAAGGTTGATATTTGGCTACCAACGCGACATTAGGATACTCTGAATCCAAGGCACAATCCAATACACTATCTTCAAAGATCAGATCGGACTCAAGCAATATTGTATCATCCGCAAGCAGATAATCACGCGCAAGCCAGAGAGAATAGATATTGTTGGTCTTATCATATACGGGATTCTCTATGAACTCTATGGCAAGATCCGGATAAGCCGACGAAACATAGTCCATAAGACTGCGTCGTCCATAACCGACCACTATCACAATCCTGTTTAAGTCAACAGCTGCAAGCTTACGGATCACTCTGTCTATAAGCTTCACGCCATTGACCTCAATCATACACTTGGTATTATCTTTGGTCAGTTCTCCGAGACGCCGTCCCATTCCGGCTGCCAATATAATTGCTTGCATAGTAGTTGTATTCTATCTGACTTAACTATATTTCCTCAATGTGAGCAGCGCATACTTCAACACGGTCTGCAATTTTGAGACTACAAATATAATTAAAATCCTCCAAAGTTCATATAGCCATTTCAGGGTTAACTCTGACTCAATTCCTCAATTATCTGTACAAGATAATTTTTTGAAATAGATTTCCAATTATGATCCTGTAAAGATTCCCGGACTCTTGATTCGCTGATTTCATATCTCTTTAGAAGGTATCTTTCAAGTCCTTCACACAATCCGTCAGCCGTATCCTGAATCAAGATACCATTATCATCATTAATAATTTCTTTATTTGCCCCAGTTTCAGTCGCAATACAAAAGAGGCCAGAGCGTATGTATTCAAAAGTCTTTGTAGGAGGCTGATGCTCATAATATGATGTGACCGGAACAAAACTTAGACCGACATTACATTGGTCAAAAAAAGGTTTTATCTGTGTCAGCGGGATATAACCGTGGAACGTCACTACTGAATCCAGACATAATTCCTTAGATAAATTCTTCAATTCATCCAATGAACCCGGAAGCCCATCACCGACGATATCCACTGTCATTGGTAATTCTGGGTGACGCTCTACAAACATTTTAATCCCTCTAACCATTACATCTATATTCCGGTTGATAAAAGTCCCGACATAAAGTATTCTCAACTTTTCATCATACTTTTTTACCTCATCGGATATCACATCTGCACCAAGAGGCAAAATCCTCACGGTATCTAAACCGATCTTATCACCGATACCACATGTAATCGCGGAAACAAGATCAAAATGCCTACATTCCTTACATAACATCCTATCCGCTTTGATCCTGAATGCCTCGTCAGCTTCAATGGAAAATGTCCGGACATCAACAATCATTTTTTTCCAAGGACACATCAATTTAATTGCCGAACATCCTTTAAAATATTCTACAATTACCGCTCCTTTAAATCCGGCACTTAGATATATGGCATTAAGTAAAAATATAATTCCACGAATCATGTAAGGAAATTTAAACGGAGCATATATCACCTTGATACCATCTAAATGAACTATCTGTCGGCCATGTTTAGCCGACAGAACAGTTATATCATAGTCATCCCTAAGATATTCGCACCATTTGAAAAGATCTGTAAGCTGTCCGAACTGCTCCTTATCAATGATGAGGAGTTTGGGACGCTTATTTTTACTTTTATCTTTCATAGTCAATTATCACTTCCAATCGTAGCATCCTACCATCTCATTATCACTTCTCTTAATATTGCCAACATATCCATACAAAGCAATATACACTAATATAAAGGTAAATGGGAAGAAACGCAATGAATCATTATACATCATGACCAGAATAATTATCACCCAAATGAAACATTTGATGTTTATTCCCGCAGGTAATGGACTTCGAGGAAGTAATATTGTAGCTATATTAATACAAAACCATATTAAACCAAGGATGCCGAGCTGTATCACTACCGAAAATAAAAATGGTAATGATCCGGTAAGCAGCCACTGCCATTCTGCAGCAAACGGTGTAAGTTCCATTACAGTTCCACCCTTGAATTGTCCCAAACCTGCACCAAACATTATACCACCCACACAATCGGAAAGTGCCTCTGGTATAAATATGATTTTCGTAAAACGAGGAACATCTATATTGCCTATATCCTCAACATCATAAGTTCCGTCCTGAATGAACTGAGCAAGTTCCAAAAGCTCCTCAGGATCCTCACCGATCATATAATCATCCATAGCTTCCTGAGAGAATACCGACTCCATATTTTGCCCCGTAATAGACAGATATGCTATGCCTAAGCCAAGCATACCTACAATCATAATTGGGACAGCCATAATGAGCTTGAACACTGTTCTCCATTCAAATGGAAAGAGAAGCAAGAAATAAGCTAACAAAAATATAAAACTGATCTTTGTTTCATTGAGAAAAGTTGGATAAAGAAGGATGAAATACATTTTATTGCGAACCACTTCATCCAAGTAATTACCATACCTCCATCTTTTCGACAGAAGATAAAATGAAATAATGTAGATCAGAGTAGATACAATACCTGAATAGCCATATCCCATACTTCCTCCACCATGATCGTTAGCACCATAACGGATGAACTGCCATGTCATACAGAACGCCTGCAAAAATAGGAAGATCAGCAGCTGCTTGTCAAATGAGCTGATAAACTGTTCCCTATACTTCGATGTAAGAAACCAACGGCAAATGGGGACGGCAAAAAGAAGTCCGAAAAAATCTCTCGTACCATTGAAGCTAAAAATCAAACCGAGATGGTTGAGATGACAGGAAATGACTCCGATGATCAGAAAAGAGACTAAAAC
Source organism: Bacteroides sp. (assembly GCA_014801945.1). Classification (GTDB taxonomy): domain Bacteria; phylum Bacteroidota; class Bacteroidia; order Bacteroidales; family Muribaculaceae; genus Duncaniella. The sequence goes on from JAAVDF010000034.1 coordinate 70,471, forward strand.
AAAAATATCCCGCCTGTCGCGCAACAAATATATCCCAAGGAAAAGAAATATAATATCTGTCAGCAGCAACACCACACTTCTGAAAGGAATTAGTGGCGGCAGGAGCTCTTCTGAAATAAATCCAAATGTCAGAAGAGCCCACATCGCGCCGAAAAACAAGCCCGATAAAAACTTATATCTATCAATCATAGTCAAATCGGATATCGCAGTCGAAACTCATTTACTTACGGGAAGGCTTGGCAGAGTAGCCGTAGCCATAACCCTTCTTGGATGCGGTACCGTTGACCACAACAGAGAGCTTCTTCAGGCGATTGTTCTCATATATATTCTCCACATAACGGAGATCGCTCACCGTGCTGTAGTTGACACGTGTGACATATACGGTAGCATCAGCAACCCTGTCAAGGCTGAACGTATCGCTGACCATACCAACAGGCGCACTGTCAATGATGATATAATCATACATTGTGCGCAGTTTGGCAAAGAGTTCATCAACCTTCTTGGAGGCCAGAAGTTCCGCAGGATTAGGCGGAATCGGACCGGCGACAATAACGTCACAATCCGCCACGCCCGGCATGGGTACTATGATCGATTCAAGCGTCACATTTGACACTGAAAGATAATTGGTAAGACCGAGATGAGGATTTATACCGAGATAATTGGCCAGCTGCGGGTTACGGATATCCATACCCACGAGAAGTACACGTTTGCCTTCAAGGAGTGACAATGTCGCAGCAAGGTTCAATGAAATGAATGATTTGCCTTCACCTGAACGGGTGGATGTCATCAGTACCACCTTATCATTCTCCCCTCCAAGCATAAACTGGAGGTTGGTTCGTATAAGTCGGAAAAGCTCCGTCGCAGATGAAGTATCGGTTGCCGAAACGACGAGGCTACGACCGGAACGGTCAATACACATCTCGCCGAGAATCGGTGCGGAAACATGTTTCTGTACATCCTCCTTAGTGTCAAATTTGCTACGGACAAGACTTCTTACATACATCACCACAGGCGGCAGAAGCAATCCCAAAATAAATGCTATCACAAGAATGATCTTCTTTGACACTCCGAGTGGTTCACTGAGAGAGAAAGCCTCGTCTATAATCTGGCCCTTAGGAATGGAATTGGCCAGCACCATGGCATTTTCCTCCTGTTTCTGAAGCAGGAACAGATATATCTCCTGTTTAATTTCCTGCTGGCGTTTCATGTTTATGTATTCGCGTTCCTGCGAAGGGATATTACCGAGCTTTCCGGCAATCGTGTTCTGTTCCGATTTAATCTGCCGGAGATTAAGTTCCGCATTCTCAAGTGCCTTATGACTCGAAGCAAGGATGTTGTTACGCAGAAGATCCATCTGCTTTGTCAACTGGCGGAGAGCATAGCTGTTGCTACGTGCATTCTGTGAAAGTTCAAGATGTTTGAACACAAGAGAATTATATGAGTTGATTCCGCTTTGAACTCCACCGTTTGCAACGGTCGTAGGTATCAATGCATTGTAATTTATTGAATCTACGAGAAATTCGCGTGTAAGTTTCAGAAGCTCGATCTCTTTCTCGATATTGAAGATCGCAGACTCCATCTGACCCTTCTTAGAGCTCTGATAACTGGCTTCTGCAGCGACATCAACAATTCTGTTCTGTTCCTTGTACTTCTGAATGGCCAACTCCGACTCATTAAGCTCACCTGAAAGCAAGTCTATGCGATCCTCAAGGAAGGCCGCAGTCTTTTCTCCCTGAAGATTCTTTTCATTTATACCGCGTTCATTATACTTCTCAATGATTTTATTGAGGATGGCAACTCCATATTCGGCATTCGGAGTATTGAGGCCGAGACTGATTACGTTGCTCTTCTTACTACCTCGATAAGCCATCACATCCTTATCCATCTCCTCAGCCGCAACATCGTAACCGCTGAAAGCGATTTTTGTCTTCAGTTTCTCTCCCTTGACATAAGCAGGGGTAGTCACTACGGTAAAATCGCCATATATAGTATGGAGTTCAGTCGGAAGAGCCACATCCTTTACCTTGGCAATAACATCGCGATTCACCTTAGCTTTGATATCCGCGCGACCCTTATCATTGATTTTTACATCAAAGATTATGGTTGACATCAATGTATCCGAAATGGCCGGAGCCACTACATCGACCGGAAATTCCGGGAATGCGAGATGACTCTTTAGGAAACCATCGCTCACATAATGAAGTCTGTTTATTCCTAACTCCTTGGCAACGTTTTTAAACAATGAGTGAGAACCGATCACAAACACCTCGTCCTCGACAAATCCTTTAGAACCAAAGAGGCTTCCCATGCCACCGAGATCTGCCATCGGATTTGAGTCCTCCTGCTGGATAAGCACATTTGCCCTTACCGCCATTGGACGCTGATACTTTCTGGTATAGAGATATCCGAGTCCTACACATAAAATGACCGAAATGACAAACCAATACCATTTCGAGAGATATGTTTTGATCAGTGCATTGAAATCAATGAAATCCGATGCATTCTTTTTTGCCATAATTCGAGATATGAGTCTAAAGGGATTATTTATTTTACAGTCAGTGCAATGACAAGCGATGCGATTACGGATGACGCACTCACTATCGTAGAAATCACTGAAAGTTTGAAAGCATTATCCTGATTGTATTTCGAGTTGGCCTGACGCACTTTGTTAGGCTCAACATAGATATAATCATTCTGCTCCAGATAATAGTACGGTGATGACAGTACTTCTGACGAATTCATGTCAAGATGCACATATTCCTTCTTACCATCCTTTTCACGGATAAGCAACACATTCGAACGCTCGCCGTAAGGAGTCATATCACCAGCGGCAGAAATGGCATCAAGGATTGAAAAACGGTTTCGTGTAACTTTGACAGATCCGGGATTATTGACCTCACCGGCAACATTGACATGGAAATTGACAAGCTCGACCGATACCATAGGATCTGTCACCGCCTTGCTTATATCTTCGGTAAGTTTCGCCTGCAGCTGCTCTACCGTCATACCGGCGACGTGTATTCTGCCGAGTTCAGGGAAATCGATATCCCCCGATGTCGTCACTATATATGTCTTCGGCGTGGGAGTGATGTTAACTCCGAATTGTTCGCGCGTAGCGGGGTTGACAGACGGCACATTATATATAGCTGTCGCTTCAGGATTGACTGAAGTAACAGAGATGAAAAGTTCGTCATCAGGTTTGATCTCCGGGAGATAGTTCTCAGCCGGGAAAGTTCCCTCTTTTATAGTTGAAATATCAGTAAAGTAAGGTAATACGGTCTTACTGCTACTGCATGATGCTAACATTGCAGCAACAAATGTGCCAAGCAATAATGATCTGGTTTTCATAAAACAGTTTTTTCTCAAAAATAAGAATGCCGTTAATGCATTACAATTATTTAACGTTAAGATCTCATCAAATATTATAAGTCATGATAAATTCACACGTTCAGAGCCCGCTCGATCTGAGGCAGTAGCGGAGAAATGGAATCATTGGATATGATGCGGACATTGGAATGCCTTTCCTGAACCTCAAAGCTTTCCTGCGAACTTATGCGTGCCAGTACATGCTCACGCGAAAATCCATTGCGGGCCATCACACGCTCCACGCGTAAATCCAATGGAGCATCTATCTCCCACACTTCATCAACCATTCGATCGATACCGCTTTGATACAGAATAGCAGTCTCTACAAAGGCACATACATCACCCTGTTCCCCGTACCAAGAAGCAAGATCCTTACGCACCGCCCCGTGGACAATCGCATTAAGCCTTTGAAGAGCTTCATAATCCGAAAACACGATCTCGCTCAAACGCTTGCGATCAATCATCCCATCCGCACGCACACAATCCGGATGGATATCCGCTGCTATGCTCCGCTTGATTTCAGGATCCGTATTCATAATTTCAGTCGCTCGGCTGTCACAATCATAGACAGGATAACCCATAGCCATGACGATACGGCTGACAATGGTCTTACCGCAACCGATTCCGCCTGATATTGCAGTCAACATGTGAATTATACGATAATAGATTTAAGATTAATGATAACCGGCATAACCCAAACCATCAGACACCACTACAGCTATCATATAGGCAAATCATTTACCATTTTCAATGATATACTCTACGCTATCAGGCGTGAAACTGACGTTGTGATAGACACCGGGCATCGATGAGAGCGTAACTCCCAATTTCTTCTTTGACGGTTTTGCTCCATGAAAATCCACATAAGCCTTTACAGGATAATCATCGTTATAGGAACTCATGGGCACGAGATAACTTATCTCAACTTTTGAAGGGAACGTAATCATATTTACACCTTCGGGGAGATTTTCAACCTCTATCCCAATGGACCGTTTACGCATGATCAGCGGTTCGACCGGAACGGTCACTGTAACCACATCCGGGATAATGCGCACTCCTGCTATCGGTTTCACCTTCACCTCATAACGTGTGGTATCCTTCAGACCGGACTTGACAAGAGGTTCAGTTGATACGAATTTAAGCGAATGGGGAAGGTCCGTGACGGAGTACAATGTTACGGAATCCGTACTTGCCATGATGGGGCCTGAAATTATATACTGCAGATTCGGCCTGACATCGGCGTGGATCATAAGCTTAACCTTCACACCGGGTTGTGATGTATAAGGCACATGCAGGGAATCCGGACGACAGGACACAATCTGCACACCGTTTCCGAAATATTCCCTCATTCTGGAGTCAAGCTTCTGATGATTCACTACAATAGCCCCGTCCTCGGCATTTTCCTGCCACTTGAGACGGACCGGCGACAGTTTACCCCACAGGAAGCGTAGCAACTGTGAATCCTTACCCTTGACGCTCACTCCGATTGACGGTGGGATCTGCCCGATCACAGTCACACTGTCGGGCACATCCTGAAGTTCAACAGGCACATCGAAATCTCGCTGAACTTCAGTATCCAGCGAAAGAAACACCCAAAAGACAAACGCCACTGCAACAAAAAGCAGGTAGAGCATGACGTTTTGACCGCGGCTCGATTTTAGAGCCGCAGTCACTTTCGCCTGTATCTTCCGGGTATTATCGTTCATGTCGTGTAAACCTGTATGACAATCGGATTACTGCTTGTTTTCCTTTTCAGCAGCGTCGCGCATAGCCTGCTGGGCAGAAGGATAGACAGATCCCTTGTCAATAGTTATGCGGACATCCTTTGCAATCTCCACTACAAATGTAGTATCGTCAATGCTTTTTATTTTACCATAGATACCACCGGCCGTAACGACGGGATCATTAACGCGGAGTCCTTCACGGAATTTCTTGATTTCATTCTGGCGTTTCTGCTGGGGACGGATCATCATGAAATAAAACACGGCGATAAGTGCCACTATCATGAGGATGTTTGCCCATCCTGCGCCATTACCTTGTAAAAGAATTGAGGTAAGCATAGGTTGTTTAGTTAAGGATATGAGTATTATTTTTTATTTTAACAATTAAGATCTCGTTCGATGAATAGACATCGATGAGTATTAATGACAGGCTGAAAGCTCTATGCCTTCATGAGTTTTCCTTCCTCCTTGAGATGATTGATCACCGAATAAAGGATACCGTTGATAAACGCACCGCTTCGGGGAGTGCTGTAGGCATTGGCAATCTCGATGTACTCATTGAGACTCACCGCAAGAGGAATCGCAGGGAAATTAAGTATTTCCGCAAGCGCAGTCACCATGATTACGATGTCCATGAATGCCAGACGTTCGGCATCCCAACGGTTCTTGTTGACGAATGAATCAATCAACTCACGATATGCGGGATAATTCTTGATTGCGAGTTCAAAAAGATCGGCACCGAAACGGCTATCTTCCTCATCCTTATATTGCGGAAGCAGACGGACATCAGCTCCCCCATCCTTGCTCTGACCGAAACGGCGGATAGTTTTTAGGACAAATGTACCCATCACATGGAGATCATCATTCCAATAGACCGATTTCGATTCAAGCGCATCGGCAAGTTCATCACCCGGAAGTATGATGGTCTTATAGACCTGACGCCAGAAATCCGCATCCTGTTCCAGTGTGGTCTCTCCGGGCAGACTCATGTAGTCACGGTAGAGATCACTCTCGATAATCTTATCGAGCATATCACGGATCATCAGGACATCTGCATCCCAGTTGAGTTTTCTTTCATCGAGATACTCAATGAAATCAGGATTCTCACTCAATGCCTTCACGAACTTGTTTTCAACAAAGCGCATGTTGGGATTCAGATCCTCGTCCGTAGGGAGATACTTGTGCTTAGCTGCATCAAGACGCTGATCCTGCATACGTGTCAATTCCACTGAGAGCAGCAGGAGACTGTGATAAAGCTCATGAGCTTTATTCAACGAATAATCAAGTGCGTTGCGTGCATGGTTGAACAGACCGCGATTATCATTATACTCATTCAGAGTATGCATCAGTGAATTTATGCCACGGGTGAAACCTGCGACAGTGAAACCGGGATCTTTTCTGGCCACAGCCATAAATTCAGGATTATTGGCCACCAGATTTGTGATTATCGAACTCCACAGAGCCACATCGTCCTTCAATTCCGGTTTCTTGATACGAGAATAGCTTTTGTAAGCCGGAAGTGAAGAGATCGCCTCATATATTGAGGGGATCACAGGAGCAAAGCGTGCCACTCCCGAACGGTCACGAAGAATTATAGCCCTTATTTCATCAAGGCCGTTAAGCGAACGTGCGAGAGCATTATGATCTATATGCTTGTTAAGCGTGACACCGTGCAGCAATGACTGCCGACGGCCGGAAGAAACATCAAAGCCTGACATTTCCATCACCATCATCAGCAAATCAAGATAGAGTTCATAGCCATATTTCTTATCGCGTGAGGGATTTTCAACCGGGGGCTCAATCTTGAATTCTGTCTGCGTAAGCAGGTAAGAATAAAGAAGCTGCACCACTTTGATTCGGATTAAAACTCGATTTATCATGATTCTAAAAGATCTATTTTATATCTTGCCAATGATTTTAACGCTGCAAATTTACTACTTTTATTTTAATTTATGCTATCGTTGAGCTGAAAACATTTTTATTATCCCTATTGTTATATTCAAAAAAATATTTGTATCTTTGCAGTGATTAAAAAGCCTCCCTGAATACTGTAATTGATCCGGACATACACCGACTCGGTGATCCGAAGATCGGAATCCGATGACGGATAAACAGTTCACATAAAAGCGGCCATCTAAAAAATTATAATGAGACAATGTCAGGTCGTCAAATCAGGCTTTAAATCTCTTCATTAAAATAGATTTTATACTTTTGGGCGTTTTACCCCCAAAAACATTCCTCGTGTGACCCGCATGAATGGACTACGCGAATGCAGGATCTATTTTCAGCAATGCATCCATCCATCGACCACACACAAAATCCACCATTCTCACGCTCTCCAATCCCCCTCTCCACTATGATATAGGATCTCATCATTTCTATTTTTCGTTTATAACATCTTTAGTAGAAACTCTATAGCAACTACTCTCATTTGACAATCCCCCAGACTTCATGCCGGACTGGAAGACTGACATGAAATTACAAAATCGAGTTAACATATCCCCCCACAAGGTCACTGACCACGTCAGCCGCAATGTATATTTAATATATGTATAATTACAATGAACTTGAAGCCATGGATGAAGCGCAATTGCGCGAAATCGGAAAATCCTATGGCATAAAGAAGATCGACTCCTCCGACAAGGAAAATATCATCTACGATATCCTTGAGCAGCAGGCCCGCGATGTTGCCGCAACATCAAATGCCAATAACGCAAAGGGACGTCGCAACAAAAAAGATTCAAAGGAAGATAAAGCTCCAGCACAGGCAAAGAAAAAGAATGCGCCTGAAGCGCAGGACTCTCCTTCCGAACAGGATAATGCTGAACAGCCAGTTGAGCAGCAGCCTAAACGTCGCGGACGTAAGCCAAAATCGGAATCTGTATCCGAATCCAATCAGGAAGTTCAAGAATCTCCGGTATCGACCGAACCGGTAGATAATACACCCGCTATTGAAGATACTGTTCAGGCAGAAACACAGCAGCAGGGCGAGCAACAGCCCAAACGCCGTCGTGGTCGTCCGCCACGTAATCCCCGTCCTGAAACTAACGATGGATCAGACGTTTCCGACATCACCGAGTCTTCTGTCTCTCAAACCGTTGAGACTGCAGAGTTTAGTGATCCGGCTCATCTTCTCTCAGCTCCGGCCGAAAATGCAGACACCCCATTAGATGAAACTGCCAATGAGCCTAAGGCGACTGAGAATACTGAAAATAAAAATGAAGAACGTCCGCGTCACGGTGTCTTCATTCGTCCCGGACAGTCTCCCGACATGTTGCAGAACAACGAGCCTGACAATAATCCCAATATTCAGCAGCCTAAACGAGATTTCCGTCCCAAAGACAGCTCTTTCGGTTCATTCTTCCCACGTTCAGGCGGACGCACATTCGCTCCACGCAGTCAGCAGGAAAAGGAACAGGCCGCTCAGGCCAACCTTCAGCCCCAAGTTCAGACTCCTCCCCCACCTCCCGCACCCATCGTGCTCGGCGAACCCGGAATGGAGAAGCAGCAGCCTCAAGCCAAAAAGAACAAGAAGAACCGCAATAAGAACCAGCAGCAGTTCGATCAGCAGAAACAAGCACAGATGATGCCTTACAACTTCGACGGCATTATCGAGACTACCGGTGTCCTTGAAATCGATCCTGCCGGACATGGTTTCCTGCGTTCAAGCGATTATAATTATCTCCCCTCGCCTGACGATGTACTCGTCACTAAGGATCAGATCAAGCAGTACGGACTCCGTACAGGCGACGTTGTCGATGCAACCCTCCGTGCACCGCGTGAAGGCGACAAATACTATCCTTTAAGTTCAGTCCGCAGCGTCAACGGACGCACACCTGAATATATCCGTGACCGTGTGGCATTCGAGCATCTTACCCCGCTCTTCCCGAATGAGAAATTCGATCTCACTTCCGGACGGTCAAGCAACATCTCCACCCGCGTGGTCGATATGTTCTCCCCTATCGGCAAAGGTCAGCGCGGCCTCATCGTCGCTCCTCCCAAGACCGGTAAGACTCTTTTGTTAAAAGATATCGCCAATGCTATCGCTGAGAATCATCCGGAAACATATATCATGATTCTCCTCATCGACGAACGCCCCGAAGAAGTGACCGACATGAGCCGCAGCGTAAATGCGGAAGTGATCGCCTCGACATTTGACGAGCCGGCTGAACGTCACGTGAAGATCGCCTCCATCGTTCTCGAAAAGGCCAAACGAATGGTTGAATGCGGCCACGATGTAGTCATACTTCTTGATTCAATCACCCGTCTTGCCCGTGCCTACAACACATGTGCTCCCGCTTCAGGCAAGATTCTTTCTGGTGGTGTGGATGCAAACGCACTTCAGAAGCCTAAACGCTTCTTCGGCGCAGCGCGTAACATCGAAAACGGAGGCTCTCTCACCATTATCGCTACAGCGTTGACTGAGACAAGCTCCAAGATGGACGAAGTTATCTTCGAAGAGTTCAAGGGTACAGGCAATATGGAGCTGCAGCTTGACCGAAAACTGTCCAACAAGCGTGTGTTCCCTGCAGTCGATATCATGGCTTCTTCCACCCGCCGCGACGATCTGCTGCTTAACAATGAGACACTCAACCGTATGTGGATTCTCCGTCGCTTCCTGAGTGACCGCACGTCCATCGAAGCAATGGAGTTCATTAAGGACCGTATGGAGCGTACATCGAACAATGAAGAGCTCCTCCGCACCATGGGCGATTAAGCCTTATCGATAATCCTTAGATATAACCATATAGTCAACCCTCGTAAAATTACCATCAAGGTATATTTTACGAGGGTTGACTATATTTCCAAGTTCCCTTCAAAAAAAAGAAGGAAACCGATATCAGATCTTACTTGTCACTACACGGAGTCACAGGAATCTTTGCGACCCTGCGTTCGTGTCGGCCACCGTCAAAAGGAGTGTTCAGGAAAGCTTCTACAATATTTATAGCCGTCACGGTATCAATAAAACGGGCGGGAAGCACAAGCACATTGGCATCATTATGGCGACGTGCGAGCTCAGCAAGCTCAACGTTCCAGCAAAGTGCAGCACGAACTCCCTGATGCTTGTTAAGTGTGATACCTATACCGTTGCCCGAACCGCAGAGTGCGATTCCGGGATACACTTCGCCTTTCTCCACTGCAAGCGCACACGGATGAGCGAAATCAGCATAATCACAACTTTCTGCAGAATCCGTTCCAAAGTCCTTGTAGGGAATCTCCATCGAATCGAAGTATCCCTCAAGAACCATCTTCATTTCATAGCCGGCGTGGTCACTACAGAACCCTACGGGCACATTCTCTTTTAAAATTGACATAAGTGTTGGTATTCATTGAAAGTAATCTTCACACACAGACCGATCAAAATCTACCTTGTGGGAAAATACCTTTAGTTAATATTTGATCTAAGGAAAAGCAGAGTAATCAATTACATATCATCGTCATCATCGGCCTCCGATGAATATTGAATATGATTGAGTGGACGCATGAGATTGCAGACCCTCTGACTCCAATATGATCCGAAATCCTCCTTCACAGCCGTGAGTGCCGAATTGACCATATCCTCAGGGGCATCCTTGACCATGACTATAAAGTTATACAGAACTTGGAAGATATCACATATTCCCTCGGCGACACTCATTCCGATAGGTGTCTCGGAGTATTTCATATCTTCCTCGAATACTTCAAGATAGACATCATCCTCTCCAAGCAGGCTTTCGATCTGCCTGCGGATTGATTCGTAGTAATCCTCGTCAAGGAAACTATCTATGTATGCCTCATCTTCATCAAGCAGAGGTTCGGGTTTCAGATCGGTCGCGGAAATATAGATACGCGGAAGCAGACGGAGCATGGAGGCGACGAAAGCACTCCGCGTTGACTCGCCTACATTTTCGACTGCAAAACAGAATTCATTGCAGAGAGCAATGAACGCAAGTGAATTAGGACTAAGCTCCATACAAATTGTTTTCTTTTATGTATTCAAACACACCGGTGGGGAGAAAATAGTTCATATCCTTGCCCTTGGCAATGGCTTTACGCAGAAATGTACTCGAAACATCGGCCATAGGAGCGTTGACCACATCCACATTATCCTCATAGATAATTCCTACCGGATAACCGGGACGAGGATAGATGATGACACCGAAATCCGAAAGAATCTTTTCATGATCCTTCCACTGGTTGAAAATCTTCCAGTTGTCACTTCCGATAATGAGCTTAAACGTATGACGGGGATAACGCTTGGCAAGATAGCGGAGTGTATTGATCGTATAAGAGGGTTTGGGCATCGTCAATTCATAATCACACACATTCAGTCCCTTCGTTTTTCCGGTAGCAATCTCAAGCATCTTCAACCGCATGAGATCCGGAATAAGCTCGTCTGAACCTACTTTAAGTGGATTGAGCGGTGAAAGTGTCAGCCACACCTCATCCAGCCCTCCGAACTGTTGCAGATAACTCGCAAGCATCAGATGGCCTATGTGTACAGGGTTGAATGAACCTCCTAAAATACCGATTGTCATGACAATGTCTTATCTGTTAGGAAAATTTCTATTTAGATTCTGTTTTTTATGATTGTTTTATCAAGGATCGCGATCGCCGTAGTGAACCTGAATTATTCTGCAAGAAATGCCTTGATCTTGGCATCAGTTTCGGCGATAGCCTTTTCAAGTTCATCATTTACAACTATGCAGTCAAACTCCGGTGCGAAAGACAGTTCATACTCAGCCTTGGCCAGACGCTGCTCAATAGCTTCGGGAGCATCAGTCCCGCGTCCTGTAAGTCTCTGTCGGAGACTCTCGATGCTCGGCGGCTGGATGAATATACTTATAGCCTTTTCACCATAAAGTTTCTTGACATTCACTCCTCCTTTGACATCTATGTCAAGGATCACGTTATGTCCGTCATCCGTGATACGCGACACCTCACTTTTCAGTGTTCCGTAGAAGCGACCCGGATAGACCTCTTCGAATTCAACGAAAGCATCGTTATCGATGGCATGATGAAATTCTTCATCCGAGAGAAAATAATAGTTCACGCCATGCTGCTCCTCTCCTCTCGGCGGACGGTTAGTCGCCGAAATCGAGAACTGCATATCTATCTCACCCCTTTCGAGAAGAGCGGATATGATGGTTGACTTTCCGGATCCTGATGGAGCGGAAATTATAATAATCTTACCTTTAGTCATATTAAAATCACAAGATGGATATCAGTGTAGTTACATCACATTGAGCACCTGCTCCTTGATCTGTTCAAGCACATCCTTCATCTGCACGACTATCTTCTGCATGTCGGCATGATTACTTTTCGAGCCGAGCGTATTGATCTCGCGTCCCATTTCCTGACTGATGAATCCGAGCTTCTTACCCTGACCCTTAGGTCCGGCCATAGTTTCCATGAAGTAATTCAGGTGCTGGGTCAGACGCTGCTTTTCCTCATTCACGTCAAGTTTTTCAATATAGAAGAAAAGCTCCTGTTCGAGACGGCTTCTGTCATAATCCACGCCGTGGATCTTCGCCAGTCCCTCTTCCATACGGACACGGATCTTCGCCACACGCTCCTCCTCGAACTGCGGGACGAGATCAAGCAGTTCACGAATGCGCTGGATACGCTGTGCAAAGAAACTCTCAAGCTTCTCTCCCTCCGTCCGACGGAATGCCATAAGCTTTTCGGCCGCTGATTGAAGAGCATCCATCACACCGTTCACTTCCTTATCGTCGGCCTCATTGGGAGCCTCGCTTTTCATGACATCCGGAAAACGCATGAGCACACCGTACCAATCCTGCGGATTGGCAATACCGAGTGCCGCCGCTGTCTTCTCAACATCATCCTTATAGGCTTTAAGAGCGGAGACATTGAGCTTAACGGATGCTTCACCGGCAACGTTCTCGACATAGACAGTCAGATCGACCTTTCCTCTTTCAAGGAGAGCCGCCACGCGATTTCTCATTTCAAGTTCCTGAGCGCGCAACGATGACGGCACACGCGCAGCTATATCAATCTGCTTACTGTTCAGCGATTTGATTTCTACCGTAATTTTCTTGCCGGGGAGCTCCGTAACGGCTTTCCCGAATCCCGTCATTGAATATAACATGAGCTGGAGTAGTTTTTTACATTCCGGACTAAAGCGATCTCTATCAAGATTGCCACCGGGGATTATTTTTCCCACAAAATTACAATTTTCTCATGATAAACAAGTAACTTTGTCCTCAATTTTTGACATAGGGAACAATCGATACCCCTACAAATTTCAAAATACCTATGGCTGTAATCCTAAATATAGATACATCAACCGACTATTGCTCCGTAGCCCTTACCGCTGAAGGAATGGTGCTCGCCCATCAGGAAACCGGTGGCGGACGCAATCATGCGGCTCTTCTCAGCGATTATATAAAGTATTGCCTCGATTTCGCACGCGAAAAGGAGCTGAAACTCGAAGCCGTAGCCGTCTCGACTGGCCCCGGAAGCTACACAGGTCTCCGCATAGGCCTGTCAGAGGCGAAGGGACTTGCTTACGCGCTTGACATACCTCTTATCGGTATAGATACCATGCGTATTATGGCCTGCAACGTAATGTTCACGCAGGAGCTCGAAGGTGACGAGATATTTGTCCCCATGATCGATGCACGACGTATGGAAGTCTATACTGCTGCATTTGATTTCGCACTTGAACCGGTTATGGAGCAGCAGGCTCTCATCCTTACTTCAGAGAGCTATTCCGACATCATCGCCACGAACCGCAAAGTGCTGTTTTTCGGCAACGGATCAGACAAGGCACGCGATCTAATCAAGGCTGACAACGTTGAGTTTATACCTGACATCCATCCGCTGGCAATCGATATGATCGCTCTTGCCGAACGTGCCTATTCCCAAAGACAGTTCATGGACATTGCCTACAGTGTCCCCAACTATATCAAGGACTTTCAGGCAACAACTCCCAAAAAGAACGTTCTGGGGTGAAAGAGGATTTCAACAGACTCCGTCTGCGTCACCACGGTGATCCGGTCATGCTTGAAGAGATCCTCCAGTGTGAGTGCCGCTACAAGACTGCATCCAAACTGCCGGAAACGCTCCTAAATCCCGATTTCCGCTTCCCGTCACTCGCCGTGGCTGAAATGTCAACCTCCGACGCAGTTGCCGACATCCATTGCTCCATGATCCCGGACGGATGCCGTGTGCTTGACATGACCTGCGGACTCGGCATAGATGCATTCCATTTCGCTGCCAAAGCCAGCGAGGTCACATGCATCGAACTTGACAACAAGGCATATCGCACGGCCGTTCATAATGTCAGAACACTCGGCCTGACCAACGTAACCGTCATTGAAGGTGACAGTATCCGCTATATCGAAAACACCGATAAGAATTTCGATATAATTTTTGCAGATCCGGCACGGCGTGATTCTTCAGGACGGCATTTCGCTCTCCGTGATTGCTCTCCTGACCTTATTCCTGCCCTACCGCTGATACTCTCCCGATGCTCGCAGCTGATCATCAAAGCCTCTCCGATGATAGATATCAAGTCTGCCATAGCTGAGATCGGGCATAATACCGATGTATGTGTAATCGGCACACACAAGGAGTGTAAGGAAGTGGTCTTTATAATAGATGCCCACACCGGCGTCACTGATACCCCAACGGCAAAGCATATCAATGCCATAACCATAGATGGCACATCTTTTGACTTCAATCCTGCAGAAAATACCGATCCACATTCATTATTCGGATCACCACAAAGCGGCGACTATCTATACGAACCGTATCCCTCGGTAATGAAGTCCGGCGGTATGCGTTTCTTATCAGAGCAATTCAATGTGGCTAAACTGCATCCCAACACTCATCTATTCACGTCGTCAGACTGTCTTGATGTTTTTCCCGGCGAGCGTTTTGAGATTGTCGAAGTCATCCCATTCTCGAAACAAGCTGTAAAATACGTCAACCAGAATTATCCTACAATCAACGTCGCAACACGCAATTTTCCGCTTACAGCTCCACAACTCGCAGCGAAACTAAAAATCAAGGAGGGAGGCGACAGAATGCTTTTCGGCTGTACGGACAATACCGGTTCAAAATTGCTTGTCATAACCACAATGGGTACAGCCATTTAACACATATATAAAAACGATTATAAATGATGATGCTGTGTCAAAATTTATACATTTTGACACAGCATCATCATTTATATCATTCGTTGTCACGCAGTCGTCAGATGATCTCCAGATTGGATGCAAGTCGCTGACGCACGACTTCATATATCATCACACCGGCTGCCACAGATACGTTCAGCGAACCGATATTGCCAAACATAGGAATGCCGACACGTGTCTCGCACTGCTTCATAGCTTCCGGCGAGATTCCCACATCCTCAGCACCCATAACGATGGCTACTGGATCGCTATATTTTCCCTCCGTGTAATTCATATCCGATTTTTCAGTCACGGCCACGACATTATATCCGTTCTCTCGCAGGAACTTTGCAGCCCATGCAATCGACGATACACGGCACACAGGGATATGATGCAATGCACCGGCTGAAGTCTTGATAGCGTCACCGCCGACCGAAACACTTCCATGCTCCGGAATAACAATTGCATCCACTCCCGCACACTCACACGTACGAGCGATCGCACCGAAGTTTCTCACATCAGTGATTCCGTCAAGCATGACTATGAAAGGCAATATGCCTGCCTCATAAAGCTCAGGCACAAGATGATCGAGACGGTGATATGTAATGGCCGACATCATTGCCAGCACACCCTGATGATTCTTACGGGTAATACGGTTGATGCGCTCGACAGGAACTCGCTGAATCAGCACACGGTTAGCTCTCGCAAGAGACACAAGTTCCGATGCAAGCTCTCCCTGAAGATCCTTTGCCATAAAAATCTTATCAATCTCCTTACCGGCCTCGATCGCTTCCATTACGGCACGCAGGCCATAGATATAATCGTTCTTTTCCACTTTATCTGATTTAATGATTATAATTTCACTCTATAAAATATTAACGCTCCAGTAGGATGGAATGATTTCCATTCATGGGTATATCATCCGATTTTTCAATATTCAAATCACCTGATCACAGTTCCTTCTATCTTCCAGTCCCCTGTACGGACATAAATGTCGTCACTCTCCACAGTGCTCCAAGGGAAAAGACGGAAATACATCTGCTGACCGGGAGACAAGGTGACATTCATCGGCAGTTCTATCAGCCTGTGACCTGTCTGCGGCTTTTGTTCCTCACCAAGATCAGTCCGGGGATAAAAATCCTTACCATACGCACAAGCAACCCTATAGGCTACATCTCCGTCCAAAGTAAACGAGAGCTTGCGGAGCAATACCGTCTGAGATGAAGGAGGAAGAATAAATTCAATGTATCTGTTCTGTGCCTCATCTATTTCAGCCGGCCATTTTCCGGTTTCAGTAGTGACACCCTGCGCTTCATTTTTCAAATCGCGTAAAGCCGAAGGTTTTTCCAGTACATACTCAACCGGCGAACGGTCAACGACATCCTTGACTTCAGCCTTTACCGGAAGCAACCGTCGATTACTGCCGTATGATATAATGACATCCGACACCACATTGCCACTCCCGGTCGGCGTAAAGTGCAGATAGAAGCACTTGTTCCATAATTCTCCGTTTTGATATGGATATCTCAATGTCTTCTGGGGTCGGCCGTGTGGATCATCGGCTACTGTCATGCCGTCAGGTGCTTCGACTGTCAATTCACCCTCCACCGGCTCAAGGTTAAGTCCGGTAAGGTCAAAACAGACTGTCCCCTCTTCTCCGACGAAAAGTGTCTTGAAATCGAGTGATACCGGATTCAGTACCACAGGCATATCCTCATGGATATAATCTGCCAAAATTCCTTGCTCCTTCAAGCCCTCGACTGCCAGACGGGCATAACATGCAGCTCCGGTGGCCTGAGTGTGCGTGCCGTCCGTTGGGACATATATACATTTAATGGTCCGCTCCGCGCCAAGACGTTCAGCATACTCCTTGGTCATGGCCGTCATATCCACCAGCTTCACCTGCTTATTCCGGGCCACATGTTTCATCACTCTCACATAGTTCAGGGTAGAATCATCCGGAGCAATACTGAGATCATGACATCCTTTTGGACTGATCGTCCCGTCCTGAGTGAAATAACGGCGGACAATCGGAGTGATCAGGATAGGAGTCGCACCGGAGGCACGTGTCTCATCGACATATTTTTCTATATACGTTTTATATGTGGTCCAAGGGGCAGTGCCTCTGCCGTCAGCACCATCCTTGCCACCCTCTTTCTCATCATTATGGGCAAACTGGATGAAAACATAATCACCGGGCTTCAGACTGTCGGTCACCAATTTCCATCTTCCTTCTTTATAAAAGGAATGTGAGCTTCTACCGCCCTTGGCATAGTTCACCACCTCAACATCAGGTGAGAAGAACTCCTGCAACATCTCTCCCCACCCTCTCGTACGGGTGGTATTCTCTTCATAATCGGCCATTGTCGAATCACCGATTATATGGACTTTGACAGGAGTTTTTCCCTTGTCAGCCGCCCATCCACAGGACAATCCTGCGGTAAGGAGGAAAAACGCAACACCTGCACCCAAGTATTTTTTCATATTCTCTCTGTATTGTTTATTACGGTGATTCACCACACCGATAATCCGTTCAATAAAAATTTTATGATTATTTCCGTCCCAACAGACTCCTCGCGGCAGCGAGGGCGGCATCATCTATTTCCGATCCGCCAAGCATAGCCGCAATCGAACGGACACGTTCCTCATCGGTCAGCAGAGCTATGCGGGTATGGGTCGAGTGTTCGTCATCCTCCTTATAGACGCGATATTGATGTCCACCTTTTGAAGCCACCTGCGGAAGATGCGTGATGGTTGTCACCTGAATTGTACGTGAGATTTCAAGCATCATCACACCCATGCGGTTGGCCACATCGCCCGACACTCCGGTATCAATCTCATCAAAAATAATGCTCGGCAACTGCATACTTGATGCAATTATGGACTTGATGGACAACATGAGACGCGAAATCTCACCACCCGAAGCGGTAGCACCGACAGGCATCAGAGGTTGATTCTTATTGAAGGCTACCATGAATTCCACACTGTCGATTCCTGTCGCCGTCATGTCCGACGGAGAGACACGGATCTCACAACGCAGATTCTTCATACCGAGAGGCATCGCCACCTCGGCGAGACGCCGGCCGAACTTTTCGGCAGCTTCCTTACGAGCTGCGGATATCTCCATCGCACTCTCCTTTGCAAGAGCTTTCGCACGCCGGGCCTCGCGCTCAAGCTCCTCGATCATCCCGTCTGAATTATCAAGAGCCTTGAGTTTGTCACGGAGGGAGTCACGCAACTCGATCAGACCGTCGGCATCATCCACATGATGCTTATGGCAGAGAGAATAGATGGAACTGAGGCGTTCCTCTATAGCGTTGAGTGTCCCCGGATCTGCGCCGAGGTTCTCATCTATGCCCGAAAGAGTCGATGCTATGTCCGAGATCTCGATTCTGACTGATTCAAGACGTTCGGCAATGTTATCCGAAGCGTCAAGCACTTCATCGAGATCCTCACATGCTTCCGCAGCATTATCGACCATGCTCAACGCACCGCCCTCCTCACCGTCAAGTGAACCGATAGCTTTTGATAGAGCTGCCTTGATGGCACCGAGGTTGTTGAGCACATCACGCTCGCGTTCAAGTTCAGCCTGCTCTCCGGGACGGAGATCCAGTTCTTCAAGCTGTTCAAGCTGATAACGTGTAAACTCCTCATCCTCGCGCGAACGCTCGATCTTGGCACGCATGGCTTTCAACCGCTTCACCGCTTCGCGCAGCGAGTTGAAACGGAGTTGATAATTGCGCAGGCGTTGCGCATTTGACGCAAGGGTATCTATAACGTCAAGCTGAAATTCAGGAGTTGCAAGCAGCTGATTCTGATGCTGGGAATGTATGTCGATCAGATGCATGCTCACCTCGCGCAGTTTAGTGAGCGGTACAGGCGAGTCATTGACGAACGCGCGCGAACGCCCTGCCGGAGAAATCTCCCTGCGGAGTATGCATCGCTCATCGTCCCATTCGATATCTTCCTTCAGGCAGAAATCCTTCAGCAGGGGATAGTCATCGACCGTAAATACAGCTTCGATGACACTTTTAGCCTCCGGATTTGTCACGACACGCGTATCCGCCCTGCTTCCGAGAAGCAGAGAGAGCGCACCGAGTATGATCGACTTACCTGCTCCGGTCTCGCCGGTGATCACATTGAAACCCTCATGAAACCTTATGTCGATAAGGTCAATGAGCGCGTAATTCGATATGTGGAGTGATTCAAGCACTGTAATATATTCCTATTTTTATGTGAGTAAGAGAGTTTTAAGGTATCTGATGGTATAATCAAGGGGTTTCGCCACGTTTCAGTTTCTCAAGACGGTTCTGTTCCGTAGGGAATATCGGCGAAAGCACCTGATAGGCATGCTCACGCTCGTCGGCAGGAGCTTTGCTGTAGATATTGACAAGCTCATCGAGCTTCGCATCCTTGAACATCGAGAGCCCTACTGACATCGGTGCGACCTGAAACACAGAAGTGAGCACGTCAAGCGACGTGTCGATTGTCTTACGGCCCTTATCCGGACTCACCGACATCTGATCCAATCCCTGAAGATGATATTCGTAATAGAGATCACGGATAGCTCTTGTGGCCGGATCGGTAAATGAAGCGAGGACGGCGGCACGATTTTTCGTATCCTCGAATGCTTTCCAACCTGTCTCACCCGACGACTGTCCCTGATGGACTATGGTCTCCAGCCGTTCGAAATACACATCACCTCCTTTCGGAGAAAAGGAGTCGAAATCCACGGCAAGTATGAGATAGATGTAGAAATTCAGTATCTGGGTCAACTGACTCTCCATACTCGTCTCCGAATAAAGAAGAGGTTCGCCGTCACTGTAGGTAAACGCTACGTTGTTGTCCTTGAAATTGATCAGCGTGGTCAGATATGAGGAATTATAGACCGGGCGGCTGGACTGCACCTGCAGAGTACCCTCCATATTGCCCGTCGATTCATCATATTTAGTAATGGTGAACAGCAGCGTGCATTCTATCTTCTCGTTGGGCGAGAATTGTGCCTGCGTCCACCGTGTGGTGTTGACATACTCGTTTATCGCACCCTGAAGAGTCTCGAAAATATTCTTGTTCGACCCTTCAAGCTGCGCGGTGTTCACCTCGACACGGCAATTCAGTTCCTGTGACGAGGCGACAGAAAAGGTAAAGAGAATTATTAAGAGGGAGAGGATAAATTTCATAGATCAAGAATTGCGTCAACTATGTCGGCGGCCACTTCCCGTTTGGATTTCAGTCCGAAGTCCAAGCGCGAACCGCCACCTTTTATTATAGAGATCTTGTTGGTGTCAGTTCCGAATCCCGCACCTTTATCGCGCATGGAATTGAGGACTATCATGTCAAGATTCTTCCTGACGAGTTTCTCCTGCGCATTGTCCAATTCATTGTCGGTTTCAAGAGCGAATCCGACGAGACGCTGCGCCGCAGTCTTGCGTTGACCGAGCGTGGCAGCTATGTCAGGATTCTTCACGAGACGGATCTCCGGCACTTCCGAATGCTCGCGCTTGATCTTACGGTCAGCGACCTCGGCGGGAGCATAGTCAGCCACGGCCGCACACATCACCGCGACGTCGCTTTCGGGAAATGCCTCCTCACAGGCTGCAAGCATCTCGCGCGCGGACTCGACTTTGACCACCTTGACAGCCGGATGTGAGATGCTGATCGATACAGGACCGCTCACCAGCGTAACCTCAGCTCCACGTGCGGCACACTCTTCTGCAAGCGCATAGCCCATCTTTCCCGATGAATAGTTTCCGATGAATCTTACGGGATCAATCTTCTCGTGGGTAGGCCCGGCTGTGATTAGCACCTTCTTACCCTTGAGATCGGCTTTTTTAGCAAAATACTCTTCAAGTACGGCCACGATCTTCTCCGGTTCCTCCATGCGTCCCTTGCCGACGAGACCGCTCGCAAGCTCTCCGCTCTCCGGCTCGATGATGATATTGCCGTAGCTGCGCAGAAGTGCGATGTTGGCTGTCGTGGATGGATGAGCCATCATGTCGAGGTCCATGGCCGGAGCGACAAACACCTGTGATTTCGCCGAGAGATAGGTAGTGACGAGCATATTGTCAGCAATACCGTGGGCCATCTTACCGATGGTGGAGGCAGTGGCAGGAGCTATCACCATGCAGTCGGCCCACAGACCGAGGTCCACGTGTGAATGCCATTCGCCGGTATTGGCTGTGAAAAATTCACTCACCACTGGCTTCTGACTCAGTGACGACAGTGTCACCGGAGTGATGAACTGCTTCCCGGCGGGAGTGATGACCACCTGCACTTCCGCACCGGCCTTGACGAGCAGACGCAGAAGCGAGACGGATTTATATGCAGCTATGCCACCGCAGATGCCGAGGATGATGTGCTTGCCCGAAAGAGTGCTCATTTCATGCGTAGTTTTATGCGTGTGAAACAGTCCTTGGTATTCTGCGCGAAGTCGCCTTTGAGAATCCAGTCATAGTACGACGGATCTTTCTTCAGCACCTCAATGACCGGACGGCCCTTGTATTTACCGAAATTAATGATTTCACGGTCATTGTCATCCATGATTATGCGGCCCATGAAATCGACATTGCGGTTGGTGCGGGCAAACTTGCTGAGCTCCTCGATGTCGTTGGGGAGATCGTCATAGCGGTCAAGCTGCGCTTTCAGCACCTCGTAGGTCGCACGGGTATCGGCGTTGGCCGAGTGCGCGCCGTCAAGCTCCTTTCCGCAGTAGAAACGGTAGGCGGCCACGAGCGTGCGCTGTTCCTTCTTGTGGAAGATTGTCTGCACGTCTATGAAACGTGCTTTCGAGAAATCGAATTTCACGCCTGCGCGCTGAAACTCCTGATCGAGCATAGGAATGTCGAAACGGTTGGAATTATAGCCCGCAATATCACAGCCCGTCATCTCATTTGCGAGTGAGCGCGCGATCTGGCGGAAAGTAGGTTCATTCTTCACATCATCATCCGTGATGTGATGGACGGCCGTAGCCTCCTCCGGGATGTGCATTTCGGGGTTGACACGCCGGGTCTTTTCGATCTCCTCACCTCCGGGCATAACCTTTATGAGTGAGATTTCGACTATGCGGTCATGGAGTATATCGACACCGGTAGTTTCGAGATCAAAAAAGACTATCGGTTTCTTCAGGTTCAGTTGCATCTGTAGTTACTTGGTGGGACAGGGAATGGCTTTGAAGCGATCTGCTTAGAAATCGGTCACGTTCATCGGCATGAGAAGCATGGTCAGACGGGTGTCGGGCTTGTCCTCGGTCGGGACGATGACTGCGGGCTTCGAGGGATCGGCGAGCTTGAAGATAATATCCTCGGTCCACAGGACTCCTGCGAGTTCCGAGAGATAGGATGAGCTGAAACCGATGATCATGTTCTTGCCGGTGAAATCAGCCGAGAGATTCTCGACACCGGAGGTGTTGTACTCGTTGTCCGACGCCTTGATGGTGATGCGTTCGGGTGTGAGGTTGAATTTGATGAGACCGTGACCTTCATCCACGAAGAGGCTCACACGGCGCACGGCGGTGGTGAACAGATGGCGGTTGACAGTGAGCGTGAAGGGATTGTTTTCGGGGATCACGCGTGTATAGTCCGGGAAGCGGCCCTTGACGAGACGGCTCTCGAATGTGAACGTGTCCGTCTCGAAGATCACACCGATCTGCGGATCGAGTTTGACGGTCACCTCTTCATCGCGGGTGAAGACGCTGCGGAACACGTTGGTCGATTTGTTGGGGAGGATAAACGAACCCTGAATGTCGGGCGTGAGGCTCGAATCCTCGAAACGCACGAGTTTGTGGGTATCGGTGGCTACGAAGATAAGTTTATCGGGCTTGATGTCCCAATACACACCCATCATCTGCGGACGGAGCATGTCAGTTCCGGCTGCGAACGATGTAAATTCCAGTCCGCGGAGCAGTGCCGAACCGGGAGCTTTGAAAGTGAGCACGTTTTCCGACTGCGTGCTGCGGTCGGGATGGGGGTATTCAGCACCTTTCAGACCCATGAATTTATATGAGCCGTCGGGATGCGACATCTCGATGGCCAGTGTCACATCATCAATAGTGAAATTCAGCTCCTGTTCGGGCATCACGCGGAGCAGTTCGACAATGCGTCGCGCATCGATGCAGAACTCACCTTCACCCTCGACATCCATGATGGGAATACGTCCGCAGAGTATGTTTTCGCCGTCGCAAGCGGTGATAGTCAGCACATTCCCCTCGATCGAGAAGAGGAAGTTATTGAGGATGGTCAGCGCATTTTTGGCGTTGATGACCTTGCTGACCGATGAGGCAAAATTATGAAGCGTCTTGCTTGGAACTGTGAATTTCATTGCTGATTGCTTTAGAGTTTTTATCCCACAAAGTTAGCATAATTTTCCCAATAAGCAAAACGACACCCGAAAATGGCATGACAAAATCATACCGCACACACCGCCAAAAGCTCAACTCAAGGATTTTGGCTAAGTGTATAATGAAAAAGATAAGATAAAAGGAACTTGAATCGAATGTCGCATCAGCAACATCCATCCAAGTTCCTAATCAGTTAATTGAAAGATATCTGTCCGGAAAAATCAGACTTCCTAAATCTTTGACTAATTCAGGATATCTGGAAAGGGAGGATTGAGATAATCTATGGTAATGGCATCGACCGCTAATGTCCCATTCTTATCACAAGTCCTTGCTATGCCACCAAAGTCTGCCTTCTGACTCTGAGTAACACTGCTGGCCTTATCTTTAAATAAGACTTCTCCATTTGCACTAAAAGCATATAGGCTTTTATCAATCGGAGATTGGGCAATAGATAGAATCTCATATTCCCGCAGACCGATCGGAGTGAAGCCATGATCTTCTATTTTGATCGCAGGATTTATCATTTTAGAGAACGGTCTGAGGTGATTTATATCCGCTAAATGCTTACGGATCTCATTAGCGATATCATGCTTATCAACTGTCTTATTTTGCATTGCCATTTCTGTTTATTATTTTCTTAGCTGTTCCATCTGAATACTTCACAATCACAATTCCATTATAATCACCTGCGACCTTACGTCCCTGAAGATCATAACGACCGACCTCCGTACGCTCCAAATCATTGGTTACAGAATCAATCCCGGATTCTTCCATCTCGATAATATCCCAGAAGTTCTTCCAGCCCTCGGCATTTTGATATGCAGCCAAAGAACCTTTCGGGATATAGACCTTAATATTAGCGTATTGAGATGCGCTAAATTTCGGACAGTCCGGTGTCGGGATAGGATCTTCGCATATAATAGTTTCGAGCTTGGAATATTCTTCTAATGAAACTTTTAATTCGCTACTACCGTAAATACCGAATCCTATTATATTCTTCCCCAAATTTAAAGTGGTCAGATTATTTTTTAATTCTGCATTATAGTAAAAGAAATTTTCGAGATTTACTCCATCTAAAATTGACAGATATGCGATCTGTTTAATCGGCATTACATCTGAAAGATAATCATATACTTCTTTTTTATTTCCTCTATAGTCTTCTATTTTCAGTTGACGACCAATACTAATTTTAGATAGTACATTACAATCTTCAAATGTTTCATACACTCTATCATACTTTGGCACAAACCATCCAAATTCTAATATTGAGGTAGAGTACTCAAAAGTTACCTCTTCAAGACTACTACATCCCCGGAAAGCTTGACACCCTATATAGTTAACCGAACTCGGTATGAGTACAGAAGTTAAAGCGGTACAACCTTCGAAAACATTGTAGCTAATTTCAGTAACCGAATTCGGTATGGTCACTGAGGTCAGACCAGTGCAACCTCGAAAGGCATATTCTCTTATACTTGTAACTGAACCCGGTATAGCCACAGAAGTCAAGCCTGTGCAACCATGGAAGGCATTAGGACCTATTTCAACAACAGATAATTCCTTATTCTTGTAGTTTACAGTAGCTGGTATCTTAATATCCCCTGCATATTTTTTATTACCCCTTGTCACTACACATGTCAAATCGCTTGTGTATGATATATAATAATACAATCCGTCCACTTCAAAGTCGTATGCTACCGCAGACAGCACGGAGAGTAGTAATACTCCCAAAATCATTAATTTTTTCATTTTTCGTTCTTTTCTTTAAATTAGACTTTTCTTGCACTTAATAAGCCAACAAACTCTACATCAGGCGAGTCATCTTCCTCACTAACCTCGACCGTTCCTGAAATATCATATCGAGCTGACTGATTAAATCCATTGTTTTCGATAAAGAGCTTGGCAAGCCCTGTGAAGTCATACTTCCCACGCCCCTCAAACTCCCCGGTGAGCTGAAATAGAGGTGGCATGGAGCGATCAATCTCGACAAACTCGAGATCTCGTCCGAACTTCAGATCCTTGAACAGCTTGCAGAATGTCTCAGCAATGGCTATATTGACATCCGGCTGTTTCATTTTTAATTTATCCCTTGGCATTCGGTAATGAATATTCTGCCCGCCTCCCCGCAGCTAAAGCGTTAACAAATAGGCATAAAAAAGCGTGGGGAATCTTACTCGTTTGCTCGTCCCACGTTCCGAGGCTCTGGAATGCCCATTACGATTGAACGAGCAAACACGCAGAAGCCTCACGCAAATATGTATATAGGCATACAGCCATGGTGTCACCGACACCATGCCATACGGATATAACATACCCACAAGGCATCTACCGTTTGCTACATTCTTGATCGCAATAAGAAATTTTCCAGATTTACAAGATTCACCCCATTTTTACTAACTTGTTGTCCTGCAAGTTTGTTACTTAATACAAACCCATGAACTTTACATAAGTTTAAGAACCGTTTTTAAGAACCATTTTTATACCTAGGATGAGGAGTTATGGACAGCCAAGTATTTTTCAGTGATATAAGATGCAACTTCAACCTACGACATCCCAATAGGGACAAGTCATCCATCATATATCTTGTCACCACCATAAACGGAAGGCAGTACAAGGTATCTACCAACGTCAAGGTCAAGCCTAGGCACTGGGATGACAAGAGGGACATGGCTTATATAGGCTTCAGGCTCTCTGCCATAGATAACAGCAACAACCTTACTGTCAACAAGCGCATAGATGAGGTAAGGAGGCAGTTCCAAGAGTTCAAGGCTTTCATCTGCAACAACCCTTCGATGATTCATGATGCGCCAAGGATATTGAGAAGGTATGTCGTAAGTTCCGATAAGAACCACATATCGGCCATAAGGCTACTGAACGAGGCGTTCGATAGGATGTACCCCAACGAGGACGGAACTAGGAGGACTAACAGAAGCAGACTTGACTCATTCATATCGTATGTCAAGGAGAACAAGTTGAGCGATGATGTCAGTGTCGTACTCTCTCAGCCCATACTAGACAAGTACAAGTCCCATCTTGTCAACTCCAATAACTTCGGGGTAGGCAACATAAATGATAAATGCGAGGTCGTGGCTAGGCTCATAAACAATAAACTTGCCGTAGATGACATATATAGGCCATACGGTATAAAGAAGGTTGAGTATGTCAAGGTCAAGGACAGACGCAAGAGGGAGGACAGCAAGAAAACATCCCTCACGGATGAGGAGGTTGAGAGGTTGAAGGAGGTCAAGTTATCTCCCATGTTGTCAGAGTACCGTGACTTGTTCCTTATGTTGCTCTACTGTGGGATGCGTATAAGTGACGTTGAGAAGGTCATAGATGCCCCTGTATCGCTTGACGATGACTCGGAGGAGGAATGTATCATCTTGACAACGAAAGAGCGCGTGGAGGCAGTTATAACGTTCACAAGACCTATGAAGGAACTCATAAGGAAGTATAAGGAGGGCTTTGAGTACATTAACTTCACACATCTTACTACATCGCTCAACCAACATATCAAGGATATTGCTAGGATGGCCAAGTTGGACAGGGTCATTGAATGGAGGGAGCAGTACGGAGAAAGCCGTATAGTGACCAAGTCAGCACCTCTGCATAAGATAATATCAGCCCACTTCGCTAGGCACACTTGGATTACACAGCGTATCTTGGAAGGATGGCAGGCCGATAAGTTATGTTATGCCAGCGGTCATACCGATGACACGATGATTAAGCAGATTTACACCCATCTCACCAAGGAAAACAAAATAAACATCGTAAGGAAAGAAAAAAATAGGTTGAAGGGATGGTAATTCCAGAACTTTTTCCTATATTTGCAGAGATTATTAACCAAAATACATAAGTTATGGCAAATGATGATAAAGAACGCGACACAATCTACTACAAGAGACAGATTGGTACTTTAGCCAAAGTTCTATCCCAACACAACATTAAGTTAGATGCAGAGGGAAATAAGATAATTTCAGAAACCACTGTGGAAAAAGATGATGTCACAAAATTATTGGGATATAACAAAGATACAACGAATGACCTAAACACATTGAAGGAAATCTACGATAAGTTACGCACCGTAGTTGATGATAACAAATACAAGATGATAAGGAACAAGAATGAGGACAAGAGTTCCAATGATGTCAGCAATAACTCTGTCCATGAGGTATCGGATGAAGTTGAGGACTTCTGCAAGGGAGTTGAGGTCATCTGTGGAGATATTGAACTCTCCGACACGGACAAGATAAAGAAAATATTGCTCTACATAAAGATGACCTTGGAGAAGGCAAATTATGATAGGCTTAACAGAGAATTATCAGAGGCCAATAGAACTTGGCGTGAGTACGGGAAAATGTTGAGCAACTTCAAGCCGTCATCAGAGGAGAAGGATGAAACGGAGTAAGAAGCAGCATAACATACCTAACCCCATCATAAACGAGAGGAGCGATACTGTATTTCTAATGTCGCTCCTTATCTTTTATCTCAGACGCTCTCAGACAGCCCATATCTCCTCATTATCCGCAAAACTTGTATGACGCTGAACTCACCTCCCTTGGATGTCTTGAAGCCGTTAGCGTTAAGTTGACGTGCTATCTCGGACTTGTTGGAAGTTGTCCTCAACATACCTTCTATCGCTACTTTGGCCTTCAAGTTGTTCTCGTTGGTGTTGGCCTTGTTCCTTATGACCTCATAGCCAATCTCCCTCCACTCTTTTTTAAGATGCGGGTTGGGTGCTCCTAACTTGAAGCCTTGTGCCTTCTTTGCTTGTAATGCAGCCTTTGTCCTTTGGGATATGAGCCTCAACTCGTGCTCCGCTATGGCAGAGAATATAGTGGCCGTCAAGAAGTTAAATTCGGGGAGGTCAAGAGCCTTGAACTGACAACCGCTGTCCATCAACTTCAAGATGAAGGAGGTCTTACGTGAAAGTCTGTCCAACTTGGCGATAAGTAAGGTCGCTCCCTTCTGTTTGCACTCATGCAGAGCCTTGGCAAGTTCCTTCCTATCGTCACGCTTACCGCTCTCAACCTCCGTATAGGTATTGAGTAGGATGTTGTCAGAGTTGGAGGAGATGAACTTGTCTATCATGTCCTTCTGAGCCTCCAGCCCAAGTCCGCTTGTTCCCTGCATCTTGGTAGATACTCTCGTATATGCTATGTATAAATTTGCCATATCTTATCTTGTTGCTTGATTCACGATGCAAAGATACCTGATTTTCAGGTATTTACCAAATTTTTACGAACTTTTCTAGTTTGTTCACCTCCTCTTTTTACTTAACTTGGCATTCCGCTTTACTTCCCACTTTATCTTGACTTGACTTAATCTTGATTTAACTTATATTTTATTCAAGTCAACTACCTAAATGAATCTGACTTGATATTTATATTATGGATGCTCCTAGATGGATGAAGGTAACGACCTATGTTCTTTATCTTGGAGCACAAGTAAAATAATAAGATAAATCTTAAATAAATGAATAGTAATGTTACTGAGCGCGAGAAACAGCGCAGGAAGGCCATTAGCGAGGCTCTGACGGCATTTTACGCTACGGACAAGGGAATGGCAAGGAAAGAGGAGATAAGGCGATTACAGAGCCTTAGAATGATTAATCTAAATAAGTTGAGTAAAACGATGAAAGATGGGAAGGAAAATTGAATTTGATGTCAACATAGATAGGTTGGAGATAGCCTATCAGTACAATGAGTCGGAAGTCATGGACATCTTGTCCAACTTAAATGAGAACGGTGAGAAGCAGTATGATTGTTTCAAGATAGTGAAGTCCAACATTCAGTCAGAGTTCGAGCACAACTTCGATATAATCTGTGATTCACTGCCTAGCGAGGAAGGTAAGGTACATGAGATAAATTGGGGTGTGCTCCAATGGGGAAGCCACCGTAAGAAGGATATTTACATAAGCGTGTCGAATGAGATGTTCTATAACGGAACTCTCCCATATCTCCATTATATTGATTCCGAGTTATCATTATCCTTCAAGAAGGTGAACAAGTTGGATATTGCCTTGGATATTAACATCAACTTGGTAAGGAGATTCTATAAGATGCTTAAAGATGAGACATACACACCTATCATATTCAACAAGGCTTATGCTGTCATGACTGAGAAGATTCCTAACTTGGTCAACATGGGAAGCGGTTCAAGGCTCAGACCTTACAAGAATAAGTCATTCGACATAAGGAAACAGACTAGATTCAAGTCACTCTCCTTGCATTGCTATGATAAGTTGGAGGAAGTTAAGGATAATGAGTTTGAGAAACAGTATATCCTAGATAAGGTCGGATTGAAGCCTATGTTCAGATTGGAGATAAGGAGTAATGCAGATGAGTTAAACTATACGTTGGAACAAATGAACATAACAAATGAGGATTTATACCACCTCTTGTTCAATGAACCGATTATCTCTGAGGTTTACTTCAACTTATTGGATAGAGTTATA
>JAAVDF010000035.1 GCA_014801945.1 Bacteroides sp.
AAGGTCTATACGAATCTTCCGATGGTCAGTCTGCGCGTCAACGGCAGTCTCCTGCCTGTGCAGGATGTCGCCAACTGCACGGCTGTATTTGATGTACCTTTCCGTGACGGTGTGAATCTGATAGAGCTGCTTAGTGCCGATGGAAAGAGGGTTCTTGATGCCTCGACCGTCAATATGCATCTGCTTCACACCCGCGACAATCTACTTGACCTCGGCACAGACGAGATGGCTATCAATGTCGGTTCGGACTGTTACTTCCGATCGGACGACAGTGGCCTCACATGGCTTCCCGACCGTCAGTATGCCCAAGGTGGATTTTACGGTCATAGCGGAGGTTCCCGCTCCGTGTCGCAGGACGAAATCGAACTGACATCCGACATGCCACTCCTGCAGCGTTCGCTCACCGGCCTTGAGGAATATCGTTTCGACCTCGTGCCGGGTCAATATGAGATAGAGATGAGTTTCGCTGACCTTTCATCTCCGTCGGCTCTCTCGGCCTACATGCTCGGCCATAATGCAGGAAGCAAGGACACGCCGCCCGCCGGAATGGATATTGCGATCAATGGTTCTAAGGTCGAGACGTCTTTCATGCCCGGAGTCGAGGCAGGCGTAAAGACAATGGTCACACGCCGTTACCGCACCGAAGTCACGGATGACGGCGTTCTGAGAGTGAATTTCACTCCTGCCGGCGGCACGACATCACTTGCAGCCATAAAGATCAGAAAGCTTTAAAATACTGATTAATATACATACCAGATAACCATCCATCACTATAACACAGCAATGCGAAAGAAACTTATAACAGTCCTTACGGTGCTTGCATCGGCTACCCTATGCCATGCACAGGCCATCTGGGATCGCAGCCATCTCGAACAAGTTAGGACCGAGCTTGACCGACCGATGTATGCAAAGGCTTATGAAGCACTCATACGTCAGGCCGACACCCTGCTCAATGCCGAACCGTATTCGGTGATGAGCAAGGAGCGTCCGTCGCCGAGCGGTGACAATCATGACTATACGAGTCTCGCCCGTTACTACCATCCTGATCCGTCGAAACCTGACGGCCTCCCCTATGTCAACCGCGATGGTGTCAGCAATCCCGAACTTGCCCTCTATGACCGCAACCGTCTCGGCGCGACCGCCAACCGAGTGGTGAATCTTGCCCTCGCTTGGCATTTCAGCCGCGACGAACGCTATGCGGCCAAGGCTGCCGAACTGCTCAAGGTCTGGTTCCTGAACCCCGCCACACGCATGAATCCTAATTTCGAGTATGCGCAGATGGTGCCGGGTGTCAATGGAAACAAGGGCCGCTCCTACGGTGTGCTCGACGGCTACTCGTTTGTTGAGATGCTCGACGGGGTCGCACTCCTTGAAGGCTCTAAGTCATGGACAAAGAAAGATGACAAGGAGCTGAAACGCTGGATGAGCAACCTGCTTGACTGGATTCTCACCTCTCCGCAGGGGATCGAGGAGGCCGCAGCGGCCAACAATCACTCCACCGCTTACGACGCACAGGCTATAGCTCTCGCGCTCTATACCGGACGCGAGGATGTGGCTCGCCGTATTCTCAGTGAATTTCCCGAACGTCGTCTTTTCGCTCAGATAGAACCTGATGGCAAACAGCCCCACGAGATGTGGCGCACGCTGTCCTACGGCTACTCTCAATATAATCTTACACATATTATCGATATATTCCTCATGGGGCAGAAGATTGGTGTCCGCCTCGACAATTCAACCGATGCAGAGGGCCGTAATTTCTATAAAGCCATGGATTTTCTGGCTTCCTATCTCGGAAAAGACAAGAGCGAGTGGCCGGGACAGCAGATCAGCGGCTGGGAAGAGAAGCAGCAGGCAGTGGCCAAGGATCTCTGGCGTGTGGCTACAGCGATAGATACTTCACGCACCGATTACAAGGATCTCTATCAGGCTCACCGCGTATTCCGTCCGGAGGATCGCTTCACATTGCTGTACTATACTCCTGACAAGACTGATGATGCCTTCGTGAAAGCCTCGGCATCGCTGCGCAACGCCATCAAGCGCGTCGGTGATGAGCGCAAGACGGAGGCAAATGCCTGCAAGCGTCGTGTCAGCCCCCGCACGCTCAACTCTGACGGTTCGCTTGCGCTTGTCCATCCCCATGACTGGACTTCCGGTTTCTTCCCCGGCGAACTCTGGATGATGTATGAGTTTACCAACGACCCGTACTGGCGCACACAGGCCGTCTCCCACACTTGGCCTATCGAGGAATCGAAGATGCACGGAGGGACTCATGATCTCGGTTTCATGATCGGCAACAGTTTCGGAAAGGCTTGGGAGCTTACCGGCGAGAAGAGCTACTTCGATGTGGTCCGTCAGGCTTCATCCACGCTATCGACCCGTTTCAACCCCACAGTCGGTGCTATCCGTTCGTGGGATCACAATGCGAAGGTGTGGAAATATCCCGTCATCATCGACAACATGATGAACCTTGAGATGCTTTTCAAGATGACGGATGCCACCGGCGATCCTTCTTTCCGCAAGATCGCTGTCAGCCATGCCGATGTCACACTGAAGAATCATTTCCGCAACGATCCCTCGTCGTTCCATGTGGTGGATTACGATCCTGAGACCGGCGACGTGAGGATGAAAGTTACGGCTCAGGGTTATTCGGATGACTCCTACTGGAGTCGCGGACAGGGCTGGGCACTTTACGGCTACACGATGTGTTACCGTTTCACGTCCGACCCCCGTTATCTCAACCACGCGACGGCTGTGGCCGACTGGTTCCTCTCACTGCCCAACATGCCCTCGGACCGTATCCCTTACTGGGACATGAAAGCTCCCGGAACGGAGAATCCGGACAATGAGGATGTGGCACGCGATGCCTCGGCAGCCGCGCTCATCGCTTCAGGTCTCTACGAACTTGCGGAGTATGTTGACGGCGAGCGGGCGGATCGTTACCGCCGCGAGGCCGACACTATTCTTGACAATCTTACCGCATCCTATACCCTGTCACCGGAGGAGGGTGGGGGATTCATCCTTGCCCATTCCACCGGACATCACCCTGCCGGAAGCGAGATAGACGTGCCGCTCGTCTATGCGGACTATTACTATCTCGAAGCTATTATGAGGAAACGTAATATTGCAAAAACAACCGAACGATTCAAGATATGAATTTCAGACACTTATCAGTCAGATTCTATATCATCGTGCTGGCAATGGCGGCTGTAGGGCTGCCATTGTCAGCACGCAGTTCTGATGTAGAGAGCATTCTCTGCCGTCTGGACTCCGTAGTCGAACTGCCGCAGGTGTGGGACGGCCTTAAACGGCACCGTCTGGCCGAACTGCATAAAAAACAGCATCAGGCACGTACGATCGACGAACGCTATTGGTTCAACAAGAACCTGTATGACGAATATTCGGTGTTCAATGCTGATTCGGCCATGGTCTATGTCAACCGTAACTATGAGATAGCCGAACAGCTCGGAGATGAGGCTAAGCTCATCGAGTGGGAGATAAACCGCTCCTTTATCCTTGCGGTGACAGGTCTGCTCAAAGAAGCGCAGGATGCTATTGAAAGGATAGATCCGGAGAAAGTACCTGAGGATCTGCGTTCGCAGTACTACAATCAGCTTGCATATCTCTATTCGCATTACGGTCAGTATCTCGGCGACGGTCACACCTCTCCGACGGATTATTATGTCCAGAGCCGTCTCTATCAGGATTCCACTTTCATTCATGCCTCCAAGAGCGATCCGCTCTATCTCTGGTACAAGGCTTGGTCAGTGCTGCGTGCCCCCGGAGCAGGCCGTCAGGAGGTGATCAGGGAACTTAAAGCCGATATCGACTCCACCCGCATGGATAGCCGTGTAGATGCCATGAAGGCATACGCTCTTGCCCGCCTCTATGAATTTGAAGGCGATGAGGAGAACCGTATGAAGTATCTTGCCATATCTGCTATATGTGATGTGAAGATCGCCAATAAGGACATAGCGTCACTTGAGGAGCTGGGTAAGATGATGTTGGCCGAGGAGGATATCGACCGTGCCTACGCTTATGTGAATTATTGCCAGCAGCAGGCGCAGAGCTTCAATAATCGTGTACGTGCGGTAACTCTTGCCAATATCGAGAAACAGATACGCGAGGAGTATTCCAACCGTAACCAACAGCAACAGATGCGCCTGAAAATCTATCTCGTGGTGCTCGCCACACTGTTGCTCATACTTATCTTTGCAAGTCTTGTGATCATCCGCAAGAACAGAAGCCTGAGGGATTCGCAGGCGAGTCTGTCCGCGCTCAATAGCGAGCTAAAAGATAATCTTGACACTCTTTCGGCCATGCGGGAGTCACTGGAGGTTACCAATAGCCGTCTGCAGGAGGTAAACACAGAGTTGTCCGCCGTCAACAACCGCCTTAAAGAATCAAACCTCATTAAGGAGGAGTATGTGGGCCAGATGTTCACCATGTGCAGTAACTACATAAACAAGATGGATAATTTCCGCAAGCTTGTCCTGAGAAAACTGAAAGCCAATCAGCTCGATGATCTGATTGAGCTCGTCGATTCCAATACGATGGCGCAGAATGAACTTAAAGAATTCTATCAGCAGTTCGACAGCATTTTCCTTAACATGTATCCCGACTTCGTGAAGGATTTCAACGAGCTTCTGCGTCCCGAAGAGCGCATAACGGTGCGCGACAATATGTCGCTCAACACCGAGCTGCGCATCTATGCTCTCGTCCGTCTCGGAATCAATGACTCAGTCAAGATCGCAGCCCTTCTGCACTACTCTCCGCAGACTGTCTATAACAATCGTCTGCGCACGCGTAACAAGGCGATAATTCCTAAGGAAAAGTTCGCGGAAACGGTGCAGACATTGGGTAGATTTCACGTCTGAGACACCTAATATACCTCTCTCATATTCTTACCTTAATTATATCTAAATATTTGATTCATAAGGGTTAATTTTTTCAATATCCTACCTTAAACCATTACTCACCCATCCTGCGATGGAATAATAGCAGTAATTTCGCAATGTCAGCCAGCGACATGACCGGAATGAGAAAACGCTCTGTCCAAGTTGTCCTCCAAACATTGCCTTAAATTAACCAACACTTAAATCTTACAATTTTTTATGAAAATTCAGTTCCCGAACCTTAAAGCACGTCTCTTGCTGCTTGTCGCATGTATCCTTACATGCACATTCTTCCCGTTAGGAGCAGCGGCGCAGAGCGGTTCATTCTCTGTCGAGGGTGAAGTGGTTGACAAGGCCACAGGTGAGCCCCTGATCGGAGTAACCGTTATCGAAAAACAGAACCCCACAAAGGGTACATCGACCGACTTTGACGGAAAATTCAAACTCAGCGTTGCTTCCGGCGATGTCACACTCCAGTTCTCCTACGTTGGCTATACCTCTCTTGAACTCAAAGCCAAGGATGCCAACGGTCTCGTTCAGATGGAAGAGTCTTCCACACTCCTTAATGAAGTCGTTGTGGTGGGCTACGGTACACAGAAAAAAGTAAACCTTTCAGGAGCTGTCGCATCGATCAGCGGTGAAGAGATCTCTAACCGTCCTGCCTCCGACGCTCTTTCAGCTCTTCAGGGTCAGGTGCCCGGTCTTCAGGTGCTTCGTTCGAGCGGTCAGCCCGGTTCGGAAACCTCAGGAATGCGCATCCGCGGTTTCTCATCAGCCAACGCCACTTCAACCCTCGTCCTTGTTGACGGTGTGGAGAGCGACATGACACTTCTTAACCCCAACGATATTGAATCTGTATCTGTCCTCAAGGACGCTGCTGCCTGTGCCATCTACGGTGCGCGTGCTGCTGCAGGTGTCGTTCTCGTAACTACCAAGCGCGGTAGTGAGGGTAAGGCCAAGGTCAGCTATAACGGATATGTCGGCATGAACAAGCCGGGCCTTATGCCTGAGCGCGTTCCGGCATGGCAGGAGCAGGTCATGATCAACGAGGCGCGTCTGCAGGCCGGTGGCGGTACTGACGGTTCGCTTGAGTTCGCATCATGGATCGGTAACCCCAACTTCAGCTGGCGTCCCAACAACACCAATGGCCGCTGGGAATTCTTCGAAAGTACCAACTGGGTTGCCGAAGGTACACGCAAATACACTTTCCAGCAGAGCCACAATGTCAGTGTGACCGGTGGTAACAAGGCTACCAACTATCTCGTTTCAGGTGGTTACTTCTCAAAGAACGGTATCCTCAAGTACGGTCCCGACAAGAACGAGCGTTACAATGTGCGCATCAACCTCAACACCGAGATTAACCAGCACATCAATCTTGAAGTTCTCGCAAGCTACGACGGCAAGTTCCTCAAGCAGAACCCCTACGGAGCAGCCGGTCTTCTCTCACGTCTCTACCGCGTGCGCGGCCGTCAGCCTATCTACAATCCTGAGGAGGATGCCAATCCCTACAACGGCGACCTTCAGGTGAACGCTATCGACATCATGAAGAACGGTGGCGAGAAGGATACCCAGTATCAGTCCTACACCGGCAAGGCCACACTCAACATCAAGGATTATTTCGTGAAAGGTCTCGGTCTCCGTCTCAGCGCAAGCCGCCGTTCAGACAACTACAGCGAGCAGACCAGCAAACGTACACTCGAATGGAAGGACCGTCTCGGCATCTCCAACCGTAACACCGCCAACAGTCCTAACTCATACTATCGTCAGAAGAACAATGCCTATCATGACAATTTAGAGGCTCTACTTACCTACAACGGCAAATTCGGTAAGAACCAGATCGACGTTCTCGCAGGTACATCCTACGAACGTTACCGCAAGGATCAGTTCGACGCAACAGTGAAGAATCTCAACAGCAACGATTTCTTCTCGTTCAACGCTTACGATAACGAACTTGCCACCAACACTACAGTTGCCGACAATATCGAGACATGGGCCATGCACTCATATTTCGGTCGTATCAATTACAACTTTGACGAGCGTTTCCTCTTCGAGGCAAATATCCGTTACGACGGTAGCTCACGTCTCGCTCCCGGTCGCCGCTGGCACGCCTTCCCCTCATTCTCAGGTGCATGGCGCGTGAGTCAGGAGGAATGGTTCAGAGTCGATGCCATCAACAGCTTCAAGGTGCGTGCATCATGGGGTCAGCTCGGTAACGGTGCCATCCTCGGTCTCTATGACTACATCGCCACCATCAGCCGCGGTATCAACATGGGTGAGGCAAGCTACTATCAGAGCGCAATGGCCTCTGTCGATAAGACTTGGGAAATCATCTCATCGACCAACATCGGTCTTGACATGGGCTTCCTCAACAACACTCTTACCCTTACCGCCGACTACTATTGGAAGAAGAACGACAACATGCTCGCAAACGTGACCCTGCCCCACATCGTAGGTATCACAGTTCCTAAGTCTAACGTAGGCACACTCAAGACTTGGGGTTGGGAAGTCGAGCTCGGCTACCGTAACCGTTTCGGTGATGTCGATGTCAATGCAAGCGTGAGCCTCAGCGATGCCGATAACAAGGTCGTTAGCTACAAGGGTCAGAACACTATCGCCGAAGGTTCGGTTGATATCCTCGAAGGTTATCCCCTCAACTCCATCTGGGGCTACAAGACCGACGGTATGTGGCAGAGCCGTCAGGAGTATCTTGACTACAAGGCCGCACATCCCGGCTACGAATCATTCAACGACGCGAAAGTGTCAGGCGGTGACATCAAGTATGTCGCTCAGGGTGACGGCGCACACACCATCGGTCAGGGCGGCGGCACTCCCGAAAATCCCGGCGACCTCGTGTATCTCGGTTCTTCCAACGGCCGTTACTTCTACACCTTCAGCCTCGGTGCTGCATGGAAGGGCTTCGATGTCAACGTAATGTTCCAAGGTGTCGGCAAGCGCAAAGTCTATGTTGAACCTGACCAGCTTGCACCGCTCAAGAACACTTACGACATGCCTTGGACCATCCACACCGATTACTGGACCGAGGATAACCCCCACGCTTCACTTCCCCGTCTCTACAACGGTAACAACTTCAACTACAAGGCTTCTGACCGCTGGATTCAGGACGGTTCATACCTCCGTCTGAAGAACGTGACTCTCGGCTACACCATCCCCATTCCCAGAAAGGCCATCGAGCGTCTGCGCGTCTATATCTCAGGCGACGACGTATGGGAACACACCAACATGCTCAAGGTGTTTGACCCCGAAGTAGGCAACAAGCCTTCGGCCAACTATTATCCATTCTTCCGCACATGGACTTTTGGAGTAAATCTCACACTTTAAATTAGGAATACTCAACAATGAAA
Organism: Bacteroides sp.; assembly: GCA_014801945.1. Lineage (GTDB taxonomy): Bacteria > Bacteroidota > Bacteroidia > Bacteroidales > Muribaculaceae > Duncaniella. The sequence continues at coordinate 8,255 of JAAVDF010000035.1, forward strand.
ACACTTAATAAATACATATTACTTGGAGCTCTCACCCTTTCGGTGGCATCATGTGACCTTGATATGGTCCCCGAAACAAGTGTGACTGACGCATCCTACTGGAAGACCGAAGGTGATCTGCGCGGCGCATGCAACCGCTTCTACGAGCAGATGAACGGCAACAATGACCTCGGCGACGGCTTTAAGCATGATTACCGTTCCGACGAACTTACAACCGGCGGTGCGAACGCCGTAAGTTCGGGCAACGTACAGATCCCCACCACCAACGGTGCATGGACCGACGCTTACTGGCGCATCTTCATCGCCAACAATATCATCGAGAAAGCTCCTCGTGCCGATGTCTCTGAGGCAGTGCTCAACAAGTATCTTGCCGAGGCCCGCTTCTTCCGTGGCTACTACTACTTCGAGCTCGTCAAGAAGTATGGCGATGTGCCCCTGCTTCTGAAGGCCATCAACGACACCAAGGATCCTGATCTGATGATGCCCCGCACTCCCCGTGCCGAAGTCATCAAGCAGGTCTATGAGGATCTCGAATTCGCCGCTACTTGGCTTCCCGATATCGATAAGCTTGACAAGTGGGGTCACGTGGCCCGTCAGGCTGCCATCGCAATGAAGGTCCGCGTAGGTCTCTATGAGGGCACACACGGTAAGTATCATAATTCAGGTGAGGACTACCGTTCACACCTCAAGACCAGTATCGACGCTGCCAAGGAGCTTATCACAAGCGGAAAGCACGAACTTTATCCCGACTTCGAAAAGCTCTTTCTGGATGTTGCCGAAGGCCGTCAGAACCGCGAGAATATCTTCGTGAAGGAATACGGTCCCAACGGTTCGGCTGCAACTACCACTCACGGTACTATCCGCCAGATGGAGAATACTGTCAGCGTGACCCGCAACGTAGTGGATCTCTTCCTCTACACCGACGGTCTCCCCCGCGAGAAGTCAGCCTACACCATTACTCCTGAGACAAGCTACGACGATGTGTTCAGCAACCGTGACCCCCGTCTCGGCATGACCTGCTACAAGATCGGTGAGGAAGCCTACAAGGGTGCGTTCACCCCCCACAACTTCCATCGCGGCTACAGCATAAAGAAAGGTTTCGACATCGTGCAGTGGTCAACAAACAGCAAGGAATGGACCGACTGGATGGCTATCCGCTACGCCGAAGTGCTCATCTCTTATGCCGAGGCTCTCTATGAGTACAACGGTTCGATCTCTGACGACGATCTCGATATCACAGTCAACGCTCTCCGCAACCGCGTAGGTATGCCCGCGAAACTCACCAATGCTTTCGCTCAGGCCAACGGTCTCGATATGCTTGAGGAAATCCGTCGCGAGCGCACTGTGGAGTTCATTGATGAGAACAAGCGTTACGACGACATCATCCGCTGGAAGATTGCTGAAAAGGTGCTTCCCGTCGATATCATCGGTGCTCTCTGTATCTCAGGCGAGACTACACAGAGCAAGTATGACGAACTCAAGGCCAAACTGACTGTCGGCGGTTCACTCAACGGCAAGCAGCGTTACGGCACACAGGATGACCTCTATGTTATCGAGTTTGCAGAGGACCGTCGCTTCGATACTGCCAAGGATTACCTCTATCCCGTGCCTCTCTATGAGATTTCTCAGTCAGGGGGTGCTGTTACACAGAACCCCGGCTGGAAATAACATACAAACAAATTAAAACACACCCAATCTCTACCAAAAACTATAACGATGAAAAAAGTTCTATATACAATCGTAGCCCTCATAGCCGGCATGGCCTTCACTTCCTGCAACGATGATGACTGGAGCTACGACAAAACACTCGAACACGAGTATTTCTACGGTCCGCAAGTCTGGGGCTACGACAAGCCTAATTCGACCAGCGGTATCGGTAACAATAACGTGGTGTTCTACGATGTCAACCAAGGTGAGACCGTAGCAGTCCCCATGCAGTTCTGGTGCGAGTTCAAGCGCAGCTACGACGTAGTTACCTACTACTGGACAGCACCCAAACCCGACGGTGAGAAGTACATCAACGCTCTTAACAAGTATTCAAATGATGATCTCATCCCCTACGAAGGTCCGGAACTTGTCCGCGGTGTCGATTACGAAGTCGTTGATAAGGATGGCAACGTCCTCACTCCGAATGCCTCAGGTGCTTTCGAGATGCAGTGGCCCAACGCACTGAAGGGTGTCCAGAACATCTATATCAAGGCTCTTAACGGTAAGAAAGGCTCGTTCAACATCATGACCTGCGAGCCGGGAGGCACTACACCGAGTGCATCGGAAGTAAGCTCTACTATCCAGCACGCCACCGGTTCATACGTTGTGCGTATCTTCTCGCAGAACTATCGTGTGACTGTCAATATTAAATAATAGATAAGTGCATTGAGAGTAATATAATTATTAAGGTAAGACAGGTTGTTTTAGTCTGTTCAGAACGTTATCGGGCCCTAACTCCGTGTGCGTCAATCAGTAAAACGGATGCCGATAGCGTTTGAACCCAAGCCGTTAGTGATAATAGCTATCTTAAAACCAACCGGACATTCCCGGTAATGACACGATACCGGGAATGTCTTTTTTATAATCTGTCAAAGATCATATCAATACCCCCCACACAACATGAAGAAAACCATTGCAATATACACGGCTCTCGCCTTTTCGGCTGTGACGGCTTTTACAGCCTGCCAGTCCGGAAACGGTGTCGGGGAGTCAACCCCCGCTTCCGAATTCGTCAGGGTCGAGGGCGAGGATCTCATTACGCCTGACGGCTCGAAGCTGTTCATCATCGGTACGAATCTCGGTAACTGGCTCAATCCCGAAGGCTATATGTTCGGCTTCGGCCGCACCAACGCTCCGCGTCAGATCAACGATCTTTTCTGCGAGCTCACCGGCCCGGATTTCACCGCCGATTTCTGGAGTCGCTTCAAGGACAACTATGTCACACGTAAGGATATCGAGTACATAGCCTCCACGGGCGCAAACACCATCCGTCTGCCGTTTCACTACAAGCTCTTCACCGATGAGGATTACATGGGGCTGAACAGTGCGCAGGATGGCTTCGCGCGCATCGATAGCGTGGTCAGCTGGTGTCGTGACAACGGACTTTACCTCATCCTTGACATGCACGATGCCCCCGGCGGTCAGACCGGTGACAACATCGATGATTCCTACGGTTACCCGTGGCTCATGGAAAGCGAGAAATCACAGCAGCAGTTCTGCGATATCTGGCGCAACATCGCCGACTATTATAAGAATGAGCCTGTGATCCTCGGCTACGAACTTATCAACGAGCCTATCGCCACTCACTTCGAGAATCAGGATGAACTTAACTCCAAACTTGAACCGCTCCACAAGCGTGCGGTCGCTGCCATCCGTGAGGTCGATCCGAACCACATCATCCTCATCGGTGCTCCGCAGTGGAACAGTAATTTCGAACCGCTCAAGGACACTGATTACGATCCGCAGCTCATGTTTACCTGTCACCGTTACGGTGGCGAGCCTACTCCGGAGGCGATAAGGAGCTACATAGAGTTCCGCGACAAATCGGGCAAACCCATGTACATGGGCGAGATCGGTCATAATACCGATCAGTGGCAGGCAGATTTCGTCAAGACAATGAAGGACAATAATATCGGTTACACTTTCTGGCCCTACAAGAAGCGCGACAGCTCATGCATGATGGGTATCGGTATGCCTGAGGGATGGAAGGAAATCGTGAAGTATTCGGAAGGCCCTCACGCCACTTTCCGCGAGATGCGCGAAGCTATGCCAGACCGCGACGTGGTCCGCAAGGCCATGACCGAGTTCCTTGACAGCTGCCTCATCGAGAACTGTCATCCGCAGGTTGGCTACATTGCCTCTATGGGTCTTCAGCCCATGCCTGTAACCAAGGAATGATACAGAATCATCCATTCTAAACACAGATTACGAAAATGAAGAATATCTTATTCAGCATAATGCTCTGCACGGCGGGAGTGGCTACACTGACCTCTTCCATGCCGGTCTATCTTGACGAATCACGTCCTGTCGATGAGCGTATAGAGGACGCGCTCTCACGCATGACCACCAAGGAAAAGGTGGCTATGCTCCACGCTCAGTCCAAATTTTCGTCACCGGGTGTTCCGAGTCTCGGCATTCCCTCGTTCTGGACCACTGACGGCCCTCACGGCATCCGTCCTGAAGTACTTTGGGACGAATGGGAGCAGGCAGGATGGACAAATGACTCCTGCGTGGCCTTCCCGGCACTGACATGTCTCGCTGCGTCGTGGAATCCCGATGTGGCTCTTCTCTACGGCAAGAGTATCGGCGAGGAGGCGCGTTACCGTGGCAAGGATATCCTCCTCGGTCCGGGTGTCAACATCTACCGTACTCCTCTAAACGGACGCAATTTCGAGTATATGGGCGAGGATCCATATCTCGCGTCAATTATGGTTACCCCCTACGTGAAAGGCGTGCAGAGCAACGGTGTGGCGGCCTGCGTGAAGCACTATGCCCTCAACAATCATGAGGTGAACCGCCACACGACCAATGCCGTTATCGATGACCGCACTCTCTATGAGATCTATCTGCCGGCTTTCAAGGCCGCAGTGCAGGATGGCGGTGCATGGTCCATCATGGGCAGCTACAATCTCTATAAGGATCAGCATGCCTGCCACAACCGCTATCTCCTCAATGACATCCTCAAGGGTGAGTGGGGATTCGACGGTGTAGTGGTGTCGGACTGGGGTGGCACTCATGACACTCCCGAAGCTATCGCCAATGGCCTCGACATGGAGTTCGGCAGCTGGACCAACGGTCTTTCCAACGGTAAGAGCAACGCCTACGACAACTATTATCTCGCCGATCCTTACCTCTCGCTGATCAACGAAGGAAAGATCGGAACGGACGAACTTGACGATAAGGTGCGCCGCATCCTCCGTCTCGCTTACCGCACGACTCTTGACCGCAACCGTCCGTATGGCTCGCTCTGTTCGCAGGAGCACATCGACGCTGCCCGCACGATAGGCGAGGAGGGAATCGTGCTTTTGAAAAATTCACGGGGTGTGCTTCCGCTCGATCTCAACCGCGTCCGTAAGGTGGCCGTGGTCGGTGAGAATGCCATCAAGATGATGACTGTCGGTGGCGGCAGCTCATCACTTAAAGTAAAATACGAACTTTCACCCCTCGACGGTATCCGCAACCGTCTTGCAGGTAAGGCTGATGTGGTCTATGTCCGTGGTTATGTCGGAGATCCTTCCGGAGAGTACAACGGAGTGACTACAGGTCAGAATCTAAAGGATGACCGCAGTCCTGAAGAGCTGATAGCCGAGGCTGTGGGTGTGGCCTCGGACGCAGACTGCGTGATTTTTATCGGCGGTCTCAACAAATCGGCTCATCAGGACTGCGAGGATTCCGACCGTGAGGGTCTGGAACTTCCTTACGGGCAGGATGATGTCATCCGCGCTCTTGCAAAGGCCAATCCTAATCTCGTCGTGGTCAACATCTCAGGTAATGCCGTTGCGATGCCTTGGGCCGATGAGGTCGCAGCTATCGTTCAGGGATGGTATCTCGGAACAGAAGCCGGCAATGCAATAGCCTCTGTCCTTACCGGCGATGTTAACCCCTCCGGTAAGCTTCCGATGACTTTCCCGGCTAAGCTCGATGATGTGGCAGTACATAATCTCGGTCTCTACCCCGGCACTCCCCGTGAGGACGGAAGCAAGACTGTGGATTGCCGTTACGACGAAGGTATCTTTGTCGGTTACCGCTGGGCGGAGAAGAATAATGTCAAGCCGCTTTTCCCCTTCGGTCATGGACTGAGCTATACTGATTTCAAATATGGTAAGGCCACTGTCGATAAATCATCGCTCGGCAAAGGTGGTAAGGTCACTGTCACCGTACCTGTCACCAATATCGGTGACCGTGAAGGTTCGGAAGTGGTGCAGCTCTATGTGGCTGATCTGAAATCATCTGTCCCCCGCCCCGTAAAGGAACTTAAAGGCTTCCGCAAAGTTCATCTCGCTCCTGCGGAGACTGCCGAGGTAAGTTTCGAAATCACACCTGAGGCATTGAGCTATTTCGATGCCGATACCCACTCTTGGGTGTGTGAACCGGGAGCTTTCGAGGCTCATGTCGGTGCCTCATCGGCTGATATCCGCAGCAAGGTTAAATTCAGCTATGACAACAGCATGGCTGAAAGATAATGAGGAAATCCCGTAACCTTAATCAGTTAGTTGACAATATAAAAGTCTGAATTCTCCCTGTCCTCCGCACCGTTTATGGCCGGTGCGGAGGATTTTTTTGCATATTACAGCAAGATTTTATTATTTTGTAAACGAGTAAATATAAGACGTTTAATGCTCGATGCTAAGATTATGTTAGCGATTGATATACGTTCTTACCATTGATTTACGTTTAATATTATGTTATGAAGAAATTTACAAAAATAGTAGCCACTGTTTCGGATAAACGCTGCGATATTGATTATCTCCGGCAGTTGGCAGATGCAGGGATGAATGTGGTGCGCATGAATTCGGCGCACCTTGAGTATGATGGTTTCAAGCGGATTGTCGATAATACCCGTAAAACCGATTACGGGATTGCGATAATGATGGATACGAAAGGTCCTGAAATCCGTACGACAGCCACTGCCACCGGGTTGCCCATCACGTTCAACACGGGTGACATTGTGGAGTTTGTCGGAGATCCCGACGGACTTACCTCCGAACGTACGATATGTCTTAACTACGCCAACATCGCCGAGGATGTGAAGCCGGGTGACCGCTTCCTGATTGACGACGGAGAACTTGCTTTCGTGATCAATTCCGTCGATGGTGCCCGCATCATGGCCCGCGCGGAGAACAGCGGTAAGCTTGGTTCACGAAAGAGTGTGAATATCCCCGGCGTATCGATCGCCCTTCCGGCAGTGACCCGCCGTGACCGCCGCAACATAGCCTATGCCGTAGAGCTGGGAGTAGATTTCATTGCCCACTCGTTCGTGCGTTCGGCTGCCGATGTCTATGAAGTGCAGCACATACTCCATTCACTCGGAAGCAAGATAAAGATTATCTCCAAGATAGAGAATCAGGAAGGTATCGATAATTTCGATGAGATCCTCGCTGCGTCCTACGGTATAATGATCGCGCGCGGTGACCTTGGTATCGAGGTGGCTGCGGAGCGCATTCCGGGCATTCAGCTGATGATGATCAACAAATGTATTGCCGCTCACAAGCCTGTCATTGTGGCCACTCAGATGCTCCATTCGATGATTGATCATCCCCGTCCCACACGTGCGGAGGTGAGTGACGTCGCCAACGCCGTCTATCAGCGGGCTGATGCAATGATGCTGTCGGGTGAAACGGCCTACGGTAAATATCCCGTAGAGGCTGTGCGTACGATGGCAAGTGTGGCTATGGAGGTGGAGCGTTCGCATACATCTAAAATGGAAGTACCTGAGATGGCTGACCGCCGTGTGACCTCCTTCCTTTCGCGTCAGGCTGTAATGTCGGAATTTCTTGTCGGGACGAAAGCTATCCTTACGGATACTTACCACGGTGTCACGACGCGATTTATCTCATCGTTCCGTGGCGGTAACCCCACCATCGCAATCTGCTATAACCGTGAGGTGCAGCGTTGGCTCGCTCTAAGCTATGGCGTGCTTGCCTATTGTTACCCCCATCCCGATGCCCACAAGGGTCAGCGTCATCCTGTCGAGGCTCTGCGCCGTCTCGCCGACGACGGTCTTCTTAATCCGGATGATCGTGTGGCCTATCTCTCAGGTCCTGAAGGTGGAGCGACTTCTCTCGAAATCGACACCCTCGCCCATCTGATGCAATCTTGACAGCAGAGCAAATAAGCGTGATAAGTCCATCGACCCGTTAACCATCGGGAGATAGAGAATATATCAAAATCCATATCGAAATGATCAACACGGTTGTATTGCCTGTATTTGCGCAGGCGATACAACCGTGTTGATTTTGACACAGCCACTGCTGCGGATAATTATTATCAATTTGCCTGAAGCGGGGTCATGTGGTAGCCGAGTGCGTTCAGCTCCATTGCCATACCGGCGAGATACAGCTGATTGAGGGCGGCAATGTAGCATCCGAGGGCGGCTTCAGTGCCCGGCTCTATATGCTCGTGGTTGAGGAGACCATAAACGCGCGAAGCACATTCGGCCACAAGTTCGGAGATCTTCTCGGCAGCTTCACCGGAGTAACCGAGGACATCTTCAACCACTGTTTCGTCCATATTGTCGTAGCCACGCTTGTCGCGCAGGTTTTCGTAGATATTTTTTTCCTTTGAATATTTTTCCCAGTCCTTATCCCAGTAAAATGCCATGGCCATACCGATGAGCATCATCCATCCGAGCGACACTACGGGATAATCCTTGAATTCGCGTGCCCCGTCGGGCATATAGGCTCTGGCGATCTCACCCCATTTTTCCTCTACGTCGGGACATTCAGGTACGTGTGGATCGAGGGCTTCCTTCTTCTGGAGAAATGCGATCAGATCCTTGTGTACTTTTTCTTCGAACTCGCTGACGAGTTTCTTTGCTTCGTTATTATCCATGATTTTCAGTGTGTTTAAATTCAATATGTCTATAATAACTTAACAGCTTGGCTTACCTAATGGTTGACTTATGGGACTGACTGAGTGACGACGAACCGGAATCCGTTATGCTCACGGCATGAGCAGTTCGACTATCGGTCCGGCCAAAAAGGCTGTCAGGACACCGTTGAGGATCAGTCCGAGCGTAGCGTAGGCACCGTAGCGGTCAGAGATTTCGCTGATGCGGTTAGTGCCCATTACATGAGCCGCCGTACCCATGCTTAGGCTTTGCGATACAGCGTGGCGTACGTGTCCCCAATGCATCATCTTCAGGCCCGCAGCTGCTCCAATCATCCCCACGACAACCACAATGGCTGATGTGAGAGCCGTTATGCCACCGATCTGCCGGGATATCTCGATGGCTATAGGTGTTGAGACCGATTTGGGGGCGAGAGACCGGACTACCTCCGGTGATGCACCGAGCCAGCGGGCTATAAGCACGACGGACGCAATTCCGACTACGCATCCTGCAAGTTCTGTCAGGAAAAGTGTGATGAACTGGGAGCGGATGTGCTTGAGCTCGTTGTACAGAGGTAATCCCAGAGCCACGATGGCAGGTTTTAGCCAAAATTCAATCAGATAGCCGGACTCATAGTATTTCTCGTAGGATATCCCTGTGGTTTTAAGAATCACAATGAGGGCAGCAATGGTGATGAGCATAGGGCTAAGCCATGAGATACCGCTGCGTTTCTGGAGCCATCCCGCACCCCAGTATATGAGGAATGTAATGGTGATAAGGGGGAGCGGGGTCGAAAGATGTTCAATCAGCGTGGCGGTCATGATAATGGTGTTTAAGACGCGTATGGATGAACTGATGGATGTGGCCCGTGACAAGCAGGACAAGAAGAATTGACACCACAGTGGCTACTGTAATAGGCAACCATTCCGCAGCGATGAGGTCGAAGTAGAGCATGAGTGCCACTCCCGGAGGAATGAAAAAGAATGCCATGTTGGAAATGAGGAATTTGCAGACGGGCTGTATGGTTGCCGGTCTGATAATCTTGCGTTCAAGCAGGAGAGTGAGTATGAGCATCCCCAATATACTGCCCGGAATATTCAGTCCGGGAATAAGGCTGATAAGCTCGCCCAAAGCGAGACAGCCGAATATGATACCAAACTGTTTTGCCATTATCGTTACATTTCTGACGCGAAATTACAAATATTTTCAATAACATGATCGGCCGGAGGAGTGATTGACGGCTGAAAGTGAATAATGGCAGATTTTCAGATTCGTTATCTCTGCTGTCATCGACTTTGTCGCCGAGACAGTAGTACCCTCATCATCTTATCCTCTGATTACAGTGAACACCATGTATCCGATATAAAGCGCAACGAGCACACAGCCGAATATCCTGCTTACGCACTTGCTTTTAGAGAGTGTGGGTACAAGCCATATCAATGCCGCCCCACCGACAAGCGTGATGAAATCCACAAATCCGATTGAATCGGCTCTCAATGGAATCACGAGTGCGCTTAACCCGATGGAAAGCAGGGCGTTTATGATGCATGAGCCTACGATATTTCCCAATGCTATGCCGCTCGCACCTTTTACGGTTGCCGTAACTGACGTGACGAGATCGGGAAGTGCATTGCCGATGGCCACAACAGTCAGCGCGACCATTCCCTGACTCATCCCGACTTTCAGAGCCAGACCGGTAGCTCCGTCAACAACCCAGTTGCCACCGATGACCAGAACGGCGAGTCCGGCGGCTATCATCACCCATGAAAACCAGAATTTATGTTGTAATCTGTATAGATCCGTCTTCAGCGTGGTCAGTTCATATTTTAGAGTGTGGGATGAGGCGATTCCATGATTTGATATCCCGGTATCCGCGCTGGTATTTTCCGAAGTGTCGGATGGATCTGTGTCCGCAGTAGTTATGTTGTCGTTACGGGAAGAGAGGATCATGAACCACATGTAAAATATGAATATCACTATGAGCATTATGCCTGACGAACGGTTGATGATGTTATGGTGTCCGCCGTCAAAAAGCACGGTATCACCCGCAAACCAAAGAGCGGCCGAGGCGATAAAAAGTATCGGAAGATCCTGATAACGCATGACTTTGCTTACCTTCCAAGGATGTATGATGCCCATTACGCCGATTACCAGAAGGAGGTCAAAGATATTTGATCCGATCACCTCGCCTACGGCCATAGTCGGATTATTCTGAAACGCAGATTCCACACATACCACCATATCCGGAAGTGTGCTTCCGAGCGCGACGACTGTCAAACCGATTATCAGGTTTGACACCTTGAATTTCCTTGCCACCGTGACGGCTCCGTCAGTGACATAGTTGGCTCCTATGACAAGAAGTGCAAGGCCGAGAATGAGGAAAACGATATCGTGCAGCATAGCGTAAGGGAGTTTTGATTTATCAACGTTTGTTAACAGCTTTTAGTTTGGACCTCTACGGTAGGGATCATGGTATCTGGTCGATGACCTGAAATAATCCCGGCTTGCACGTAAGAAATTACAGGAAATAGGCTTTTGACCTGTATCCCGTGAAATCTACTGAATCGGAATTCTGACAATGTTTATGGAATAGGCGGGGACATTGAAGAGAACTTCATTTGAGTTCCCGGCCTTGATGTCGGCTTTCACGGGAGATATACGGTTGGGAGCTGATATCGTATTTTCATCATTTCCGCTTTCGGATGATAGGCGAATCAATTGCAATGCATCATTTTTAGTCGTATCGATCGTGCAGTTGGATAGATTGATAACGCCATCCGCGTGTCCATCACCTAAATTTACGATCTTGACAATCATGGTCTTTGTCACGTCATCCATAGTGGTAGATGCATAGACGCCTTCATTCGGATTGTCGTTCATACTCTTGCAGGAGAGATCGAGTTTGCCGTCCAAATAGCAATTGATACTGTCACCGTCAACCTCGACCCGAAGGTCGTACCAACGGTCATCCTCGACACTGAACCGGTGACCTTTACACAGCGTAACCCGACCGCCGCCTATCGCCTGCTCTACATTGTTCTGAGTGTTTGTCCAACCACCGATATTAAACCATTGATAGTTGTCTCTGTCCTTGTATCCGAACATGGCCATGAAACCCTCCGCTCCTGAATTTTTCTTTGCCTGCACTTTGAAGGTATATTTATCCGCTTCGATATTATCAGGACATACTATCATTGCCGGTTGCTTGCCGCTACTCTGAGTGATCCCGGTAGCGGAAATATTCCAGTCGCCTGATACTTTATTCCATGTTTTATAATCGCTGATATCGACAGTTTTGCCTTCGACGATCAGCTGTGGATCACGATAAGTGACATCTGTGTCCCATGTGGCAAGCCCTATGTGGACGGGGTGTTGCGTTTCCTCCTCTGCCGAATGAGGTTTTGTCAGATCGTAGGTCCAGTCCGTCTTGACAACCTGTGTGCCGATGTTGTTGGCAAACAGTTGCTGGACATAATATGACGGAGTTCCCATCACCTGCGAGGAGTTGAAGCGAATCATATCAGGTCGCCAGCGTGCGTCATTCTCATTCACGAAGATAGGGGCGTAGGAGTTCATCACAACCACATCCGAGTTGTTTTCCATACCCATCATATAGACAGCCTCTCCCAAAGCGGCGTTAAGATTGCCGATGTTTCCAAAATTACTGGTCACGGCATATTCGCCCACATATATCAGATGCTTGTCGCGGTCATAGTCATCATATTTGTTGAACCTGTCCGCAAACCACTTCGGGTTGCGGTAATAATGTTCATCCACAATATCCACGGGGTAATCGTTGCGCCACGATGGATGATCTGTGGCCCACGATTCGACATTTCCGATACATTTCACATTGGGATATTTCTCCTTTATAGCATTGTAAAACTGTATGTAGCGTTCAGGATAGTGGTCGCTCTGGTCGGAGTTGTCATCCATGTTGAAGTTGTAGTTCTCGTTGCCGATCTCGATATACTCCAGATTGAACGGTTCGGGATGACCGTTGTCAGCACGCATCCTGCCATACTTGGTGGTTACGTCGCCGTTAGCATACTCAAGCGCATCAAGGCATTCCTCAATCCATTCCCCGATCTGATCGTATGGCGTACAGCCACCATGCCAGATGCCTACATTAACCACGAACAGCGGCTTGGCTCCAAGATCCTCGGCCAACTGTAAATATTCATGGAAACCGATGCCATCGCTTGTGCGGTAGCCCCAGTTGACATTCTTGTGACCCTCACGCTGCTCGATTGGGCCGATGGTGCGCTTCCATCTGAAGGCATTGTCGGGACTTTCCTGCCCTTCAACGAAGCATCCTCCGGGAAAACGCATGAAAGTAGGACTCATGTCGGCAAGCATCCCGGCCAAATCGGGACGCATGCCGTTCTCACGATTCTTGAATGTCGGGGGGAACAGGCTCACCACGTCAAGCAAAAATTCTCCGGGCTTATCGGCTAAAAGCGTAAATTCCGCTTTAGGGTCATCTCCTGTAGCTATTATGGAAGCAGTGTATTTTTTCCATTCCTTAGATAATGATACTTTCACATCTGCTTCGCCGAGTGTATGTCCGGCGGTCGATTGGAGGCTTGCGGTGAGTACCCCTTTATATTTATTGTCGCTTTTTGCCCAGAAAGACAATTTATACTCTCTGCCTTTCACTGCGTTTATGCCCCAATAACCTTCGTTGCGAACGCCGTCTCCATTATTGACGATGGTGACGTTGAGTGCATTATGCTGCACATCATTGAGCAATCCGTCCTGCACCAACGCAATAGCAGCATCGCCTACACTGTACCATTTACAAGGTGTGGTGTCATCCTCAAAGGAACGGTTGCGTATCAATTCGGCATAAAGACCTCCATCCGCCGCATGATTTATATCCTCATAAAATATTCCATAATGAGTCGGACTGACCATAGGTCCTCTCTGATTGGCATCAATGTTAATGACTACTTGTCCATTTACTGTATGAGTCATCACCATCAGCGTGGCGGCAAGAAACTGTCTTATGTTCATTGGTATTGATTTTGGTAGTTGAGCTACTAAGAAGTATTTATCGGTACTGGCGTATCTTTATGGCAAATTTCGTCAGAATTGTTGATATCGGCAAGTATTTTGCTGTAAATCGAATCACGAATCCGGAAATCAATCTTCTTGGGTTAATTTGAATGACTTACATAGTGATGATTGATCGGTCATAGGGGATCAAAATGGGGTGGGGGATTCAAAGCTGTAGTGCTGTCCGTCGATGGGGAATGTAAATTCTATTTTTTGAGCGTGGAGGAGCAGACGTCCCGGTGCGTTATTGAGATTTTTGCCATACAGACGGTCGCCGGCAATCGGAAGACCGAGTCCTGACGCCGATGCGGCGTGGACCCGCAGTTGGTGCGTGCGTCCCGTAAGAGGATGGAAAATTACACGGCTGCGACCATCCCTTGTGCCTGTAAATTCGTAATCCGTCAGTGCGTCTTTCCCATTTTCGAAGTCGATACGCTGCCGGGGACGATCAAGCCAATCGGGCGAAATGGGCAGGTCTATATGTCCCTGCTGAGGTAGCCCACGGGTGGAGTAATCGCCTTCCAATTCTGCCACGTATGTTTTCCTTACCTTACGCATTGAGAACAGCGATTGTATCACCTTCAGGGTGAGCGGGCTGAACGTGGCGATGAGCAGTCCCGATGTGTCTTGGTCAAGTCGGTGAGCCATTCTGACGAAGCGCCCAGACCCATATCGGTCCGCAAGCCATTGCTGCACGGAGATTGCCGCGCCTTTACCGGGCACGGAGAGCATTCCGCTTGGTTTGTTGACCACACAAAACCATTGATTTTCATAGATGATCTCCGGTGTGTGAGTGATAGTTGACCGATGGTCACTGTTGAGAGGCGGTTCAATACAGAGTCCTTGGAGCATCCAGCCGAGGACGGGCAGACATTTGCCACGGCATGCCGGATAGTGCTTGCCATGTATGCGCAATTCTCCTCCTTTNGGTTCGCCATACCAATATTCGGCGATTGATACCGGATGCCATCCTTGCAGATATGCNGCTTGCAGGAGTTTCGGGGCGCAACATTCGCCTGCGCCGGATGGGGGAATCCTCAAGGNGGTATCGGCNAAGATTTCNCTCAGACTTCTGCTTTCGCCACGTGCGTTGAGCANACGGAAGCTGGAGAACAACCATTTCTGTAAAGCTTCGGAGTCGCTGCGACGTTTTTCTTTAAGTGAATCGAGGTGGGCCTGCGCATNCTTCAGATTTTCAGCGTNTTTTTNAAGATCGGTGGCCAGTTTCTTTTTAAGACGGTGCAGTTCGGCTTTCTCAAACTGACTCNGGCGTATCATGGCTGCCATCTCATCATCACTGATAATACCCGATGCTCTCTTGGCGTCCCTCTCCAATTTCGANAGGCGGCATTTCTCTTTGTATTCCGAGATCTCGGCATCCATTTTTGCTTTTGCCNNCTCGTAGTCACTTTTTATTTTAGTAAAAGTATCGTTTTCGAAGAGGGCTATCTCGGCATTCTGACGTGATATGTCCGCTTCCTTTGTCTTGAAATAGCCGTCGGGTTGCAGATAATCNAACACCGGACCTACGAATCCATGATGATAGAAGCCTCCGTCGCCCAACTGTCCGGAAAAAGCATACAGTGTATGACTTGTNCCGTCGNTATCGGTAGCGATGAGGACGCCGAGCATTTTTCCGGCCTCAAGTTCACGGCAGAAATTGACATCATCGGGCCTNTCGCTCTTCTTCAGAGTTTCCAGCCTGACCAGTAANTCNCGNAAAGCTTCATCACATGTTTCAGCAGGCGTATAATCAAACGGGTTGTTCATGACCGCTAAATTATAAAATATCCCGGATTCCTACAAGCGAATCAATTTTAGAGGGAATTTCATGACGATGGTTAAGCCACCTATATTAATATATCAATAATAGATCAGTTATTAATATATCAATAATAGATCAGTGGTTTATTTTCTTAGTTGCGATACCGTCGCGCAGCTCGATATAGATACCCTTCGGAGGCGTAGGGTATCTATGGCCGTAGATGTCGAATATCATAACNGNCGACGATGCCGGATCGGCTATTGCGGGATGCAANGATGAGGTGGTGTATTTCTCATATTCCAGACATGCCATTATGAATGAGCCGATACCTTTGCCTTCGTTGGAGACGATGTTGACATCACTGCCGTCAAGATAGTAATCGGCTGTGCCGTTACGNTCGCGTTTGTTGGAAGGNCCCAGACCTGCTGATCNGCATATATTATGGATATCNACTCCACCNGNNCGTTCAGTGATGAATGTGGCGAGCACACCGTCGTAAGCCTTCATGGCCACGGGACTGAACNCTGCAGAGTCAAGCAGTCCGAGTCTTATGCCTTTGAGCATGGCGTATGTGAACATGCACGATGCCGATGCTTCAAGGTAGTTGCGGTTNCCACGTGCGCTGACAAACGAATNGTCATACTGCATGAGCTGATACCATACACCGCTATGAGAATCCTGCCAGCGACGTATGCCATCGGTCACTTGGGCGAAAATTCCNGCTATTTCCGCGTAGTCAGGNTGCTCGCGTGGCATAAAGTCCAGTACATCTACCAAGGCTGCTGCATACCATCCCATTCCGCGTCCCCAAAATTCCTTGCTGCATCCNTTGAACGGATCGGCGGTGTTGGCCCAGAANGAATTGGCATCCTGCGGATTTGCGCTCCATCCATGATAATTGAGNGATTTTTGTGCATCGTAGGTGTGGTTATGTATTGTGATGAACTGCAATGCGATGTCGGACCACGCTTCATTATCGTCGGGGGCGAAGGTAGCGAGATATTCGGCATAGAAGGCAGCTCCCATATAGAGTCCATCGAGCCACATCTGATAGGGGTAGGAATCCTTGTGAATGAANCCATCCTTTCCATCGTCGAGTGATATACGTTTGTACTCATAGCGCAGATACTTGTAAAGGTAATCGGCNGCCCGACGATATCGCTCACCGTTAGCTTGATTCANNGTTGATTCGTGTGNATANAGATCGAANAGCACTTTTCCTGAAGCGATATTGTCGAGGCTTCCTTTCTTGAAGCTGCGGAAGTTACCGTCGGTATCTATGGCGTTGTCCGCGTAGGTTTTGCACCATCCGTAGGCTTGGNCCGAAAGATCGTCGTCGGGATANTGGGAGCAGTACATCAGTATGGTTTTTGCCACGAGACCGCTCACATAGTCCCACGATTTGTCGGCGGACCATTCCTTGCCATGTGATTGGATCATGGAAGTGGAATATCTTGANGTNTGTGCAGTAANCGACAGGCAGATNAGGATTGACAGCACGAATGTTTCGAGTTTTTTCATCATGGATTTGATTGTGGTGAGGTAAAAAGNAAATAACTATTGCAAAATCTACGATCACATATAATCGTCAGTCGTATATTGGGCAAACAAAAGCGAATTTAAGAATAACCCATGAATCTGGCAAGAGAATAGGGAAAAAGGATTTAGATTTAGNGTATTTTCCGGGNGAGTTTTAGTGATTCTCTCCCAAATAGATATNCCNTATAGTCGAAGANAGNGNCAAGTGATATNTANAATAGATTATNGGGCTATGCCGTAATGTAAACGACACAGCCCCACCGTAAAAT
Source organism: Bacteroides sp. (assembly GCA_014801945.1). Taxonomy (GTDB): domain Bacteria; phylum Bacteroidota; class Bacteroidia; order Bacteroidales; family Muribaculaceae; genus Duncaniella. The sequence goes on from JAAVDF010000035.1 coordinate 25,422, forward strand.
TTATTTTAGAGNAATAGAAGATCTTTGCTCTTCTGNCTCNCTTTACTCGGCATAAAGATTTTCTGCCTGCTGAGGAATNTATTGATCAACNAGTCTGNTGATTTTTTGCAGATCGGGTTTCTTGTCGGCATAGTCGATCAAAGTTCCGATCGGGTAGAGGTCAGGATCGGATGCCGACTGAAAATCAGCTGCATCTTCCGAATAGTCTCCGTCCTCCACGGCATCGGCTTCAATTGCATAGTCGCTGAATGCAATCGCACGGTCGGCATCCGCGTGTCGTTCGATGCTTACCAANAAAGTGGTTGGAATAATGCTTAACTGAGGATCTTCGCCCCAGAATCCGGGATTTTNGATGACTTCCGCTACTTTTGCGGCAATAACGTCAGTGAGTTCTTTTCTTGTCATAGTATTTGGTAATCTTTTTGCTTTTATAACGTGTAAATCAATGAAAGAGTTNTNCTTTCTGATGGCACGCCCTCTATAAGTAGGTAAGAANGAATTATTGAAGGTAAATTTCCCCGGCCATNTAAATTNACCCCACATTTACCGTAAATTCCTCACGGTNTTATTTTGTCGAAGTCATTGTGTCATTTNCCNGATAGGGNTCAGTCAATNTCCATCTTCGTTAAATCAGAGATGTAGNNTCNTAATATTTATGTGAAAATTGGGAAAGTGAGTTTGTCTATCACGGACTTTCAAAAACAACGTTGTAGTTACAGAGCTGTTAGCAATTTTGAACCAGTCATCACTTCCATCTTGGAGAAAGCGAAAAGTTTTTTGCCGAGATCTTTCAGAGATGCACCGATGTGATAGACATCCTCATCAATNATCAGAAAACGGTCATGAGCTTTGGTGTATTTATGGAGAGTNACACCCGGATACTGCTCGTTGTGCTTCTCTACATCTTGACGAAGTTGTTTCGAGATCTGNCCATCGTAAATATCAACTGTCACTCCCGGTTTACGTTTGGATAACTGTACAAGGACNGAGTCATCAATGTAGTTGTCGATGAGCACAATCCGTGTTTTGGCCTGACGGATAAGATCTGCCACAAGNGCGTAGGCATCGAAAATCTGNCCGTTGAAGAAGACTCCCTCCTTAGGTTGAAGAGAGGAGCGCACAAAGAAATCAACTTTCTCATCAAGNTGAAGCAGATGGCGGTCATGCTCCGACAATCGTCTGTCAATTCTGTCTTCAAGCTGCATNANACGCTGATTTATGGAATAGCCNCGGAGAAGATACTCCTTTAATACCTTATTAGCCCATACTCTGAATTTAANGCCACGTGGAGATTTNACTCTATAACCAATAGATGTGATCATATCTAAATTGTAATGCTCTACTTGGTAAGTTTTTCCATCAGCNGCAGTTGTCGCAAATTTTGCGANAACTGCCATTNCGGCTAACTCCTCTTTAAGTGCATTAGAAATATGTTTGCCTATAGTTTTAACATCTCGTCCGAACAATTCGGCAATCTGATTTCTATTCAGCCACACCGATTCATCCTCCACCCTTACATCAAGAGAAAGGGTGTCATCNGGTTGATAAAGTATAATCTCGTTTGCTTGATTCTTATCCATATCGCAAAATTAAATAAAATTTATNAGATTTAGATTAAATATTCTCGTAATTAGGAGGTTACTATTTTCACTTAGNNNAGTAANNANATTTNNGGCANNNTNANTNTCTAAAAATAGGCAAGNTTATTTTNCNGTAAAANNACAGAAAAAGCGATTGACAAGNTTATTATNTNNCTTGNCAATCGCTTGTATTTTAATTNTTTNANGCNCTAAANTTNNNCTAATTTNNNATNAATACTCCTCNTCGTTGAAGAAGAAGTCNTCTTTCTGGGGGTAGTCGGGCCAGATGTCTTCGATGCATTCGTAGGTGTCACCTTCGTCCTCCATTTCCTGAAGGTTTTCGATTACTTCCATCGGTGCGCCNGAGCGCATTGCATAGTCTATAAGTTCCTCCTTGGTTGCGGGCCAAGGTGCGTCTTCGAGTTTTGATGCGAGTTCAAGTGTCCAATACATAGTGGTAATGCGTTAGATATATGAATATTAGTATTTATTTCTAAGTCCCATGATTTTCGTGGGCGCAAAGGTAATGATTTTCTATATATATACAATCGAATTGGCAAGGTGATTTGTTAAATCTTCTAAACACCATCATGCAGAGGGGTTTTTAATAAATAATTCTTACCTTTGCACTCCGATTTTTTNCCCGCAGGGTCGGGGTGTCGGACAGCAACATTGGATCGCACGGTGTGAGATGTGTTTCTTCGCTGTCAGTCATAGGTTTGGCTGCTGCTCCTTTGTACTTCAATATTTAAACTCCANATAATTGTCATGTTTCTACGCAGTCTCCTGTTTTTCACCGCGCTTTCAGGCATGGGTATGATAAATTCGTCAGCAATTACTGAGCCCGGTTCATCGAGCCCACGTATCAAGGAAGGNCCCGACACCCTTGCNATCGGTGAGGTCACTGTGACATCCATCAAGCAGGCGCGTTCATTGTTGCGTCAGCCGGTCTCGGTGACGACGCTGCGACAAGGNGAGATCGAGCGTCTTAACGTGGCCGGTCTGNGGGGTGTTTCGGAGATCGCTCCCAACTTCTTTATGCCTGAATANGGGTCGAGGATGACTGCTTCGGTATATGTGCGCGGTATCGGAGCGCGTATCGATCAGCCTGCCGTNGGACTCAATGTCGATAATATCCCTTATCTCAATAAGGATGCCTATGATTTCGATATGCTTGACATTCAGCGTATCGAGGTNCTNCGCGGGCCTCAATCGACTCTCTACGGCCGTAATACAATAGCGGGTCTCATCAACGTCACTACGCTTTCGCCCCTCCACTATCAGGGTGTNCGCGCGCTCGCCGANGGGGCTACNGGCAATAATTACCGTCTCGGTCTCTCGGCTTACGGATTGCTCACTCGCGGCCTCGGCATGTCGGTGAGTGCTTATGGNGCTTATCGCGGAGGCTATTTCCGAAATGCCTACAATGGTCAGCGTACCGACCGCGAGAGGGTGGAAGCTCTGCGATGGAAGACATCATGGCGGCCAGCTGACAATCTTCTTGTCGAAAACGTGGCGTCTTACGGCCATGCCCGTCAGAACGGCTANCCATACGCCTATGAGGAGACTGACCTGATAAACTATAATGANACGTGTTTCTACAAGCGCACCACGTTCACCGACGGACTTACCGTNAACTGGTCAACNCCCTATTTCACTCTGGCCTCGATCACCGGCTTCCAGTATGTCGATGACAATCTGACGCTTGATCAGGACTTCCTGCCNGCCAATTATTTCACNCTCACCCAGAAGCAGCATGACCGCAGTGTGACGCAGGATGTCGTCATGCGCGGTTCGGTCGGTAACTACAGCTGGCTTGCCGGAGTGTTCGGATTCTATAAATACAGCAACATATATGCTCCTGTNAATTTCAAGGAGGACGGTATCAATGATCTTATCCTTGACAATGTCAACTCCCTGCTTCCCGCCGGGATGCGTCTCGCATGGGATCAGCCNAACCTCTTCCTCGGCTCTGATTTCACAAATCCAGTGAAGGGCGTGGCCGTCTATCATCAGAGTTCCTACGACTGGCGTAATTTCACTTTTGCGGCCGGCATACGTCTCGACTACGAACACACTGCACTGAAGTATCGCAGTTACAGCGATGCTTCCTGCACGATGTATCGAGGAAACATACCTCTCGGCTCNGTTGATGTAAGTATCGACGAGGCAGNCCGTCTGTCGAAACATTTCTCTCAGCTGCTCCCCAAAGTGAGCGTCACCTACAATCTTCCGCATTCCGCGCTCTTCCTGTCCATGTCGAAAGGCTACAAGGCAGGAGGCTATAACACCCAGATGTTTTCCGAATTCCTNCAGCAGCGTCTCAAGGACGAGATGATGGGCAAGATGCCCGGTGGCGGTGGCCGGCCGCAGACACAGGCNTCGGCCGGAGAGGGCTNCGATGTCAACGGCCTTGTCAACTATCGTCCGGAAGTGTCGTGGAACTATGAATTGGGTGGCCATTTCAGCGTTGACCACGGCCGNGTCTATTCATCCTTCGCACTGTTCCTGATNGATTGCCGTGACCAGCAGTTGACCATGTTCCCCAAAGGTACGACTACCGGACGCGTTATGGCCAATGCAGACCGCACGCGCAGCACCGGTGGCGAGTTTACNTTTGCCTATAATCCCACTCCGCGTTGGGCGTTCAATCTTGCCTACGGCTATACTCACGCCACTTTCCGCCGTTTCAATCTCGGNGAGGAGAGCTTCAAGGGTAAGCACGTGCCCTACGCTCCGTCCAATACCCTCTATCTTGCCGCCACCTATCGCCATCCGGTTGAGTCGCGTATCATCAAGGGGCTCAGCCTCACGGCCGACATGCGCGGTACGGGTGCGATCTACTGGGATGAGGCCAATAACTACAAGCAGCCTTTCTATGCTGAGTTGGGTGCCAATCTGCGCATCGACATACCCTGCGGATCGGTCGATCTTTGGGGTAAGAACCTTACTGACACCCGCTTCTCGACTTTCCGCTACGAATCAATGTCAAACAGCTTCTTCCAGCGCGGTCTTCCGGTCCGTGGCGGTGTCACGCTACGTCTTGATTTCCGTTCGTTATGATGTNTTCGGGCGGATATGGGTGATTTNCAGTCGTATATTTTGTTTTTTTAACCAAATGTAAAGTATTGNAATCATACTAAACAATCNCATGTCCGCGTTAGTATAATCGTTCCGTATATAATCGACTAATATACCGGTAATAGGAAACAATCGAACTCTACGACATTAATATAAGATAACCAATCATATTGACTATGAAGAAATACCTTCTTTCACTCGGCGTCATCATCGCCGCCACTCTCTCCCTGACCTCTTGCCTCGGTTCGAGCACAAGCGATCAGAAATATACCTTTAACTATGGCCCTAACGACTGTTTCAACCGCGTCGTTGACACCCATACCGGTGAGGCATATATCGGACTCAATCCTACCTATAAGTTTGAATTCAATATGTCAACCCAGAAGCTTAATTTCGAGATGTCCAACCTCAAACTGACATCGGGCTATCAGGGTCTCAGCTTCCGTTTCCCGGAAATGAATTTCGGGGTTGACCAGAATGACGGCTTCTTCACCGCTTCCGGCTCAAACATCACGCCTGTCGGTCTGACNTCGGCCTATGTGTTTGATGATTTCAGCCTTCGTGCCTATCCTTTCCGCAATCCCGGNGTCTATGTNATGGATTTCATGATTGAGAATCGTTACAAAGTCACCACCTTCCCTGTCTGTCCTCTCTACCTCGGTTCGATCTATGCCACAAACCAAGAACCCAAGGAGGGTGAGGATGCACAGTTTGAGATCATCAATGATGCGGATACTTACTATCAGATCCTGATCAATCCCGAAAAGATGACCGCCATGCTTGCTGTTGCGTATGCCAAATATTCCAAGGACATGACTCGCTACAGTTTTGCTGCGCGTGAACTGCCCATCGAGNTNAACGAAACCGGATTCTCCATCACTACGGANGCCGACAAGAAGTTTGATCTCTATGATCCNTCTACAGTAACNTCTGAAAATGCTAAGCCTATTGAAGGATGCTCTATCAGCAACATCCGTGTGGCCGCCACTCTCCGTACCGGTGCATCAGTGACGTTTGACTGCGATCTTGGCAATTATGGAAAGTATTCGGTTCGTGCCATTCTGCGCTACCTCTTCTATAACGACAACAAAACTGAAAAATAAGTAAAAATATCTTTAATATAAGACTTAATGCCAAATGTGCGCATGNGACTTTCGGGTCTCATGCGCACATTTTTTTNTCGTAGGGTGGGG
>JAAVDF010000036.1 GCA_014801945.1 Bacteroides sp.
ACCGGTGATGGTAGCCGGTACATTCATACCCACTGTCTCCAGGGGAGTGGGAGTGGTGTTGAAGTAATTGCTCTGGAACTCTCCAAGCTTCTTGGAGCAGCTGGTAGTGCCCAGAAGAGCAACACCGAGAGCAAGATAAAGAACTTTGTTGTTCATAACTTTTGATTGTTATTAAGGGTTAATTCTTAAAGTTTATAATGGAATAAGAGGTAGGAAGCCCCCCGACATTTCCATCCGGCCTCACAGCCATCGGGAAATATCGTGTAAAGATAGATAAAAATTGCCACAATAGCACTATAATTCCCTAAAAATCGCCTCTTAACCCCCGAAAATTAATTTTTTTTGAAAAAAATCACTGAAAAATTTGGAGGTCTCAAAAAAACGTCGTAACTTTGCACTCGCAAAACGGGAACAACACCAACCTCCCAAAGCAACTAAATGACTCCGTGGCTCAGTTGGTAGAGCAAATGACTCTTAATCATTGGGTCGTGGGTTCGAGCCCCACCGGGGTCACTTAACAAAGCGGTAAAACGCGGAAAAATGCTGAAATCACTTGATTTTCAGCATTTTTTCTTTTTGCCCAAATCGAAGAATACTGAAGAATATTACGGTCAGCTGTGAGTGATGTGTGAGTACTCACACCTGTGAGCAAATCGACTCACAGTTACATTCACAGAAGTGTGAGCAGGTTGATTCACCGTAGGTTAGGCTCAGAAAACCACTCACAGAGTGGGGTTTTAGGCACGGGATTGAACCTTTGACCCGGTTTGGGTCGCAAAATCGGTCAGATTTCAGACGATTTTAACATCGTTTAATATTTGAAAGATATTTTAACTATAAATCCAGCCAAAATCCTTCTTTTGACACTGTTTTCTGCGCTTTTCATCATTTTTCTGTGTGAGTAGTGACTCACAGTTGAAGGAATTTACATATCTGTTGGCATATTCGTCTCATTCCGGTAATGACAAGTTCTGCATAGTTTGGAAATGTCGGAGAAAATGATTATATTTAAGTAACCATTAAACCCACAGACTATGACAACAGATTCGTATTTTACCCTCGGCTTCTACATCAGGAAGCCAAAGGGAGACAGGGCGGAATATCCAATCTTTGCCCGTGTATCCGTAGCAGGACAGGCGACTGAGTTCAAGATTGGACGTACAGTTGACCCGGCAAACTGGGATGCTAAAAAGCATGTGTGTCGCGGACGTACCCGCCGTGACCTCGAATTGAACAAATACCTCGAACTTGTGAGAGCAAAGATGTGTGACATACACAATATGCTCATCCGTGAGGAGAAGCTCGTGAACCCTGCAATCATGAAAACGCTTTTTCTCGGAAATGGGGAGAAACCTAAAATGATGGTTGAGGTATTCCGCGAGACCAACGAGAAGCGCAAAGAGGAATTTGAACGTGGTGACATAGTATTCGCCACATATCAAAGATGGACTCGCTGTGCCGACTATCTTGAAGAGTTTCTCCAACTCAACAATAACGTACCTGACATTCCTATAAAGGAAGTGACTTCCGGCATCCTTGACGACTTCCAGCACTTTCTGCGCATGAAGAAAGCCTGTGCCAATAATGCCGCTGTCCGCTATCTTCGTTGTGTCAAGAACGTGCTTCAATACGCACTCGCCCACAAATGGATTGACCATGATCCGTTTGTGGGTAAGAAGTATCAGAGGACTTACTCCAAACGTGAATTCCTTAATGAATATGAGCTTAACGCTGTAATGAAGCTCGATCTGAAGGAAATCCCCCGTTTGGAACTTGTAAGGGACACCTTCGTGTTCTGCTGCTTCACAGGGTTGGCTTTCTGCGATGTTAAAAGCCTTAAGCAAACCGACATCTGCAATGACTCTGACGGTAATACTTGGATCAGGAAACCACGAGAAAAAACAGGAGAGCTAAGTACCATTCCTCTGCTTGAGGTTCCGCGCCATACAATAAGGAGTGTTTAGTGTGATGAAAAAACGCACCTAAACACTCCTTGAATTGATAGAACTCATAGATAAAGACACCATTAGCGGCTTTCGAAGTCGGCTATTTCGTTGGATAGAAATATCATATTTCCCTACTCTTATGAAATCCAAGGAACTCATACTATCCATCTCCTGTGCCTATCTGAACCGGGCGCAAACCGCGTATTTCAGATAAACAGGGTGATCAATTCTTCTTTTTTTAACATTCTTTCACTTTTGGATAGATTGGCCACGCGAAAAGAAAATGCTAACTTTATCCCCCTCAATACCATTACCCTGATATCACATGAAACTCCCAAGCATCCTCACGTATCTCCTCGTTTTTATATCGGCGCTCTCAACTTCGGCAACCACCGCTACTGACTCGATTACCATTGTCAGTCGTCCTGCCGAAGGCATCAACGCCAACTATCCCGGCTTCCGACCGCCACTTCTTTCCGCCCCGCTGATAAAACTTCCCGTAGGCGCAGTGCAGCCTCACGGATGGCTACGCAATTACCTTAACCATCAGCGCGACGGCCTCTGCGGACAGCTCGGATCAATCAGTGCATGGCTCGACAAGAATTCCAACCAATGGCTCTCCGATTCCGGCGATCACGGCTGGGAGGAAGTTCCCTACTGGTTGCGTGGCTACGCCTCGCTCGCCTATATCCTTGATGACGAAACGATGAAACGCGAAGCCCAGACATGGTTTGAGGCTATCTTCGCCAACCTGAAGCCCGACGGATTCCTCGGACCTCGCAACTTCGAAAATTCAAATCCCGAACTATGGGCACAGATGATTATGCTATGGGCTCTTCAGACCTATTACGAACACTCCTCCGACCCGCGCGTTCTCTCTGCCATGACCGACTACTTCAAATGGCAACTCTCCGTGCCCGACTCGCAGTTTCTCACCGGNTACTGGCAAAGTATGCGCGGTGGCGACAACCTATGGAGTCTCCTATGGCTCTATAACCGCACNGGCGACAGATCCCTCCTGCCTCTCGCCGAGAAGCTCCACCGCAACACAGCTGATTGGACGCTCCNCGATGATCTCCCCAACTGGCACGGCGTCAATATAGCGCAGGGTTTCCGCGAACCAGCCACTTACTTCATGGTCTCTGCCGACTCAACCCACCTTGCAGCCACCTACAACGATTTCCACATCATCACCTCGCGATACGGCAACCTTCCGGGTGGAATGTATGCCGCCGACGAAAATGCTCGCCCCGGATACACCGATCCCCGGCAATGTGCCGAAACATGCGCTATGGTAGAACACATGGCCTCTGACCAGATTCTGATGGCTATTACAGGCGATCCCTCATGGGCGGATCACTGCGAAAATGTAGCCCTCAACAGTTTCACTGCCGCGCTGACCCCCGATATGCGCGCCCTGCGCTACCTCACAGCCCCCAATATGGCTGTAAGCGNCGAAAAACTCCACGGTCCGGGNATCGACAACAATCTCCCCGGAATGCTCTCCCTAAGCCCTTTCAGCAGTCGATGCTGCCAGCACAACCACGGATTCGGGTGGCCCTACTATGCCGAATACCTCGTGATGGCCACCGCCGATAACGGTCTCGCTACAATGCTCTACTCAGCCTCTACAACAACCGCACGAGTCACCCCTCAAGGCCGAAACGTCACCCTCACGCAGACTACCGATTATCCATTCCAACCCTCCATCACTCTTACCCTCCATACCGACTCCGTACCCGTATCCTTCCCCATCTACCTCCGCATACCCACATGGGCCTCCAACGCCTCGCTCGCCATCAATGCATCCTCACCCATCTCACTCAGCTCCGAAGCAACCGGCCGATACGTTCGCATTGATCGCACATGGATCGACGGCGACTCCATACGCCTTACCCTGCCCATGACCCTCAACACGCACACATGGCCAAACGGAAGCATCAGCATCAACTACGGCCCCCTCACGCTCTCGCTCCTGATCGACGAAATCGTCAGCACCCACAACAGCTCCGACCCCGCCTTCGTGCAGTTTGACTCCCACTGGCAACCGACAGCCGATCCGCAACTCTGGCCAACCTACACTCTCCATCCCGGCTCGCCCTGGAATTATGCACTCAGTCTCCCTTCCGACTCCAGCCTGCCCGTCGGACTGACAGCCATACCTGCTCCCACCCTTGCCCCTGACGTAAACCCCTTCACTCCCGCCACGGTTCCCCTCCGGTTCACTGTCACGGGAACCCCAGTCCCCTCNTGGGGTTACGACGCCACCGGCCTCACCGACACCCTCCCGTCCCCCTCCTCCATCCCCGCCTTCGCCCCCGACACCCTCACCCTCATCCCCATGGGCGCCGCCCGGCTCCGAATCTCCGCCTTCCCTCTCACCCCCTCCCTTCAATAACCCCATCCGATCCCTCTCCCGCAACAAAGCACGGCGCGGAGGAGAGGAAGTCGGTGGAGCGGCGCAGACCACCAATGCTATATTTATTACTGACCGTCAGGGTATTCCGATGGCTATGTCTGAGCCAAAATCCGGCAAGCACCATAATATTCATGAGATTGGAACGTCATTTGACCAGATTTTTGGCATGATGGAAAACGCAGGAATTTCTATTGACGGNCTTTTCCTCAATGCTGATGCCGGATTTGACTGTCACGATTTNAGAANAAAATGCGACAGCGCCGGAATCATTGCTAATGTAGATTTCAACAATCATACCAAAAACAATGAGAATATGAATCAAGGGTATATCAGATGACCATGGTGGTCAAAGTCTGATATACCCTCTTGGTTGTTATTGAAAAGTCCGTTTGACAGGCCGTAGGGAGATACGGTCGTGTCTGTCTCGCTTGTTATAGCGGATTGTGTGTCGTGTTCGTTTNGCTTGTTATGGCGGATCGTGTGTGTCGGGAGACTACTTCTTGTGATAGCCGCATTTGTGGCATACGCCGTTTTCGTCAAGGGCGATTCCGCAGAGAGGGCAGCGGTCTATTTTATTNTGTGTGTCGAATTCCATTTCCGCAGCGTTCACTCCGCTGGTGAATTTGATGCGGGCGATGTTGAGTTTGTCNTTCAGGAGATCATAAACTATCTTGATCATTCCTTCGACGGTCATAGTTTCTTTTGTGACGACGAGGCGTGCATCCGGATAAGCTGTTGCCAGTTCAGTCTTGAATGCCTCACCCTTCATTGTGTTCTGAGGATGACCGTTGAGGATACCNTGTTTTTCATATACGCCGACAATGGCGGGAAGCAGCGGATCGTCCTCACGGAGTACGAGAGCATGGTCAAAGTTCTGCAATACACTCCATGCGGTCTTTCTGATTTCATTGCATGGGAACACCATATTCACACCTTCATTTACGGTATCTTCCACTTCGATGGTCATGATTCCTGTGTGGCCGTGAAGGTACTGTGCCTCACCCTTGAATCCGTAGAAACGGTGGGCATACTGAAGATCAAAAGTAGTAATACTTCTCATACGATGATTTTTAATAGATTTTTGTTGATAAAAGTTTAGTTGAATTGTGGGTGATTTCATAACACCGCAGAATGTTCATTTGTTTACTGNCNCTTTGACCGANAAGAGTGTGTCGGGTGATGCAGAGTGCTGATTATTAGGCTTACAGCGAGAAAAGTNAAGTTGAGATAAGTTTGAATTTTTCTGCTGTAAAACGCGNGTATTCAGATGATTATCCATNCGGNCGTTTTGATTTTTCTATGACGTTACAAGAANCGACCGCGATACTGCGTAATTTTGCGATGAGTCAGAAATACTTGCTANTTTCTTTTCAAATCAATAAAAATNTATCATACTCGATGGAAATACGTCTGAAAAACTTTTTAATCCCTCTCATGACAGTTGTCCTCGGCTGTACTGCCTGCTCCAAGAAAGCAGTGGAGACGGTTGAGGAGCATATTCCCGAAAATCGTGTCATCTATGANGTGTTTGTCCGTAACTTCTCNCCTGAAGGCAATCTTAAAGGTGTCGAGGCACAGATCCCGCGTCTGAAAGAGTTAGGGGTNGATGTCGTATGGCTCATGCCCATATATGAACTTGGTGATACAGGCCGGTGGGGCGCATATTCAAGTCCCTACGCCATTAAGGATTACACCAAGATTGATCCCGACAACGGCACTGAACAGGATCTGCGTGATCTCGTGAAAACCATCCATGACAACGGTATGGAGATATGGTTTGACTGGGTCGGCAATCACACTGCGATGGANANTNTATNGGTCACCTCAANNCCNGAGTTCTACACAAAGAAGGACGGCGANTTCGTCCATCCCTTCGGCGGAGCTTGGAAAGATGTCTATGAGCTTGACCGCGACAATNAGGCTATGCAGGACGAGATGGTGAAAGCCATGCAGTACTGGGTGGATAATTTCGATATTGACGGCTTCCGTTGCGACTACGCTTCCGGACCTTCTCCCGAACTGTGGCGCAAGGCATCAGAGCGGGTGCTGAAGGATGGCAGACGTGTTGCATGGCTTGCCGAGGATTCGTCGAAGCCATCGCTGGTCAAGAATGGATATTTCGACTATAACTACTGCTGGGATTTTCAGGAAAANGTGCTCAAGGAATTTGCCAATGAGCCCGAACCGGATCTCGCAATGCTCCGTAAAGCCTGCGAACAGCTTGCCAACACCGGTCTCACCGAGGGAGANTCAAAAGCNCCGGANGATACGATCACCGATCCTTACGCCGGCCGCTCGCGCATGGTCTATATTGTCAACCATGATGTGCTTCAGGATCAGGGTGGTAGCGAGGATATAGTCTATAACAAGTATTTCCGACCNTTGACCGTATTACAATTTACTGTCTATGGAATGCCGCTGATCTACAACGGTCAGGAGATCCAGTATAAATCCGGCGGACGCATTTCACTCGCCGAAAAGACTCCGATCGACTGGTCACAGCCGGACACAACCATGACTGCGCTCATCAAAAATCTGACACATCTGAAGCACACACAGCCGGCACTGCGTACAGGCAGTCAGAGCGGAACTCTCACGAACCTTTCGACTACGGACGATGCTTCGATCTACGCCTACAAGCGCACGCTCGGTNATGAAAATGTGGTCGTTATGCTNAATTTCAGCGATGAGGAGAAGGAGTTCACAATCCCTGCAGGTCTCCCCGAAGGTACTTACCGTGACGCTCTCGGCGGAGAGACCGTTGAGTTCTCGCCACANGCTTCCTTCACGCTCNCGGCATTGGGATCTGCCGTTTTCGTGAGAAANTAGNCGGCCAAATAGCCCGTNATCTGATTAAAATCCTACATTGCATCAGCAATTATTTGGTGCATAACTGACTTATTATTAATTTTACACAATCAATGTATCCGACATCANAANTTGNGATGTCGGATACATTCGGATATAAAAATGTGTAAGATTGAATTCCTTAAATCTGTTATGTACAATGAGGCCACTTGTCATTCTTTTATTTATACTCCTGCTTGTATCCTGCTCTGAATCGCAGCGTGGCGATGTGGCTGAGCTGCAGCAGCTTTATGGANTGTTGGATTCTGAGATTGCCAACAGCGGACAGTATGACAATGAGAAGAATCAGCGTATCACCGCATTGAAGCGGAAATATGACCTGACCACTGATAAAGCCCAACGCACGGTGCTNATCGATAGCCTCATAGAAGAATTCAACGCCTACAATGCCGATTCGGCTCTCTACTATATCACCTATAATCTCCAGCGTCCCGCCGTCAGGGATATTCCCGGTGAATANACCCGTCTGCTCATAAAAAGGGCTGATGTCTATGCCCATGCAGGCTTGTTTGCCGATGCGCTTGCCGCCATGCAGGCCATTCCGCGTGATTCGCTAAGCCCATCGTTGTTGGAGTCATATTACACCACGTATTGTGGCCTCTACCAATATCTGAGCGAATATACNAGTGAGCACGAGACCGCATTGGAATATGAAAAGAAACGCGCTCTCTATGCCGATTCGTTAGGGCAGGTGATTGATCCGGATTCATTCAATCATCTTGTTTTCGTAATGTCTGAGATGGCGCGTAACGGTGAGTCCGCCAAAGCCATCGAATCATTGTCGCGTCATCTCGAAATGTATCCGTCAGGGACGAGATCCTATTCGATTTTGGCCTCGACCCTTGCCTATATCTATAAGACAGCCGGATTCCCGGACGAGTATAAGCGTTACCTTGCTCTCAGTGCCATTTCGGATGTGAGGGGTGCGGTGAAGGAAAACATGTCGTTTCGCGAGGTAGCCACCGTAATGTTTGAGGATGGTGACGTCGAGAGGGCCAACCGTTATCTCAAGAAAAGTATAGCTGATGCCAATTTCTACTCCGCTCTGATGCGCAATGCCCAGTCGAGCAAGATGTTGCCTGTGATTGACGAGGCTTATACGGCCGTGCAGAATGATCTGACCAGCCGTCTGAGGACAATGGTGACGGTGAGCAGCGTCCTTTCGATAATCCTGCTTGTGACCGTATTCCTGATCCTGAAACAGATCAGAAGTCTGCGCAAGGCCAAGGATAAGGTCAGTCTTGCCAACGAGGAGCTGAGCAAGGTCTCCGAACAGTTGAAGTATGCTAACCATGAGCTGAAGGGTAAGAACGACGAATTGCATGTGATGTCCGGAGAGCTCAAGAAGGCTAATAAAGTGTTGGCGGAGCAGAACGGTGAATTGAGCCGCCTCTCGCAGCAATTGAAAGCCACCAATACGGAGTTGGCAGCGAAAAATGTCGAACTGAAGGAATTCAACCGTACCAAAGAGCAGTATGCCGGGCTCTTCATGGAGTATTGCTCATCTGCCATTTCATCGCTCCAGCATTATCAGCAGTCATTGCGTAATCTGACGGTTCAGGGAGGCAACAGAGCTGCGTTATTGAAAAAGCTCGAATCGACCGAGATGGCCGACCAGTTGCTGAAAAACTTCTATGTCAGGTTCGATGAGGCTATTCTCAAGATCTATCCGTCGTTCGTCGAAAAATTCAATGCCCTGCTTAATCCCGGAGAGCAGATTGTCCTGAAATCCGGCGAGCTTCTCAACACCGAACTCCGCCTGTATGCCCTCATCCGAATCGGTATCGATGACAGTGCCAAGATAGCGGGTTTCCTTCGGTGTTCGATATCGACGATCTATACCTATCGTTCGAAGATCAGGAAGAGAGCCATCAATCCCGATGAATTTGAGAATGAAGTAAGGAATCTGGATTGAAAACAGACCTCTACGGGACTGAAAGAAATATTGATTTTTTGAGAGTTGCTAAATAGCTTTATTGTTGAGTTACAGCTAATTACCCCCCCCCCTATAAGTTTTGATTTTTATTTGATTGCCTTGACCGACTATAAAAGGTTGGCGAAATTTGCATCGTATAGTTAAAAATGCTGCACTTTCCATCGCAATCATCACTATTAAATCAATACTTATAATGAACAAAAAACCATGGAATTTACGAGCCTTCACTCTCACAGTGCTTTGGGTGATAGCTTTGATGGCTGCTCCGTTCTTGTCGGCGCAGACAGTAAATGTTTCCGGCACAGTCTCCGATCCGACAGGTGAGGTTCTGATTGGTGTCAGTGTTTCAGTAAAAGGTGATCAGACTCACGGTATCGCTACCGATTTCGATGGTCACTATACTCTCAACAAAGTTCCCTCGGACGGAACTCTCGTTTTCAGCTATGTTGGTTTTAAAGCAGTTGAAGTTCCTGTCAAAGGTCAGACCAGAATTGACGTGACAATGGAGGAGGACAGCGAGCTTCTTGACGAAGTGGTTGTCGTCGGCTACGGTTCACTCAGCCGTAAAGAACTTTCAAGCTCAATCGTTCAGGTCAATCGCGACGATTTCCAGAAAGGTGCGATGAACAACCCCATGGAAATGCTCACCGGTAAGGTGGCAGGTCTCAACGTGTCAAGTACGGCAGCTGCCAATCCTAACGGTAGCGCGGATCTTCAGGTGCGCGGTGCGACCTCGCTCAGCGCGGGCAACGGTCCTCTTATCGTGATCGACGGTGTTGCCGGCGGTGACATCCGTACACTCGCTCCGCAGGATATCGAATCGATGTCAGTACTTAAAGATGCCGCTTCGGCTGCTATCTACGGTACGCGCGGTGCCAATGGTGTCATTCTTATCACTACCAAGAAGGGAACAGGTGAGGCAGGACTCCCCGTCATCACTTACGATTCCTATGGTGCACTCGCTTTTGCAAAGGATAAGCCCGAAGTGCTTTCGCCTTACGAATGGCGACTCGCACGTCGCGGTAACGACTACGGTGCAAGCACCGACTGGTATGATCTGATCACCCGCAAGACGGCTTACGATACAAACCAGTATCTCGCTATCGACGGTTCGCTTGCCAACGGTGGTTACTACACCGCATCAATGAACTGGAAAAAGGCCAACGGTCTCGATATCGTGAGCCGCCGCGAGGAGTTCGGCGGACGTGCTGCCGTGTCGGCCAACGCGCTTGACAATCATCTCCGCATCACCGCCTCGCTCAATGCCCGCAAGGTCAAGGAGAAATGGGGTGACGATGGAATGTTTGATACCGCGCTCAGCATGAACCCTACCATTCCGGTATATAACGCAGACGGATCATACTATCAGCCCACCTCGCCGACCGACATCAAGAACCCCGTGCAGCAGCTCAGAGTGAACAAGTCGGAAGGTAACCGTACATACATTCTCGGTTCGACAGATATCAAGTACAATATTTGGAACAATGAGCACCACAATGTGAGCACCACATTCTCTTACTCCTACAACTACAATGACCTGAAGAGCGACTACTACACCCCGACAACCTCCGGTGAATCATACTGGGGCGGATATGCCGGACGTGCGTCGCAGCAGTATCAGAAATGGTGGACCAACCGCGTGGAGTGGATCGGCAACTATGGCTTCCAGAACGGTGACCACGATGTGAAAGTCGTAGGAGGCTACTCTTTTGAGCGTTCCAACTGGGAGCAGATGTTCATGCAGAACAACAACTTCACCTTTGACAAACCTCTCTGGAACGGTATCGGTTCAGGTACATGGCTTGCCGACGGTAAGGCACAGATGTATGGCGGAAAGAGCCAATCGACCCTCATCGGTTTCTTCGGCCGTGTAAACTACTCTTGGAAGGGCATGATCATCGCTTCGGCTTCAATCCGTCACGAAGGTTCCACAAAGTTCGGTGCCGATCACAAGTGGGGTTCATTCCCTGCGGCATCTATCGCATGGGAAATGGCCAAAGCTCCCTTCCTTGCTGATTATGTGCAGACTGTCCAGAGTCTCAAGCCCCGTATCTCTTACGGTGTGACCGGCCGAAGCGATTTCGATGCCTACAAATCACTTGCCACATACTCGCCCGGCGGTACTTACTATATCGATGGCCAATGGGTGACCGGCTACCGTCCTTCAAACAATGCCAATCCTAACCTCGGATGGGAGAAACTTTCCAGCACCAACTACGGTATCGACTTCATGTTCTTCAACCGCATCTACGGTTCTATCGAATATTTTGACCGCCGCTCACAGGATCTTCTCTATAACTACACTGCTCCCCAGCCCCCGTATGTCTATCCTGAGATCCTCGTTAACGTAGGTACGACCAAGAATACAGGTATCGAGCTCGCCGTTACGGCCGACGCAGTGGTGAATCAGCCTGTGACATGGACCACCGGTATCAACTACTCTTACGGTACGACCAAACTCACCAAACTTTCCAATTCCATCTATCAGGCATCTTACCTCGATCTTTATCAGAAACCGGGTGTCGGCACAAGCGAATACTTCTTCCGTGTCGAGGAAGGCGGTAAGATCGGTCAGTTCTGGGGCTATGAGTATGCCGGTGTTGATGAGAACCACAATATGCTCGTCTATACCTCCGACGGTGAGAAAGTCACAGCCGCTTCAGCCGATCCCAAGGATAAGAGATATATCGGCGACGGTGCGCCCAAACACTTCCTCACTTGGAACAACACAGTCAAATGGAAGAGCTTCGACCTCAGTCTTATGTTCAACGGTGCTTTCGGCTTCCAGATCTTCAACATGCGCAGATATGGAATGGGACTCAGAGGCTGCGGTACTGACAATGTGCTCCGCAGCACCTATCTCAAAGATCGTGACGTATGGTCAGGCGGTGGAGTGATTTCATCATACTTCCTTGAGAACGGCGATTATTTCAAGCTTGAAAACGTCACTCTCGGTTACACCGTTCCCCTCAAGGACCGCCGTCTGCTCGACACCCTCCGCTTCTACATCGCTGCCAAGAATCTCTTTACAATCACCAGCTATTCCGGCACCGATCCCTCGGCTGTCCCCTCGACAGGCATCACTCCGGGTATCGACGTGACCTCGGCCTATCCGACCGCAACACAGGTGACATTTGGTGTAAACATTCGCTTCCGTTAATCTCAACATTCAGACATAATGAAAATATTCAATCATATAGCCGGTCTGCTGAGTGCGACCGCAATCGCTGTCGGATCATGGTCATGTACCAATCTCGATGAAGTAACTTTTGATCGCATCGATGCTTCGACATATTATCAGGACGAGAATAGTGTCAAGGGAGCTGTCGCATCCATCTATTCGAGTGCTCAGAGCGGATTTCTGGAATATTTCTGGTATCTCAACGAATTTTCTGCCGACCAGATCGCATGGCGTACATGGAACGGTGGCGCGTGGGGCTACGATGAGGCTGCCAAATTCGTCCTCTCGACCCAGACATGGAACTCCGAATCAGTAATCATCCGTCAGGCATGGGAACACGCATGGGAGACCATCGGCCTCTGCAACACACTTATCAACGATCTGGAGCAGATCAATGCCTCAGCGATCGGTATGACTGACGATGCGCTCAAATCCTATATCGCAGAAGTACGCACTATGCGCGCTTGGGCTTACTACAATAATTTTGAACTTTGGGGCGGTGCGCTCCCGCTCAACATTTCTGTAGGCGGTAGCATTCCCGGTTCTGCCGATCCCGATTTCAACAAGGGTTGCGAGGTCATCTGGCAATTCATCGCCGATGAGCTTGACGGTTGCTGCAATGACCTGACCGCTGAGGATGGTTCAAGTCTGGTCCGCTCACGCATGAATCAGGGAGTGAACCGTATGCTCAAGATGCGTCTGCTCCTTAATTCACAGATCTTCATCGGAGTGGATCGCTTCAAGGAATGTGCCGAACTCTGCCAGCAGATCATTGACGGCGATTACGGTACATATAACCTTGCCGCCGATTATCGAGACATCTATGGCATCAACAATGACAAATGCTCTGAAGTCGTGTTTGCTTTCCAGATGGAAGCCGGTCGCCTGACCAACAATAACCGCAACACTCCCTTCCTCCCTTACAACTATGATGAGATGTTTGATTTCTCATGTGATCAGGGTGGCTGGAACTGTACGTGTATGGTACCGTCAAAGGACAACACCGGTACTCTCGTCCCCAACGCGGGTAGCGAGGGTGCGAAGAGCTTCCTTTTTGACTACGGTGACAAACTCGGCGCACCTTTTGACCGCATGAATGACAAGGATATCCGTAAGCAACCGTTCACCTGCGATGCAGCCGGTAACTGGAAGGGTATCTTCGCAATGGGCGCACAGATCAACTACGTGACAGGTCAACCGGTGCTTGCCGATGCCGACCTTCAGGACAAACCTCTGATTTATGTTGACCAAGTCGGTACTTTCCTCGGTCTCGGACGCGCGCTCGAACCCGTGATGAGTCCTCGCTGGGGACAGACCAACTCCGGATTCCGTGTCCTCCGTTATCCGATCTATCCTTCATCCACCGGTCTTGACTGGCGTGATGCCGATCAGGTTGAATTCCGTCTCGCCGAGGTCTATTACTCTCTTGCTGAGTGCAAGCTCCGTGCAGGTGACGCAAACAGCGCGAAGGAACTGGTCAATGACGTGCGTCAGCGTTACTACAATCCCTCTGATGTCAACACTATCGAGCAGCCCGGCCCCGGCTTCACAGCCTTCGACGCCGACTGGATGCTAAGCGAATGGGGTCTTGAGTTCCTTGATGAAGGTCGCCGCCGCCGCACTGACCTCCGCCGTTTCGACAAGTTCACACAGGGCCAGTGGTGGTTCTTCGGACGTGCGACAGAGACAGACCGTCAGATGCCGGCCAAGCGTGACCGCCGTTACGAATGGTATCCTCTCCCGCAGGTGGCTCTGATGGTGAATCCGGGTCTTGTTCAGAATCCTAACTATTAAAAAAAAATCAGTCAAAAATGAAGAAATTCAATATATTCGGTATCTTTTTCCTCATGCTCCTGCCTTTCCTGACAGGATGTTCGAAGGATGAGATCATATTCGACAGCGAGCTTCCGCGCTTCGAGCTGCGTCCCGGCTATCAGCTTCTTGAAGTCATCGTGCCTCAGGGGACACTTGCAACAGACAAAATCTACATCATAGGTGAGTTCAACGGTGGCATGGATGCCGTCGGCGATCCCCGCTGGCAACTTGAGAAGGCTTCCGACACGGATGTGAAGTGGGGCGTCTATCTGAATCCTGCCGACTTTATCGATGGTAAGACCCTTGCGGACGGTTACACGTTCTATTCCGTAGAGCAGGGTGAGGAGCGTTCGCTGGAGAACACCCCCGTGATCCATACCCAAGCTCCGGCACTCGGTCAGCGTCTCAATGTCCTCGTCTATCGTTGGGCTGATTACTTCAACAAACCTCAGAATCCTGATGAAATCGTTCATGACGGTTATGTGATCTATGTAGTTGATAATTCCGAGTACGACGAACTCGCCATGTATGCATGGGGCGATGCCGAGGCATTCGGCGGATGGCCCGGCATGAAGCCTACCGGCAAGGTGACCATTGATGGTGTCAACTACAAGTATTTCGATACCGGCGCGGCCAACGAAGGTCTTAACCTTAACCTTATCTTCAATAATAACGGCAACGGCAAGCAGCTTCCCGACTTCAACGTGACACTGAATCAGGATTTCTATCTTGAACTCACTCCGAGCGCAGTCACCGAATTCGATCCTTCGGCTGTGGTGACTCATGACGGTTACGCGATCTTCGTCGTCAACAATTCCGGATGGGATGATCTCTACCTCTACATGTGGGGTACGGTGAACGACCTTAACGGCGGATGGCCCGGCATGGCGCCGACCGGTACTCAGGTCATCAACGGTGTGACATATACTTACTTTGACCTTGGTGCGGCTAACTGCGATGCAGGTCTTGAGGAGCATGTGATTCTCAACAATGGCAGCGGCAAGCAGGTTGACGACGTGGTTGTCTTCAATCTTGACCGCGACGTTTATGTCGAACTATCGTCCAACCGTGCGGTAGAAATTGATCCTGCCACTTACGTCCCCGGAACAGTTGAACCCGATCCCGAACCTGTTCCTGCTGAAGAGTATAAGATCTACGTGCAGAATCTCACCGGTTGGAGCGACTTCTACATCTACGCTTACGGTGACAAGGAGATCTTTGGCGGTTGGCCCGGTGCATCGACAACCGAAGTCAAGGAAATCGGTGGAGTAAGCTATCTCGTGTTCACAGTCGAAGGTAGCGGCGAGACTGAGAATCTGATCTTCAACAACAATGCAGGCACTCAGTATGATGCTGTGACCATCACTCTTGACAAGGATTACTACATCGTGGCAAATACTGACGGGGCAAGCATCGTGGAAGCCCCGACAAGCGAATACAAGATCTATATCGAGGATAAGACCGGATGGACTGACTTCTATGTATATGCATGGGGTGACAAGGAGATTTTCGGCGGCTGGCCCGGCGTGAAGCCTGAAGCTACCGAGACTGTTGACGGTGTTACTTACAAGGTTATCACTGTCGAGGGTAACGGCGAGACCGAGAATCTGATTTTCAACAACAATGCCGGTACGCAGTATGATGCTGCCTCGATCACTCTTGACAAAAATTATTTTATCATCGCTAATCCCGACAAAGCTGAAATGAAGTAAGATCCATGAACAAGATAACATCAATCATTGCAACGGTGGCAGCTTTTGCCGCCACCGGTTGCACTTCCTACGAGATAGATATGCCCGCCAATCCGGCTGCTCCGGTGATAGGCGACGAAGTTTCGACAAACGTGATCTATCAGGCCAACCCCCGTTTCTTCGGTGATAATGACTGCCTGAAGGGTCTGACCGCCCAGCTCACGCGCATTTCCGATATGGATTGTGACATCCTTTGGGTGATGCCGGTCTATGAGACTGGTGAGCTCAACGGTATCGGTTCTCCCTACTGTATCCGTAATTTCACGGCACTCAATTCCCGCTACGGAACCATGGATGACATGAAGAACCTTGTCAACACGGCTCACTCCAAGGGGATGAAGGTTATCCTTGACTGGGTTGCCAACCACACTGCATGGGATTGTCCTTGGATCACCCAGCACCCCGACTGGTATGTGAAGGATGCCGAGGGCAATATCGTTTCGCCTACCGGATGGAGCGATGTGGCTCAGCTCAACTTCGATAATTCAGAGGTGCGCACGGCCATGAAGGATGCCATGACATATTGGGTGAACCAACTGTCGATCGACGGTTTCCGTTGTGACTATGCCGACGGTGTTCCGCAGGATTTCTGGAGCAATGTCATCACGGATCTCCGTGCAATCAATCCCGATATGATCATGCTTGCCGAGACTGCCAATCCTGAGTATTATGCCGATGGCTTCAATATGATTTATGACTGGGAGAGTGCAACCACAATCTCTGCTGCGTTCAACGGCGGCAAGCCTGCCAACGTTGTCAAGGAGGCCAAGGAAGCTCTCGCAAAAGTTCCCGACGGAAAGTCGATCCTGCGCTATGTGTTCAATCACGATGTGGCTGCTGAGAATAATGTCGCCACCATGTTCGGATCGTCTGAAGGTGTACCTGCCGCCTACGTTCTCGCATCAATGCTCAACGGTACTCCTATGATCTATTCCTCAATGGATGTCGAAGGTCTTTCAGGCAAGCTCTCGTTCTTCGATTACAGGACGCTTGATTTCTCGACCGCTCTCTCGGACGTATATAAGAGCATCAACTCTGCGTTCAAGGCTTCGGCTGAAGTACGTCGCGGCGAACTGCGTGACTACTCCAATTCTTCTGTCGTATGCTTTACGCGTGCCATTCCCGGTCATAATCTCCTTGTAGCTGTCAACGCTACCGGAAGCACGCAGACCGTAAGGACTCCGATCGTTCTTGCCGGTGCAGCTATGACCGATCTCATCAAAGGTACTTCGGTCACAGCTCCTGTCGAGATTGAGCTTGAACCATACGCTTACGTTATTTTGATGAACTAATCTTCTTTCGGATTTTTAATGAAGAAAAAACTGATATCACTCTGTATGCTCGCGGGCATCATGCAAATAGCGGCCGTGAGCATAACTTCACCGGACGGCAACTTCGTCCTGCGTGTGGAGCTTACTCCTTCGGGTGCTCCCTATTACACGCTTGACTATAAGAACAAGCCGGTGGTGGAGGCAAGCGCACTGGGCCTTAAATCCGATCAGACAGACCTGACGGACGGATTCCGTATCGCCGGCACTGATACAATCACTGTGGATCGTACATGGGAACCTGTGTGGGGCGAATACTCCACGATCCGTGATAACTTCAAGGAGATGGCTGTCAATCTGATTGATGAAGATAGCCAGCGAGAGATGACCATACGCTTCCGCCTGTTTAATGACGGACTCGGATTCCGCTACGAGCTCCCTGTACAGAAAGGTCCGAACCATCTTACTGTCAAGGACGAGCTTACGGAATTTAATTTTACCGGCAATCATAAGCTCTACTGCATTCCCGGCGATTATGACACGGACGAATACCTGTGGTCCGAAACGACGTTTACAGATCTTCCGGAGGCTCTTGAAAGCTATGGAAAGCATTCAGAAGCGCAGCGCGTAGAAGGTCTGACCATCCAGACTCCAATGCTGCTCAAAACGGACGACGGTGTATATATCAACGTTCACGAGGCTGCTCTCGACGGCTATCCCGCTATGCTCCTTGATGTAGATCCTGAGACCTACACAATGAAGTCACACCTTGTCCCGGACCGTCTGGGTGTAAGTGCTTATCTTGAATTGCCTTTCAGCACTCCGTGGCGAACCCTCATTGTCAGCGACGATGCCCGCGACATACTTTCGTCGCAGCTTGTCCTCAATCTCAATGAACCGTGTAAGATAGAGGATACATCATGGATCAAGCCTATGAAGTTCATGGGTGTATGGTGGGAGATGTTTACCGGTTATCAGAAAACTTGGGCTTATTCCGACGATCCTCTTGCAAAACCCGGTGTGACCGACTATACCAAGCTAACTCCTAACGGCCGTCATCCGGCCAATACCGAAAACGTCAAGCGTTACATCGATTTTGCCGCCAAGCACGGTGTTGATGGGGTGCTCGTAGAGGGTTGGAACGAAGGTTGGGAGGACTGGGCCGGTTACCGTAAGAACCGTCAGTTCCTATTTGACAAACCTTATCCCGACTTCAATGTAGAGGAACTGCGCGACTATGCGAAGGAGAAGGGAGTGAAGCTCATCATGCACCATGAGACAGCTGCCAATGCCGCTGACTATGAGCTTCAGCTCGACCGCGCATTCCAGTTCATGAAGGACAACAATTATGATGCTGTAAAGACCGGTTATGTTGGAGCTATAATCCCGCGTTCCGAACATCACACCTCGCAGTGGATGGTAGATCATGCCCGCAACGTCATCGAACGTGCAGCCGACTATCAGATTATGGTAGATAGCCATGAAGCTCCGCGCCCGACAGGTCTCTGCCGCACATATCCCAACTGGCTTGCTCAGGAGTCGGCCAGAGGTGGCGAATTTGAGTCGATGGGCGGCAATCCTCCGTCACATACCTGTATCCTCCCCTTCACCCGTCTGAAAGGAGGTCCGATGGACTACACTCCGGGTCTGTTCGAGACCAAGATGAGTTATTATGGAGAGGGTAAGGATTCGCAGGCTGGCACAACGCTCGCCCGTCAGCTTGCGCTCTATCTCACCATGCCCTCGCCGATGCAGATGGCGTGTGACCTACCTGAGAACTACGAGCGTTTCCCGGATGCTTTCCAGTTCATAAAGGATGTCCCTGTGGATTGGGCTGATTCGAAATATCTCGAAGCCGAGCCTAACAGGTATATAACCGTTGCACGCCTCGACAAGAACTCGGATGACTGGTATGTCGGTGCGATCACTGATGAAAACGGAAGGACAGCCGAGATTGATCTCAGCTTCTTGCCTGCAGGTGAAAAGTACGTGGCAACCATCTATGAGGATGCGCCTGATGCTCACTGGAAGGATAATCCGCAGGCTTACCGCATAAGGACTGTCAAAGTGAAACCCGGAACAAAACTGAAGCAGAATCTTGCGCCCGGCGGCGGAGCTGCCATCCGGATTTCAAAAGAACCAAAGTGACGACAGTACAATTTCAGGTAAAAAAGATTGTAAAAGTTTTGTAAAACAAATGTTCCTTACGGAGGCTTGCGTGTGAACGTAGGCCTCCTGATTTTGATATTGAATGACGCTGTTTTTTTGATTTTAAATGAACTGTGTCAAAATCAATTCGGTTGTAGGGCCAGCACTTGCGCAAGCCCTACAATCCGGAATTTATATCTATTCTGATGCAACCACGTTAATTATCCTAACCACCAATGTGCTTCTTTGAAGTCGGGATCTTCGTCCATTACATATTCGAACTGAAGAGGATATTTCCCGGATTTAATGATGGCTTGGAGCTGGCTGTTTGCCTTTTCGGGATTGTTCACGTACCACATGGCATGTGTCTTACCCGCACCTGTCACCCTCCCTAAGTACAGGGCGTTCGGATGGTCCTTGTCATCGGCGAGGAGATCATGCAGATAGTCTGTGAAGTCCTGCATGATGGCAGCGTCAGCCTTATCTGGCATCTCGTCTCCGACAGTCTTTTCATAGCGTATGATGAGTGACAGATACCACCGGAAAGGATCTTTGGGTGAGAGATCCAAGATTGACGTGTTCAGCAGGCAGACGTAGGGCTTGCCGTCGATTTTCGTGTCGGCCAGCTGAAGGGTTTCCTCCGGGATAAAGACTGAAAATTCACCGGAGGGTTTCACTTTCGGGGTAGTGCTTTCTTTTGATGCTTTTTTCCAAAAATTCCACATAATGAACTGATTTAAGCTTTTGAGTAAAATGATGGCGTTCGGTCCGGACTCGTTATCGGCTGAAAATTCCTGACAATCCGGGGTTGGCAATGGCCTACGCATGGCTGTGTCCTTCGTCGTTATGCTATGGAGGAGGCCATGACACAAATTTAGCTAAAATATTGATAATCCGGATAAGAAAAGGTCGTCTGATGTCAAAATCTTTTCCAAAAAATTTTAATGGCCGTATGTCCGGCGAAATTTAGATATACAATATTTGTATTATTGAGCTAATGTGGGTATATTTGTAAAATTCATTAACCCTAACACCGTCTGCCATGAAAAATCTTTTTGTCGCGCTATTGACTCTGATACTTACCCTCCCGCTGTTCGCACAGGACATGTCGGCCATGTATGGGATAAATTTCTATGACGCTCTCGACAAGGGCAACTATAACATGGCTGAAATCCTGCTCTCCCAGTGGCAGGAAGCAGGAGGCAGCACCACGGAGTTGACGCTCGCCGAAGCCTCTCTGCGCATGCGATCCGACTCTACCTCGACTGTTGCCGGTGAGGAGCTTTTCAGAAAAGCTATAGCATCGTCTCCAGAAAATCTCAGTTTTCCACTGCGCTTTATGGAGGAACTTGCGCTTGCCGGGAAAATTAGCGAGGCCCTCGAAGTTTGCAAAGGTTTTTGTGCGGAAGTTGACAAGGATGTGCAGCTGACCCTTTTCGACACGACCATACCGGCTGACAGCGTAGATTTATACGTGGGATCGTGTTTTGCCGGAATGGTTGATAATCTTTCCGGAAAGTTAACAGCAGACGAAATTCTGGATTTGACTGAAGGCATGGTCGGCTGCTATCCCGGTGGAATTGTAGAGGGGATGACCCGCTACCATACAGGTTTTGCCATGTATAATCAAGAGCGTACAGAAGCAGCTATAAACCAATGGGAAAAAGCCGTCAGATTTTTCGATGAGCCATACAAATCCGAGATTCATTTGAATCTCGCAATGCTTTATGCTATGAAAGGTGATCTTCTCAATGCAGGGATCAATGCCGAGCATGCTCAGAAAGAGGGTCCGGAAGATATCCGAACTGCGGCAACCAAACTTATTGAGGATATGAATGGATCTACGGTACCCTACCGTTACTACACGATGGTGCTTCTCTCGAAATTGGCTCTTGAAACGCAGCCGTCGCCAGAAGGTGAGGCCACTCTGCTCGATCCGACGACCTTCAACGAGAATCTTAGGCAAGCCGGCTACAAGGTTGACCGCGATATAAATTCGATTTCTGCGCTGAAAGTCGAAAGTGATTTTGGCAATACCATAGTCTGGAGTATGCCGGAGCCCAAAGATTTTATAGACTGTCTGTATGTCGCTTTTGTCCCGGCTGATTCATGTTATCGCTTCATAACTCTTGAAAAGACCTTCGACAATGAGGGAAAGGAAAGTTTTATCTTGTGTGAAAGTGTCTATCAACTTGAGAGCGAAGGATATACGCACAGCAATTTCAACACATATTTCGATCGTAGCCTTACACCTGAACAATTTGGCCGAATTGCAAGCGATATAGTCCATAAGTGACCCGAAGCCGAAATCGGTAGGGGAGATAACAGTGGTCCAGATTAATAAGTGCCTGTTGCTGCCCAGTGATTCATTATCGCACTCTTTTGGGGGATTGAGGATGTATTTTTGCAGAAAAAATCTGTTAAAGTACAAATCACTATGGAAGACATGCTGAAAACATCTGCAAAAATTGACAAAGCGACGTCTACTGAAGCAGCAAAATTAACTGCCGACACGAGAGGAAAGATGAGGGGAGTGGTGAAAAAGCCGTGGGACAAGCCGGTCTCGCAATCCTTCTATCAGAAACTCGTCAGTCGTGTGGAGGAGATCATACATGCTCTCGGCTATGCGAGGGGGTGGCGCGACGAGTTCATGAAGTTGATCGATCTCTATCTGAAGTCGGGTGAATGTCCCCAACGCCGCTACTGCGATGAATTTGTATTTGCCATGTTCTACTCGCTGAAAGGTGAAGTGGATGCGGCTGTCAGGCGGTCGGCAAACGCACGACGCAGGGCTACCGAACGCCGTGCCGGTAGAGAGGCCGGACTAAGTAAGAGTGAGGGGATCGGGGGCGTTTACCGTCTGCAAAGCCCGGAGAGCGTCCGTAAGGTCAAGGGAGATGATGCGGGAAGGCGAGGGCACGCATCCGCTTATTTCAGGGATGCCGGCGATTCATGTTGCGTGAGCATGGGACGGACGGAAAGCAATCCGCCCGGCATTCATCCGGCTGGCGGAGGTGGATGTCGGGCAGAGTGATGTCGTCGGTTATGGCCGGGGATGATTACTCCGGTTTGGTGGTCGGAGCGGCGAGAGGATTCCAGCCTTGGGCGCGGAGGGGTATTTCAGCTCCGTCGCGGGTGATCATGGCGCATCCGAGCGAGGGTTTGGTTATGTGGCCGATGAGTTTCACGCCGGGGAGTTTTTCTATTTGCTCATGATAGTGGAGGGGTACGGTGAAGAGAAGTTCATAATCCTCTCCGCCGTTGAGAGCTGCGGTCACGAGATTCATTTCGAGTTCTTCGGCCATGATTGCAGTCTGGTAGTCGATGGGGATACGGTCCTCATAGATGCGGCAGCCGGTGTCGCTCTGCTTGCAGATGTGGAGGAGTTCGGAGCTGAGGCCGTCGCTGATATCCATCATGGATGTGGGGACTATGCCGGCCTTGTCGAGCTCCTCGATAATGTCGCGGCGTGCTTCAGGTTTGAGCTGACGCTCCACGAGATATTCCTTGCCGTTGAACTGGGGGATGAAGTCTTTCTGTCCGGCGGACGCCACTTTCTCGCGTTCGAGGAGCTGCAATCCCATATAGGCTGCTCCGAGATCGCCTGACACGCAGATGAGGTCGGTATCCTTTGCACCTGAACGTTTCACGACCTTGTCTGCGGGGGCTTCGCCGATACAGGTAATGGAAATGACGAGTCCCTGACGAGAGGAAGTAGTGTCGCCACCGACGAGATCCACGCCGTAGATCTCACAGGCAAGACGTATGCCTGCAAAAAGTTCCTCGATGTGTTCGACGGTGAAACGCTTGGATATGCCGAGCGATACGGTGATCTGTTTCGGACGGCCGTTCATGGCATAGACATCCGAGAAGTTAACTATGGCCGATTTGTAGCCGAGGTGTTTGATCGGGACGTAGGTGAGGTCGAAGTGGACACCTTCGAGGAGAAGATCTGTAGTGACAAGGATATCGGTGTCGTGGTTGCGGAGTATGGCACAGTCATCACCAACACCCTTTATGGTTGAAGGATTGACGGGGTCAAGACCTTTGGTGAGGCGGTCGATCAGACCGAATTCGCCTAATTCAGATATTTCCATATTGTGACAGTAGGGGGATTAGAAGTGTGGATGGTTGATATGTATAAGGCCACCGCAAGCGATGGCCCTAAACTCTATCGGGTTGATCCGTTATCGTATTAATTACAAGTATGACGGCTGACTTGTTCAGCAGCGGTTGACGAGTTCCTTCATGATCTCAAGACACTTGGGCTGGGCAATGAGCGCGGCCTGCTGCACTTCCTCATGGGTGGGGACTTGGGTTACATCCTTTCCACCAAGGTCGGTGATCACGGAGAGGCCATAGACACGCATACCTGCGTGGTTGGCCACGATGACTTCAGGAACTGTTGACATGCCCACACAGTCGCCACCGATGATGCGGTAGAACTCATATTCGGCAGGGGTCTCGAAAGTAGGTCCTGTGACACCGACATATACGCCGTGCATGAGTCGGATACCCTTTTCCTCGGCGATCTGATCGGCAAGTTTCATGAGTTCCTTGTCGTAAGCGTTGGTCATGGCAGGGAAGCGTGTGCCAAGCTCGTTATAGTTCTTGCCACGGAGGGGAGATTCGGGGAAGAGGTTGATATGATCCGTGATTGTCATCACGTCGCCGACCTGAAATTCCTTGTTCATGCCGCCCGAAGCATTGCTGACGAAGAGGGTATCCACTCCGAGTGCCTTGAATACGCGCACAGGGAAGGTGACCTGTTTCATGTCATAACCCTCGTAGTAGTGGAAGCGTCCCTGCATGGCAATGACGCGCTTGTCACCGAGGCGGCCGAAGATGAGGTTGCCGCTATGGCCTTCGACGGTAGAGATGGGGAAGTTGGGGATTTCGGAGTAGGGGATATAGAGTTTATCTTCGATATGGTCAACGAGCGCACCGAGACCAGTTCCGAGGATAATGGCTGTAGTAGGCATTTCATCCACTTTCGAGCGGAGAAAATCTGCTGTCTGCTTGATCTTTTCTAACATGTTTCTTATGATATTGATGATTATGGATGGCGGTGGTCAGTTGGCCGTCGCTTATTTGTCCTCATTTAGCAATAAGAGGTATAAAAAGAGGCATACTGGCCGCTAAGCTTTAAACAAGCGTGAGTCGCGGATAGTTTTCTCAAGCCCTGAAGTAAAGTCGGGCTCTCCACGGTCGATGAATTCGACTTTGATGGGGACGTAGAATATCGACTTCTTGAGATGATGCGGGAAGTAGGGGTTGTTGAGTATGCGTACAGCATCCTTCTCGGTAGTGACGATAAATTTACGTTTGGCAGTCAGTCCGTCGAAGAGTCGTGAGATCTCTTCCATGTCCGACGACGTGAAGTTGTGGTGATCCGTGAAACGTTTGAGTTTCACTTTAAGTTTCTGACGGCGCAGGAAACGGACAAAAGGTTTCGGGTTGGCCACGCCGGTGATCACGAGCACGGAAGTGTCCGTGCTGCGGGCATCGAGCGACGGGATGTCGGGAGCTTCCTCCGGGAAAACCGGGACGAGATGACCGTAGTTATAGCGTGAGAAGTAAAGTTTCTGATAGGGGAACAGTTTCAGATTCTCCTCAAACAGACGGTAGTCCATGGCTTTCATGCCGGGAGGACATTTGGTTACGATCACGATTTCCGCACGGTTGAGTGCGCGGGGCGACTCGCGGAGACGTCCGTAAGGCAGAAGTTTGTCCATGAACACCGGACGGTTGTACTCGGTCAGGATCACGGAAGCCCAAGGCTTGACGTAGCGGTGCTGGAAAGCATCGTCGAGGATTATGATATCGAGCTTAGGATTGATTTCACGCATCTTCGTGATGCCCTCCGTTCGCTTCTCGCAAACGGCAAGTGTGATATCGGGACCGAATTTGCGATAGATCTGATATGATTCGTCACCGATATCCTCCGGACGTGACTGCGGAGTGGCAAGCACGAATCCTTTGGTGGCGCGTTTGTAGCCGCGCGACAGTACTCCTACATTGTATCGGCCGAGAAGGGATTCGACGATATACTCTACGTGGGGGGTCTTTCCGGTACCTCCCATGGCGAGATTACCGACCACCACGATGGGAATGTCGAATTCCTGTTGTTTGAGCATTCCGTACTCAAACATCTTGTTGCGCACGGCTACACCCAGCCCGTAAAGACGCGAGATGGGATAGAGCAGGAGCATGGATAAGAGTTTGCTACGGGCCAAAATTTTGTTTCTGTAGGTTTGACAATAAGAACCATCCGGCTTCAAACCGTATAGCTCCGATTAATTCGGGAGATAAGCATTCAGTCTGTCAGGAATGCCGTTGGTGTCAGAAACGGAGTTCCGTGAACTCCATCCGGCACTGTATCGGTGCCATTCCCTTGATCTGACGGACAGTCTCATAGATTGAAGCAGCTTCGCCAAGCTCACTGCGAATGAATGAGGCCTTGATGTCAGTCCCGGCAGCCTCGATGATCTGTTCATACCATTTTGACTTGACTGAAGGGAAGGTGCTGATGGTGTAGGATTCCACATTGAGTTCCGAGGCTATTGCTGCAATCGCATCGTTGAGACCTCCGAGTTGGTCAACAAGTCCTAACTTTATGGCTTCGCTTCCGTCCCATACACGGCCTTCGGCAATTGCCTTGATTGAGTCCTGTGAGATATGGCGTCCTTCGGCACAGCGTTTGGTGAAGAGATCATAGCCACGCTCCACATAAGCTTGCATTGCATTTGCCTGTCGCGGTGTCATAGGCTTGCTGCCGTCGGGGAGCAGTGCGTCGGGATTAGTGGCTACTGTGACGTAGTTGATGCCGACCTTATCCTTGACAAGATGCTCGTAATTGGGGATTATACCGAAGATGCCGATAGAGCCGGTGAGAGTGGTAGGATGTGCGAAAATCTTGTCGGCACCGCAGCTGATGTAGTAACCGCCCGATGCCGCATAGTCGGCCATAGATACATAGAAGGGTTTGCCGGAGATCTTCTTGAACTGCTGGAGAGCCTCCCAGATCTGTTCGGAAGCGTATGCGCTACCGCCGGGAGAGTTGACATACATCACAAGAGCGTCAATGTCTTCATTCTCCGCGAGATCGAGGATTTCCGGAACCATAGCGGATGAACTGATATCGTCATCGCCGTTATCGACAATCTCACCGCAGGCATAGAGCACGGCGATGTTCGCGCCCTTGCCGTTGCCCACTTTTGAGTTGTCGATGGTGGTCGCATAGTCGGCTGTCGATACGGTCCGCAGATTCTTGACCTTATCTTGTCCGGTGAGATCGGCGAGACGCTGATCAAATTCATGACGGTAGAGGAGACCATCGACGATTTTTTCGGGGAGATAGGCTTCGGTCGCTTGGACGGCAACGAGATTGTTGGCCCAGTCATTGACTTTCTGCACATCTACTCCGCGGCCTTCAGCGATGACTGACGAGAGATTTTGCCAGATATTGTTGAGATAGAGCTCCTGCTGTTCGCGTGCAGGTTCGCTCATGGTTTCGCGGATATAAGGTTCGACAGCACTTTTGTAAGTACCGACCTTAACCACCTGTACATCTATACCGAGTTTGTCGCAGAGATTCTTGAGATAGTATGTCGTGGATGCAAGACCGGTCAGCTCGACCATACCGATAGGGTTGATGAAGATGCTGTCCGCTACGGATGCGACATAGTAATCGCCCTGCGTGTAGAAGTCGCCATAGGCATAGATCCACTTGTCGGGAGCTTTCTCCTTGAACTTGCGGAGCGATTCGACGATGGCAGAACGGTTGGAGATACCGGCACTTGCTCCTTCGCAGTTCAGGACTATACCATCGATGTGGTCATCTGTAGCTGCAGCTTCGATCGAACCTGTGATATCGGAGATTAGCTGATAGTCAGTGTCACGGTTAAGAATCAGGTTCTTATAGTTGATTTTAGGCTGACGCTCATAGATGGGACCTGACAGATCTACTGTCAGTATGGAGTTATCTTTGATGGTTACTGATTTCTGACCGCCGGACGATACGGCTGCTGCTGCAATGACAATGACAAGGCCTATCACAGCTAACAGCAGTGAGAACCAGATACCGGCAAGAGTGGCAAGAAAAGAGATGAAAAACTTTTTCATGCTTGAATGTATATGATTGATAAGTAATTCGTAAAACAATCGCTAAAACGTTACAAAATTACGACATCGCCACGTCAATAACAAATTTTTGACACATATATATTAAAAGACTGCGAATTAGATGGCGTTAGCGGCATTAATTATAGTTCTGTATGATACGGGAAATCCTTCGGTGTAGGGTGGGTATAAATATCCCGGACCATACGCCAAACCTTATTGGAAAGTCTGGCGTATGGTCCGGGATATGGATTTGATATATTCAAATAAAGAATTGTACTTATTTGTTAGTCAGTAAAATGGCGATTACTTGTCGATCATGACGCGATATTCGCCGGGTTTGAGTGTTGAGGGAAGGACGGCTTTTTCTCCGGTGAAGAAGTCAATGGTGTTTTCACCGAGCTGAGGTGCGGCGGATGTGAAAGCGATTTCTTCATCTTTGCTACCGAGATTCACGATTACAGTGACCTTCGAATCGTCTTTCGAACGGGAGAAGGCGTATAGATCGGGGCTGGATGTTGCATAGCGCAGCATCTCGCCACCTTCCTCTCCGGCGCGAAGTGCAGCTTGAGTGTGTTTCAGCTCGTTGAGTTTCTTGTAGAAGTCGAAGTAACTGTTGCGCGGTTCCCATTCGGGTGCTTTGTCCTTGACGAAAAATTCAAGAGCACGGTTGAGGCCTGTTTCCTGACCGGTGTAGATGAGGGGCATACCGGGAAGTGTGTAGGAAAGGACTGCAAAAGCATCGGTAAGATTGCCGAGACGGTCAAACTCAGTGCCTTCCCATGAGTTGAGGTCATGGTTGGTGACCATGTTCATCAGGTAGGTGTCGCGGGGATAGTCGGCAGCCTGCGAGGCAAGGAGCGAATCGATGTCGGCAGCGTGGCGCACAGGGAAGGTGCGGACCTCACCCTTGTCGTTTTTGAATGTATATTGGCCGGAAGTTGCAGCGATCTCGCTGAAAAGATCCTTCATAGGCCAGTTGTAGCCCATGTCGAAGCCGTTTTTCTGGAGAGCGGGGACGCTTGCCTCGGCGAGCATGAACAGGTCGGGTTTCACGGCCTGAAGTTGCGGACGGGCCTCGTCCCAGAAATCGGTGGGCACTTCCATAGCTACGTCGCAGCGGAAGCCATCGACTCCTACCTCAGTAAGCCAGAATTTGAACGCATCGATCATTGCGGCGCGCATTTCAGGGTTGGAGTAGTCAAACTTATAGACATCTGTCCAGTCGTAAGGACCGAACATCTCGCCTTTCTCGTTTTTGGCATACCAGTCGGGGTGTTCGGTCACCCATGCATTGTCGCAACCTGAATGGTTGGGAACCCAGTCAAGGATTACTTTCATTCCGAGATCGTGGGCTTTTTTGACTGTCTCCTTGAACTGGTCGAGTGTGCCGAATTCAGGATTGAAAGCCTTGTAGTCCTTCACCGCATAGTAACTGCCGAGTTCACCTTTGCGGTTCTTTTCGCTGATAGGATAGATGGGCATGAACCAAAGGATATCGACCCCAAGCTCCTTGAGACGCGGGAGCTGTGCATCGAAGGCAGTGATTGTACCAGAATCTGTGAACTGACGCACGTTGACCTCATAGATTACTGCATTGCGTGACCATTCGGGATGCTGCACATTAGTGTAGGTTGAATCCCTTTCAGTAGTCTGGGCATCGCTTTTCTTGGATGATCCGCAGGATACCACAAGCACTGCGACAGCAGCCACTGCAAGAATGCTTAAAAAGAATTTTTTCATTGGAAAGATTTTGAAAAGAGTGGTTTGGAA
This sequence comes from Bacteroides sp., assembly GCA_014801945.1. Lineage (GTDB taxonomy): Bacteria > Bacteroidota > Bacteroidia > Bacteroidales > Muribaculaceae > Duncaniella. The sequence continues at coordinate 29,227 of JAAVDF010000036.1, forward strand.
AAAATGTGAGTATGATTCCGCGAAGATACAAATTATTTTGTATATATCCTTGAAATTTACAGATATTAAGTTGATTTATCCGGCGGTAGGGATAATTAAGTAAAAATCGTGTAATACACGTAATATATATTATAATGACAATAATCCGCTTCTGCGCTACGTTAAAATCTATAGCTGAAAAACAATGTGCTCTGCGCCACTCTTCACGAGCCGACGCAGAGCATATAATCAAAAAGCTAATTCTATTACGTTGTCTGTCTCTTTTGACTCGACAAAATCCGTAAGGTTTAATCCTATCCTTGTGGTTTTAACTTCGTTTAACATTAATCTCCTGAAAAATGCGAAAACCGGCTCCTATACCCCTTGAACTACTTGCTCCCGCCCGTAATGCCGATATTGCCATTGCTGCCATAACTGCCGGTGCGGATGCTGTCTATATGGGAGCTTCCAGTCACGGCGCACGTCATGCCGCTGCGAATTCCGTTGCCGATATGGCCCGTGTGGCTGAATATGCCCATCGGTTCAATGCAAAGGTTTTCGCTACGGTGAATACCATCATATATGATGACGAGCTTTCATCGGTGGAGCGGTTGATCCATGATCTTTACAAGGCAAGTGTTGATGCACTCATTGTTCAGGATATGGGTATATTGCGCATGGATATTCCTCCGATTGAGCTGCATGCGAGCACGCAGTGCGACATACGCGATGTGGCAAAGGCGAAATTTCTGGCCGACGTAGGTTTCTCGCGTCTCGTGCTTGCGCGAGAGCTATCCTTGAAGGAGATTGAGGAGATACATGCGTCTGTGCCAGATACGCCGCTTGAAGCGTTCATTCATGGAGCATTGTGTGTGAGCTACAGCGGAGATTGCCGTGCAAGCTTCGCAACTGTCGGTCGCAGTGCCAATCGTGGAGAGTGTGCTCAGATATGCCGTCTGCCGTTCGACCTCGTGGATGGAGATGGCGATGTGTTGCTGAAAGGCAAGCATCTGCTTTCGTTGCGCGATCTGAACAGGTCATCATCCATAGCTGACATGGCTGCAGCCGGTGTAAGTTCGTTTAAGATTGAGGGACGTCTTAAAGATGAGGCCTATGTCCGCAATGCTGTCGGGGCTTACAGCCGTATTCTTGACCGCTTGGTTGCGGAAAGCGACGGCCGCTATATCCGTCAGGCCGTGGGGGAAGTGCGGCTCGGTTTCACTCCCTCGCTCGATAAGGGATTCAATCGCGGATTCACGCCCTATTTCCTCACAGGAAAAGCACCGGCTAAGGGGATGGCGTCACTTTCATCGCCGAAAGCGACCGGTCTGAAAGTCGGAGTAGTGACGGAGTGTAAGCCAAAGGTAATCACGGCGCGTCTCGATGCTCCGCTTGCCAATGGTGACGGACTCGGTTACTACACTGCTTCCGGAGTGTTTCAGGGCTTCCGTCTTAATCGAGTCGAGGGAAACAGACTGTTTCCAGCCGCTCCGCAGAGCATTCCCGCCGGGACTGTCCTTTATCGTAACCGCGACAAAGAGTTTGACGATGGGATAGCTGTCGCCAAGACTACCCGTAATATTCCGGTTGATATGGCTCTGCAGGTAGTGGGCGACGACAGGATTTCACTTGAAATGACGGATTCCCGCGGGTGTGCGGCTACGGTGGTGGCGGAGGTCGGACTGCTTCAGGACGCAGTCACACCGCAGGAAGGGCCTCGCCGCCGTATTCTTGACAAACTCGGTGGCACCGGCTATCGTTCGGGGCGCATTGTTGATCTTGCCGTACAGGTGTTCATTCCTGCTTCCTCGCTGGCAGCTTTGCGCCGGCAGTGTGTGGAGGCTCTCGATAGCAATGCCCGTGCTTCATACAAGTTCTGCTACCGTCTGCCTGAAAAGTTTGACGTCCCGCTTCCTTATGGAGATCGCCTTACGGTCCATGACAATGTGGCAAACAGACTTGCCCGTGAGTTTTACGTTTCACACGGAGCTAAGGAAATAACCTCTGCAATGGAGGTTTCTTCCAAGGGTGCTTATAAGGAAGAGCCGGTGATGACCACGCGCTATTGTCTCCGCCGTGAATTAGGCAAGTGTCTGAAATATCCTTCCGGTAAGGACTGGCGGGGACCGCTGAAGCTCGTCAGCGGTAACACGCGTCTGAGACTTGATTTCGACTGTAAGAATTGCCGGATGCAGGTCTATACGGATTAAATTTATCCGTTAGTTGTCCATGAACACGAGATAGACGGCTGCGATCAGGAGTCCGAATGCAAGGAAGTGGTTCCAATGGAGGCTTTCACCCTTGAACAGCAGTATGGCGAATACTGAGAATACAAGTAGCGAGATAACTTCCTGCATAACTTTGAGTTGCAGGAGTGAAAACTGACCTCCATTGCCGATGAAACCGTAACGATTCGCGGGGACCATGAAGCAGTATTCAAGTAGTGCGATCAGCCATGACAGCAGGATCACTATATAAAGAGGAGTATCGGATGTGATGACTTTCATTTCGGAGAGCTTCAGCTGTCCGTACCATGCGAAAGTCATGAATATGTTGGAAATGACAAGCAGTCCTACAGTTGACCAACCGTTCATAGCAGAGAGTGAATGTGATGATATATTTTGTAGTATTGGTATCCGCCGGAGTGGAAGATTGATTCTTAAAATTGTCGGAAGTGAATTTAATCCGGTTAAGTGGGCTACGCCACACCCGTACAAGCAGGTCAGAAACTTCTCATCCTTTTTTCTCGATCAGGATTTGCGAGGAGCTTGTCAAGCTTACCATTCGCCACGTAATCGATTAAAATCTGATAGAGCACTTCATTGCTTTTTGCAAGTATCGTACCTTTTTTCAACGGTTCCATGTAGTCATTGCCGGCGGCAAGATAGTCGATCGTCGCCAATCGGTATGTCCTGTCCGGATTGATCGGCTTTCCGTCGATGGTAGCGGAGTTCACAGCCTTGGTTGAAGGATCATAGAGGATTTCTACATTGCTGCTTACACCCTGCCCGTCCTGTGCGGCCATGATGGCTATATTGTCAAGCAGGTCACAGCCTTTGATATCCATTACGACTATGGAGTTATCAAAAGGCGCGATATCTATTATCTCACCCTTGGTGATCGTCCCTGCAGCAAGGCTGTTGCGTATGCCGCCCTTGTTCATGATCGAGAGATCAACCGGTTTCCCACAGATCTCAGCTCCGCGTATTCTGACGAAGTCACTGAGCAGATTGACCATTTCAGCAGATTTACGGTCATATTCGAAAGGTGAGTTTCCTATTTCTTTTGAGCGCATTTCCTCGACCTGCTGGCGGTAAGGAGCTATGATTTCTTCGATGGACGGGCTGACACGGTCGTCCAGACGCTTATCCACCGGAATAAGGCGCGCGGCCACGTCCTTGGTTTTGAGATTGATATCTATTTCACCCAGATTGACACCGCTTGAGCCTGTCTGAAGGACAGAGATTGTGTCACCGTCGGCATTGGCAACTCTCCATTTCGGCACACCTGTGCGCTTGTCGGCCGGATCGACGACGGTATGTGAGTGGCCGCCTATGATCACGTCGATATCGCGTGAATTTCTGGCTATGTCCATATCGCTGTAGCCGGCCTCATTGTCATAGCCGATGTGAGTGACCGCTATCACCATATCCACGCCGTCGGCTTTGAGACGCGCAGCTTCAGCATTAGCCGTCTCGATGGCATCCATGTACCTGACACCTTTATAATTTTCCTCGATTACGATTCCGGCCGGATCGAGGTTTATACCGATGAAACCGACCGACGAATCGCCGAAACCACGCACCACTGCAGGGACAAAAAGTCCGTCCAAGGTGCTGCCGCTGAGATCGTAGTTTGTGCTGAGGCGGTCAGCGTTAAGCTGTTTCCACTCCTTGGCCAGTTGCTCCATACCCTTGTCGAACTCATGATTGCCGAGTATCTGTATGTCATAGCCGAGAGCGTTCATGAGTTTGCGCTCGACTTCTCCTCCGAACAGTGTGTAGTAAAGCGACCCCTGCACGGCATCGCCCGCATCTATGAGCATGACGTTTTCGCGGACTCCGCGCACGCTGTCGATAAGTACCTTGCGCCGGGCTATTCCTCCCATGTCGTGGCGGTCAGGTTCGATGGCCGAATGGGTGTCGTTGGTATGGAGGATGACGAGATGGTCACTGTCCTTGCTGCCTGAACAACTGCTCATGGCGATCATGGCAGTGCAGGCTGTTATGATTAATGATTTGCCGAGTTTCATGTTGTGATTGATTTGGTTAAGCCCTGCGAAAGAGTAAAAATACCACTATTGGATATTGATTAATTTATGTGTCTGGAGCGAAAGTCGCCAGTGGGGATTTTTAAGTATGTATTCGACCGTCTCGGATGTGTTTGAGCCTCCCGGATAGCGGTCGGAGCTGCATGGCTGCAGGAAATAGTGCATGGCGGGGATTGAATTGGCGATCGACTCGACATCCTGTCCCTCATACACTACTTTCAGTTCATCCACGTGTCTGATACGGAGGTCCGCCTCGCCGTTCATGCCTGACTTCGGTGAGTATGTCACCCAGTCGATCCCTTCAGGAAGAATGTGTGTGCCGTTTGTCTCGATCTGGATGAAGTAGCCCTCGTCATGAAGGAGATCCACTAAAAACTGGTCGAGTTGCAGTGACGGCTCTCCGCCGGTGATGACAATGTGGCGGGTAGGATATCCTTTGATTCGGTCGATGATATCGGTAGGGTTCATGACCACATACTCTTCATGGCGCGTGTCACAGAAACCACATTTAAGGTTGCAACCGCTGAATCGGAGGAACACGGCCGGAGTACCCGTAAAGTAACCCTCGCCCTGCAGCGAGTAGAAAATTTCGTTGACTCGGTAGCTCATAGCTGA
>JAAVDF010000037.1 GCA_014801945.1 Bacteroides sp.
ATACCGTCGTTACGGACGAGCCAGCGCAGAGCCATGTTGACACGTTTGAGAGCCGTGGTCGAAAGGTTCTGCGGGAGACAGCGCGATGCAAGGTCGTTGTGTTCAGGATCTGTCTCCGCCAATACGCGGTTAATTCCCTCGACAAGCTTCCATGCAGGGGCATCTGACTCGGCGATATGTTCACTGCGTCCAAACTCCTGAAGTGAACCGTGACGCGAGTAGATGGCACGGAGTCCGCGAAGATAGTGCTTGAGATGCTGAGTGAAGAATGTACGATGGATATTCTGGCCATCGGGCAGATCCTCGTAGCCCTCATCCATCATATAATCAAACGGGCGGTTGTCCATTAGTGCAAGGAGACGGTCACAATCTCGGCAGATCATCTTACGGTTGCCCCAAGCAATTCCGGAAGTGAGCAGCGATGCAAGCTCTATGTCGCGCAGATCCGTGAAACGATGTGGAAACTGCACCGGGTCATCGCCAATGAAAGACGGCGAGTTGATCCTCGCCGCCTCTGTATCAAGAAGATCCTTCAGGTCTCTTTCTGTCATAAGAAAACGATATATTTTATAGTTACTTTAGAAAATAACACTGTTATCGGTGGTGGTGACGGTTGCGGTATCCGTCGCAGCATGCTTAGGAGCGGCAGCGGCAGGAGTCACTGAAACAGTATTCTCAAACGGGACGGTAAATTCCTGCGAAGCGGCATAGTCAGCCATCGCCTTGTCAACGTCATCAATAAGAGCCTGATCCTGCTTGTCGCGCGACACGATGATACCGTCAGGATTTATAAGTATGATGCACGGTATTCCTGAAATGCCATAGAGATCGGTCGGGACATTCTGAGCATTTATGATACATGGCCAATCGAGACCATGACTCTTGATGGCTTTAAGCGTATTGGCGGGTTCATCCCATACGGCTACACCTACGACATCAAGCCCACTGTCCTTGTAACGGTTGTAGAGTTCCTTGATGACCTTGGTCTGACGGATGCAAGGGCCGCACCAGCTCGCCCAAAAATCGACGAGGGTATAGCGACCCGGCTTAACATAGTCACTGAATTTTTCCGCCTTGCCATCGTATGTCACCGTGAAATCCTTATAGTGCTTGCCCTCGTTTGTCTCGGCAAGAGCGAGACGTGCTTCACGGAGCTTCTTGACACGCTGCGAGGATGCAAGGGATTTGTCGGCTGCAAGCGCAGCGTCAATATGGGCAAGATCCATCTCATAGGCAAGCTGAAGAAACCAGTAAAGTCCGAGGGTGTTGCCCTTGTTCTCGTTATAAGCTCTTACCGGAATGGAATCGTAGGCATTCTTCAGTTTCTCGCTCTGCACGGACTGGATGGAGTCGGCGGTATTCAGTTTGCCGAATTCTGTTTCAAGTTCGTTCATACGGGCCTTATCGGAAGCCAGCTTATCATTGAGCGGAGTACCCGACACCTTACCTTCAGGAGAGATGTTGACTTCGCCCTGCTCGACAATAAAGATAGGGCCACGCGCACCATCGACAACCAGACGACCGATAAAAGGATCGCCGGTATGACCTGAAAATTTAGCCTGTCCACCGGTCACGAGAGCTGAATCAATTTTCGCGCCATCATCCCAGCTAAGAAGGTAGGCCATAGTGTTGTTACGATCGGCAGGGAGATCAACGGTCACAAAATAATTAGGCTGAGTGTCGATGGAACATGCGCTGACAATCATCGCGCACATTGAAAGTCCGAATAATGATTTGAAGTTCATAATAAGTTTCAGTGTTTCAGGTGGCAAATGTAGTTAAAATCCGCCAAATGTCCAAAGTGTATGTACGGATTGGACGCAGACATAGCTCCACGGAAAACACAAAGCACCCGCCGGAGATGATCACGGCGGGTGCTTATGGCAGATAGATGATTATTCTGTGTCAGATCATGCTTACTTCACGACAACCTTGGTAGTAACCGTGCGGCCGGAAGCGAGGGTATCGACCTTGATGAGAATACCCTTGGCATCAGAACCGACACGCATACCCTGAAGATTGTAGAACATGGTGGAAACGACTTCCTCACCGGCTGCGACAGTATCGATACCGGAAGTGGAACCGCCTACGGAAACAGCCTCACCGAGACCGCCCATCTCATTGGCAGCACGTACGGAGTAGATAGCATCGTCGGCACGGCTCTCAGTGATATCAAACTGAGGTTCGAGAGTAAAGCCGATCACCTTACCGTTGCGGCATACGGCCCAGCAAGAAACGTAGTCGCTATTGTCCCAAGTGATGATGTTGCCGTTGAGAGCCACATTGGCGGGAGCAGGAGCCTGCTCTGTAAAGCTTGCGGGATCCCAATCATCGTCACCACCCATCACAGCCTCGTAAGTGAAGCCATCAGCCTCTTCCTTGGTGAGGACGGGATTGTTCTCATGATTGTCGCCAAAGGTCTTCTTGCGCTGGCTGAGATCAATTACAGTGCCGGTAGAAGTCATGGAGTTGTACTCGGCAAAACGTGCGGGCCAACCGCCACTCATCTCATTCCAGCCGATTGCAGAGGGCTTGACGGTCATCTTGGTGTCAATATAGACAGCGATCGGAGTACCACTACCCCAAGGACGACCGAGGGTATAGTTACCGTCAATCTCATCTTTCTCACCTAAGATCTCACAATCCTTGAATACATAACCGTATTTCTTGGGTACAGACGGAACGGCGAGATAGCCACCCTTTTCACACATCTGGAGAGTAACGGCGTTGTAATAAACGTCGCCCTTACCGCAGAGGAAGTCTGTGCGGCCACGGAGCATACCGCCTTCAAAGTAGAAGCGGCCGCCCTCATTGTTGGAAACGTAGGTATCCTGATAAGCCCAGAGGCAGACATCCTTCATCATGGTCTTGTTTGAGCCGTCGTTGAGCACGATGTCACGACCACGGTTATCACCCATAGAGCTCTTCAAAGTAAGATTCTGGAAATAGGTGTTGGTCGCACCCTTATCGAGACGGAGCACATCGCCCTTGCCGATACCTTCGAGGAGGTTTGCAGTACCGAAGCCGTTATTGCCTTCACCTGAAGGAACTGTGTTGGTGATAACAACACCGTCCATGCTTTCACCGATGAAAGAAATGTTAGGAGTGTTCACATAAGTGGTGGGATCGGGGTATGCATTGCCGTCGCTACCGGTCTTGGTGGCGGTTGCACTTGCGGGCATACGGTAGAAACCATCGTGGATGAAGATGCGGAAACGCTTGCTCTTGTCGTCACGTGAACCGGCAGCCTTGAGAGCGGCCACGAGTTCATCGACAGTGCTTACTTCGGCATCAAAGAGAGTCTTGGCAACGGCGGGACGGGTCTTTGTTGTAAAGTTGATGGTGATCGCGTCCTTGATAGCGTTGTCAGTAAGGTCCATCACACTGTTGGCGGGGAGAGTGAAGGTGTATTTAGTAGCATAAGCAAGGTTCTTGTACTGGAAAAGAACTGTCTTGCCGGAAACGGAGGGAGTGAGTTCGAGGTCACCGATAGTAGCCTTCACTCCATCCTTAACCTTAACCTTCTCATCGAATGTGAGAACGACCTTACCGTTGATCGAGGCAGTCGAAGAACCCTCTTCAGGGATGAACGATACGAGTACGGGCGCAGTACCGTCGTCGATAAGCTTGGTAGTGCCGAGAATGTAGGTAGCACCGATGCAGGCACCGTCATTGTCTGACTTAGTACCGTCAACTGTCGATGACTTGTCTGCGACCCAGCGGAGATAGACGTTCTTCTGGTTATTGGCATCAGCCGGAATGGTAAACTCACCGTCGGTCCAGTGCTTTGCACCCGGCATGTTGATGCTTCCGATAGCCTTCCAGTTTTCACCGTCGAGAGAATACTCAACGTTGTAGGTCTGGTAAGCATTGTAATTATAAACCATTGCGGTGATCACCTTAAGATCGGTGAACGCCTCGGCGTTGACAACTGTCTGCCAGTAATAGTCACCGAGACCGGAAGTGCGCCAGTTCACGCCACCGGGACGGCCTTCGTAGCCACCGGAAGCCTCGCTCTTGTCGAGCCAGCCCTGAGAATCACCCTCGGCATTGCGGAGCACGAGAGCTGCAGCATCATTGTCGGCCGAAGCGAAGTCTGCCACACGACCATTGTTACCTGAGCGAATGAAGTCCCAGCCAACGACGTAATCGACTGCTGAATAAACAGCGGTGAATGACTTGTCGGCATCCATCACAAACTGGATTTCGCTTGACGACTGACCGTCGTTCCAATTGGTGAAGGTAAGGATCGGGTTGCTGCTTGCAACGAGAGTTACGGTAGTACCCTCTTCATACATGTTCTTTCCATCAACCACAGTCGGAGCGGGGGTCGGAGTGACCATGTAGCTGTTAGCACCACCTTCTACATTATAGTCAAGGGCGAAAGTGCGGAGCTGCTCGAAGTTGGCAGTGATTTCAGCGTTGGCATTGACAACGAAAGTGAACGAAGCTTCGCTCGAAAGCTCCTTACCTGCGGCATCAGTCCAGTTGATGAACTTATAGCCGAAGTTGCGTGCGGCAGTGAGAGTAACCTCAGTGCCCATCTCATATTCATCTGCCGCGGGATAGGCGGTCACCTTGCCGGCAGCCTCGATGTTCTGGCCAAGTGTGAGAGTGAATTTCTCAACCTCCTCGACAGTACCGTTAAGGATACCGTTGATGTGCACGTCAGAAACAAGGAGACCCTTGTTGGTGGCATAACCGTTGTTCATGATAAGGTTGAAACCTTCGCCTGAAGTGAGAGCCTTCTGCTGCTCGGCGGTAAGGGTGTATTCAAACTTGACGGTATATGAATCGAGACCGCCACGCGCATCATCAGCCTGAGTCTTATTATTACGGTGAGGAGTAATCTCTGCAAATTCAACAGCCTCTCCGCCTGTAACAGAACCACGGACAGTGACATCATTGCCGGAACCGTCAGTGCCGTCACGACCTACATAGAAACTTACGCTTACGGGGGTGAACGTAAGGCCCTTGACGGGTTTGACTGTCCATTTGATGATATCGGAAGCTCCATTTCCGGAAGCGATATCAACAAACTGGATGTCGGGGCACATAGTTGTGCTAATCACCTTCTTGAAGTTACAGTCACCTATGTCGAAATTGGCAATCGAGAAAGTTCCTTCGGGAGAAACAACGACATTCTCCATGAAGTCAGAAGAGTTGAATGCCCATACAACCGAAGCCTCCTGATCAGCGAAAGTCGAGCCGGAGAGATCTTTAGGTACGAAAGGAAGCACCACCTGAACGTAACGGTAATAAGAACCGTCGCCGATCACGAGGTCAACGAAATCAGCCTTACCCTGACAGGTGAAAGCGGGCGAGTTAGTACCATCGCCGATTGCGATACCATCGACAGTGGTTGTCGTGGGAGCACTGTATGCCTCAACCGAAACCACCGCGCCTTTGCATGAGGGCACTTTGAATGTCGTTCCGCCATTCATCTGCGCCCAGTCATTCCAGTTACCGTTTGCAATCTTACCACCATTATTGGTGTCGAAATCAAGCTTGACATCGATCACTTCAGTTCCGATCTTAGCCTGAGTAACCCAGAAACCGGTCACATTCTGAAAACCTACAGTCGGGGCTCCGTTCTGACGCTGGAAATCCCAACGGAGGGTGACAGCATCCGCACGATCAGCGAGGCTTACAGTATTGTTGACGAAAACCGGAGTGAGAGCGAGGGGTGCGGTCACGGTCACCACTTCGCCAAGTTCATAGTTCTTGCTGCCATCAGTCCAACCTACGAGGGTTTTGCCTTCCTGATAAATGGTGAAGTTGGCAGGAATGGTGAAAGTCTTGCCGACCTCCACCTTTTCAGAGGCGGGAAGAATACCGGCATCAGCATATTCACCGAAACCGAACGACACTTCGACATCCTCGGCGAGCGCGGAGGGATCGACTGCCTCGACAGCGATGTAGGGAGTGTAGGCACCACCGGCAATCGTGAGAGTAGTTGCATCGCCTTTGTAGATAGCAGAAACGACATTGGCTTCCTTGTCATTGTGGAAACATGCACCAATGTTAGTGTTGAAAGTAGCGACAGTCTCGCCTGCTGCATTCTTGACGGTCACGTCACCGCCCCAAGCACAAGAGCCCATAGTCACCCGTACAGGACCGTCAACTGCAACAGTCGAGGAGAAGTTTCCCCAACCGTGTTCGTCGGAATGATACTTTCCTGTAAGAACGATAGCTGCGCCAGCATCATCAGCTGCTACGCGGCTCACAGAGCCATCAGCACCGACGGCTACACCAAAAGTCGTGGATGACTTAGACGAGATCTCATCTTCCGTCAGAAGATTACCGTTCGTCAAATCCACCTTAATGTCCTTGAACTCAGCACGTGCCGATTGGAAACCCAACAGACAGGCAAGAACAAGGACAACGTTCCAGATTCTTTTTGTCATGAGTAAAAATTTGAATGATTGGTATTAAATTTATTTATAATTAAATAGATATCGTTGCAAATCCCACTTATTGTAAATTACAAGTCTTCATGGTCATTTCTGCTACTTAACACATTGCAAATCTACAACATAATCAGCTAATATACAAGAGGAAAGATAAAATTCATAAAAACAATTTACCTTCCTCCTAAAAGCACCTAACAAGATAAGCGACAAATACAAATGTGAGGGCAATAATAAGATCAAATCAAACGTTACACCTAACTCAACAGGATTCCAAATACCGATATTATTTCCTGACAGGACTTATCCTCCCGAATTTTCGAAAATGTAAGATAATCAGAGTGTTTTATACAAACGGAATTTGTCGCACCAGAATTTTGAAGTTGGCCTGCCACTCCTATTTTCGATTTTTGAATATCGAATTTCGAACCTTTTTTCGACTTACGCTTTTCGACAAGCTCACCCTTATCATTCCTTTCTATTGTCAATCTCTTCAAGCGTTCGGGTTCATGATATGTGCTCAAGTAACTTTCTGCTTTGTCAAATACTTCTTCGTTTCCTTTTTGCATCAAAGGAATCAATATGTCTTCCAACTTACCATAATTGGCATCAGGACGAGCAAAGATATATGCACCATAATCAATATTTTCAATCGTACACTTGCTTCCATTACCTGTCAATTTTACATCAACAGATAAAATATTACTCAGTTCTGCCCTTATTTCATCAACACGCTTATCAATTCCTCTATCATCAGCGTCAAAAAGATAGAACACAGCATATTTATCCCCGGCAGAAGTAGGCATGAAAGCTCTTGGATCTGTCAAAGCAGCCATTGAACGGATATCCTTTATCAACTGTGAACGCAGTTCTTTCTTCCCATCACCACCGATAGCATACAATAAAACCAATTCATCCTCGCCACGGACCAGAACATCAGAAGGCAGAAGACGTTCACGAACGTCCTCCAGCTTTCGTTCTGAAATCTTTTCACCTATCGCTTGTTTTGAAAGATATTCATCAAGTGGTTTCGGATACTCACTTAACTTCAGTTTACTGTTCACAAATCCATCGGTCAATAATATCCGATATAAAAACGCCACATCATGCGGACCTTCACATAGAGTAATGAGTATCTTCATTATCGTATATCAATATTTATGCTTGCCACCAATTCACGCAAACGTTTTCCTTCTATAAACTTATAATCAACTTTACCATTCTCATCACGGAAAAGATGATAGGCCATAAGACGATTATCCGGCACAGCAGAAAATGCATCAATACACTCTTTACTATGAGTGGAAATATAGAGCTGGACATTAAATCTCTCTGCCAAGGAATCCAAGAACAATGCGAACGGCTTCAACAATGCAGTATGGATCGCACTATCCACCTCATCTACACACAGGATGCCATTTTGACACAATCCTATCAGCAAGGCAATTTCAAATACTCGCTGCATACCTTCACCATACTTCGTCAGATCAATACCTCTATCATGACGAGTAGAGGTAACAAAAAAGCGTGATTCCGCCCCCATATCCACCAACTGTATATCCATGATCTGACTATCCATCTCACGACGGATGAAATTAAGGATATCCTGTATATACCCATTTTGGACAGCCATCCGATGAGCTATTTTCAACAGCTCATCATTATTTCTGTATGGACTGGTAAAAGACGCGGAGCAAAGATGGACCATCTTAGAATATATGAACTCAGGCCATTTGTAGCTATATAGCCGCAATTCACTATTATAATCATAAAGTACAGCATCTTCATGAGAATTTTCCGTACCTATTGCTTCGCATCTCAAAGTTGTCAAATAACCGGTTCGATTCTGCACCGAATCGGAGTCATCCTTAATGATTGCGACATTTGCAACATTCGTATTATTTCCTGCAGCATATCTGCCATGTAGATATATATCCGAATTAAATATTCTCGACACCCACCGTGGATCAAAATGATCATAAAATTTACCACGCAGGCGTTCAAGTTCAATAAAAGATGATAAATCGTTAAGCTGCGAAAGAATATAAACCGCCTCAAGCATAGATGTCTTTCCGGAATTATTCTGTCCTACGAATAAATTAATTCTTGATAAACGATCCAACTCAATATTGGAAAGGCAACGATAATCACCAATATCCAATACATCAAAACCATTGAAAACACCCTCATCAATATTATGAATATTCGTCGGGTTCAAGCGAGGTATCGAACCATTATCAGGGGCAAGAGAACGAAGCAATTCTTTACATTCGTTAAGCTTTGCAACTTGTTTAAGTTCAATATAATCACTTGACTTCTTCAGCTTTTTAAGGTCGATTTCCAAATTCTGAAGCGCACTCTTAACCTCATTTTTACCAACAGCCGTGCTATTGGCAAAAGCGTTTACAAGGTCTCGTTTCGCTTCCATCTCTGCGATCGCTTTCTTATCGTTAATAAATTTTGCAAGATTTCGGATATCCGTACTTTTAGTAATTATAGGTTCAGACAAAATCCTCATTTCAGAATCGAAATCATCCGAAGTCTCAGAATCTTCAATCCTCGAAATCCAACTGAAAAGCTTTTCCTCATTTACAGCATTACCACAACTCATCTCTGCATCATTCCATTTCAGCCAACCCTTTATATCAGGTGTTTTCATGATTTCCTCAAAAATAGAATACATCGTTGTGGTAAATTGATCTCCAAAATCACTTTGCTTATATCGACTTATCAGACCAAGTGTACGCTGACTACGTTTCAGCAACTGCTTGGATATGCCAAGCGAAGCACAGACATCATCCTCTTTCATATCGCATTGATGAAGAAGATCATAGACGAGTTGTGCTTGATTGAGCGGACTCCAGCGTTTCTTTCCACCGATATGATTCAAACCCATTGCTATCAGTTCCTGCTTTCGATCAGAACCAGAAGATGAGGGTTGTATCTCAATAATTTCTATATTATCGAAATCCTCAGGTTGCAATATGCCAATATCAAGATTACGGGCATTACGATCCTGAAGGGTTTTCAGGGCAGCTGTACGACGATTGCCCTCAATCACTACTAACTGACCGTTGGATGTACGTTTAGCCTGAATGGGATCCTGCTTAAGAATTCCATTAGTCTTAAAACTATTAATCAGATCTTCTATATTTTCGTAGGATTTACCGCGCAAAAAATCTAATGTTCGCTTCTGTACTCTCTCATCAGCAATATGCTCCGCAGAGACCGGAGTATAGTCCGATCTATCTATAAAGCGATAGTTATTGGGATCTAGCAAGAGATCACCAAGCTTTACCCGAATTGAAGTTGTCTCCATACAATTGCTATTCTGTCCTTAATATTTGAAAACATTATAGTTTACACTGCAAAGATAACTTAATAATGAACTATATACAAGTATTTATAAAATTTTGCACCAATTACTTTTTGCCTCTTTGAGATTTGAATGAATAGCAATATACCATAACAAAAAAATCCACTCCTGATCAGGAATGGATTTTTTCTATAATACCTACATGTAAGAAAACTTACATGATTTATGAGCATTTCATTACATCATTCCGCCCATGCCTCCCATGCCGGGTGCGGGCATTGCGGGCGCGGGATTTTCCTCTTTCTTGTCAGCAATGACACATGAAGTGGTGAGGAACATTCCTGCGATAGAGGCTGCATTCTCAAGAGCCACACGGGTAACCTTGGCAGGATCGATGACACCTGCTGAGAGAAGATTCTCATAGTTGCCGGTACGAGCGTTGTAACCGAAGTCGGCGTTACCGTCCTTGACTTTCTGTACAACTACTGCACCTTCCTCACCTGCGTTGGCCACGATCTGACGAAGAGGTTCTTCAATGGCACGGAGCACAATGTTGATACCTGTGGTCTCGTCATCATTAGCACCCTTGAGGTTCTCAAGCGACTTCACGCAACGGATGTAAGCCACACCACCACCGGGAACGATACCCTCAGCAATAGCTGCACGGGTTGCAGAAAGGGCGTCATCGACGCGATCCTTCTTCTCCTTCATCTCGACCTCACTGGGAGCACCGATATGAAGCACGGCTACACCGCCTGCGAGCTTGGCGAGACGTTCCTGAAGCTTCTCGCGGTCATAGTCACTTGTGGTCTGCTCGATCTGAGTCTTGATCTGAGCGATACGTGCTGCGATAGCATCCTTGTTACCTGCACCGTTGACAATAGTGGTATTCTCCTTGTTGACGGTGATCTTCTCGGCACGACCAAGCTGATCAACGGTAGCTGCTGTGAGCTGCATACCCTTCTCCTCAGAGATGACTACGCCGCCAGTGAGCACTGCGATATCCTCAAGCATTTCCTTACGGCGGTCACCGAAACCGGGAGCTTTGACAGCACAAACCTTGAGCGAACCACGGAGACGGTTGACAACGAGTGTTGCAAGTGCTTCCTGATCGACATCCTCAGAGATGATGAGGAGACCACGGCCGGACTGTGCGGTCTGTTCGAGGACGGGAAGGATATCCTTGATGTTGGAGATCTTCTTATCGTAGATGAGGATGAAGGGGCTTTCCATAACGCACTCCATCTTCTCGGTGTTGGTCACGAAGTAGGGTGAGATGTAACCGCGGTCGAACTGCATACCCTCTACGATGTCAACGGTAGTCTCAGTGCCCTTGGCCTCGTCAACGGTGATGACACCTTCCTTCTTAACCTTCTTCATAGCCTCAGCGATCAGACGGCCGATGGCTTCGTCATTGTTAGCCGAGATGCGGGCCACGTCCTCGATCTTCTTGAAATCGTCGCCCACTTCCTCGCTCTGAGCCTTGATGCCTTCAACCACGACTGCTACCGCACGGTCGATACCGCGCTTGATGTCCATCGGGTTAGCACCGGCAGCCACGTTCTTGAGACCGACATTGATGATGGCCTGTGCGAGAACGGTAGCAGTGGTCGTACCGTCACCGGCATCATCACCAGTCTTGGAAGCAACTTCCTTGACGAGCTGAGCACCCATGTTCTGGAAGGGATCTTCGAGTTCTACTTCACGAGCCACACTCACACCATCCTTGGTGATGTGGGGAGCACCGAATTTCTTTTCGATGATGACGTTACGGCCCTTAGGACCAAGGGTTACCTTTACGGCGTCGGCGAGGGCATCGACACCTTTCTTGAGCTCTTCACGAGCCTTTATATCGAATTTAATTTCTTTTGCCATTTTCCTAAATATTTATCTACAGGTTAAATGATACGTTGTTTTTTGAGGAGGGAGGATTGAATAAAAGACCTTGTTTTGTCAGGATCTTACTTTTCAAGAATTGCCAGAATGTCACTCTGACGCATGATAAGGTATTTTGTGCCTTCAAGTTCCACTTCAGAACCTGCATATTTGCCGAAAAGGACTTCATCGCCGTTCTTAACGACCATTTCCTCATCCTTGGTTCCGTTGCCGGTAGCCACGACTGTTCCACGCAGGGGTTTTTCCTTTGCAGTATCGGGGATGATGATACCGGCTGCAGTTACTTCTTCAGCAGGAGTGGGGCTAATCAGCACTCTATCAGCTAATGGCTTAATATTCATAGTGTTTCGTGTTATAGTTAGTTATTGATGATTAAATTCTATGTCTATGGACTTTGGAGATGACGCCTCTGTCCGATTCATGATATCGCATAAACCGTGCCAAAACCGAGCGGTGTCAGTCTCTACTGACAAAATGTCAAAAAAACGCATCGGCAGGAATAGTTATTACGCACAGCAGGGCCGAAAATGAAACGTATCATATTCCGGTCCCTCACGAATAATAACATCCGTGCCCCACGTATGGTTCACGGGCACTACCGACAAAACTTAGAGTGGATCAAAGAGCCGAGGCTATAGCCGAACGGGACTCCTCCATCAACCGTCCGAGATCATGACCGTCGGCCGACGGGAAGATGGGCTTATGGATCGTAAGATGGATGTGACCGGGCACAGGAAGTTTCTTGAAACGCGGCAGGACAGCAAATGCTCCGTCTATAGTGAGGGGAACCACCGGAAGATTGAACTCTACGGCAAGACGATAAGCACCTTTCTTAAACTGACGCATCTCACCGTTCCACGTGCGTGCGCCTTCAGGAAAGACCACCAGCGACATACCACCGCTCAACACCTTCTCGGCCTTCTGCATAGTCTTACGGGTGGCCGATGGGGAGGAATTGTCAACAAATATCTGGTGTGCCCACTGGCAGGCCCATCCGACGAAAGGAATTTTCCGCAGACTCTGCTTCATCATCCACCGGAAGTTATGACCAAGATAACCGTAGATCGTAAAAATGTCGTAGGCTCCCTGATGATTAGCCACAAACACATAGCTCACGGCCGGATCTATATTGTCACGTCCGCTAACAGTCACACGGACGAAAGCCAGCCAGCAGAACAGACGCGACCAGATGATCTCAGGATAATATCCCCACCATCGGCCAAATCCAAGGGCAGAACCAATGACTGTCAAAACAGCTGTGATGATCGTAGCCACAACAATGATCGGGCACATCACTAAGACCTGATAAATACGATAGAGGATAAGCATGGGGATGAGGAATGGATAAAATTACAGGTTACAAAAATACACATTATTCGCAAAAATTTCAAAAAATGTGCAATTTTATCATCTTCCATCTCACTATTAATGCAGTTACCACCTTATATTATAATATAAATATAAAATCTACCGTAACCATTATAGCCAAGCCCCCACCACCCTCCCATACGCTCCGAGGTGTTAAGGATTATTACACTCAGTTAAAGAAATTTTTCTTTAATTCTTGTAAAGACCGATGTTTTACCGTAACTTTGCACTATAAAGCGTGACATGTCCATGATACACGCATAATAGTACAACGCACGGTCGTCAGCACCGATGTTCCCATAGCACAATTTCATTATTCAAAAATCTAATAATTTTTTTAATTTCAATTCCAACTATGTGGTTAACTTGCTCATCTGTAGGAAGGAAGTTCGTGATGGCTCTCACGGGCATTTGCCTTGTCCTATTTGTCACGTTTCACTGTCTGATGAACGGAGTGGCGCTGTTCTGGCCTGAAGGCTACAATGCAGTCTGCGCATTCCTCGGAGCTAACTGGTATGCGCTCGTAGCATCCATCGGTCTCGCCGTTCTCTTTATCATCCACATCTGCTATGCCGTGTGGCTCACACTCCAGAACCGCAAGGCTCGCGGTAACGACCGCTATGCAGTGGTATCAAAACCCGTACAGGTTGAATGGGCATCGCAAAACATGCTCGTCCTCGGTATCGTGATCCTTGCCTTCCTCGTTGTCCACATGATCCAGTTCTGGGCAAAGATGCAGTTGGCTGAAATCTTAGGCCAGCACTATCCCGATCCGCAGAACGGTATCTACTTCATCAATGCTGCATTCAGCTGCGTCTGGACTCCCATCGTCTATATCATCGGCTTCATCGCCCTTTGGTTCCACATGAACCACGGTTTCTGGTCAATGTTCCAGAGCTGCGGATGGGATAACGACACTTGGCTTCCCCGCCTCAAAAGCATCGGTTGCTGGTGGACAACCATCGTGGTTCTTCTCTTCATTGCCGAAGCTATTGTGTTCACAGTCCGTGCCAACAGCGGATGTTAATAATCATATTGTAAACAATACCACATCACAGATATGGCAGACATCAAGAACCTTGAGGGTATGATCGACTCTACCCCCATCATGAAGGATTACGCTGACATCGAATCCTCCAAGCTTCCTGAATATCAGATTGACTCCAAAATCCCCGAAGGCCCGCTCGCTCAGAAATGGACCAACTACAAGGCTCACCAGAAACTCGTCAACCCCGCCAACAAGCGCAACCTTGACGTAATCGTGGTAGGTACAGGTCTCGCCGGTGCATCCGCAGCATCGACTCTCGGCGAACTCGGCTTCAACGTATATAACTTCTGCATACAGGATTCTCCCCGCCGCGCTCACTCTATCGCAGCACAGGGCGGTATCAATGCAGCCAAGGATTATCAGAACGACGGTGACTCTGTCTATCGTCTGTTCTACGACACCATCAAGGGCGGTGACTTCCGTTCACGCGAAGCCAATGTGTATCGTCTCGCCGAGGTGTCAAACAACATCATCGACCAGTGCGTGGCTCAGGGTGTCCCCTTCGCACGTGAATACGGCGGCCTCCTCGCCAACCGTTCATTTGGTGGCGCACAGGTATCGCGTACATTCTACGCCAAGGGTCAGACAGGCCAGCAGCTCCTCCTCGGTGCATACGCATCGCTCAACCGTCAGATCAAGAAGGGCACTGTACGCTCGTTCAACCGTCGTGAGATGCTCGACGTGGTTATCATCGACGGTCGCGCACGCGGTATCATCGTCCGCAACCTCATCACCGGTGAGATCGAACGCTACGCCGCACATGCCGTAGTTCTCGCAACCGGTGGTTACGGCCGTGCATTCTTCCTTTCGACCAACGCTATGGGTTGCAACGGTTCAGCCGCCATCCAAGCGTTCAAGAAGGGTGCATATCTCGCCAACCTCGCCTTCACCCAGATCCACCCCACCTGTATCCCCGTCCACGGTGAGGATCAGTCAAAGCTTACCCTTATGAGCGAATCGCTCCGTAACGACGGCCGCATCTGGGTGCCCAAGAAGAAAGAGGACGCAGAAGCTATCCGCGCCGGCAAGAAGAAACCGACCGATATTCCCGACGAGGACCGCGACTTCTACCTCGAACGCCGCTATCCCGCGTTCGGTAACCTCTGTCCCCGCGACATCGCCAGCCGCGCTGCCAAGGAGCGTTGCGACGCAGGTTTCGGTGTAGGTACAGGCAACGCCGTATATCTCGACTTCAAATATGCCATCGAGCGTCTTGGCGAAGACGTTGTGCGTGACCGCTACGGCAACCTCTTCGACATGTATCAGATGATCTCTGACGACAATCCCTATCAGACCCCGATGATGATCTTCCCCGCCAGCCACTACACAATGGGCGGTATCTGGGTTGACTACGAACTCCAGACTTCAATCAAGGGTCTCTTCGCTATCGGTGAGTGCAACTTCTCTGACCACGGTGCAAACCGCCTCGGTGCATCAGCCCTCATGCAGGGTCTCGCTGACGGTTACTTCGTGCTTCCCTACACCATGCAGAACTACCTCAGCGATCAGATCAAGGTGCCTCACTTCTCGACCAAGTCCAAGGAATTCGACGAAGCTGAGAAGGCTGTCCGTGCCCGCATCGACAAGCTCATGAACATCAAGGGTACGAAATCGCCCGACCAGATCCACAAGCGTCTCGGACATGTGATGTGGAACTTCGTCGGCATGGGCCGTACGCTCCAGAGCCTCGTAAAAGCTCTCGACGAGCTTGAGGATGTACGCAAGGAATTCTACACCGATCTCCGTATCGTAGGCCGTGCTGACGATCTCAACACCGAGCTCGAAAAGGCACTCCGCCTTGAGGACTTCCTCGTGATGGCCAAGATGATGGCAATCGATGCCCTCAACCGCAACGAGTCTTGTGGCGCACACTTCCGCGAAGAGTATCAGCTCGCCGACGGTGAGGCCGCACGTAACGACAAGGACTACATGTATGTGTCCTGCTGGAAATACACCGGCGACAACGAGAAGCCCGTACTTCTCAAAGAACCCCTCAACTACACTGAAATCAAGGTTCAAACACGTAACTACAAATCATAAGAAAATTTCGAAGAAAAATGGAACATACTATAAATGTAAACCTCAAGATTTGGCGTCAACGTGGCCCCAAAGAACCGGGTTCATTCCAGACCTACCGCGTTGAGAACGTCTCTACCGGAAGCTCATTCCTTGAGATGCTCGATATGCTCAACCAGCAGCTCGTCGATCGCAACGAAGAGCCTGTGGTGTTTGACAGTGACTGTCGTGAAGGCATCTGCGGTATGTGCTCACTCTATATCAACGGTCATCCCCACGGTCCCGTGCAGGGCATCACTACCTGCCAGCTCCACATGCGTAAGTTCAACAACGAGGATACAATCACAATCGAACCTTGGCGTTCGGCTGCCTTCCCCGTGATCCGCGACCTCATGGTGAACCGCAACGCGTTTGACCAGATCCAGCAGGCAGGCGGTTACGTGTCGTTCAACTGCGGCGGTGCTCCCGATGCCAACAACCTCCCCATCTCCAAGGAAGTGGCCGACGTGGCTATGGACTCTGCAACCTGTATCGGCTGTGGCGCATGTGTCGCTGCCTGCAAGAACGGTTCAGCCATGCTCTTCGTCAGCGCGAAGGTAAGCCAGTTCGCACTCCTGCCCCAAGGACAGGTGGAACGCGCTCGTCGTGCACGCGCAATGGTGAAGAAGATGGACGAACTCGGATTCGGCAACTGTACCAACACCGGTGCTTGTGCAGCTGAATGTCCCAAGAACGTCCCTCTCAGCAACATCGCACGTCTCAACCGCGAGTTCATCAAGGCAAAATTCGCTGATTAAGCCAATGTAGAGAGCTTCAACAGTAAGCTTTTACATATAACAAGAACCTCACCGCCGATCCTTCATTATGGATCGGCGGTGATTTTTTTATCTATCATTTGATTTAGTTAATTTATTTCAGTTTTTAACTTGAAATATGTTAATTTGGTTAAATATAAAATTTTACTAAACAAAATTACCCGACGTTACATTATATCAGTGTAATGTCTAAATAGAATCTTTTTTACAAACCACATAGCTCTCAACCATTATCAACTTAGATAAAGTAACGCTATCCATTTTCCCGCCATCTTCCATCTGACATCTATATCTAAAGTATATAGTGCAGACAAAGCCGTCAGTCCGTACGGCTACAAGCGTGCATGCATCTCCCCCTCGTTCAATCCTTAATATGCCTGTCACGCTCCCTTACATATCCAGCCATGTCTTGTCGCCACCGGTGGGCCGGCGCAGGAACATTCTTGTTACAGATCTTATTACAAGATATGTTACACTGTAACATTTTTGTAATTATTATTTTTAACCATTAAATACCTACTCCACAGCATATTACCCCCATTTGTAACAAGTATGTCACCGAATTAACATATTTTTACATTAAAAATGTTTCTATCGGCGATATTCGTTGTAATTTTGAAGTGTCAAACAAAACAAAGCCCTTCAGAAAGGCTAAAAATTACAAACAACACGTTCAACTCTCAAAACGATATAATTATGGGAACTCAGGAATTTCAGAACAAGCTTATGAGCCTTCAGGGCAACCTCCTCAACTTCGCACTGATGCTTACTTCAAACCGCGATAACGCTTACGATCTCCTTCAGGACACCACTCTGAAAGCCCTCGATAACGAAAGCAAGTATGTTGACAATACCAACTTCAAGGGTTGGGTTTTCACCATCATGCGCAACATCTTCATCAACAACTATCGTCGCGTTGCCCGCACTGCAACTGTTGTTGACCAGACTGAAGACCTCTACCACCTCAACCTCTCACAGGACTCAGGTCTTGAAACTCCCGAAGGTTCATTCGGCGTAAACGAGATCTCAGCTGCAATCGACGAGTTCCCCGATGAATACCGCATCCCCTTCTCAATGCACGTTGCCGGTTACAAGTACAACGAGATCGCTGAGAAGATGAATCTTCCCCTCGGTACTGTAAAGAGCCGCATCTTCTTCGCCCGCAAGAAACTTCAGGTGCGTTTCGCTGACTACCGTTAAGGCGCAGTCAACCATCGTTTAGAGAGTATCTGTCAATTGTAATTAAGCCTCTCTGATCTGACTGGAAAAAAACACATCACTCCGGGCCGAAGTCCCGGCGTCAATAAAAAACTATTTTGTAGAGATCAACTCATATATCAATAGCCCAAACGAGTCTCCGGGCATTTCTAAAATAAGAAAGATTGTTTTAAGATAAGGTTCAAAAAGATATAAATAATAAATAAGATTAAGAATTTCATTTAAGTACTGACAATCTACATCTATAAGATCTAAAACACACACCACATAGGAGCGTCCGCGAATTGTTTCGCGGACGCTTCCCTTATTTTGCACCATAGCTTCTATTCATCTTGCATCATAGCTTCCTCCATTTGATCACGCATACATCCCCTCTCCCGACCGCCAATGCCGGAGCTGTCAGCCGATGATCCCGAACGTCACAACCACAATATTTTTTGTAATAAATTGTAACAACCGTGATATCGCAACAATTTTGCAACAATATTTTACTCGCGATATAACACTGATTTACAGGCAAATAGCTATCAGTAATCAATTAATTGCAATATGCTCATCTCTTTTTTATCTCGCAAACACTCCCGTATGTGGAAATACTCGTAACTTTGAAGCGTAAACATTAAATCAACATCTCTTTCATCTCTCTAATCATTAAAATTATGGGAACTCAGGAATTTCAAGACAAGCTGATGAGCCTTCAGGGCAATCTTCTCAACTTCGCCTTAATGCTAACTTCCGACAAGGAGAATGCACACGACCTCCTACAGGACACTACCCTGAAGGCCCTTGACAACGAAAGCAAGTATGTTGATAATACAAACTTCAAGGGATGGGTATTCACTATCATGCGCAACATCTTTATCAACAATTATCGCCGTGCGTCCCGCTCAGCTACTGTTGTTGATCAGACCGAGGACCTCTACCATCTCAACCTCTCACAGGATTCAGGCTTCGCAACTCCGGAAGGAACTTTCAGCGCAAACGAAATCTCCGCTGCAATCAACGAGTTCGCCGACGAATACCGTATCCCCTTCTCAATGCACGTCGCCGGTTATAAGTACAACGAAATCGCCGAAAAGATGAATCTCCCGCTCGGTACTATCAAAAGCCGCATCTTCTTCGCCCGCAAGAAACTTCAGGTACGTTTCGCCGACTACCGTTGAACCCGTCTGCCGGACACGTCATCCACCACGATACGAACGTATTCACCATAATAATATTTACTAAAGATTACTCCCGTTCAATCTGTCTTACACACACGTATTTTGCAGTCAACTTATGCAATCAGCCCCGCGATCGTTTTAAGGATCGCGGGGCTGATTGCATCTTAGTCGGCCTGACCGTCAGTGAGGATGCTTACTTTGAAGCATCCACCTTGTTATAACGGGCGTTGAGACCTTCGATTATATCGTTTGTGATATCAAGAGCCGGATTGAAGTAGATACCCGCAGCCTTGAAGAGGATAGCGTCATAACCCTTGGAGGCATTGTAGATCTTGATGTAGTTCTCGATCGAATCGTTGAGCTGAAGCTGCTGCTGGCCCAGTTCGTTTTCGGTGTTACGGCTGAGGTTTGCGAGATAAGCTTCTGCATCCTGCTGCATCTTCTGGAGCTTCTGCATATCGGCGTTGTAGCTTGCCTCGGTGAGATAGCCGTTGCTGCGGCCCTTCTGCTCGATAGCGGCGGCAAACTTCTGAATCTCGGTAGCCTTTGCCTGACGTGCGCTTTCAATTTTCGAAACGGCGCGCATTGATGCCTCCTGAAAATCCTTTGCAAGATTGTAGTGTGTCATCAGCGAGTCTGAATCGATGTAACGGATATTAAGGCTGGTAGTGGTCGTTGCGCCATCGGCCGTTGCTGCTTGGACAGGAGCTCCGGCTGCGGAATCGCTTGACGTTGAACCGCCGCACGAGGTAGCAGTAAGGGCAAAAAGACTTAGAAGCAGCGTAGAAGCTGATATTGCTAACTTGTTCATGTGTGATAAGAATGTAATATTGAGATACTGATTTATTTTTCTTAAAAGTCATTTTCATGGTCGGCTGTCGTCGTTTCTGTGGGCGCAGCCTATCCCACGGCGTTTCAATTCCGGAATATCGTGGGCGTGACCGGTTGGAAATTTTCCTCCTTTGACAAACCACACTTTCACTCCCATCACAGCCACGGCTACTCCGGTCAGGATTACAGCGAGAATGGCAGTTACAAGTATAATTTTCATAGTCAAATCGGGTTTTCCGATGCAAAAGTAGCAATTTAGTCTAAATTATAGCATGTATCTCAATTTTATTTTATAATTTAGTGGTGCAAATGTGAGATATTTAACACTTGTTTCACACTTGCGCTAATATTTGCTAAAATAAGTCATGCCCTTACAGCGGCAGGTGACTGTTTTTTAACAAGTCACTCACATCCTTAAAATTTCTATAATATGGAAATCAAAGATCTTCAACCGCGCGAGGTTTTCGAAATTTTCGACGAGATCACCAAGATCCCCCGTCCCTCCAAGAAGGAAGAGAAAATTCGTCAATACCTCCTCGATTTTGCCAAAAAACACAATCTAACGGCCAAGACCGACAAGGTAGGCAACGTCGTCATCTCGAAGCCCGCCACTCCCGGCCATGAAAACGCTCCTACACTGATCCTCCAAGGCCACATGGACATGGTGTGCGAGTCAAATGACAAGAATTTCGACTTTGCAAACAATCCCATCCCCGCTGTGGTTGATGGTGACTGGATCCGTACCGAAGGAACAACCCTCGGTGCTGACAACGGCATCGGCATGGCAGCATCGCTTGCCGCCCTTATCGACGACTCTTTCGAACACGGGCCGCTGGAAGCCCTCTTCACCGTCGATGAAGAGACAGGCATGACCGGCGCGTTCAATCTCGGTTCTGACATGATTACCGGATCTATCCTCCTCAACCTTGACTCAGAGGATGACGCCGAGATCTTTGTCGGCTGCGCAGGCGGTGTCGATACTCAGGCATTCTTCAATTACAACCGTTCTTTCGCACCCAAGGACTTCCTTTACTTCAAGATAAATATCGAAGGGCTCAACGGTGGTCACTCCGGTGGCGACATCCACCTCGGACGCGCCAATGCAAACAAACTGCTTGCACGCTTCCTCTTCCTCCTTTCGGAGAAACATGAGGTGGTGCTCTCTGAAATCGACGGCGGTAACCTCCGCAATGCCATTCCGCGCGCGAGCCACGCCATCATCGGTGTCCACACATCACGTAAGGAAGAAGTCCGCGTAGCCCTCAACCATTACATCGCTGACCTCGAAAACGAGTATGCAGGTCTTGAACCCAATCTCAAGATCACAATGGAGAGTGTCGATACCCCTGACTTCACCATTGACCAGACCACATCGCTCAACATCATCCGCGCCCTCTACTGTGCACCTCATGGTGTGATCTCCATGAGCCGTGATCTCGAAGGTCTTGTCGAGACATCGACCAACCTCGCATCAGTCAAGATGGCACCTGACAACACTATCGTTGTCACCACAAGCCAGCGCAGCTCCGTCGAGTCACGCAAATGGGACATCGCCCGTCAGGTCGAAGCCGTCTTCCTCCTCGCAGGCGCACGTGTCGAGCATGGCGACGGTTATCCCGGATGGCAGCCCAATCTCGAATCGCCCATCATGAAGATCAGCCGTGACGCATATCAGGAACTCTACGGTGTGACTCCCGCTATCAAAGCCATCCATGCCGGTCTCGAATGCGGTCTCTTCCTGACCAAATATCCTCACCTCGACATGGTTTCGTTCGGCCCTACACTCCGCGATGTCCACTCTCCATCAGAGAGAATGTACATTCCTGCGGTCGAACGCTTCTGGGGTCAGCTCAAGCGTACACTTGAAAAAGTAGGAGAACTCAAAAAGTAAAATCCGCGGCCTCCGTGCCGTGACCACCGATTTATCCATGGCCCGCGTAAATCACCATGAATTTTCCGCGGGTCATGGAAAAAATCAATCCATTCGTCTGACCACCTCCTAAGCAGGCATCAACGTATATATTTATCATCAGTCTGCCGGCTTCTCTCCGCCATTCATTCCCGTTTATGTCCGGAATTCATTCATCCATGACAGGGAATCAAGCTATGAATCAACCTTCCACGCTTATCAAGCGTCATCTATCCTGAGGCGTAATGCCATTGCCAATGCAGCGAATCGTATGGGCTACGCATGAGACTCCTCGACACTTATAATCATCACAATCCGGATAGTTATCCCCCTGCGCCGTGTGGCGTAAAAGGGCTTATTGTTACACTAAATCAAATTTTATGCTAAAACGTTTCGCTCTGCTGATACTTGTCATCGTCTTCTCGGCAATGCTGTTTTCAAAGACCGAAGAGGACACCTCAATGAAAACAAGTACCGACAGCATCTCAAAAACGATAGCAGATTACGAAAATCTCCCTTCCGATACCATCATAACTCTGACAGAGGAAGATTTTGAAGATGTGGCCAAACGGCTTGGAGTCGAAGTGGCCGCCATAAAAGCTGTTGTTGAAATCGAAGCCGGACACTCACATCAAGGCTTCGCCGCTCCCGGCAAACCGCTGATCAATTTTGATCTGGCCATGTTTCGCCGCTTTGCCACACGCCGTGGCATAAATCTTGCCAAATACAGCAAGTCACACTCTGTTGTGTTCGCTTCGTCAAGCGGCTCACAGACCAAGGCTCACCGCCGCCTCGACGCTGCGATGACAATCAATCCGCATGCAGCCATCGAAGGTACATTCTGGGGAATGTTTCAGATAGGTGGATTCAACTGGAAAAAATGTGGGGCTGAAAGCCTTGAGGATTTTGCAAAAAAAATGGCGAGTTCCGAACGCACCCAGCTTGACATGTTTGCCGAATTCATCACTAATTCCGGCCTTCTGAAGCCCTTGCGTGAGAAGGATTGGACAACTTTCGCACGCGGTTACAATGGCCCCGGATATGCACGCCGCGCCTATCACACACGTATGGCACAGGCCTACGCCAAGCACTCGTCCAAAAAGAACTCATCGGATAAAAAGCCATCCAACTGACAATTCTCCAGTCCATTAAGTCTATCCAGATAATTTAATACTGGGAATACTACCTACCCCACGTATGCCAAATGCTCATCGTCAAGGTGTCCATTTATCAAGCATATACGTGGGGTAGGTAGTATTTTTAATGACATGACTTAATTGATAAAAATATAGCAAAATCATTAATTCTTGCGTCAGATATCTCGCACTTAAATTTGGATTTGTCAAAGTTCATAGCTATCTTTGCGATACAAAATAATATCATTTTAATATCACAAATTCAACTGCCATGACTCACTCCGATTCAAACAAGGAATTCAGCTATGAGGGAAAAGTCTATAACGGTTTCCTAATGCTGTTTGTCAATCTTATCGTTATTCCTGCTCTCGCTGTCGGTATGTTCTTCATCGTTCCAGATCTTGAATCACCTCTCCTTTGGATTCCGGTCGGCGTACTGACAATCCTCTTCTTTATATGTACGGCGGGATTTTTCATCCAGCAACCAAATCAGGCCCGCGTCATGATATTCTTCGGTAAATATTGCGGCACCTGCCGTCTCACCGGCTACTTCTGGGTCAATCCTTTCATGACCTTGAAAAAGATCTCGCTCCGCATACGCAACATGGACGTAGCACCGATCAAGGTTAATGACAAGGTTGGCAATCCCGTGATGATCGGCATGGTGCTCGTTTGGAAAGTCAAGGACACCTATCGTGCCGTATTTGACATTGACAGCGAACCTGAAAGCTCGATAACCGTAAATTCAGCCGGAAAAATCGGCTTTGATTCATCAAGCTCACGCGCAACAGCGACCGCTCTCGAAAACTTCGTCAGCATACAAAGCGATGCCGCCCTACGCGAAGTAACAGGCCAGTTCGCATACGATGATGAAGGTTCATCGACAGATCAGATCACACTGCGCGGTGGAAGCCACGAAATAGTGGAACTGCTCGAAAACAAGCTTAACGAACGCCTTTCAATGGCCGGAATAGAAGTCATCGAAGCCCGTTTGAACTATCTCGCCTACGCCCCGGAGATCGCAGCCGTGATGCTTCGCCGTCAGCAGGCATCGGCCATCATATCCGCAAGAGAAAAAATTGTCGAAGGTGCTGTCTCAATGGTGAAAATGGCTCTCGATCAGCTGAAAGAAGAGAATGTGGTCGAGCTTGACGAGGAGCGCAAGGCTACGATGGTCAGCAATCTGCTCGTGGTTCTCTGTGCAGACGAACCTGCCCAACCCGTGCTGAACACAGGGTCGTTGTATAACTAATGACGCGTATCCCACCCATCAGAATATAACCAACATTCCTTCCAATGGCTAAGAAAGAAACCGGTAAAAGCTTCCTGCTCCGTCTCGACGCCGCTACAATGGAAAAGGTAGAGGCTTGGGCGGCGCAGGAATTCCGTTCGGTCAACGGTCAGATCCAATGGATCATCGCCGAATCACTCCGCCGTCATGGCCGGCTGTCACGCAGCAAAACGGATGACGCGACTGACCTTCCGGCCGAATAAAATTCCAACAATTTACCTTTCATTTCCACTACGCGCCGGATTAAACATCGGATTTTTCTTGTGAGATTGGTCTAAGTTGCGTAGATTTGCATAGATAATTCAAACCAATTCAAATCCATATAGATGAAACGCAGTTTTATTTCAATATTCATGTCAGCTATGGCTGTCACAGCGTTCGGCTGGGGACAGAAAGGCCACGATGTCACAGCTTATATTGCTGAGAACCATCTTACACCTGTCACCCGTGCAGCTGTCGATTCAATCCTCGAAGGCAAATCGATGGTCTATTGGGCCAACTGGCTCGACAATGCCAGCCACACAAAACCATACGCTTTTACAAAAACATGGCACTATAAAAATGTTGACGAGGGCGAGCGTTATGAGGAAGCGCAGGCCAATCCGGCAGGTGATGCCGTCACTGCTATAAAGGCTCAGATTGAAACCCTCTCCACTCCCGACACTCCGATCGAGGAATCGCGTCTCGCTATGAAAATTCTCGTCCACGTGGTCGGCGACCTTCATCAGCCACTCCACATGGGTCATGCCACTGACCTCGGAGGCAACCGCGTTAAAGTAAAATATTTCGGTCGTGACAACAATCTTCATTCCGTATGGGATTCATCGATCCCCGAATCAGCCCACAAGTGGGGATATACCGAGTGGCAGCAGCAGATTGACCGAGCACCTGTCGAAGTTCAGGCCGAAATAGTTTCAGGAACTGTGGATGACTGGGCCAAGGAAACAATCGGAATCTGTAACAACGTCTATAAGTATTTCTCCGAAAGGGACAATATCTCCTACAATGAGGTGGCGGACTGGACTCCTACCGTCGAGAAGCAATTTCTAACTGGCGGCCTCCGTCTCGCCCATGTCCTCAACCTGATTTTTGATCCCGACTACCGCTCCTCAACCCCGTCGCCGATAGTCAAATAACGCATAATCATTATATTACTCACATCGCGCTTGTACCGCGTATGACCCGGATACCATCAACCGGCCATACGCGGCACAAGCTAATTTATAGGCAATCGATTAATCGCCACTGTATGTATGATATTAATCCTACTCTAACCCCCTATATCATTCCTTCGGATATTGTATCTTTATAGTTTGACCGTCAATCGCTATGCCCTTACTCAAGCTTACCGGCAATCTTTGATCATCTGAAAAACCTATTGTATCACCATCCTTCAATGTCGCGTCATTACTCAGGACATAATCAACCATATTGAGCACAAAATTTCTTACATCCTTAAATTCGGCATCTGCATAGACTTCTATTTCTTCTTTTCCGAATTTACGCAATCCATAGGTATAGATTCCCGGAATATCTCCTGACTTGGCGATCCCCAACCATACCCAATCAAGGATAGGGAGTTCTCCGTCCTTCATGCACTGAGCAATAAAACCATAATCGGCAGGATGATGAACCACACCGTCTGAATAAACTGCAATTGCATTTTCCTGCTTCAAGCAAGCGTCAGCAATCTTAGTAATCATCTTTGCATTTTCGATAATGCCTGTTTCATCGCCTGTCACAGTAATAATGATATGGGCTTTATGGGATTTCACTATATCCGTAGCTTCGGGCCACATATAATTTAGCGCGGCACACTGTTCGGCTTCTTGGCCGGGAATCGGTGATGAGACAAATGTCACCCCGACATAACCATCGCCGTAGGATTCTACCAAAGTATTTTCATTACGATGGGCTTTTGAGAAATCAATATTCCATAATTCTTTCAAATCAGTGATAAACTTATCAACATTCCAACTCGAATCTGAAAGAAGCACGAATGCAACAAAAATTCCTATCGTTTTCCTAATTTCCATCATTGTCTCACACCTAAAGATAATACTTTTTTACTTCTAAAAACAAACTTTCAGGCGGCACTTACTTCTTCCAGAAAGTAGGGGTGAAGAGGATGAGCACGGTGAAGAGTTCGAGACGGCCTATCATCATTATGAGGGCTAAAATCCATTTACCGACATCGGGGACTATCTCATAGTTGCCACCATAGCCGGTGACACCAGCACCAAGCCCCGTGTTGCTTATGCATGAGAATGCCGAAAAGAACGAATCGATCAGCGGGAGTCCGAGCGCGCAGAGAATGATGCCTCCGACCATTATGATCATGACATACAGGCAGAGGAAAGCTATCACTTTCGCCACAATATCGTGTGGGATGACGCGCTTGTTCACGCGGACAGTGAATATGTAGTTAGGATAGACACAGCGGACAATCTCGTTACGGCAATGCTTGAGCAGGTAGATCAAGCGGTCAATCTTGGCTCCGCCACTCGTCGATCCGGCACACGATCCGAAAAACATGAGTGCAAAAACTATGGCCAGCACAAAAGTGCCCCACGAAGAGAAAGCCGGTGCCTCATAGCCCGTAGATGTGATTGTAGAGACAATCTGGAAAAGTGGATCGAGAGTAACCGATTTCAGGGAGTAAGCTTCACCGTGAAAAACGATAGCTATGACGAAGAGGATGTAGCACACGAATATGATGCCGACATAGGTACGGAATACCTCGTTATGCCATATAGGTTTGAATTCACCGTGTGCCATGTGATAAAGCAAGACGAAACTTGTTCCGCCAAGGAACATGAAAACGGTGATAACGCTCTCGATATAGACAGAATTCCACGCGTCGATCCCGTTGTCGGCAGTCGAGAATCCTCCGGTTGACATGACGCTGAACGCGTGGCAGATCGCCTCAAAAATGTTCATCGGGCCGAGGATAAGGAGGACGAAGAGGATGACTGTCAGAACAATGTATATGAGCCACAGTCCCTTGGCTGTCTGTGATATACGCGGACGGAGTTTATCGTGAGTAATACCTGTCACTTCAGCATTGAACATCTGCATACCCCCCGAATGGTTCAGCATGGGGACGACAGCAAGAGTGAAAAGGATTATACCCATACCACCAATCCACTGCATGAGGCTGCGCCATATAATCATGCCATGACTGAGATGGCTGATGGAGGTAAGCACAGATGCACCCGTAGTGGTGAAGCCCGACATTGCCTCGAAAAACGCATCGGACACCGACATCGGCTGCCTGTCCATGAAGATGAACGGCAACATACCGAATGCGGAGAAAAAGACCCATATAAGTGCCGTCAGCAGGAATCCCTCACGCTTTCCCATACGCGGGTTGCGCGGACGGATACCGAAAGTCATGATAGTGCCTGCAACGAAGGTGACGAGCATTGTGACGAGAAAACACAACCAATCCCTCTCATGATAGATCAGACTTGTGACAAGCGGAACGATGAAGAAAGCGGCCTCGATCATAAGAAGGAGTCCGATGACACGAAGTACCACCGGAATATTAATTACAGTAGGCCGATAACGGAGCAGGCGTATTGACATGGGTCTTAATGCACTTTATTAAACCGCGGAAATTCCCTGATTTTTGAAAATCACCGGGAGATCCGAACTCATTTGAATAATTTTTCGACCTTATGGAGGAGACCGTTGAGAGTGAACACGACAACGCGGTCGCCCGGTTGAATCACGGTGTTGCCGGACACGAGATAGCCCTTTCCATCACGGATCAGTCCGGCTATGGTCATATCACGCGAGAGTTTCAGATCCTTGACGGCGGCACGGGTGATCTTAGATCCCTCCCCGGCGACGATTTCTGCCACTTCCGCATCGGCCAAGGCCATGCATTTGGTGGTGGAGGTGTCGCGGTCAAGAAGCATCTGGAATATTCTTGAGGAGGCAAGGAGTTTTTTATTGATTATGGTGCCGATGTTGAGACCCTCAGCTTCGGAAATGAATTGCAGGTTCTCGACTTCAGCGATGGTTTTGACAACACCGAGTTCTTTTGCAGAGAGGCATGTAAGGATATTTGTCTCACTGCTGTCTGCTAACGCGATAAAAGCCTCGATGTCAGTGATTCCGGCATCCAAAAGGGCATCAGTGTCACGCGCATCGGCGTTGATGATCCTCGCGTTGGGACATTTCTCGGACAGGCGCAGACAGTTGTCGCGGTCCATATCCATGATCTTGATGTTGAACTCATCACCGACCATAGCGCAGAGACGGATAGCAATACGGCTTCCGCCCATGATAAGGACATCGCGGATTTTATGTTCGGTCTTTCCACAGAGCGGGACAAGAGAATCGACATGATCACGCGTGGTCATAAAATAGACGATGTCGTTGAGCTGCAGGCGATCCATACCACCGGGGATGATGGTCTCATGGTTACGCTTGATGGCGGCAACGTGGAAACTATGCTCCGTCATACCGAGCTCACGCAACTGCATGCCTTGAAGCGGCGCGTTGTCACGCAGTTTCACACCAACGAGTATCAGCTGTCCTTCATGAAGCTCAAACCAATGGCGAGCCCAGTTGTGGCGCAATGCCTCGATGATCTCCATCGCAGCAAGATGCTCAGGATAGATCATGTCATCGGCACCTATGTTAACGAAAAAATCACGGTGATCAGGATTCTTGAACTCGTTATTATCGACACGTGCGACAGTCTTGGATGCTCCCAGACTCTTTGCGATGGCACAGGCGACAATATTACGTGTCTCAAACGGGGTCACGGCAATAAATAGGTCACAACCCTCCACTCCTGCCTGACGCAGGGTGGCGAAAGATGTGGGCGAACCCTGACACGTCAGTAGATTGTAATTGGCATCAAGCACGGACAATTTATCACTGTCGCTATCGACGACGGTAATGTCCTGTTCTTCGTTTGAAAGAAGTTTGGCCAGATGGGAGCCGACTTCACCAGCTCCGGCAATAACAATCTTCATTATTTGGAATTGTCTTTTTCTTTATTAGCGACTTTGCTTATGGTAGTGAAAATACCGTCGGCGTCAAACCCACACAGATTCTTAAGCTGCGCCGGACTACCATGAGGGATAAAACGATCAGGAACTCCGAGACGATGAACCGGAACTTTCGATCCAAGTCCGGCCAACCCTTCCATGACGGCCGATCCCATGCCACCGTCGATGACACCATCCTCGACCGTTATGACGGGGACATTCATTTTGGCGATACGCTGGAGGATCGATGCATCCATAGGTTTGACAAATATCATGTCGAAATGCGCGATGCTGATTCCAAGCTCCTCACGTGCTTTATCAATGGCCTTTGCGGCATCAGATGCGACCGGACCAAGTGTGAGAACCACCAGATCCTTTCCATCCGAGAGAAGTTCACCTTTACCGACCGGTAGCTCATGCATTTCTTCGCTTATGTCCTTGTCACCATTGCCACGCGGATAACGGATGGCAAACGGGCCGTTGAATTTCTCGGCCGTTACCATCAGATTACGCAACATGTCGAGACTGCGGGGTGCAGCGACGGTCATTCCGGGTATGGAACGGAGATAAGCGATGTCAAACACGCCATGATGCGTAGCACCGTCCTCACCGACGATTCCTGCACGGTCAAGGCAGAAGGTGACCGGAAGGCCTTCGATTGCCACATCGTGGATGATATGGCTATAGGCGCGTTGAAGGAATGAGGAATATATTGCCACAAAAGGTTTCATCCCCTCTTTGGCAAGGCCTCCAGCGAAGGTGACAGCATGGCCTTCGGATATACCGACATCAAAGGTGCGTTCAGGAAAAGCATTCTGCAGCTTGATCATTGATGTGCCAGACGACATTGCTGCTGTCACACCGACAATCTTAGGATTGCGCTCGGCAAGGCTCACGAGTGTTTCGCCGAACACATCCTGATATTTAGGAGCTTTTTTCGCACTGTCTTTTATAATTTTTCCGGTAGAAACATCAAACTTACC
>JAAVDF010000038.1 GCA_014801945.1 Bacteroides sp.
ACATGGCAGTTGTCGTATGACGAGCAGGCGAACGATGGATCATTGAAAGCCTTGTCCCAGCGTTTTGGCCAGATGTACATGCTGTCCGACGGCATTCGGTAGTAACCGCGTGTCATAAGCCCCGAAACACTTTCTGTGATGATGAAGGGGTGATGAGGAAACCATTTCGGGACTGAATCAAACCAGTCGTCGTGGTAATTGTAGCCGATTATGTCGAGCGCACCCGAACGGAACAGATGGTTGCCGGGTTTGGGTTCATTACATCCGGCGGTGACCGGCCGTGATGGGTCAAGTTCACGTACCATTCCGGCAAGCTTTTTCGTAAGGAGCGAATTGACGCTCATATTTCCGTTTTCGGAAGCAAGCATATCCTTGCCGTGTCCGAAATTAAGGATCAGGTTGGCCTGTTCAAGCGAAAGAGTGTCGGCCTTTGCGTCGCGCCACTGTTCGAGGACCTCGTTACCGATGCTCCACATTATCACCGACGGATGGTTGCGGTCACGGCGTATCAGATCGGTCAGGTCGCGCTCGTGCCATTCGGGGAAGTAGCGCGCATAGTCGTGGCGGGTCTTGCGCTTGCGCCACATGTCAAATGACTCGTCCATGACAAGTATGCCCATGCGGTCACAGAGGTCGAGCACTTCAGGTGCGGGAGGGTTGTGTGACGCACGGTAGGCGTTGCAGCCCATTTCTTTCAATATCTCAAAGCGGTGCTCGATAGCGCGGGTGTTGACGGCAGCTCCGAGTGCTCCGAGGTCATGGTGCATACACACCCCGTTGATCTTCATCGGTTTTCCGTTCAGCGAGAAGCCGGAGGCCGGATCGAAGTTGAAATACCGGAGACCAGTGGTGGTAATATAGGAGTCGAGCAGTTCGCCTGTAGAACTGTCGGAAATAAAAGTGGCGATGGTGTAGAGATAAGGGTCATCCGTGCTCCAGAGATGGGGTCGGGTTACATTGATAGTACCCTTGACTTTGGTGTCGGGATGCTTTTTTGCAAGCTTCACTGTCTCTATGTCCGTGCGTCCGATCATTTTGCCTTCGGCATCCATTAAGGTCGAATAGATGCTTACTGAAACCGGCTTCTTGGTCGTGCTTACGATCTCGGTGTCTATC
Organism: Bacteroides sp.; assembly: GCA_014801945.1. Taxonomy (GTDB): domain Bacteria; phylum Bacteroidota; class Bacteroidia; order Bacteroidales; family Muribaculaceae; genus Duncaniella. The sequence continues at coordinate 1,117 of JAAVDF010000038.1, forward strand.
TCGATCCGGGCGGTTGAGTCGTTGATCTCTGGGGTCGTTATCTGCTGACCCCATAAGGGGATGTGGATGTCGCTGAGAGCGCGCAGCCACACGTTGCGATAGATGCCGCAACCGCTGTACCATCGTGAATTGGGTTGCTCTGCGTTATCGACACGGACGGCGATCACATTCTCACCATCGCCGTTGAGATAGGGAGTGATCTCATAGCTGAAAGATGCGTATCCGTAAGGCCGGATTCCGAGCTCATGACCGTTGACATAGACAGTCGTGTTCATGTACGATCCGTCGAAGTCAATGAATATGTTCCTGTCGCGCTCCTGCGGTGAGAGGGTAAAGGTCTTGCGATACCATCCTACGCCGCCGGGTAGCGCGCCGCCACCCGGTCCGGAGGGGTTGTCCTCACTAAAATCCCCTTCGATCGCCCAGTCATGGGGGAGTCGGAGTTTCCGCCACGAACTGTCGTCAAAATCGGGGGTGGCCATTTCAGGTGAGTCAGCGAGGATAAATTTCCATCCGTCGTTGAAACTGCGTGCACGTGGATCGGCTGCTATCGCGCAGAAAGAGAACGAAGCTGCTACACACAGGAGGCAAAGCAACAGAGCGGTGTTGAACTTTTTGCTTATGGTTGTCATGGTATCGCAGATGTTTCGGACGGTCAGAGTTTTATGGTTTTCGCAGAACCGTTGTAGGCAACCTCGATGCCTTTATTGTCACGACCATAGCCAACGGGATGATCCTTCGAAACTTTGATGATGTTGAAACGGCGGTTGCGCAGCATACCGGGGAACTGTCCTGCGCGTTCGCCTATCGTAAGTGTCTGCCTTTCATCATTCCATTTGAGCGGGATCACGGCATAGCGACCATCCTCGTAATTATAGTTGACATTCTCATCTTCGTAGAGCATGAACTCTCCGTTTTGTCCGGCATAGACATAAAGATTGATGACGTCCGCAGGTTTTTCGTCGCTCCATTGGAGTGCCGGACCGAAGGGAATGATCGATCCAGCACGGACAAAGAGCGGAATCCGCTCGTAAGGAGCGGCGACATTGACTGTCTGCCCCCCATTGATCTCCTTGCCGGTATAGAAGTCATACCAGTTAGTGCCCTCTGGGAAATATACTTCGCGCGACTTAGCTCCGTAAGTATAGACCGGGGCTACGAGCAGGGCACGACCGAACATGTACTGGTCGCCGATGTTGAGCGTGGCTTTGTCGGATGTGAAATCCATCACCATCGGTCGCATGATCGTGTAATCGTTGAAGTGAGTCAAGGCCGCCAGTGAGTAGAGATAGGGCATGAGATCATAGCGGAGATTTGTATAGTAGATGACCGATTTATAGGCCGGATGATTTTCAGGTGCGATATTGAAAATCTCGCGGTAGGGCCACTGTCCGTGTGCGCGGAACAAGGGAGCGAACGCCCCGAACTGATACCAGCGTGTGTTCAGCTCACGCCACTCCTTCAGGTCGGCATTTTCATTTCCGGTCTTGTTATACTCCTTCTGTGCGGCGACATAGCGGTCCTCGACACAGAAGCCACCGATGTCCATGCTCCACCAAGGTATGCCCGACGATGCAAAGTTGAGACCTGCGGAGATCTGCGCCTTCATGTCCTCCCAGCGGGTGGCAATGTCACCGCTCCATGTTGCCGTTGAGTAACGCTGCTGTCCGGCGAAACCTGAACGGGTGAGGAGAAAGACACGATTGTCATTAATAGCACGTTGCCCGTCATAGATGGCCTCGGCGTTCATCAGACCGTAGGCGTTGAAATATTTTGTCGATGGACCGAGGGCTGTCGGAGTGATGAGATCCTTACGGTACTGGAGATCGGTGCAGTCACGTATGTTGGGCTCGGATGCATCCATCCACCATGCGTCCATTCCGAGGGGCACGTAATGATCCTCGATCTGTTTCCAGAACAGCTTGCGGGCATCGGGATCGTAGGCATCGTAGAACGAGCCGAGATAGCCCGGTCCTACCCAATCACGTATGCTGTCCTTGACGGGAAGCTGATACATCCATCCGTTTTTGTCAAATTCCTTGTAGTGATCGGTGGTCACATAGAATTTCGGCCATACGGAGATCATCACACGTCCGTGCATGTCATGTATGGTATCGACCATCCCTTTCGGATCGGGGAAACGGTCGCGGTCAAACTCGTGACTTCCCCATGCGTCCTGCTTCCAGTGAAGCCAGTCGATGACAATGTTGTCGATGGGTATGTTGCGTTTCCTGAACTCGGCAAGGGTAGAGAGCACTTCCTTCTGTGTGTTGTATTTCTCGCGGCTCTGCCAGTAACCGAGCACCCACTTGGCCATGATCGGAGCTTTGCCGGTGAGCGTGCGGTAACCGCTGATCACTTCGTCCATATCCTCACCGTAGATGAAATAATAGTCGATCTGATCCTGCATCTCGCCCCACCAGCTCATGTCGAGCTGACTGTCATGCCCGACAGGAGAATAGACACGCAGTCCGCAGTAGGCCACAGATCCGTTGGGACGCCAGTCTATTTTTATGGGTACGCGACGGTCCTTTTCAAGCTCGACGGAAAATTTGTAGGAATTGGGATTCCATGCCGTACGCCAGCGTTCGGGTACTACTTCCTTTCCGTCTATATAGACTGACATGTACCCCGAATAATAGAGGTTGAATTTGAATTCGCCGCTTTCCGACGGCTCGATCTCACCCTCGTAGGTGATGTGTGAGCCATTGTATCTGAAATCCTGCGGGAGATTGACCACATGCTTCAGCTCCTTGCGGATGAGATGTTCGAAATAGATGGAATCCTCGCGCTGGATGAGTGTCTCCTCCTCTGGCTTTGCGGGGACGTATGTGCCGGTCAACGCACCCTCCTTACCATCCTTATCATAGAGCCTGAAGACCTCTCCGAGCTGTTTATATGGTTCGGGATTGCCGAAACGGCAGAGTGAGTAGCTGTCCCAGAGGATACCGTAATTATCTGTCGATATAATGAAGGGAACTGAAACTTTTGTGTTGTACTGGAAAAGCTCTTCGTTGCGTCCCTTGTAGTTGAATTCGTCACTTTGATGTTGGCCGAGACCATAGAGACCCTCTTCCCCGTTGAGCGATTTGAATACCTGCCGGACAGTGTAGCCTTTCGTTCCTTCAACCTCTATCGGAGAGAAAGAGCGTCCGCCGTCAGCCTCTGCTGCGATCAGCTTGCCATAGCTGTCATAAAACTTCACGTCTCCGCTTTCAAGGCTGACTGTCGCTATGACGGACGAGGTTATGACCGAGACGGTGGAATCTGTCTCCGTTACTGCATACTCTGTAGGTGATTTCTGCGGGACGGTTATCAGGCTATTGTCTTCGGCGAATTTTCTGTCCGGAGTGGCGGATACGCGGATGATACGGTCGCCAAGCACTTGCAGACGTACTTTCCTGACGGAGTTTTCAGTGGTAGGGGAGAGGTTGACGGTAACGCCGAGATCAGTTTTTTCGACTCTTTCAGGCGTACAGGCCAGCAAGAGCAGACCTACAGCAGATATGGCAGCAAAAAGACGGGGTTTCATTGAAGTGGTGGTGCTGAATGGTATTTTTTAAGGGTTGGGATTACTATCGGATGCAAAGGTATGGAATATTTCCGTAACGCAAGGTGACGGGTATCAGGAAAATGAAATTTAAGGTGGGGACTGACGGCGCGATTTTATGCCTTCACGGCAGAAGTCTTGCCTCCATTGCTCTGATAGACCGACGGTAATACACCGAACTCCTCCCTGAAATATTTGCTGAAATATTTAGGATTATTGTAGCCGAGCTGAAAGGCTACCTCCGATACAGTCATTTTGCTTTCGAGAAGCATTTCAGCTCCTCGTTTCAGACGGATCAGACGGATAAATTCTATCGGTGTCTTTCCGGTAGTGGCCTTCAGTTTCTTGTAGAGATGCACACGGCTCATGCCGAGATGTCCGCTAAGTTCCTCGACAGATAAATCCGGACGCTTAATGTTGCTCACCACATAATCCACAGCTTTATTATAAGTGCTCTCGTCAAGCGGTGGGATCTTTATGGAATCGGTTTCGGTGCTTACCGGGGCTTCGATGTCTGCCGCAGGTGTGGATATTTCAGCCGTTGAGATCTCTTCCTGCGCGCCGTCATCGCTTCCATTCTCAGGAATTTCGATCTCCTGCGTCTCCTGATCATCACCATCATTAATCCGGCCGCTGTCTCCGGTGGGGATGCGATCGACATCCATATTTATACGTGAAAGCAGGTCGGAAGCATTTTTGAGCGCGAGGGTTATTAATTGACGGTGTTCGTCTCCATCCGGAGATTTGAGTGAATCCTCAAGTGTGGTGATGATCTGAGTGACCGTAGGACGTAGTTCCGAATCAATTTTTCGGGCGAAACGACGACGTTCGAAATGACGGATGAGGATAAGGGACAGACTGACGATAACTATGATTACACCAATACATATAAAGATATACCCGCTTTCGGAACTTATGGACCGGTCAGCGGCCATGACCACGACAGGGAGCAGGATGGATATGATGAGAAGAAGTAATCTCATTGAATGGACATTTAAGGTTTAGGTTTGCAGTCACAAAGTAAACTAATGTGTGGCTAATATGCAAATATGAAAAACAATATTACACTCCTTGCCGTTTGATTTTTGATGACACACACTCATTTTGCCGGATGTGTGCATCACCTCACGTTTAAATTTTTTATATATGACTATGATGCACACTCTACAGATCATTGGCCTTTCAGGAGTCGTGATATTAATGACGGCCTGCGGTAAGGAGTCCGTCCGACAGCAGGAAACTTCTGAATCTGCTTCCGTCGCGGCGGTTACCGCGCGGCCAGACAGCCTGTCGCTTGAACTGCCGTCGATCCCCGCGACCATCTCCGCTCCGGAGGATATGGCCGGATTTATCGCCATACACTTCTGGGATAACCTCGATTTCGCAGACACGTCAAAGTCTCTGCGTCAGCCCTTCATGGAGCAGAATTTCGTGGAGTATCTGTCGATAATGCCCGCAGTGATGTCGGCTGACCGCGTGACAGCATTCCAAGAATTGATCAAAAGGGCATCGGTCTCTCCTGAAACGCGGGCTATCATCATCACGCTTGGGGAGAGATACCTCGGTGATCCTGATTCACCGATGAAGAATCAGGAGTACTATGCCGACTTCCGTAAGGCCGCCGGGCTGGAGGATTGAGAGTAAGGGTAGGATGGGTAGATGTGTCAAGATAGACAGATCCGAGATGTAGCTGTGTCTGAATGGATAAACAACTCCATGTTGATTTTGACACAGGATCACCGTCTTCGTCGCTATTCAAATTCCTTTCGCAGTTCAATGAATCTGGCGAGAGTCGCTTCCGAGATACGTGCCATCGATCTCTCAACCTTTTCCATCGGTTTCCGCTTCATGTCACCGCTCTTTGAATAGAATTTGTCCGCGTAACACACGAGGCGTTCGAGCTGCGTCGCGGGCATATAGTCACGGTCGGTCGGAAGCGGGAGGTGCTGATCGCGTATGTCCTCAGGTGTTATACCAGCTCCGGTGTGACGTTCGGCCACCGACGCATCCCTCTCCGGCATCCCTTCCTTGCGGAGCAGATCCGCGCCGAGGACTCCGTGGAGTATGTAAGGTTCATCTCCATGACACTCTATGCCGGGAGCATCCGTAAGAAATACACCTATGTCGTGAAGCATCGCCGCTTCCTCGATCTCCTTCGGGTCGAGATCGAGATGCTTCCCGGCGGCTATTTCAAGAGCTAAGTCAGCCACCGAACGGCAGTGGCGCATATAAATATCCCGCAGGGGTGAGCCTGCGGGATAATATTTGTCAATGATGTCCTGATAGTTCATCCGTGGGGTTATTCTACGATTGTACACCATCCGTGTTTGTCCTCGATCTCACCGAGCTGGATGCCGCGGAGAGTGTGGTAGAGTTCGGTAGTGATAGGGCCGGGTTCACCGTTTTTAGAGACGATATATTTCTCGCCGGTGTCGAGATCATGGATCTCACCGACGGGCGATGCGACAGCTGCCGTTCCGACGGCTGCTGCTTCGTCGATATCCTTCAGTTCGTCAACAGTGATGTGTCGGCGTTCCACCTTCACACCCATATCCTCGGCGAGCTGCATGAGGCTCTTGTTGGTGATCGAGGGGAGGATAGAGTTGGAAGCGGGAGTGATATACACGCCGTCCTTGATAGCCATGAAGTTGGCCGGACCGCATTCGTCGAGATATTTTTTCTCTTTCGGATCAAGATAGAGCACTGCCGAGTAGCCGAGTTCGTGGGCATGTTCGCCGGCGGTGAGGGATGCGGCATAGTTGCCTCCGACTTTCCACAGTCCGGTACCGTTGGGGGCTACGCGGTCATACTGACGCATGATGCAGATGTTGGTGGGCTTGAATCCGGTCTTGAAATACGGACCGACGGGTGTCACGAGGATCATGAACAGATACTCGTTGGCAGGTTTTACACCGACCTGAGCCGAAATACCGAGTTCGAGCGGACGGATATAGAGCGATGCGCCTGAGCCGTAGGGGGGCACGAAGCGTTCGTTGAGCTTGACCACTTTCATCACCATCTCCTTGAATTTTTCTTCGGGCAGCGGTTCCATGAGGATACCCTTGGCCGATTCGCGGATGCGGCGTGCGTTTTCTTCTAGACGGAACACACGGATCTTGCCGTCCTTTCCACGGAAAGCCTTCAGCCCTTCGAAGATTTCCTGACCGTAGTGCAGGCAGGTGGCGGCGATGTGGAGATTGATCTCCTCGCTTTGCGACACTTCTATCTCACCCCACTTCCCGTCGCGGAAGTAGCAGCGTACGTTGTAATCTGTTGGGATGTAACCGAATGAAAGGTTCCCCCAGTCCAATTCGTTGTTCATTTTGTTGTGTGCAGTTTAGTTGTTTTCTGCAAAATTACTATAAAAAGCGCAATATACTAAGTAAAACCGACGGAAATTTTTCAAATTGTTATGCGTGTTATGCTTGTTGAATAAGTAACGCGGCTCCTTATTGACGGACAGTGCAGAAAACGGGCTTGAAATCCCCGTTTTAAAGCCCGAATTTTAACATTTGAGCGTTAAAACTAACAAAATGCCATTAATTTCATCGATTTTAGCGTTAAATTCAAATTTTATTAGGATTATTATGAAAAAAAGTATTAATTTTGCGAATCCTACGTTAAAAACACTGAATACATAGTGATTTTAGTGGATATCCGTAAATATTGCAAATAATAGAAATTTTAACCAATTTATTGTTTCACAGTGTATATGAGAAAAACCCTCTTCATGCTTATAGTCATGATACTCGCAGGTATCGGACTTTCAGCAGCTCAGACGCGTAAAGTGTCGGGCGTGGTAATATCGGCTGATGATCAAGAGCCGATCGTGGGTGCGACCGTCACAGTCAAGGGAACGAAGACCCAGACTGTCACCGACATAGACGGTTTGTTTACAATTTCAGCCCCCCCTACTGCTAAATACCTTGTAGTCACTTATATAGGTATGAAGCCCGCCGAAGTAGCGATTACTGACGGCAAAATGAATATCGAGCTTTCAAGCTCAGCCGAGGAACTCGGCGAAGTTGTGGTTACTGGTATGACCAAGATGGACAAGCGTCTCTTCACCGGTGCTGCTACAAAGATTGACGCACAGGATGCCCGCATCGGCGGTATGGCCGATATCAGCCGAAGCCTTGAAGGACGTGCTGCCGGTGTATCGGTTCAGAACGTGTCAGGTACTTTCGGTACAGCTCCCAAGATCCGTGTGCGTGGTGCCACTTCTATTTATGGTAGCTCCAAGCCTCTCTGGGTTGTCGATGGTGTGATCATGGAGGACGTGACCAACGTGTCTGCCGACGATCTTTCATCCGGTAACGCCGAGACCCTTATATCATCAGCTATCGCCGGTCTTAATGCCGACGACATCGAGAGCTTCGACATCCTCAAGGACGGTTCAGCCACCTCTATATATGGTGCGCGCGCGATGGCCGGTGTGATCGTCGTGACCACAAAGAAAGGTAAGGCCGGACGCAATTCACTTACCTACAACGGTGAGTTCACCATGCGCCTGAAGCCCAGCTATAAGAACTTTAATATAATGAATTCGCAGGACCAGATGGGTATCTATCAGGAACTCGCGAATAAGGGTTATCTCAACTACGCCGAGATCGCCAATGCATCGTCGAGCGGTGTCTATGGTAAGATGTATCAGCTCATCTCCGAATATGATGCAACTTCCGGTCAGTTCGGTCTTGCGAATACTCCTGAGGCCCGTGCCCAGTATCTGCGCGAGGCTGAGTACCGCAACACTGACTGGTTCGACGAACTGTTCTCTACATCGGTGATGCAGACACACTCTATCTCCCTCTCATCCGGTACAGAAAAGGCTCAGCACTATGTATCTGCATCGGCTATGTATGATCCGGGATGGTACAAGCAGAGCAACGTTCAGCGTTACACCGCCAACCTCAACTCTAACTTCAATATCTCCGACAAAGTTTCTTTGAACCTTATCAGCAACGCTTCTTTCCGTAAGCAGAAAGCTCCCGGTACACTTAGCAGCGAAGTTGATGCGGTAACGGGTGAGGTTAAGCGTGATTTTGACATCAACCCCTATTCATATTCAATGAATACGTCGCGTACGCTTGACGCTAACACATTCTATACCCGTAACTATGCGCCCTTCAACATTCTCCATGAGCTTGAGAACAACTACATGAAGCTTGGTGTATCCGACTTCCGTCTCACCGGCATCCTCACCTACAAGCCCATCAAGAAAGTTGAACTTTCACTCCTCGGCGGTGTCCAGAACACCTCTACTTCTCAGGAACACTTCATCCTCGATGATTCCAATCAGGCTCAGGCTTACCGCGCTATGCCGACATCGGCCATCCGTGATAAGAATCCCTTCCTTTATAATGATCCTGATCAGCCTTATACTCTCCCAATCTCGATCCTCCCCAACGGTGGTATCTACGAACGTGCGGATCGCGGTATGTTCAAGTGGGACATGCGTGCATCTGCCCGCTACAACGACGTGTTCGCTGAAAAGCACATCGTGAACTTCTATGCCGGTATGGAGACCAACTCTGTGAACCGTCACTCTACATGGTTCCGCGGCTGGGGTATGCAGTATGCTATGGGCGAAGTTGCTAACTATGCATACGAGGCCTTTAAGCGTGGTAAGGAAGAAAATTCAGATTACTATACTCTTACTAATACCCGCGAGCGCAGTGTGGCTTTCTTCGGTAACGCCACTTATTCTTACCAAGGTCGCTACACTATCAACGGAACTCTCCGCTACGAAGGCACCAATTCACTCGGTAAGAGCCGCAAGTCACGCTGGCTGCCTACTTGGAACGTTTCAGGTTCATGGAATGCTCACGAGGAGGAATTCTGGAGCGATCTCAACCCCACTTGGAGTCACCTTACTCTCAAGGCTTCTTACTCACTCACCGGTGACCGTCCTTCGGTAAGTAATGCATTTGCTATCATTAAGTCGCAGAATCCATGGCGTCCGTCTGCCGGACTTTATGAGACTTCTCTTTATGTAAGCCAGCTTGCCAATCAAGATCTTACATACGAGAAAAAACATGAGTTTAACCTCGGTCTCTCAACCGGTTTCCTTGACAACCGTATCAACGTGGACTTTGACTGGTACAGACGTAATAACTATGACCTTATAGGTATTGCTAACTCACAAGGTATCGGAGGTGAAATACAGAAATTCGGTAACATCGCTTCTATGAGATCACATGGTGTCGAGCTGTCTCTCACTACCCGCAACATCGTGACCAAGGACTTCACATGGACCACGAACTTGATATATTCTCACAATAAAAATAAAGTAACGGAACTTGAAACGACCAAACGCGTCATAGATCTCGTTTCTGGTAATGGTTTTGCACAGCAAGGTTATCCGGTACGCTCTCTGTTCTCAATTCCTTTCAAGGGACTGAATGAAGAGGGTCTCCCCACCTTCCTTGATCAGGACGGTAATATCTCCACTACCGGTATCTATTTCCAGACATCTGATCCTGAGAAACTTGGCTTCCTTGAATATTCCGGTAGCCTTGATCCCATTGATCTCGGATCTTTTGGAAATATTTTCCGCTACAAGGATTTTACACTCAATGTCTATATCACTTACTCTTTTGGCAATGTGGTTCGTCTTGATCCGGTATTCAAGAAAGAGTATGACGACCTTACGGCACACTCAAGGGAATTTGCTAACCGCTGGACTCTTCCCGGTGACGAGAATAAGACCAATATTCCTGTAATTGCATCAAAGCGTCAGAATAAAAACGATACAAATCTTTCATACGCCTATAATGCCTATAACTACTCGACTGCACGCGTAGCAAAGGGTGACTTCATCCGCATGAAGGAAATCTCACTGGCTTATCAGGTGCCTCAGAAGACTGTAAGTGCCCTCCGTCTTTCAAGCGCAATGCTGAAACTTCAGGCTACTAACCTCTTTCTGATTTATGCGGACAAGAAACTCAACGGTCAGGATCCTGAGTTCTTCAACACCGGTGGTGTAGCAGCTCCTACCCCAAAGCAGTTTACACTTACAGTGAACCTCGGTTTCTAATAATTATTGATAAATCCACATCATGAATAAATATTTTAAATATACATTTGTGCTCGCCTTGCCAATGGTGGTCTTGTCTTCATGCGATGACTACCTTGACACAATGCCCGATAATCGTGCGACAGTCGATAGCGAATTAAAAATTAAGAGTATGCTCGTTTCAGCCTATCCGACGGCTGAATATGCCTCCGTATGTGAACTGTCATGTGACAACTGCGATGATTCAGGTCCGCAAAATCCATATACAGACCGTTGGCTCGACGATACTTTCGCTTGGAAAGATGAATCGGAAAGCTCTAACTTTTCATTGGATTCATATTGGGAGAAAAGTTATGGTGCTATAGCCAGTGCCAATCAGGCGTTGGACGCAATCGAACAGTTAGGTGGTGAGAAAGCTTCTGTGACTCTTGCCGAACTGAAGGGGGAAGCTCTTATGTGTCGTGCTTACAATCACTTCATGCTGGCAAATCTTTTTTGCAAGAACTGGTCTTCAAATGCGGCTTCAGATCTTGGACTTCCGTATATGGATCATTCTGAGACGGAGCTTCTTCCAAAATATGAGCGTGGAAATCTTGCGGATTTCTATGACAAGATTCAGGCTGATATTGAAGAGGGTGTAGAGCTTGTCGGTGACTCTTATTATGATGTCCCCAAATATCACTTTACTCCTAAAGCTGCATACGCATTTGCAACCCGATTCTATCTATATACCGAACAGTGGGACAAAGCTATTGATGCTGCTAATAAGTGCCTTGGTTCACAACCGCAGACTTTGTTGCGCGACTGGTCAATATTTATTTCATTTTCTCCAGATGCAGATAATCTCCGTCAGAATGCGTATATTTCTACAACAGAGGACGCTAATCTTTTGATAACAACCGCATATTCAAATCTCGGATGGATGTTTGGTCGCTGGTATGTCGGTACACGCTACAATCATTTGTCAGCAACCGCTGCGGAAGATCTGCTTGCAACAAATGTTTTCGGTTCTCTTAAAACCGGTCTTGTTTCACGCTACAGCGGTACGAACTTTAATAAGGTTCTTATCGTGAAGAATCCATATCTGTTCGAATATACTGATCCTGCTGCCGGAATCGGTTATCGCCATGCTGTGGTCGTTAACTTTACTGTTGAGGAAGTGCTTCTTAGCCGCGCCGAAGCTTATATAATGACAAATCGTTTTGATGAAGCTGCGGCGGATCTTACGCTTTGGGCCCGTAATATTGCAAATAGTATGAGTTCCGATCTTACACCTGCGAGCATAACTAATTTCTATAACAGATATGATTATGCCTATAGTGATGCGAGTGGCCTGAATTCATCAATCAAGAAACATCTTAATCCGGCTTTTGCCATTGATGTGGAGGGAAGTACGCAGGAGTGTATGCTTCAGTGTGTCCTTGGATTCCGTCGTATTGAATCGATGCACAATGGTCTCCGGTGGTTTGACATAAAACGTTATGGTATTGAGATTCCGAGACGTGTATGTAATGCTGCTGGTAATCCTGCTGAAGTCACGGACGTTTTGACAAAGGACGATCTTCGTCGAGCATTCCAGATCCCCCAGAAAGTGCGTGATGCAGAGCTTGCCCCTAATCCGCGTAGTTAAACAGTCACTCCAATCATTTAATCAGAAAAACAATGATGAAATCTAAGATATTCAGCCTTTTTACTCTCGTGACGGCTGCCTTTGCCATGACTGCCTGTGGTGAGTCCGACGATCCGGATACAAGCTATTCTGTCATCATTCCTTCCAATACGGAGGTAAATGAATTTGACAGATGGTTGCAGGCCAACTATAATAAGCCATATAATATTGATTTCAAGTATCGTTACGAGGAAATTGAAGGTGATTTTAACTTCTATCTTGTACCTGCAAGGTATGATGATGCAGTCACGATGGCTCATCTTGTAAAATATCTCTGCATAGATACTTACAGTGAGGTTGCCGGTACTGAATTTACTTGCCGTTATTTCCCGAAGATGTTCTATACCGTAGGTGAGTGGGAATATCAGAACAACGGAACTTTCATTCTCGGTACTGCCGAGGGTGGTCGTAAGATCTTCCTTGCCGGTCTGAACTATCTTTCAGAATGTTTAGGCGATGCTGAAGCTCTGAACTATTATTATTTCAAGACCATCCACCACGAGTTCACCCATATCCTCAATCAGACTAAACCGATTCCGGCATCTTTTCGTACAATAACTGCGAATGGATATGTCGCTGACAACTGGAGTGAATCCCCATGGAATGTTGAGTATAAGAACAATGGATTTATTTCGTCATATTCTCAGCATTCTTACACAGAGGACTTTGCTGAAATGATGTCAATCTACATAATAAACAGTGCTGAGGAGTGGGAAGCCTTATTAGCTTCCGGGTCTGCATCATCACGTGAGCTTATTCTTCAAAAACTTGATATCGTACGGGATTATATGATGTCAAACTACCGGATTGATATTGACGATCTACGTTCGGTATTGCAGCGTCGTCAGGCTGATGTTGTTGCCGGTAAAGTTGATCTCTCGGATGTTTCTGTTAATTAACCAATCATCTAAAAGAAAAATTATCATGCGATTAAATAAAATATATCTGCCTGTCCTGATTGCATTTGTCGCCATGACGCTCCAGTCATGTCTGAAGGATCAGGAGGACGTTTTCGACAAGCAGTCAAATGTCCGTATGCAGGAGTATCTCGATGACACTAAGGAAGTTCTCGTAAGTGCTGAAAACGGTTGGTTGTTCGATTATTTCCCTGACAGAGACCTCTCATACGGTGGTTTCCTCTATGCGCTGAAATTTACTGACGAAAATGTGACTGTCGCTTGCGAGCTCGCTCCCGGAGAATCTGAGACAAGCCTTTACAAGCTTTGTGCTGACAACGGCCCGACACTGTCGTTTGACTCATACAATTCTCTGATGCATTACTTCGCCACTCCCTCGTCAGGCAACTATGAGGCTCTCGACGGCGACTTCGAGTTCATGATCATGGATGTCACCGAGGATCTCATTACTCTCCGAGGCAAGCGCACGGCCAACATCATGTATCTCCGTCGTTTCGATTCTGATATTATGTCTTATATGGCGGCTGTTGATGCCTCGAGCGAAAATCAGTTCTTCACTCAGGCTGCCGGTAAGATTGGCTCGGCAAATGCAACCGCGGCTTTCGATCTTGACTCTCATCGTCTTTCGATCACGCTTGATGATCAGCCAGACGTAACTTACAGTGAATTCTTCTTCTTCACTCCCGAAGGACTCCGCCTGAACGCGCCTATGGAAATCAACGGTGCTGTAATCACTGCTCTTAGCTTCGATAGCAACACCAATATCTATAGCGGTGCTGATTCAAACGGAAACAATATCACTCTGACGGCCAAGCTTCCCGACAACTATGCGCTCATTGATGAATTTGAGGGCGAATTCACATTCACATTCGGTAGCGGAAGTGTCGATGTCACCCTCGTTCCCAATAAGAAAACAGGCATTGTGATGATGAAGGGTATTTCTCCCGGATTCGACCTTGAGGCTTCCTACAACAAGTCATACGGCTGTCTCAATCTTTACGCTCAGCTCGTATATTCAAGTAATGACTTCCTTATCATCTTCGGTGGCGGAACATCATCAGGTTTCTCTACAGGTGGCGCAGGTGTGTTCTTCATCAAAGATCCTGAGAATCCTACTACTTACCTCGCTATTCCTGACAATCAGGCTAATTCGGCAAGTGCTAACTGTAACTTCATCTTGGTTCAGTATGACGGAGAGAGCTATTATCTCGCACCCTCGCCGTGGCGAATCAACAACACTTACGATATTTCCGGCGTGAAGTCAATCACCAAGAAATAATCACCGGTAAAAAAGTTTATTAAAAAAACTTCGACAAGAAAATGAAAAAGATATATAAATCCATATTTTTCACCATCTTCGCAGGCTTGAGCGTCGCATCGTGTGACAACTATGAAGCTCCGGCGATTACTTCTGATCCGGCTGTCTCTATCGTTGGCCGCGACACCGATTTCCCTGCATCTGCATCGACAGGTACTATCCAGTTCAAGGCCGACGGACCTGTGACTGTAACGACCTCCAACGAGTGGCTCTCGGCCACTGTTGAAGGCGATGAGATCAAGGTGAGCTGCACGCAGAACAATTCACTCGAAAGCCGTTCGGGCATCATCACCGTGAAATGCGGCGAGAAAACCACAGAGATCTCGATCATTCAGGAAGGTGTGATCTTCCAGCTCGGCGAAGGTGCTGACAATATTAAGTTTACCGCCGGAAAAGCAACCCAGACCATTGTCGCAAAGAGCAATGTTCCCGTGGAGATTGCTTCGGAATATGAATGGCTCTCAGGTGATTTCAATGACGGAGTCATTACCATTAATGTTGATGACAATATCAGCCTTGATGACCGCATCGGTAGCCTCAAATTGATCTGTGGCAATACTGAAAATGAGCTTAGCGTTACTCAGTCCGGTATCTCTTATCCGATCTTTGACCGTACCGAATGGTATCCCACTGATGCAAGGACCCGTTACAATCTTGACTATCCGTTCGATATGGATATTGAATATAGCTCTACTGATCCTGAAATGCTTACCTACGAGTGGGACAAGGAGAAGAAGAAGCTCTATATCAATACAGAGAAGAACGAGACCGGTCATCTCCGCACAGGTAGCTTTACTTACACCATCGGCCCGAAATCAGGTTCGATGTGGGTTCACCAGTGCGATTTCGCCAAGGATCTCGCCTCGGAGGAGTATCGTCTTTATTTTACTGATCCTACTGATGGCAAATTGTATTATATGCCGGCGGTATTGAAGAGACCCTTGTTCTACTGGCTTGAACTTCCGTCCATAGGACTTGAATTCAGGATCAATTACAGTACGACAGATCATACTATTTCGTTTACTGGCGGAGTGGCTTGCGGTCAGTATAGAAACTATGAGGTGTTCACAACCTTAGGCTTCACAATGGATGGTAGATCATCGGTTACTTGGTCAACTGATGCAGCTGTTAAGGCTCTTCCCCTGTATGAATTCGATGCTGACGACAATGTAGGCTATACCACAGCTGAGTTTGAGGATGCAGGTACATATACTTACCCGATAAGCGAAATAGTGCTTACAGCTTTCACTTCTACCACACTCTCGTCTGACACTTATGCAGGTTCACTTATGCGTATGGTAGATCCGTTCCTCGTGCGTGTTCATGAAGTAGCCGGTGAAGAAGCTCCTGCAGCTGCTCCTGCGAAAGCTCCGAAATTTAACAAGGCTGCTCTCCGTGATGCCAAGCCTGCTGCTCCCGTGCTCACCAAAAATGATGATATGATTCTCTGCCGTTGAGAGTCACTCAACATTTTCCTGAAAAAGAAAAAGTAATACGACATATCTATTTTCAGACCTCGCCCCGACCGACCGGTTATGAACTGCACCCCAAAAGTTAGACAAAAAACTTTTGGAGTGCAGTTTGCTTATGAAACACTCAGCTAAAGAAAAACTAAAGTTAATCTATCGCATACAGTCAGGGGAGTCCCTCAAGCG
>JAAVDF010000039.1 GCA_014801945.1 Bacteroides sp.
AAAATTGTAGGGACGCGGCGTGCCGCGTATGCCGGATGAAATACATCTGCTTAGGACTTCGACATGTAAGTTAGCTGTAACTTCGACTGTAAGTTGGGTATAACTTCAATTGTAAATTCGACTGTAAATTCGACTGTAAATTCGACTGTAACTTAGCTATAACTATTTCATTCGGCATACGCGGCACGCCGCGTCCCTACAAGCCAAAATATGGACTGATTGGCAGATGTTTCGCGAAACATCTGCCAATCATTTTTTAGATCCCAATTAATTCAATAGGAGAATAGGGGTGTCATGAATTGCTTCATGACACCCCTATTCTCATTTAGTTTATATATCCTTTTTAGTTTATATCCTTGGAATTTCAGTATATATATCCGGAATCTTCATATATCTCCGGAATCTTCCGTTGAGCGACGATTATGATTCCTTTGATATTTATGATTCCTCTGATATTTCTGATTCCGATCAAATTACTGACCTACGAGGACGGGATCGGCAAGCTTATTGTAGATAAATTCTTTCTCAGGAATAGCCGCACGCCAACCCTCCATGAAAGTAGGCTCATACTTGGCTGCAACTGTCTTCGGATAAGATCCCATCTGGTCGAAGTCGCCGTCGAAAGTCTTGTATTCAATCACTTCATTCCAACGTTTGTAGTCGAACCAGTTGAAACCTTCACCCCAAAGCTCTATACGACGCTGAAGCTTCACTTCGTCAAGGAGGGCCTGACCTGTGCCGCTGAAGCTGTAGGAAGGATCGCGCTTGGCCATAAGTTCCTTCAGACAAGCCTGTGCGGTAGCTTCGTCATTATTGTTGCATGCGGCCTCAGCCTCGATCAGGAGCATTTCGGCACTACGCATGTAGGGAACCCAGCATGAAGAATAGCCGTCAGGGAGACCTTGGAACTTGAACTGAGTTCCAAGTGCCAGACCATACTTGTTGAGCACGTAGATACCCTTGTTATCTTCGGGACGATTGGCCTGAAGAGTGGCTGAATTACCATAATCTTGGATGAACTGCCACATGGCGAGATTCTTACCCTTGGGTGATGTTCCCGATCCGGTGATGGACACGAGTGCGCGCTGCTGTGAGTAGAGATCGGCACTGAAGAAATCTTCCGCGGTCACGCCATACTTTTCAGCGAGATCGGGAGCGTGCTGTACGGTCAGAGGTCCGAAGTAGAGTTTCGAACGCACGTCCGAAGCCTTCAGATGTTTGTAGAGCTGATAGTCCATCGTATAGGTGTAGCCCCATTTCACTGAAGAATAGTGGCCGTTGCAGGCGTAGTGTGCGCCGAAGTTCCAGTAATATACTCCCAGATAGTCCATGACGGGTGACCACATGGTTTCGGAAGTAACGGTAGAGAAGCCGTTCAGGTAGTCCTCTCCCTGCATGATGGGATAATTCTGGCGTGCGGCGTGAGCCATCTCCTGTGCGGTCTTATAGTCGTTCTTGAGAAGGGCGAGACGGGCGAGGAGACCGCGGGCCACATCCTCATTTACCATAAAGAGCTCTTCGCTTGAACGCTTCTTGCTTGTCTTCTCGAAGCAACGGATGGCCTCTTTGAGATCGGCGTAGAGCTGATCATAGACCTCATTGCATGTGTTCAAGGGATGTTCATTCGCTTCACCGGCACGCAGACGGAGCACGAGACAGTATTTCTCACCGTTGTCCGAGTCAATCCAGCGGGGAGCATGAACCTGCATGAGGCGGGTATAGCAATGGGCACGCATAGTCAGCGCGCTTGCCTTGAGCCAGAGCTCTACGCTATCATCCGGATCTTCTGCCATACCGTCGAGAATCGTATTGGCAGCACCGATGATCGAGTAACAGTAACGGTACATCCAGATGGTCCACCATCCACCTGACGAACGGCGGAAGTTGTTGGGGGTAATACCCGTAGCCATGTAGTAGGTGGTTTCACAGGGGTTGGCATCAGGGCCGAGACCCTCACCGTATATGGTAGCGAGATATGTCTCACCCGAAACATTGAGGTTACCGTTTTTCAGATCGTCGTACTGGGTCTGCATCTGGCGGAAAAGACCCATGACAGTTGCCACTGCGGCATTTTCGTCATGCTTGACGGTCTCAATCGAGGTATCGGTAAGCGGGGCTTGGTCCAGATAGCTGTCGCTACACGAAACAAGGGCGGGTGCCATCATCGTGGCAACAAGACCTCCGATAATATATTTATTTTTCATACTCTTTTGATTCTTTGATTATAGACTTTTAGAAACGTGCTGTGATCTCGAAAGAATAAACTCGTGAGGGAACAAAGTAGTCGCCCTGTCCACCTGCATAGCTGTAAGTCGGGTTCATACCGGAGCGCGCGGTTACGAGACAGACGTTGTCGATAGAGACTCCGGCAGTGATGCCGCGGAGACTGAGCGGAGCAACCCATTTCTTGGGAAGATCATAGGAAATGTTGAGGTTCTTGAATGCGAGGTAGCTGCTTGAGGTAAGGAAACGGCTGCTCTGGGCATTCGTATCAGATCCTGTCGTATTGTTGATCTGCGGACGGATGTGCTTGTTGATGCGGTTTTCATCGGTGATACCCTCGGCCATTGAAGGAGTCCAAGCGTTAATGACCGCATCCTCGTGGATTGACTTGCCCGGGCTGGGAGTAAGCATACCGCGATACACACCGTCAAGAGTCTTACCGCCGAGGCTGTAAGTGAAGAGTGCGCCGAAGTAGATTCCCTTCCATGAGAGGTTTGTACCGAATGAACCATAAACGGTCGGGAGCGATGTACCGCAGAACTCGTTTGAAGCATAGGAAGTCGCGGTTGTATAGTATTTGTCGCCGATCTTCACGAGAGCACCTGCAGCTTCAGCCGTAGCGAGGTTGCTATCCCATTTTTCCTGATCAAATTCCCATACACCTGTTCCAAGACCGGTCTTTTCGTCAATGATTTCGCTCTGGAATTTGTGACAGTCATTGATCTCATAGAGTGACTTACCGGTGAGCATATCAGTTCCGGCCCACTTGGGCATGTAGAATTCATAACGGCTTTTACCTTCGATGAGCGCGCGGGGCGAATCGTAGATGTTTCCGGCAGGAAGCTTGGTGATCTTGTTGTCAATGAGAGTAGCGTCGATGTGAGCTGTCCAGTTCAGATCCTTGTTGCGGATGATTTCGCCGCTGAACATGATTTCCCAACCACGGTTTCTCATGTTACCGACGTTCTGCCACTGCTTCATTGCTCCACCTTCAATGCTGGTTCCGTTTGAATAAGCCTGATCAACCTCATAAAGAAGGTCGGCATTCACGCGTGAGAAGAAACCGACAGAAGCGTTGAGACGACTGTTGAAGAAGCTGCCTTCCACCGCGAGGTCAAGAGTCTTGGTCGATTCCCAGTGCAGGAAGGGGTTACCCTTTGTGGTGGGGAACATGGTGGCATTTCCTCCGAGGGGGTGGTCACCCATTTCAAAGATGTCGAAAGCAGGATAGTCATCCTTGGTGTAGTCGTTACCGGCGGTACCGTAGGCTGCACGGAGCTTGAGGTTGCTGAGCCATGTAACTTCCTGAAGGAATTTTTCCTTGCTGATGATCCAGCTCGCACCTACACTCCAGAATGTACCCCAACGGCTGTCGCTGGAGAATCTGCTTGAACCGTCGCGCGAAAGGCTCGCCTCAAAGAAGTACTGGTTGTTCCAGTTGTAGCGGGCACGTCCCATGAACGTTTCAGTGCGGTAGCGGTAAGCTGACGCGTTGGTCGATTCGTTTGTGGTGAAGTTATTCAGATAGTAATTGTCGGCAAACACCTGATCCTTGTTTGTCACTCTTGAATAGTTATAGTAACGGCCATAGTTCTCGTGATTGAGCATCACATCCACATGGTGCTGACCATAGTCATGCGCCCAGTTGATGATCTGGGAGAAGTTAGTGGATTCTTGGTTATAGAAATACTTGGCAAGACGACCGAATCCCTGAGCTGAACCGATCACGGAGCTTGAATAGTCGGTGCGCTCCCTGCGGTAGCGGTTCATTGTGCCCTTGATGGTGACATCGAATCCGTAAGGGAGGAGGATCGTAGCGTATGCATTACCGTCGATTGAAAGACGTTCGTAATAGTTATCGTTCTCGCGGATAGTGTAGCCCTTGTTGTTGGTAAAGGCTGAGTAACCTGCCATTGTATTCCAGATCGGCTTACCGAATTCATCGCGGAGAAGCTTACCGGTGGCCCAGTCATGTGCATAGTAGGGAAGACCCGGAGCTATGCCCTGATATGACATGGCGTTTGAGGTAGATGAAAGGTTGTCGGAGTCGAACTGAGGCTGGTTTGATTTAACGGCAGCACCGGTGAGACCGACACCGAAACGGAGGAATTTCACAGGATTGAAATCGGCGCGCAGACGTGCGGTCAGACGCTCGAAGTCTGTCTTGAGGAGATAACCCTGCTCCTTGACGTAGCCGACAGATCCGAATACGTTGAATTTTTCAGAAGCACCCGTACCGCTGATGTTGTATTCCTGACGGTGACCGTTGCGTGAGATTGCGTCCCACCAGTCTGTGTCATTGTAATCAGAGAGGGGGTTGGCTGTGATTCGGCCATTGGCATCGAATACGCTTGCTCCGGAACCAGAACCGTCGGCGGGAGCATTGCCGTAGAGGTTGAGGACACCTGCGTCAGAGAAGAAGTTGTTTACGGTCTCCGTGAAAGCGTCGGCATACTCATAGCCGTTGGACACCTTACCGTTGACGAGACCCTGAAGCATAGCCTCGTTCCAGCGGTTGTAACCGAGACGCTTGTATTCGGGGAGTGCGCGCTGATAAATACCCTGACGGACTTTGGCAGTCACTTCAACGCGACCGTCGCCCTTGGCGCGCTTGGTGGTGATGAGCACGACACCGTTCGCACCCTTCGAACCGTAGAGCGCGCAGGATGCCGCATCCTTGAGCACCGAGATATTCTCGACGTCGTTGGGATTGATGTCGCTGTATTGACCGTTCCAGACCACACCATCGACAACGTAGAGGGGATTGGTGGTACCGTTCACGGAGTTGATACCGCGGATAAGGATTGAGGGGGAGTCACCGGGGGCGCCGGTCGAACCGTTGACCTGAACGCCGGGCGCCATACCTTCGAGTGCGGATGTCACGGAAGTCACGGGACGACGCTCGATCTCTTTGTCGCTGATGACGGATACCGAACCGGTCAGTGATTCTTTGGTAGCTGTACCGAATGCAACCACGACAACCTCATCGAGATTCTCTGATGAAGTGGTCATCTGGATGTGCATCTTACCGGTGGTGATAGGTACTTCAACTGTCTCCATGCCGACGTATGACACGATGAGCGTTGTAGCATTGTCGGGAGCTTTGATTGAAAACTCACCATTGAGATCTGTAGATGCTCCTATCTTTGTTCCCTTTACAAAAATAGAGGCTCCAATGATTGGCTCATTGTCGGAAGCATCTGTAACGACACCTTGAACTGTCTTTGCTACTGCAGCTGAGCAGAATAGCGCAAGACACGTCAGGAATAACAATAGACGTTGCTTCATAATTGTGATAAAATTGATTGATAATTATAAATGATTTTCCTATCCTGATAATAATTGTAGAAGCAGACCGCTGTCTGCATGGGTTCATGGCACTGATTGAATATGTCTGCCGGGGTTAACGGCAGTTTTCCCGATTGGAGAAAGGAAGATCGTATTACTTAACTACAAGGTATGAAAGCTCCGGTCCGCTTTCGGAACATCCATCCGTAGATAACCATCTATTATCCTCCCATTTCTGCCATCAGAGAGGGCTGAAGCATCGCTCAACTACCTCAAATGGCCTTCTGTTTTGAAATTTTAATTCTTTATAATATATTAGCATGATTTGATTTCGCAAAGTTACATATTTTTATGAAAAAACGAACAAATGGACGAAAAAAATGCAAAAATAGCTAAAATAAGGTATTCAGACTATTTCATTGACATTCCTGTCGTATCTTATGCCGGTCAGCTTCTATTTCCGACAGAAAATTATCCTGACAGACTGCTCGGTCAGCTTCAGCATATTCATTCATATCTGCACGCAAGATATGCATTCCGATTTCAGTTGAAATTTACATACCTTGTAAATAAGTAAAGTGATTCAACAATGGACAATCCGGATATGAGCCATAAATCATAATATTCTATAGATCAGAACTATATATTTATACCAATTGAGCAAACGAAATAACAGGAATCGGGACGGACGGGGATGAAAGGTGTATATAGAGGGGATGTCGAGGGGACAAATTGAATATTTAAAATAAAAATACGTGATTAGGATTATCAAATAAAGTAAGTTATATTTGCATCGAGATTACCGGTCTCTCCATGTATTAAACCAATCTCAGACATTTCAACGAACCGTCAATCTATTAACTCTATGACTCAACAGGAAACAGACGAAAAATATATGCGCATGGCTCTTTCCGAGGCACGTGAGGCTCTTGAGCGCGATGAAGTGCCCATCGGAGCTGTCATCGTATCGCCGCGCGGAATGGTGATCGGTCGTGGCCACAATCTTACCGAGGCGTTGTCCGACGTGTCTGCTCATGCAGAAATGCAAGCTATCACCGCTGCTGCCCAGACGCTTGGAGGGAAGTATCTTCAGGACTGCACACTCTACGTGACTGTCGAGCCATGCCTGATGTGTGCCGGAGCGATAGGCTGGGCGCAGATCAGCCGTATAGTATATGGTGCGCCGGATGACAAACGCGGTTATCACACCTTCACCTCGCGCACGCCCTTCCATCCACGCGCCTCAGTCACTCCGGGAGTGCTGGCCGAAGAATGTGCAGACCTTATGCGCACATTTTTCAAAGCAAAACGTTATTAATTTAATTAATGCATGATGCATTATAAATTTTGAACTATGAATCATGAATTAAATAAAAAGCCTAAACTTGTCATTTCATCCGGCGCAGGAATTTCTGCCGAGTCGGGGATCTCGACATTCCGCGACGCCGACGGTCTGTGGGAAAACTATCCCGTGATGGACGTATGCAGTGCCGACGGTTTCGCACGCAATCCCGCTCTCGTCCATCAGTTCTACAACGAACGCCGCAAAGGTTTGATGAAATGTCAGCCCAACGCCGCTCATAAAGCACTTGTGGAGCTTGAGAAGTGGTATGACGTATATGTCATCACCCAAAACGTAGATAACCTCCACGAACGTGCCGGCAGTTCAAAGATACTCCATCTCCACGGCGAACTGATGAAGGTCCGCTCCATGCGCGACGAGACACGTGTCTATACCCTCGATGAAGAACATCTGGAGACATCGCCAGACACGCGCGACAGCTACGGCGATCCCATCCGTCCCCACATCGTGTTCTTTCAGGAGGCTGTCCCCAACATCGAACGTGCCATCGAGTGGGCACACGAGGCCGACATCTTCGCCGTCATCGGCACGTCGCTCGTGGTCTATCCCGCCGCAAGCCTGCTCCACTACGTCCGTCCGGGTGTCCCCGTCTATTATATAGACCCGCGCCCCGCAGCCGTTCCGCCCAGTGTCCACGTAATCCCCAAACCGGCCACGACAGGTGTCGCAGAGCTTGTCGAGCTGCTTCGTCCGCGTGAAGTGTGATAAATTGTTAAAGCATTAACACATATTTAATATAATTTTTTACCTTTGCGGTCTGAAAAGAGAAACATGGCCTAACTGCCTGACTCGTACCACTCGCCGGACGTCGCTGATTGCCCGGCATCCACCTAAGTAAAAATATGTTGAAAAACCTCGTCATAGTAGAGTCTCCGGCAAAGGCCAAGACTATCGAAAAATTCCTCGGCAAGGACTTCAAAGTCATGTCGAGCTACGGTCATATCCGTGACCTCCGAAAGAAAGACATCAGCATCAAGGTCGATTCGGACTTCCAGCCCGTCTATGAAATCCCGGCTGACAAGAAAAATCTCGTGGCCGAACTCAAGAAAGCCGCCAAGGAGGCCGAGACCGTATGGCTTGCATCCGATGAGGACCGCGAGGGTGAGGCCATCGCATGGCATCTCTACGAAGTGCTCGGACTCAAACCAGAGAACACCAAGCGCATCGTCTTTCACGAGATCACCAAAAACGCCATTCTCAACGCCATCGAGCAGCCCCGCGACATCGACCTCCATCTCGTCGATGCCCAGCAGGCACGCCGAGTGCTTGACCGTCTGGTCGGGTTCGAGCTTTCACCGGTGTTGTGGAAAAAGATCAAGCCGGCTCTGTCGGCCGGACGCGTGCAGTCAGTGGCCGTACGCCTGATCGTTGACCGCGAAAACGAGATTAACGCCTTCACCTCCGAGCCCTACTATCGAGTGACGGCACTTTTCAACATTCCCGGTCATGGACAGCTCCGTGCCGAGCTCTCCAAGCGTCTGCCCGACGAAAAAAGTGCCGAGGACTTCCTCGAAGCCTGCCGTAAGTCCATCTACACGGTGACCGAGATCAACGTCCGTCCCATCAAGAAGTCCCCTGCCCCACCCTTCACTACCTCCACGCTCCAGCAGGAGGCCGGACGCAAACTGGGATTCACCGTATCGCAGACCATGATGATAGCCCAGAAGCTCTACGAAGCCGGCTACATCACCTACATGCGTACCGACTCGCTCAACCTCTCGCAGCTCGCCATCAATTCCATATCCAAACTCATCACCGACGAGCTTGGAGAGAAATATCTAAAGGTACGACGTTACCACACCAACTCCAAGGGTGCGCAGGAAGCTCACGAAGCCATCCGTCCCACCTATATAGATAAAGAGACCATCGACGGCAGTGCACAGGAAAAACGCCTCTACCGTCTGATCCGTCTGCGCACGATGGCCTCACAGATGGCCGATGCGGAACTTGAAAAAACCACCATCGATATCACCCCCTCCGAACGTCCCGAACACTTCACCGCCTCCGGCGAGGTCATAAAGTTCGACGGCTTCCTGAAAGTATATCTCGAAGGCAATGACGATGACGACAGCAACGAAGCCGAGGAGGGAATGCTCCCGCCTCTCAACATAGGCGAAGTCCTGACTGCCGACAATGTAACCGCAACCGAACGCTTCACGCTCGCACCCCCGCGCTACACCGAATCGTCGCTCGTTAAGAAGATGGAGGAACTCGGCATAGGCCGCCCCTCGACCTACGCCCCGACCATCTCGACAATCCAGCACCGCGAATACATTGTCAAAGGTGAGAAACCTGGCGAAAAGCGTGACTTCAAAGTCCTCACGCTCAATGCCGACGGAAAACTCACCACCGGCACGAAGACCGAACATGTCGGAGCGGAGAAAGGCAAGCTCATCCCCACTGACACCGGCATCATCGTAAACGAATTTCTCACCGAGCATTTCCCCGACATCCTCGACTATGACTTCACGGCCGACATGGAGCAGAAATTTGACCGCATAGCCGAAGGCGAGAGTAACTGGAATCAGGAAATAGCCCGTTTCTACGGTCTTTTCCACCCCGAAGTCGAGAAAGCCAACGATCTGCGCACCGAACACAAGATCGGTGAGCGTCTGCTCGGCACAGATCCTGCGTCGGGCGAACCTGTCTATGTCAAGATAGGCCGTTTCGGACCGATCGTGCAGATCGGATCTGCCGAATCCAAGGACAAACCCCGCTTCGCCTCGCTCCGCAAGGATCAGAGCGTGTTTGATATCGAACTTGCCGACGCGCTCAAACTCTTCGAACTCCCCCGCGAGGTCGGTCAGTTCGAGGGTAAGGAAGTCATCGCAGCCGTAGGCCGTTTCGGACCCTATCTGCGCCACGACGGTAAGTTTGTCAGCATCCCCAAAGATCTCTCGCCCACTTCCATCACCATCGAGGAGGCCGAGGAACTTATCAAAGCCAAACGCGAGGCTGACAACAACAAGGTGGTCAAGATCTTCGACGAGGATCCCGAACTGCAGATCCTCAACGGACGTTACGGTGTCTATATCGCCTACAAGAAGAACAACTACAAGATTCCCCGCTCAGTGGAGAATCCCGCCGACCTCACCATCGAACAGGTGCGTCAGCTCATCGAGGAGCAGGACAAAGCTCCAAAGAAGCCTGCACGCCGCGCATCCACCCGCGCAAAGAAAGCATAAACATCCGATCATCCAATATCCGTACAGACCCACTACGAACTAACTGATTATGGCAAAGAAAACATTCTCAACCAAACCCGGTGCCGAACGCAACGGCTTCAAACCCGACGTGATCGAGACCTACACTGTCGGCAATGAGAAAGAAGAGACTCCCCTGCTCGAATTTCTCATTCAGGCCATGCCTGAGCGTAAGCGCACGGCAATCAAAAACCTCTTGAGCCACAATCAGATCGCAGTAAACGGTCTGCCGGTGACACAGTTCGACACTCCCCTCAAACCCGGCGACGAGGTCAAGGCTAACCTGACGCGCGAATTCCGTGTGTTCTACAACCGCCGTCTGCGCCTCGTCTATGAGGATGACGATATCATCGTGGTCAACAAGGGTTACGGTCTTCTCTCGATGGGTACTGACAAGATCAAGGAAGGAACAGCCTACAGCATCCTGCGTGAATATCTGAAGTGGAAAGATCCGCGCAACAAGCTCTTTATCGTCCACCGTCTCGACCGCGACACCTCCGGCCTCATGGTCTTTGCCAAGTCCGAGGAAGCGAAGGAGCGTCTGCAACACAACTGGAACAACATGGTGCTCTCGCGCAAATATCTTGCCGTAGTCGAAGGCCGTCCCGATCCAGCAGAGGGTACAGTCCAGAGCTATCTTGCAGAGAATTCCCGCTACGAGGTCTATTCCACACAGAATCCCGAAGAGGGACAGTTGGCCGTAACCCGCTACAAGACTCTTAAAAGCCGCAACGGCTATTCGCTCATGGAAGTCTCGCTCGACACCGGACGTAAGAATCAGATCCGCGTCCACATGAAGGATCTCGGTCATCCGATAGCCGGTGACCGGCGTTACGGTGCAAAAAGTTCGCCCATCCACCGCATGGCACTCCATGCACAGACCCTGCGCTTCGTCCATCCAATGACGCGCAAGGACATGAACTTCTCCACACCTGTTCCCGCATCCTTCGCCAAGATGGTGGGAATGTAAGCGCACGCGCTACCAATCGTCAGACATTCCACCCTCACAACATCCACCTACACACACATAGCACATCGCCCTCATATAAATATATGAAAAGACTTACTGCATCGTTCATCCTTACAGCAACGCTTTTCGCTTCGCTCCGCGCAGAGACACCGGTCTCGACGGACGATTTCATCGCGCGCACCGATTTTGATACCACTTGTCTGAATCTCGGAGAGATCCACCGTAGCGCGGGTGAGCAGCCTTTCAGTTTCCGGGCAGTCAATTCCGGCAACGCCCCCCTCGTGCTCACCTACGTCCATGCCTCGTGCGGATGCGTGAGGCTAAACTATCCTCGTCATCCAATAGCACCGGGCGACACTGTCACCATAAGCGGAGTCCTCAATCCCGGCTCTATCAACGAAGGTGATTTCAAACGCAACATCCTCGTTCGATCCAACGCTGAGCCACCCCAGACACGCCTGTTTATAATAGGGAAAATACACCCGGAGGCAAATAAAGAATAAAACACTATTTATTAGCACTTTTTAAGTATTTTATTCTTGAAACCTGATCGATCTACAGATTTTTAAGAAAATAATTCTAAATAAATCATAACTTATTCAGAATTAATCATCAGTATCGCCCCTGCGTCCCTGTGATCGCACTTCTCCATTCGGACACAATTGATCCGAAACGCTTTGTAAAGTGACAAATTATAGATATATTTGCAGAGATTTTCTAATAAACGGATATTATTATTCACATTTTTATTCCAAGTTACAAGTTCTATGAAGAAAGTTTTACTCCCTTTCATCGCAGCGTGTGCTTGTGCTGCTCCGGCTTTTGCCGATGAGGTTTATGGCACTACGCCCGAAACCGCTAAGCCTTTCCCCGCTGCAGGCGGTTGGTTTGTTCCGGATCTTACCACAGCTCCTGCCGAAGCATGGTTTACGATTACCAACACTCAGGAAGCCCCTGTCCTTTGGGGTGGTGGCCCTACCGTTGCCCCTGACGTAACAGACAAACAGCAAATATTTGTTTACCTTTGCAATGGAGGTCAGGAAGCATTCCAGATGGTTGAAGGAGATGATAGCTATGTCCTTCTTCCAAATCAGGAGTATCTTATTAAGATCACACCTAAAGCCGCTGGTTCTTTTGCATCTTCACCGGCAATGGCACTGCCTGAACGCATGAAAGGCACAGCGAAATACTATCCTATCGATAGAAGTAGCAGCGATTATGAATCGCCGAACTACAAAGGCATTGCTAACTCTCAGACAGCCAATACTACCCAATGGTATCTCTACGATTTCAGTTATCCCACATCGCTGAATTTCACTACTCCTTTGAGTATTCCGGTAATGGATATAACTGCTACAGAGGCTATCCATATCCAATGCCCCGGTGGTACTAATTATGCTTCAGGCATTTTGCCTACCTATGTAAAAGCAGGTAAAAGTATAATTGGAGTTACTGTTTCTGCCGATGTTAATTTTATCGTTACAGCCAATGCCTTTTCAATCCTTAGCTGTAACAACAACCTGCTCCGTGATACTCAGCCCCTCAAACTTGATGTAGCACAGACCTATCCGGATGCATATTACACTGTTGAAAAGACATTCACAGTTCCTGAGGACGGAACATACACTTTCACCAACCATGGTGCTAAAGGAACCATCCTCAATGTAGGCAATGTCAATGTCATAGATGCAGCTACTTACAAATACGAATGTGACTGGAGCAACATCAAGAGCGCAACCGTCGGTAATGAGGATGCAGTCATTGTTGTTGAAAACCTCAAGGCCGGTGAAGTCGTCCTCGTTCAGTCCGACGCATTCGGTGTGATCGGCGAAGGTGTGGATAACCTCCCCTACCTCAAGGTTACCAAGGGCGGTGACTCGGCTATCGACAACATCACAGCTGACGCTGACGGCCTCAAGGTCAACGTAGCAGGCAGCAATCTCAATGTTGAAAGCGTTCTCCTCGCTTCAGGTGCTGAAGTAGCCGTTTACGACATGCTTGCCCGCAAGGTTGCAAGTGCAGTCGCTCCCGCAGGCGCAGCAAGCCTCGATATGAATCTTGACGTAGCTCCCGGCGTATATGTTGTGGTTGTCTATGGCAAGGGTAATTCTGAATCAGCTAAAATCGCAGTGAAGTAAACGAGAGACACCATCCCGCTCACACTTCACAGAAAACTCAAATAAGGGGGGCATTTATTTACAATTGCCCCCCTTTCTCTCTAAAAAACAATCCGCGCGCAGAGCGCGACCCTATATTATAGACATTAAGCTGTCTTCTCCTTGGCAGCATCCAGATATCCATAAATTTTTCATATCATCTTTTCTTAATCAAAAAAAGCATTCACCCGTCACCGCTACGGTAGAAACTGCCTACAAAAAAATATTAAAAACACACATTTCAATAACCAGTCAGTAAAATCAAGTTTAACCGACTCCATGAAACGGATATTCCTGCCGTATGTCCTCGCCATGATGGCGTGTGTGGGAGCGACGGCCGCCCCTGTTACCCGTAACGCCGCGCTTGTTTCGGCAAAAAAATTTCTTTCCGCCCGCGGACTTGATGCATCATCGCTCACCGCGACAGTTAATAACCGCAATCTGTCGCCCAGACAGACCGGAGAGGAGACTCCGGATCACTCACCTTACTATATTTTCAATCTTGCTGACGGCAAAGGCTTCATCGTGATAGCCGGCGACGACAGAGCAAGAGATATCCTCGCCTACAGTGACCAAGGCTCGATCAATCCTGCCACTATGCCTGAATCATGCCGCGCATGGCTTGCGCAGTATGCCGGCGAGATCACATCACTGACAGCAGGACAGTCCGTTGCAGCTGACAAAGTCACAGCAGCAGACGGCAACACTTATTCCACAGAAGTAATCTCACCCCTTCTTCCATGCAAATGGGATCAGGGTGTTCCTTATAACTACGATTGTCCCATCGACCCGGTCACAGGTAAACGCTGCGTGACCGGATGCGTCGCCACCGCCGTGGCCCAGATCATGTATTATTACCGTTATCCCGAACGTGGTGTCGGATCGGTGACTTATGATGATAAGGGCGTCACACGCTCCATTGACTTTGCGGACTATCCCGCATTTGACTGGGCCGGTATGCACGACACCTATACACGTGAGACCACCGAAGCCGAGGGCGCACCCGTCGCATCGCTCATGAAGGCCGTAGGCTACGCATCCAAGATGGCTTACAGCTCCGACGTCAGCGGCGCACAGCACCTCAACGCCGGATTAGCCCTGATCAATAACTTCGGTTATGATAAAAACATGCACCGCTATGAGCGCAGCCGCATGACCGATCAGGAGTGGTCAGACATCATCCTCTCCGACCTCAAAGCCGGTCATCCGGTGCTCTACACCGGACGTAACCCTGAAGGCGCGCATGCATTTGTCTGCGACGGATATGACGGCGAGGGATATTACCACATCAACTGGGGATGGGGCGGCATGAGCGACGGCTACTTCTCGCTGTCGGCACTCACTCCTCCCAACCAATCGACCGGGGGCACCGATAGCGGATATTCGCTCGACCAGCACATACTCGCCAACATCGTCCCTGCAGGCAAAAGTGACGCAGGAGCTCAGACAGACGGACTTTTGTCGCTCTACAGTCTCTACTATCGCGACAAAGAGGATTTCCACACGGCTTCATCTACTCCCGTAATCACATCAGATCTCAGTGACGCCCAACTGTTCCTCTACGTCTTTAACCGAGGCATAAGTGAATTTTCAGGAGATGTATGCGTGGCCGATCTGACGGATGGTACCATGCGCCCGATGATGACCCAGTCGGTCTATTTCCTCGGCATGGATGCCTACACCGGTGTGCGTTTTCCCATCGCGGATATTCCCGGTATGGGCGAAGGCAGTCATACGGTGGGCTTCTATTACCGCTCCTCGGAGTCGGATCAGTGGCATCCCGTTCGTTCATCCACCATCAACGCCCCATCGACATGCACTGTCACCGTCAGCGGCAACAATGTAACTTTCACGTCCATCTATCCCGACAATACCCTCAAACTTGTGGCTGCCCCTGTCTTCACACCTCTCTACAACAACCACAAGACCACTTGGAATTTCTCCGTCAGCAATGAGGGCGATACCCGTTTCGAGGGCTACACAGGCATAGCCTTTATCAATGCGGCAGGTGAATACCAGACATTCTGCATCACCCCGACCGTCTGCTCGACCGGCGCGACAGCTGATGTAGAAATCACAAATTCGCTTTCCACGCTCGCATCGGGTGCATACAAGGCAGTGCCGTTCTACACGACCAGTTCAGAACCTGCGGCCGACAACATAAAGCTACTGTCCGAACCGGTCGATGTCAATATTTACGCTATAATGCTCATGGCTTCCAACGGTACTTACCTCATACTTGACGGCAACACAGCCACGCTCGCGCTTACGGTCTTTAATATGGGCAATCTACCGTGGCAGACAAGTCTCGAAGGTGAGATCATCGCACAGGACGGCTCTTCAGCTCCCGGCAGGATCTATACCGACCAGATCTCCTTAGAGCCGGGTCAGAATATCCTTGTGCCCCTCAAGGCGGAGGCCCTCGACCTCAAACGCGGCACCTATACGCTCAATCTCTATGCCGCCGACAACCGCGACGAACTTCTGACCGGCATACCTCTGATGGTGGTGTCGGATTTCTCGGCGATTGACGAAATCAAGGCTGAAGATATTGAAATCAGTGTTGAAAGTGACTGCATCAATGTCAGCGTTCCTTCACCGATCCAATTCTGCACACTGCATGACATAGCAGGCAGATTGCAACGCCGCATCGACAATATTGACGCTAACAATGCCGTTATCAGTACCGACGGGCTTGCAGGCGGAGTCTATATCCTCACCGTGAAACCCGCCGATGGCTCACCTGTCGTTAGAAAAATAAGTATCCGAACATATTGAAAACCACGCTAAGCAATTTTTATTAGATGTATAATCAAGCCAACATTATCTGCAAATCACTGGTAATCGCCACTTTCGGGCTTTTCATTACTCCGGCCTTCAGCGTCGGGGCTACTGAAACAGCCTCAAGTATCAGTGTTCCGCCGGCAAACGTCTATACTGTCCGGGGAACTGTCGTTGACGACACAAACGAACCCCTTCCGGGTGCTACGGTCTTCATCAAAGGAACAAAGACCGGCACAAGCACTGACATTGACGGTAATTTCGAGCTGCATGTCCTCAAGGCCGGAAAGGTCACTCTTGAGGTAAGCTATGTCGGTATGAAAACAAAAGACGTGCAGACCGTCACAGGCACACATATAGATATCGTACTTGAGACCAATGCCGATGTGCTCGGCGAAGTCATCGTGTCAGGTTTCCAGACCATATCGCGCGAACGCAATACCGGTTCGGCCGTCGTGGTCAATGCCGACAAACTCGGCAAGATTCAGGCTCCTGACCTCAGCTCCAAGCTCGAAGGCGTGACCCCCGGTCTTACCATCTATAATAATCAGATGAGCATCCGAGGCAACTCATCGTTCTCCATCTCCAGCACTCCCCTCTTGGTTGTGGATGGTCAGCCCGCTACCGGCATGAGCCTCGACGACATTAACCCCAACACCATCGAGAGTGTGACGGTACTGAAGGATGCCGCCGCCACTTCGCTCTACGGTGTGTATGCATCCAACGGTGTGATCGTCGTGACCACAAAACGTGGTGCTGACCAAAAACTCGAAGCCCACGTATCGCTCGGTTACTACTACAGTCCCAAGCCTTCGCTGGACTATCAGCACTACGCTTCGACTTCGGACATCATCGACCTCGAACGCGACATCCTCCTAAGTGATCCTGATTATATCAAGAGTCCGACCGGCTACTTCAACACCAAGACCACCAAGACCAATGCGGCCTATATGTCGCAGGTGGATATGCTCTACTACCGTCTCGCCAAAGGACAGATAAGCGAAAGTGATCTCAACACCTCGCTTGATCTCCTGCGCCGCAACGATTACCGCCGCGAATATCAGAAAAATCTGCTCCAGAACAGTCTCACGCAGGACTATAACGTGACGCTCAACGCCGGTAGTGACAAATATGGCTTCTATGCAGCCGCCCGCTACGAGAAAAAGGGCCTCTACACCAAATATGACAACGATGACCGTTTCTCGTTCTACACCCGCAACGACATCAAGGTCGCACCGTGGATGAAACTTACGCTCGGCGCAAACATCTGGCTGAAAAAGACCTCCTACACTCAGGCCTCAGGTCTTGGCGCGACTGCCACAATGCCTTACGACACCCTCTATGACGGTGACGGCAATCTCTCGTACCGCTACCCCTACAATCAGGTTCTTGCAGAGGACGTCAACGCGACCGACGGACTGAAATTCATGGGCTACAACGCTATCGAGGAATCCGGCAAGAACAAGAAAAAGACCGATGACCTCTACATGAAGTATTTCCTTCAGGCCAACTTCGATCTTCTCCCCGGTCTTGACTTCGAGTTCAAGGCACAGTACGAGAAGCGCAAGGTCAATGCCTCGGAATACGACGAGGCCGACTCTTACATGATGCGCTCCATGATCAACGAATTTGCCTCGGCGAACTCGCGCGGTGGATTCACCTACAACATCCCAGACGGAGGACATCAGATCTACAATGACTCGAACTATGACAATTATAATGTCCGCGCCCAGTTCAACTATCGCAACACCTTCGGCGATAAGCACGATGTGACAGCCCTCATCGGTGGTGAAGCGCGCGAGGACAAGAGCAATCAGCACATTGGCGAACGCTACGGCTTCGATGCCCAGCGTCTGACATATTCTCAGGTCGATTGGCTCACACTCTCGCAGAGCGGTGTGATCGGTCAGCTCTATGCCAACTCACGCACCAAGTCGGAGAATCTCTATGTCGGCGACGTGAAGCACCGCTATGTGTCGGCTTACTTCAACGCCGGTTATGTGTATGACTCACGCTTCTCAGTCAATGCCAGTGTCCGCGTCGAACAGGCCGACCTCTTCGGAAGCGATCCCAAGTACCGTTACCGTCCCCTCTGGTCGGTCGGCGGCAGCTGGAATGTTGACAAGGAGCAGTTCATGCGCGATCTCACATGGCTCAATATGCTTAAAGTTCGTGCCACATACGGTATCACCGGTATGGTTGACCAGAGCTCCTCGCCCTATCTGCTTGCCTCTTTCGCAACATCGCCCTACTCCAACGGCCCCATCACCCTCATCACCACTCCTCCCAACAGTTCGCTCCGCTGGGAAAAGACATCGACGTTCAATGCCGGTCTCGACTTCATGCTCATCAACCGTCTGACGGGTAGCTTCGACTTCTACCACAAGTACAGCTCTGATCTCCTCGTCAACAAGAGCATCGATCCCTCGCTCGGATTCAACGGTATGGCACGCGCCAACAACGGTGCGATGACTAACACAGGTATCGAACTCAACCTCAGCTATGACTGGGTGAAGAACCGCGACTTCACATTTACCACCTCGTTCTCGGCTGCTTACAACAAGAATACCATCGACAAGATCGACTATCAGCCCACCGATGCACTCGACATGATGCGTTACCCCACCTCGAACTACATGCAAGGTGACACCTACAATTCGCTCTATGCCTACAAGTATGCCGGCCTGACTGAAAACGGAAATCCCTCAGTCTATAACGAGAAGGGCGAGATCGTGTCCATCAACCCCGTGCGCAATGTCGGTGCGGTCGTATGCGTCGGTCAGCTCACACCCAAGTGGAACGGTGCGCTCAATCTCGACTTCCGCTGGCGCGACCTCTCGGTGTTTGCAAAGATGGTCTATTATGCCGGTCATTCGCTCCGTCTGGATGTCCCCACCCTCTATGACTCCACCAACAAGCTCACCGACGGCGATGTCAACGAAGCTATCGCTGACCGCTGGACACCGACCAACACCAATACGAATATCCCCGTCATGGGTATCCATGGTGACACCGGCGAGCGTAACCAGCACTGGAAGTATGCCGACGTCAATACTGCAAGCGCATCATTCGTGAAACTGCGCAACATCGGAGTGGCCTACACCTTCCCCACCCGTCTGCTTAAAAAGACTCATGCGCTTCAGGGCGCACAGCTCCGCTTCCAGATCGACAACCTCTGCCACTGGGCTTCAAATGACCGTGGTATCGATCCCGAAGCTTACAATGCCAACTACGGCACCCGCAACGATCAGCAGACCCCGACCTATATCTTCGGTCTGAACTTTAATTTCTAATCACACACAACACATCTCATACCCGACATGACTATCAGACAATATATATCATCTACAGTTGCGGTGGTCGCTCTTGCAATGACCACCTCTTGCGACAGCTATCTGGACGTGGAGCCAAAGGGACGCACACAGCTTGAAAGCACCGAGGACTATCTCGGACTGATCGAAGAGTACTCCCCGACCTATGACCACGCATACAGCCAGAACATCTGTAACGAGGCTTCATGGTATAAGACGGAGGAGCTTAAAAACTACACCTATCCCCTCCGCTCGGCCGGTTTCCTCTGGGATGACAGCTATGACCGCGCTGCTATAACCGTCAACGACAATCTCTATAACAGCTGCTACAACCGAATCACAAACTATAATGTGATCGTCAGCAACATCGACAAGGCCAAGGGTCCTGAGGAGGAAAAGGTGCTTGCAATGGCTCAGGCAAAGATCATGAGAGCCTACAACTACTTCTTCCTGATCAACACCTACGCCAAACCTTACGATCCCGCCACGGCCGATCAGACCAATGGTGTGATCGTGCGCGAAAAGATGTTTGAGAGCATTGAGGAAAAGGGGGTTCAGCAGAGCGTGGGCTACACTTACCGCTTCATCCAGCAGGACATCGACGATGCCGTCGAGAATCTGCCCCACATAGCTCTCAACTCTTTCCGTCCCGACAAGACTTTCGGCTACGCATTCAAAGCCAAGGTGCATCTTTTCAAGCGCGAGATCGACGAATGTATCGCCGCCTGTCTCGCAGCTCTTGAAGAAGCTCCCGCAGGTAAACACGAGCTTTGGGACATGAATGTCGAATATAACCGCTATGCCCCCCAGCTCATCATGGCCTACCGTACAGACCGTGCCATCGACAGTCCGGAATACATGGGTGTCAATGATGCGATCGAGAACATCTGGAAAAACGGTGTGCAGAAGAATTACGATTCATCCGAGAATCTTCTCTATCAGTTCGGATCGACCTACACCGACCCCTTCCCCATGTATCTCACCTCGGCCGTTATCGACCTCTTTGACCATGAGGCCGACCTGCGCGAACTCTACTGCATCCGCTATCGCCGCCTGCACGAGACCGCGCCGGAAGGTGACCGCGAATTTGCCTCTATGGGCATCCGCTGGAATCCGTCGGGAATGCGCATGTCGGAGATCTATCTCATGCTCGCCGAATGTTACGCACGCAAGGGTAGCGCAGATGACATTGCCAAGGCCATGAACTACCTCGACATCCTGCGCTCACACCGCAACATCACCGCACGCTACAAGCGTCTCACGACCACCGACAAGGATGAAGCCCTCCGTTTTGTCCGCGAAGAGCGCAAACGCGAACTCTTCCTAACTTACAACGGTTTCTTTGATCTCCGCCGCTTCTGCACCGAGTTCAACGAGACACAGACCAAGGTGTTCGATGGTCAGACCTACACTCTCGCGCCCAATTCGACGCTGCTGACCTTCCCCTTCCCGCTTAAAGCAATGCAGACAAGTGATCTTAAACAGAACAGCAAATGATACGTCCCATACGTCCTGCCTTCATCGCTCTGGCAGCAAGCGTGACAGCCGTCGCAGCTGCTTCAGCTCCTGCGACGGTCAGAATAAGTAATCCGGCCGGCTCGAAAATCTACTTCCAGCCGGAGTCACTTCAAGGTTATCAGGAGATAGCCGCTCCCGACACCGTGATTACTGTCAGCGATGCGCCAATCTACTACCGTTTTGTCGGTGACGGTGGAGTGTTCCACCCCGTGTTCATCACACCGGGATCATCCACCGAAATTTCGGTCAATGCTGATGGAGAAGTCAGCATCAAAGGCTCTAATGAGAGGGAGAACCGTTTCATGCGCGACAATAACTATATCTGCCGCGCACCGCAGACCATCCGGACTTATTCGGACGAATGGGTCGATTACAATGAGAAGGCTATCGCTTCCCTCGACTCCCTTATCGACGCCTCCGGTTTCAATCAGGAATTTGCAGCTACCCACAAGCTCTACAATCGCTTCACATTCCTGAATCAGCGTCTCGGTGGTCTGACTCTTGCCAAGACCTTCAGACCGGGGGGACAGAAGATAGAGATAGGCCCGAATTTCTATAACTTCCTTGATACTCTCAAGTTTACTGATAGCCGTATCCTGACCATCCCCAAATGGTTTACGGTTATCAACAATGCTCTTGAGGCCAAGGAGGTCCGCGGACTCATCCCTGCTGACAACGACAGCTACATGATCTCATACGCCAACGCTATTGACAATGAGAAAATCCGTTCGCACTACCTCATCAGCCTGCTTGATCTGACCCTGAAACGCAACTATCTGACCGATTTCGAACGTCAGCTTCCGGCCGTCCGCACGCTCATCACTGATCCTGCTGCAGCCGCCATGCTTCCGGATCTTGAAAAGGAGTATGCCAAGAAGGCTGCCGAGGCCGCCAACGTTGCCGCCGGGACTCAGATGCCCGATTTTCTTTTCAAGGATGTCGATGGCAAGGAGTTCAACTTCTCGGATTTCAAAGGTGATTACGTGCTGCTCGACTTCTGGTTTACAGGCTGCGCACCCTGTCGCGCCGAAATGCCGTATTTCGACGAAGTGGCCAAGGCATTCGACGGCCATGGAGTAAAATTCATATCCCTGTCAGTCGATACAGGCGAGGAACTTTATCCCGCATGGGAAAAGATGATGCGTGAGAAGCCGCACACCCCAGAAGTGCTTAGCGTGAACCTTCCGGACGGCTTTAACTCGCCGCTTCTCGGCAAACTCAACATCCACGGTGTGCCGAGAATCATGCTGATTGATCCGGAAGGAAAGATTGTGGAGAGCTACGCCAAGCGTCCTTCCGATCCCAAACTCCGTCAGCAGCTTCAGCAGCTCACGAAATCAAAACTGCTCTGAAGATCAGTGCCGTCAACGAGTATAGCCCACAAGATTGATTCGGAGTTCATTAAGTACGCACATAATCCTTAGGATATCAATCGGATATAAAAGACACAGCCGGCCTGTCCACTATTCAGGACAGGCCGGCTGTAATATTATTATCAATATCTCACGCTTCAGCTACTTTCTTTTCCGGCTCATTTCCCTTACTGATGAACTGGACAAGGAGAAATCCTATGAAGAATATGAGGAGCGTGCTTATGACTATACTCAGATTTATATGTACAAACGGCGATATGCCCCACCAGTCGGTGAGTTTGGTCTGGAGTGCGATAAGGATCAGTGCAGCCACACCGATGATCACACCGGGCACCACATGATGCTTCTTCGCATCCGGACAGAGATAGGCAAGAAGGAACATGCCGAGCACACCGCCTGAACAGATGCTGCTGAGTGCCCACCAAGCATCAAGCGCATTATCGACAAGCATGAAGCACAAAGCGACACCGATACCGAGAACACCGACAGCCACACTCGCAAGGCGGAGGACCGTCACTTTACGGTCATCGCTTGCATTAGGGAATAAATGAGTATAGAAGTCGGTAAGGATGATGGTACCTGAAGATGTGACGCTCGTGGCAACCGTGCTCATGCCCGCGCAGAAGATCGAAGCGATAAGCAGGCCGACAAGTCCTACAGGCAATTCATTGATAATAAAGTAGGGAAACACATAGTCACTCTTTATCCCCTCCGGAAGTGCACCGGGGTGAACCTTATAGAACGCGAAAAGACATGAACCGATAAGGAACAGGATGAGATTGACGGGAAGTGTCAGCAGCGAACCCCAGAAGGCACTCTTGCGGGCCTCACTGAGCGAGGGAGCGGCGCAGTAACGCTGGGTGTAGCTCTGGTCAATGGCGAAATTGTTGAGATTGGTGAACATACCGTAGATAAGGCATACCCAGAATGTACTCTCGACAAGAGAATCACCGAAACTTCCGAGCGAGAATTTATTATTCTCCATACAGATTTTCAGAGCCTGTCCCGGTCCTTCAGGCATTCCCTTGAACAGCATGACAAGACAGATAAGCGCACCGACAATCAGGATTGCACCCTGAAGTGCCTCAGTCCATATCACTGATTTCAGACCACCCTTCTGACTGTACAGGATGATACCCAGACCTGTAAAAGTAACAACAACCGGAATACTCCAGCCCATCAGCACATTCATCGGCACTGCAAGGAGGAAAAGTATGGCACCCGAACGGCATACCTGAGTGAAAAGATAGAACACGGATGCATAGAGACGTGCCCAACGTCCGAAACGTTTTTCAAAAAAACTGTAGGCACTGATACTGCCGAGCGAACGGTAAAACGGTACAAAGTAACGCATGGCAAGCAGGCCGGCCGGAAGGATGGAGAGCGTAAAGACAAACGCGTTCCAGTTACCCATGAAGGCAGACGAGCAATAACCGAGAAAAGAAATGGAGCTACAGAACGAAGCAAAAATTGAGAGTCCGACAACCCAGCCGGGCACTTTGCCGCCGCCGCGTGTGAACTCATCACTGCTCTGTTTCTTGCGGCCAAACAGATAGCCGAACAAAATCGTACCCACCGTAAAGATAAGGAAAACGATAAGGTCTATTATATTCATGGCATGAGAGGATAGGTATGGTTAAGAATATGTTGAGGTCAGAGAGTGGGATAGAGAAGAAATTTACAAATACGATATGTGTAAATAGAAATATGGAGAGAGAAGAATGAGCGGTTAAATTTTAAACATCAGAGTATGATCTTGCCGTTTTCGATGGGCAGACGGTCAAGAGCCTCCTGAATCTTACGACGTTCGGGTTCGTTGAACTTATGGAAGGGAGCTGCAACGAAATCATCCTTGATTACACCGAGGAGCGAGCAAGCGCACTTCAGACCTTTCAGGTAGCTTGAGCCGTGCTTACCGACGCTGTAGATCGACGTGCTGATCTGCATGATGATCTGCTGCAGACGCCACACTTCCTCTACGTTGCGATCCTTGGCGGCATTATACATGGCCACATAGAGTTCGGGGAACATATTTGCACCACCGTTGATACCACCGTTAGCACCGAGGAGCACACATTCGCCTGTAACTTCCTCCGGACCCATGAGAAGCGCGAAATCAGGACGATCCTTCATAGTGTACATCACAGACTGGAAGTAAGGAATATTTGCTGAACTGTCCTTGAAACCGATCACCTTCTCATTTTCGGCAATGCGATGGATAGTAGCCGGCGAGAAATTGACCTTCACGTGGCTCGGCATGTTGTAAAGGAACAGCGGGAGGGGCAGATGGGGAAGCATATCCTCATAGAACTCAGCAAGTTCAGGCTGACCGGTTGCGAAATAATAGGGAGCTGCGCTCACGACAGCAGATGCACAGCAGTCGGCAGCTACTTTCGAGAGATTTATACTCTCGACAAGCGAAGTATCGGTGATGCAGACAAGCACCGGCAGACGTCCGGCGTTGATGCGGCATGTCTCCTTGATCATTTCCTTGCGCAGACGGTAGCTGAGGCTCTGCTCCTCACCGGTCGTACCGAGAATAAAGAGACCGTGGACACCACCGGCAATAAGATGTTCGATAAGATTTTCAAGGCTGGCCACATCAAGTGTGTCATTGCCCAGAAGCGGGGTAACCAGAGGGGGAATAATTCCGCTCAGTGGCGATTTAAAGGTTGAAGTCATAATGTTCTGAATAGTAATTTGAGCTATATGCTTGCAAAAGTAACAAATTCCCGCGGGCAATACAAGAAGTCAGACCGGAATAATTACCTCCACACCTAATAATTCTCTGATCCAACCATCCTTAAATCATCCGGACGCAATCTTATCAATCTATCCGGGTGTGACATAAAGATCAGATAGCCGGATCAGTCAGCTAAAACATATAACAGATATGGATCAGCGGTAAAATTAAACAGATGGAGCTGTCGCAAAAAATAAGTCGGTTACATGGCCCGCGTCTGCGCAGACTATACAACCGACTTAATCATTTCGACACGGACTCACCTGAAATTTAGAGGCCGCTAACTTTTGATTTAATGTCTAAAATCAATGTCCGTTGAAGAAGATGTAGAGACTGATCATGACTATGGCGAGAGCAAGCCAAGCAAGCTGCACGCTGACTGACATCTTGCTCTTGATGACATTCATGGACGCACGCTCTTCCGAAGCCTTATCCATAAGACTTATGGCAACCATGCTTATAATGAGAACCACGAAGATCAGGAACGAGAGCATCATAAAGTGAACATGGTCAGTCGCGTTCGGTATAATCCACAGATACAGGACACCGCATCCGATACTGAAAATCGTGCCGAAGGTCAGGACGATATTGGCCGCAAGTGTGGTGCAACGCTTCCAGAACACACCTACCACGAAAACGGCAGCCATAGGGGGAGCGATGAAGCTCAACACTGACTGGAACACGTTGAAAAGATCCATGCCCTTGATGTTATCGACGGCAATCGTAATCAGGATCGACACGAGAGCACCGACAATGGTCACTATATGACCGGTCCTTATGATTTCCTGCGGAGTAGCATCCTTACGGATATTCTTCACATATATATCCATAGTGAACACCGTGCTGAGAGCATTGAGGGCCGAACCGATCGTGCTTATGAGAGCCGCCGTAAGGACTGCGATCACAAGTCCGACCATACCTGTGGGGAACAGACTGGAGACAAGTGTCATATAGGCCTGATCCGGCTCGATAAGTGCATCCCCGAAGAAACCTTTCTTCCAAAGGGCGAAGCAGACAACGCCGGGAATGATATAGATAGCCACATCGAGGA
Organism: Bacteroides sp.; assembly: GCA_014801945.1. Lineage (GTDB taxonomy): Bacteria > Bacteroidota > Bacteroidia > Bacteroidales > Muribaculaceae > Duncaniella. The sequence continues at coordinate 25,981 of JAAVDF010000039.1, forward strand.
TCTTGAGCCATCCGGTGAAATTAGCACCCTTCTGTCCCTCATTAAGATTACGGGCGGCAAGCACAGGCTGCACCATCGACTGGTCCGTACACCAGAACCAAAGGCCCGAAATCGGATAACCGAGGAGAATCGGAAGCCAAGGGAATTCCTTATGGTCGTTAGGCTGGAACAGATTCCAGTAATGCGACGGAACTACATCGGGATTGGCAAGGGTGTTGATACCTCCGACTACAGAATGATCGCCAAGATGCCAGATACCGACAATGGTCAGCGTGGCCGAAACAAGTATAAGCAGTACCATCTGATAGACATTGGTATAGGCGATGGCCCTGAGTCCGCCAAGAATGGTGAAGAACGCCGAGATTGCAAGCAGGATGAACGCTGAAAGCCACATCGGGATACCAAAGACCTGACGGACGATGATTCCGCCTGCAAAAAGCGTAAGCGCAAGCCATGAGATGAGCACGGTCACAATCGTGTACCACGCAAGCATGTTGCGTGTCGATTCACCGAAACGCTTTCCCATAAACTCCGGCAGAGTGGTGATCTTCTCACCGAGATAGCGCGGAGCGAAAACAAAGGCAAGCAAGGCGATGAACACGAAGGCATACCAAGCATAGTTGCCCGACACGATACCGGCGGCAAAACCGGCACTCGCCGAGGCAATGAGCATTGAAGGGCCCACATTGGTTCCCCACATTGAGAAACCGATGTGATGCCATTTAAGCGAATTGCTCGCAAGAAATTTGTGAGAACCTTTCTTTGTCTTGGAGCTGGCCCATAGACCGATGCCGAGAAGGATCACAAAGTAAGCGATCAGGACAATCCAGTCCGTAGGTCGCATTGAAAGATCATTCATTACTACTATTCAATTAGATTTTAGGTAAGTTACTCTTAAAGTTTATTCATGATTCATTCCGAAGCACCGACCAGACGGCGGGCGAGAGCCACAGCCGTGTTGGCGTTGTCGCTGTAACCGTCAGCACCGATCTCATCGGCAAAATGCTGGCTTACAGGCGCACCACCGACCATCACTTTCACCTTGTCGCGCAGACCGGCGGCTTCGAGAGCTTCGATCACGTCCTTCATGTAGGTCATGGTTGTGGTGAGCAGCGCACTCATGCAGAGAATATCGGCATCTGACTTACGCACCTCCTCAACAAAGGTCTCGGCAGGGACATCAATACCTATATTTATCACATCGAAGCCACAGCCTTCGAGCATGGAAGCGACAAGATTTTTACCTATGTCGTGGAGGTCACCCTTCACTGTACCGATGACTACCTTACCGAGCGTAGTGGCCGCACCTCCGGTAAGCATCGGTTTGAGTAGTTCAAGCGCGGCCTTCATGGCACGTCCGGCCATCAGAAGCTGGGGCACAAACGCCTTGCCGTCCTGAAAACGTTGGCCGACCTCGGCCATGGCACGTATCATCTGACCGTTGATTATCTCCTGCGGTGCTACTCCGCGATCGACAAAGCGGCGGGTAGCTTCAGCCGCATCAGCAGCCTTTCCGGCCACAATAGCATCAAATACGCCATTGTCATCCACAATTTCCTCCTCGGCCGGTTTTACCAGAGGCGGACAGCAATCACATTCCACTCCGTGAATCTGCGGAACAACTTTGCGGAACGGTGCACGGACTGCATCACCGTCCGAGCTTTCATCAGCCACAGGAGCGGTCTCCATTATTGCCGAACCGACTCCGGGACGGTGAGGCGACAGCCACAGGCCGCTGACAGGTTCGACAATCTGCGCAAGTTTCCGTATATGTGCATCGGTAGTGCCGCAGCAACCGCCGATGATATTGACAACATGTCCGTCGAGAAGAGGCCACACGGCTTTCTGAAACATTTCGGGCGAAAGCGAATAACTTCCGTCATCAGCAGGAAGGCCGGCATTGGGATAGGCCGAGATACAGTAATCAGTCTCAGCACCCAGATTGACAAGCAGCGGAGTAAGTTCACGGATGTCTGTGAAGCAGTTGATACCTACCGACAGTACCGGATAGTCCCCGACACCGGCGATAAATTCCGCTATGGACTGTCCGAGCATATTGTGACCGTCAGGTGTCTTGACCGAGAAGCTGAGCATGATGGGGAGTTGCTTACCGGCCTTGACCATTGCAGCAGTAGCCGCCTTGATTGCAGCCTCGGCATTCTTCACGTCAAAAATAGTCTCGATAAGCAGGATATCGACACCGCCCTCTATCAGAGCCGCTACCTGTTCCTCGTATGCTTCCATGAGGGTAGTGTAATTGAATGTACCCCACCCCGGCTGAAGACTTTCAGACGAGAGAGAACAAGTCTTGCTTGTCGGGCCGACCGAACCGGCCACGAAACGCGGTTTCGACGGATCTTTACGCGTATATTCATCGGCAAGCTCACGCGCTATGCGGCACGCGGCAAGATTGATTTCCTTGACAGAACCTTCAAGACGGAAATCGGTCATTGATATGCGCTGGGCATTAAAAGTGTCGGTGCTGATAATGTCAGCTCCGGCCTCAAGATACTTACGGTGGATCTCACGGACCACATCCGGACGCGTGATAGCGAGAAGATCGTTATTGCCACGCAGGGCTGTGTCATGATTCTTGAAACGGTCACCACGGAAATCCTCTTCTGAAAGACGGTAAGTCTGAATCATGGTTCCCATAGCACCGTCGAGCACGAGCACCCTGCGCTCAATAGCCTTGAAGAGTGGTGATTCGCGGTCGAGTGTCAACTTGACAGGCTCTGCTGCCGCAACGGCAGCCACAGCTTCACTCTCGACCTTTTCAATAATGCGTGCGACTTCCGCATCCGCATCAAATTCCTCGTCCTTAACATCGGCTGTCTTTATGGTGATCACATCACTCTCCTCACGAGGCTTCGCGGGACGGTAGCGGTACTCCTCGACGATCTTCATGGCCTGTTCGACCTCATCCTCATTATGGAAATCCATTTCGAGATGCACACCGTTTCCACCGATATTGTCGAGCAGCGGTTTTAGCTCGTCAAGAGTAACCCAGCAGGCCATTATGCTCTTGCCACCGTCAAGTATGCGGCGGTAGAGATCATACCATTTCGGTGATCCACCCTGAGGCTCACCGACTCCGGGAGTCCACTGGATGGCATTGAGCTCCTCGATTTCGAGAAGCGCGGGAAGGTGATGGAGCGCACCGACTCCATCAAGGTGATAGAGGGTGTAGTCGATCTTCTGACACTGCTGACGGATGAACGGCTGCACGAAACGGCGGTAGTCCTCCACGCTGATCATGGTTGAGATGTCGCTCTGGAGTTTCGACATCTTTCCGGGAGCCCATGAGGAGAAGTAGCAGAAAGCCATCTCATCACCCTCACGGATTATGTCGTAAAGTTCATCATAGACCTTGAAATATATATCATTGATCTGCTGCATCTGGCGTTCAAGCACTTCGGGCTGCATGACGGTGTCGAGAAGCACCTTGTCAGTACCCTTAATGGCCGCAAGCACATCAAGACCCTCCATGAGGTCGGGCATACCGACATAGTAATGTCCCTGCGCCTTGGCCTTGCATGCCCTCAGCAGCTCCTTGTGGAGAAGCCAGTTGGGATGATTCTCATCAAACTTGATTTCATCCGTGTAATTCGGATCGGGGTGAATCCATATCGTATCCGGCCCACCCTCAAACACACCGCCGAGTATGGCAGCGAGCGAGCCCGGACCAAGCTGGGTGTTCGCAACCGGGAGCATGTCAGCTTTCAACGAACTGTGAGCCACGTACCAGTCCAGATAGTCAGCTCGCCACTTAGGATCGAACCACTTCTGATTAAGATCAACAGGTGCAGCCGGAGCCGGGATATCGGCGTGAGGTTTCACTCCGTCCTGAAAGTGTTCCCACATATTGAGGACGATACCTTTGTGGTTCCACCAATCCATGTAGTGACGTTTGGTCTCTTCAAGATTTTCCTTCCAAGTATTCATTTTCATGGGAAAATTAGTCGTTAAACAATTTTTCGTTCCAGATGCCTTTGAAATCGTCATCGACCGTTATCGTAACTGTCTTGGAAAGATCCATCTGGTCTGTGCAGTCAACCGCTTCGGGGTAGAACGGGATTTGTGCGCCGTATTTCACATAGACAGGCATATCCTCAAGGGGCACTTCAACATCTTTGAGCCAGCGCGCACCGTCAAGCACCTCTCCGGTAAAGAAGTTGACCCACTTCCCTTCGGGGAGATAGATGTCACGGCGGTTCTCAGAGTTCATTACAGGACATACGAGGAAGTTTTCGCCGAAATAATACTGATCATCAATATGAAGCACAGTCTTATCCGCCGGATTCTGGAAGACCATAGCCTGAACGAGTGTCGATCCGCTGACAGTGGCCCGCTCGCTCTCGGCATATATATAAGGTATGAGGGCATAGCGGAGTTTCCACCATTTCTTGACGATCGTAGCGATCGCAGGATAATGCCACGGCTCACGCTTACCTGTGCCGTGATAACGGATATGAGATGAGAATACTCCGAACTGCGTCCAGCGTACATAGACATCGTCGCGCACGACTGAATTCATGAAGTTGGGCAACGTGTGGAAACCCGGCACGTCGTGACTCCAGAACGCGAAACCTGAAAGGCCGAAATGCAGACCGCCTTTCAGCGAACCGGCCATGCCATCCCACGAGCTGCATGAGTCACCACCCCAATGCAAGGGGTAACGCTGACATCCGGCCCATGCCGCACGTGCCCATACGATACCGTCGCCGGTCACGTCCTTGGTAATCTCGTAGGCGGCTTTCTGGTAGAGTAGCGCATAGAGATTGTTGAGGAGTTCCGGTTTCATGCCCTTGTAGAGCGCATCCATGTGAATATTTTCACCGAAATCGGTCTTGATGCACACAACTCCCATGTCAAGCAGATCCTTCAGAAGACCCTTGTACCACTCGGTGGCGGCAGGATAGGTGAAGTCGATAGTTCCGGCATAGTCAAGAGCCGAGAAGTTTGAGCCTTCCGAAGCCTGTTCCTTGGTCAGAGGTGCTATGTACTCGTTCTCACGAGCCTCATCAATCTGCTCGGCATCCTTCGCCACATACGGAAGCTGCCAGAGCGACACACGGAAACCTTTATCCTTCAATCCCCGGATGAAACCTTCGGGATCGGGGAAACGCTCAGGATTGAATTTCCATTCGCAGAGCCAGTCGGTGCGGAACCATCCGGTGTCGAGATGAATGACGTCACAAGGATAGTGCTCATCGCGCAGGCGGTCACAGATTCCATTGACCTCATCGGCACTGAAGTATGTCATACGGCTCATCCATACACCGAAACTCCACAGAGGAGGCATGGTCGGGTAGCCGGTCAGATCGCGGTAGCCACGAATGATCTCCTCGACAGTGTCACCACCGATAACAAACGCATCGACCAGAGCCTGATCGCTCATGAACTGTACGGAACGGGTGGAGTGGCCGGCAAGCGAGAGTTTGCAGTGTGAGGTAGTGTGATAGAATGTACCGTACATGCGGCTCGACACATAAAACGGAATGTTCTTATAGGTGCGGCAGTTATTGACACCCTGTCCGTCCTGATTTTTAAGGAAGAAGGTGCGTCCGCTCAGGTCCATTTTCGCAAAACGTTCGCCCGTACCGCCGAAACATTCGTCCGGCTTGCATTCGAACGACAGTGTGGCGCGCTCCTTCTCACCGTCAAGCTTACAGTAAGCCACCGGCAGAGCATCGTAACGGGGAGGTGAAAAATGGTCGTAGGCTGCAAGACGGATCTCGCGCTTGCCGTCGGGGAAAAGACGGAGGTCAAGTGTCTCCTGCGGATCAGGCAGAAGGTCGCTCCAGCGATCCAAGAGCGGTTCGCGGAGGTTGATGACAGCACGACGCACACCGTCGGCCTCAGTCGAGATGATCCACTCGCCGTCAGCAAATTCTGCCTTGAGCGGCATTTTGCCCACTCGGTCGCTGAGCATGAGCATTTCCGACTCATCGGTCATTGAGAGTTCGCCGAAGCCCATGAAAATGCGGGTGATCTTAGGTCCGTACTGACGGAGAATGAGAGTATGGTTTTCACGAGGAGCCGATTCATCTGCCGCCATATCGTTGGCAAGCATCTGCTTCTGGAAAGGTACCGTTATGTGAATATCGCCATCCACACACTCGACAGCCGTCGGTGAACAGGCTTTCCACAGCGACTCGTCGCGCTTCAAGTCTATATCGAAATCAAGAAAATCGAATAAATGATAATTTGTTGGTTTCATCTGTGATGATTATCGTTGTTTACTTATTTATTTCATGAAATGTCGAGGAGAAGATATGATGATGGAAAATGATTATTTCTTAGGGAGATTGAGATTCAGTTTCACATCCGGGCCGTTGTCACCGACGATGAGCTTCGGACCGGGACGGTTATAGCCGAATTCGGGATCGGGACACTGGTTGCCGGTGACGGTATAACCATCCGTAGCCTCATCGAAATAGATGTAGAACGCACGGTTGTTGGTGGCATAAGGTGCATCGATCAGATTGTCGATACGGTTACCTGTGATCACTGATCCGGGCTGATTGGAAAGCGTATAGATACCGCCCGCGTCATAGAGCTGTCCGGCAAAGTGATGGACATGGTTACCCGTGATACGGTTGTTGCACATACCGCTTTCAAGAGGAGTCCACCCCCACCCTACACATATACCTGAGTAATTGAGATCCGAGACCTCGTTATCGGCAATCTCCACGTCGCGCACGTAGCCTGCACCGATACCCACGCAACCCCAGTCCTCGTTGGTGGCATTGCGGATCACATTGGATTTCACCGTGATGTCACGGCATATATCGCTACCGACAGCGGGAATATAAGGAACATGAGTCTCAAAACCGCCGTCGGGGAAAGTGCCCATCTGAATGGCCGTGCCGCCTATGTCCTCAAAAAGACATCCTTCAACTTTTGAATTGCTCACGGCAGTAATATAGTCAAGCCCTGTGGCTCCCAAATGACGGAAGTTGCAGTCAGTGAAATCTATCCCGTCGGCATGGCACACGGTCACGGCTGCTTCCGGACGCGCTATCCATGCCTGATTTTCAAGTTCGGCTTTCTCAGGCAGGCCGGGGATCTGTAGTTTATAGGCATCAAGCAGACGGAAACCACCCTGAAGGGTGACATGTCCCTCACGCGACGGCCGAAGCCATGAGGCATGTTCAAACCCAACGTTCTCAAAACGGATGTTGCTAACCGGTCGTTCGCGGCTACCATCGACAGTGACAAGTGTCTCAAGGAGTGGTATCACCACCTCGCGGTCATTCATGTCGGTTTCCGATTCGGGATAATAGTAGATACGGCCCGAAGGATAATCCTGATACCATTCTCCCGGCTCATCGAGGAGTTCAAGCGCATTGGCAAAGAAGTATGACGAGTTGCCGCGCTCACCGTCAATCACCGGCTGCGGCCACGGATGATCAAACTCAAGTTTGCTTTCGGGATCATGGAACGAAACGATCACATTACCCTTGCCGTCCTCACGGATATCCTTCACGCGGAGTATGGCTATAGCCCAACGCTGATGAACGAACATTTCGAGTTGACCGGCTTTCGAAAGATCTGTTTTGGGATCTGGTACGGTGATCGTGCGGTCCGAAGTATTGAAATCGACCATGCGCTCCATCACTCCCGGAGCGAATTGCGAGGCTCGTTGAGCTTTCGCACCATCCACATAGAGCTGACGAGTCTCCACCAAACGGTTGCCATCGAGGGGAGCATCCGCCACCCATATCTTGTCGCGCAGTTCGGGTGAGATTCGCGGGTCATCGCAACCACGTGTCCAGCCTTTGACCTCGACACCTCCGCTGATGACAGCATCCGTCCCTTCGGGCGCACATATAATTGTAGCCGACGTTTCCGTACCGCTGTCCTCCGGGCGCAGGAAAAGAGGCGAAGTCTGCCTGTAGATTCCGCCGTCGAGGATAATGCGTATATCCTCCGAAGCTTCCGGAGCTTTCAACCTGCGCCATTCGCGGGCACGCTTCAAAGCTTCTCCGACCGTCTGCAACGGATGCCCGATACTGCCGTCGGCCTTGTCATTGCCTCCGGTAGCCGATACATATATGTTTCCTGAATTTGAAGTGATGCCCGATGCAATTATCATGGCGGCAAGCACTGCTACAACTCTCATGGTATCTACTTATGGTGAAAAAATGTATTTTTAATCCTCTTAATCATGTTAATCATGCAGAAAAACAGTGTCACTGCACTCATAATGTATAGCAAAAGTACAAATTCTCACTGAAAATGGAAAATATTTATATAGAATTAAGCTGAAAAGGAGTATCTTTGCATTCAAGTTTTACGATTTTACAATCACTTCATATTGTAACTAACCATGAAAATTAATATGACCCGGTGGATGCGTGACATAATTGCACGCAAAGATGTGACGGCCATCCCTGTAATGACCCATCCGGGAATAGAGATAATCGGTGAGACTGTCCTCAAAGCTGTGAGCGACGGTGATATCCACCACAAAGCCATTATGGCTCTTGCCGAAAAATATCCGACGGCCGCTGCAACCGTCATCATGGATCTCACTGTCGAGGCTGAGGCTTTCGGAGCTGAGATCTCATTTCCGGAGAATGAAGTGCCTGCAGTGATCGGTCATCTGCTCAACACGCCTGATGACATAGACCGTCTGGAAGTTCCCTCGCTCAAAGCCGGTCGCGTCCCTCAATATCTCAAGGCAAACCTTCTCGCCGCACGATCCATCACTGACCGTCCGGTGCTCGGAGGCTGTATCGGTCCATTCTCGCTTGCCGGTCGTCTCTACGACATGTCGGAGATCATGATCCTCATCTATCAGGATCCCGAAGCGGCTCACAAGCTACTCGAAAAATGCACGGAATACATCCTCCGTTACTGCAAGGCTCTGAAAGAGACAGGTGTCAACGGCGTGGTCATGGCTGAACCGGCCGCAGGACTCATGTCCGACGAGGATTGCCGCCGTTTCTCTTCCGATTATGTGAAGAGAATTGTAGATGCCGTTCAGGATGACTATTTCACCGTCGTGCTCCACAACTGCGGCAACACCGGTCACTGCACCGGAGCTATGGCTGCTACAGGATCGGCTGCATACCACTTCGGAAATAAGTGTGACATGGCCGAGGTGATACGCGACATACCTGCTGACGCTCTCGCAATGGGCAATCTCGATCCGGTGTCAGTGTTCAAGGACGCTACACCCGATCAGATGAAGGAAGCCACACGCGATCTGCTCGAACGCATGAGCGGTCATCCCAACTTCGTTCTTTCAAGCGGTTGCGACACTCCGCCCCACACTCCGGCTGCCAACATCGACGCATTCTTTGAAACACTCAAGGAGTTCAACGGATGATCAGTAAGGAGCTGACTTTCGATGAGCTCGGAATCGCGCCGGAGGATATCTACGAGCAGATGGGCTACGGCAAGGCTGTTCCTGACGATATGACTGTCGGCGAGACCATGAGCATGCTCGACCAGATACGTCCGATGCTCCGCCCGCGTTTCTGCGTATTCATTACCGACGGATCTCTTGACATTGATTCGAAGATCCTTTCGGCTATGGGACGTGACTTTTCGATCGGACGCATAATCTCCCGTCAGCTCCGGGGCTCGCAACGCTACGCATTCTTTGTCGCAACGGCCGGAATGGAATTCGAACGGTTGCAACACGATCTCATGGCCGATGGTGACATGGTGAAAGTTTTCATCGCCGACGCCATAGGAAGCGTGATAGCCGAAAAAACTGCCGACCGAATGGAGGAAGCACTGCAGGAGCTTCTCGATAAGGCCGGATGGCATCACACCAACCGTTTCAGTCCCGGTTACTGCGGATGGCATGTCTCGGAACAGCAGCAGCTCTTCCGACTCTTTCCGGAAGAAGAACCCTGCGGGGTCAGACTATCCCCTTCCAGTCTCATGACCCCGATAAAATCAGTCAGCGGTGTCATCGGTCTTGGAGAGAATGTCAGGAAGCTCGAATATTCCTGCGGTCTGTGTGACTACCGTCAATGTTACAAACGTAAGATAAAACCCACTAAATAGACATATTATCTATAAAGCAAATTTACAATACACTTAATTTCATATTATTCAGTATCATGAACACTTATCCCAAAATCGGTATCCGTCCGGTAATCGACGCTCGTCAGGGTGGTATCCGCGAAAGTCTTGAAGACAAGACCATGAATCTTGCCAAAGCAGTGGCCGACCTTATAGCAGCCAACCTCCGCTACCCCGATGGAAGCCCCGTGCAGTGCGTGATCGCTGACGGCACTATCGGCCGCGTACCTGAGACAGCAGCTTGCGCCGAGAAGTTCGAGCGCGAAGGTGTAGGCGCAACCATTACCGTCACTTCATGCTGGTGCTACGGTTCAGAGACTATGGACATGAATCCTCACTGGCCCAAGGCTGTATGGGGTTTCAACGGAACTGAGCGTCCCGGTGCGGTATATCTTGCAGCTGTTCTCGCAGCTCACGCTCAGAAAGGCCTCCCCGCATTCGGTATCTACGGACACAACGTGCAGGATCTCGATGACAACAGCATCCCCGCTGATGTAGCTGAAAAACTTCTCCGCTTCACCCGCGCCGCCCTCGCTGTGGCACTCATGCGTGGCAAATCATACCTTTCCATCGGCTCAGTGTCAATGGGTATCGCAGGTTCTATCGTCAACCCGGATTTCTTCCAAGAATATCTCGGTATGCGCACCGAATCAGTCGATGCTACCGAAATCATGCGCCGCATGACCCTCGGCATCTATGATCAGGAAGAATACGCTAAGGCGATGGCATGGACTGAAAAGTACTGCAAGCCCCGTGAAGGCGAGGACTTCAAGAATCGTCCCGAAAAGAAAAAGACCCGCGAGGAGAAGGAAGCTGACTGGGAATTTGTCGTTAAGATGACCCTCATCGTGCGCGACCTCCTCAAAGGTAACCCCAAACTCCGCGAAATGGGCTTCAAGGAAGAAGCTCTCGGCCACAATGCTATCGCCGGCGGTTTCCAAGGTCAGCGTCAGTGGACCGACTTCTATCCCAACGGTGACTTTACTGAAGCCCTCCTCAACACCTCGTTCGACTGGAACGGCATCCGTGAGGCATTCGTATTCGCAACAGAAAATGACGCATGCAACGGAGTGGCAATGCTCTTCGGTCACCTCCTCACTAACCGTGCACAGTTCTTCAGCGATGTCCGCACTTACTGGAGTCCTGAAGCCGTATATCGTGTGACAGGCAAGGAACTCACCGGCCGTGCCGCAGGCGGTATGATCCACCTCATCAACTCCGGTGCAACCACACTCGACGGTACAGGCCAGTCAGTGGATGCCGAAGGTGTTCCCACCATGAAACCCCACTGGGAGATGGATGAGAAGGATGTTGAAAACTGTCTCGGTGCCACCACTTGGTATCCTGCCGACCGTGACTACTTCCGTGGCGGCGGTTTCTCATCAAACTTCCTCACCAAGGGCGGTATGCCTGTGACCATGATGCGTCTCAACCTCGTCAAAGGTCTCGGTCCGGTTCTCCAGATCGCCGAAGGCTGGACAGCCGACGTCGATCCCGAAATCAACAAGGTGCTCGACATGCGTACAGACCCCACTTGGCCCACCACTTGGTTCGTTCCCCGTCTCTGCCCCGACCGCGACGCATTCAAGGATGTATATTCAGTGATGAACAACTGGGGTGCAAACCACGGTGCTATTTCCTATGGCCACATCGGTCAGGACCTCATCACACTCGCATCGATCCTGCGTATCCCCGTCTGCATGCACAACGTCGAAGAGGACAAGATCTTCCGTCCCGCTGCTTGGAATGCATTCGGCATGGATAAGGAAGGTTCGGACTACCGCGCATGTGCCGCTTACGGTCCTATCTACAAATAAAAATTTTTCATTAAGCAAATAATAAAGGAGGTTGTGTCAGGATTAAATTCAGAAGTTCCGGCCTACGCAAGCGCAGGTCCAGCAAAATTTAATTATTCTGACACAACCTCTTTTTTTCCCAACACCCAGATTATGCAAAAGAAGGAAACCGGTTATCCTATGAAGGAATATAAAGTGCCGGTGAAACGTTTCTGCCGCACTCTTGACCTGAAAGATGATCCGGAGCTCATAGCCGAGTACCGCAAACGTCATGCTGAAGAAAATTTCTGGCCTGAAATACTCGCCGGAATCAAGGAGGTGGGCATACTTGAAATGGATATCTATCTGCGCGGCACGCGCCTGATGATGATACTCGAAGTCCCGGCCGATCTTGACCTTGACGAAGCCATGACCCGTCTGGCAACACTCCCGCGCCAACAGGAATGGGAAGACTACATGTCGATATTCCAGCAGGCAGAACCCGGCGCGTCCTCTGCAGAAAAATGGCAGCCGATGGAGAGAGTGTTTCATCTCTACGACTGATTCACCAGCCTCTACCTACCTATTCTCATTCACCTTAACCGCACCTGAAAACAAACATATCATAAATGAAAGAATCTCAATCGTCCGAATCGCAGTCGCTCCTGCGATCCAACGGCATCAATTACCTCGTACCGTTTATCCTTATTACAAGTTGCTTTGCTTTGTGGGGCTTCGCCAATGACATCACCAACCCGATGGTCAAAGCTTTTTCAAAGATCTTCCGCATGAGTGTGACCGACGGCACTCTCGTACAGGTAGCATTCTACGGCGGCTACTTCGCCATGGCTTTCCCTGCCGCTATTTTCATACGCCGCTTCTCCTACAAGGCAGGTGTCCTCCTCGGACTCGGCCTCTATGCCTGCGGAGCATTCCTCTTCTATCCGGCCATGCTTACCGGAAGCTACTATCCATTCCTCATCGCCTATTTCATACTGACCTGCGGTCTGTCATTCCTTGAGACGAGCTGTAATCCTTACATCCTGTCAATGGGATCGGAGGCGACAGCCACCCGCCGTCTCAACATGGCCCAGTCATTCAATCCTGTCGGATCACTGATGGGCATGTGGGTAGCAATGACTTTCATTCAGGCCAAGCTCAACCCGATGGAGACCGAGGCACGCGCACAGTTGAGCGATGCCGAATTTGAAGCCGTGCGTGACGCCGATCTTCTCACGCTCATCACTCCTTATATCTTCATCGGACTTGTCGTATTGCTGATGTTTGTGGTGATTGCGGTGACACGAATGCCCAAGAACGGCGATCAGTCGCACTCCATCAACTTTTTCAGTACGCTTCGCCGCATCTTCTCACTGAGCCGTTACCGCGAAGGCGTGATCGCGCAGTTCTTCTATGTAGGCGCACAGATCATGTGCTGGACATTCATCATTCAGTACGGCACACGCGTTTTCATGCTCGAAGGTCTTGATGAAAAGAGTGCGGAAGTCCTCTCGCAGAAGTACAACATAATTGCAATGGCCATCTTCTGCTGCAGCCGTTTCGTCTGCACCTATCTTCTCCGCTACATCAACGCAGGACGTCTGCTCGCTGTGCTTGCCACTGCCGCCGCTATCCTCACAGTCGGTGTCATCATGTTCCAAGACCGCATGGGAGTCTATTGTCTCGTAGGGGTCTCTGCCTGCATGTCACTCATGTTCCCTACCATCTACGGTATCGCTCTTAACGGCCTCGGTGATGATGCCAAATTCGGTGCGGCTGGTCTGATCATGGCTATTCTCGGCGGATCCGTGCTGCCTCCGCTTCAGGCACGCATAATCGACTGCGGTACGATCGCAGACTTCCCCGCTGTCAATATCTCGTTTGTGCTCCCCCTCATCTGCTTCCTCGTGATCATAGTCTATGGAATGCGCAGAGCTAAGGAATAATACATATTATTACATATCCACACAAAATGCCGGGCCGATGATCACAGTTTCATCGGCCCGGTATTTTTTACTTCAAATCAGAATTCGGCCACAGGTTCACGACCTTCGAGCCATGCAATCATATTGAGGACAAGATAATTCCAGTTCTGGAATCCCTTGTTGATTATAGGTTCGCCGGTGTCGGGATTATAGTATTCATGCAATGCTCCCTCTTTCTCATAATCCATACCGAAAAGTGTCACGGTCTTGTCTGCCAGCTCACGGGCCTCGTCATTAAAACCGTAATTGACCAATCCACGGAACACGAGATAATTGGATATGCCCCATATAGGCCCTTGCCAGTTGGAGGGATTGTGGGTAGCGTTCATATTATACATTTTTTCGAGCTTCGAGAGCGTACGGACGCCGTAAGGAGCACTGAACGTGCGCGGATCACTGTAATTCTCGGCTACCATACGTCGTGCCTGCTCCTCAGTAGCAATCCCGGCCCACATGGTCATGAAACCGGACCAAACACCTATACGCTGTATCAGGCAGGGATAATTACGTGGCATTCCGCTATGGAGCACCATTTCTGTTCCGAAAATGATCGAAGGCTCGTTGGTCACCGGAAGCAGATTCAGATCCACAGAGTAGTAGAACCCATCCTTCTCATCCCAGCAATGCTCCTGCACGGCGGCTTTCAATGCGTCAGCATCTGCTGCGTAACGTTGCGCGTCAGCATCTCGGCCGAGCTGTCCGGCCAGATAAGCCATCGCCTCAAGCTCTTTGTACATCAGACAGTTCAGGAAAATAGATGCGGAACTACCTTTGGGGCGGAAAAATGTTGACGGATCGTTATCGACACCTATGGCGAGATCATCCTGCCAGTAATACAATCCGGTCTCCGCATGGCGGTGGTGGTTCTGATAGTTGTCAATGAAACCCTGCATTGCATGGAACTTTTCCGAGAGCCACGAGGCATCACCGCCGTTGACACGGGTCAGGAAGGCTGCATGCTGAGCAAGCACTGGCTTGTGCATATTTGTCGAATATATATCTGCCGGTTTTATCTTGGCAGGATCACTGTCCTTGTCAATGCACATGGGCATATAGCCATCCTCACCTGTATGATGCAGGAAATTAAGGATACATCCCTGCTCATAAACGAGGGCTTTCTCCTTATCCTCGGCTGACCCGCGCTCTTCGAGAATCTGACGCAGTGCAATGTCGGAAGTCCATGAATCCCAGTCCCAAAGCACATTGGCATAGCCCTGACTTCCGGGAGTTATATACGGATAAACCAATGCTCCACCGGATGCATCACGAAACATCTGTTTATAGTCCTTCCCTATATTCTCCTTGCAGAGTTGCTTATAGACATCAATTCTGTTTGCCGTGTTTTCGGTAGTCGCGTTTGCCGTTCCGGATGTCACCAGACACGCGGCCAACAGCAAGGACTTCATCGATTTTCTCATTGGTAATAAGATTTTTAGATCAATTTGGATACTCTGCCCGTAAAGCCGGACATCAACACAAAGTTACAAGCATTTTTCGGAATATGAAAACATCAGCTTGAAAGTAGTGTGACTTTTACCTCTATGATAAACAAAAGAAGATCATGCCAAAAGTGTTTTTCTGACATGATCTTCTTATATTTCAAGCTAATATGTGCAATATTAATCCGTCGGCTCAGGCGAATTTCACAAGAATGCGGAATACTTTTCCGGGATTGGCATCCCACTGCTTGAGGGCCTCACCGGCTTCATCGGGAGTGACTGTCGCAGAGATGAGCTTCTCGGCATTCTCACGGCCTCCGGCAAGGAAGTAGCGGATGACGGCTGCAAAGTCATTGGGCATGGCGTTGCGCGAACCACGGATGTCGAGTTCCTTCTGAACGAAAAGTTTGGTATGGAACGATACGTCATCCTTGGCATAACCGATGCAGACCACACGACCGCAGAAAGCAACATTATCGACCGCTGCAACGTAGGTGAACGGTGAACCTACAGCCTCGATCACTACATCAGGGCCATTTCCGTCAGTGAGGCGGGCAAGTTCATCAGCAAGATTTGAGGTCGCAGAGTTGATGGAGTATGTCGCACCGAGTTCACGTGCAAGAGCAAGCTTCTCATCATCAAGGTCGATAGCAATTACGGTAGCTCCACGGAGCGAAGCACGCACGATAGCTCCAAGACCGATCATACCGCAACCGATCACGGCAACGGTGTCGATATCTGTAACCTGACCGCGATCAACGGCATGGAAACCTACGCTCATCGGCTCGACAAGCGCACATTCGCGCGGAGTGAGACCCTGCGCAGGGATGATCTTTGTCCAAGGTACGGCGATATAATCCGACATGGCACCGTGACGCTGCACTCCGAGAGTCTCGTTGTGACGACATGCATTGGGACGGCCGCGACGGCATGAAGAGCACTTACCGCATGCGGTGTAGGGATTCACCGTAACACTCATTCCCTTCTCGAAGAGTCCGGCGGGAACTGCCGTACCGACCTCCTCTACCGTACCTCCGATCTCATGACCGGGGATCACCTGATCAATAGCCATAGGATTCTTGCCACGGAAAGTATTGAGATCCGAACCGCAGAAACCCACGTAGTGAATCTTGACCAATACTTCATCCGGACCGAGAACCGGGATTGCCTGCTCCTCGACAACTACACGACCGGGAGCTACAATTTTTACTGACTGCATTTTAGTTCTTTTATTTTTAATTCGTTGGATTATGCTTTAGAAATATTATACTCTGGAGAGAAGATTACTCCGACATGTTCTTGACGTAAGGCAATACGGGAAGATTCTTAAAGCCGTAGAACCTTATAGCGTTATCGCCCAAGAACAGATGCTTTTCCTCATCGGTCAGCTCTGTCGATTTGGTAATGAAATCGTAGGACATACGGTATGTGATAGCCGTGATGGTACGCGGATAGTCCGAACCCCACATCAATTTATCCATACCCACCTCATCGGCCGCCTCCTTGATGGCTCTGACAGCCGAGGGGAAAGGATAAAATTCAGAGTTGAAGAGCCATGTGATACCTCCCGATTCCACCATCACGTTTTTAGCACGCGCAAGCTTGATCTGCTCCATCCAGCCATCAGTGGTGACCATGCCGAAATGGCCGATGGCCACCTTCAGATCCGGACATTCCTCAATGACTTCCTTCATCTCACCGACCTGCATATCGCCGTCGGCAAGAGTGATCGAGAGAATGACACCTCGGCGTTCCATCTCCTTGAAAAGTTGCATCATCTCCTCGGAGTTGAGCCATACTCTTTTCTCTCCTTCAAGCGGAAGACGATGGGCCGGAATGGCGAGACCACGGAATCCGGCATCCATCAGCTCTTTGGCCTTGGGAAGAAAACCCGGCTCACGAAACTCACACATACCGTTGACAAAGAATCGGTCAGGATGCTTCCGAGCCACCTCCGCAAGATACTCATTCTGCTCTCCGTCGATAAACTCCTGCACGATGACCGCGCCGGCCACCTGTGCATAATCCATATTGGAGAGAAAGACCTCCACGGTGTTTCGTCCGTCGATCATGAACGGAGGAAGCATCTGACGCTCCTCTCCCATGAAGTCGGCACGTCCGTTGGGGAGCGGACGGATCGGGCGACCGTTGACCACGGTGTCCTGACGCAGCCACAGATGGGCGTGAGCGTCTATAATGAAGTGCTCCATATATCTTATAGCTGATCTTGATTATGAATTTTTCCAGCGTGCGCCCATCTGGTCACCGATAATCTCGCGGACTTCCTTTACAAGAGTCTCGTCCATCGGCTCTTCGGCATACTGAAGATTACGGCGCACATTGTCCGGATTGGCTGAACTGAAGAGAGTGGTTGCGATACGAGGATTGCTGATGGCATACTGCACGGCCAGTTTTTCGATCGGATACCCCTTGGCGGCACAGTGTTCGGCCGCCTTTTTGCAAGCTTCGACAAGTCCCTTGGGAGCCGGATGCCATGCGGGGACACCGCGCTGCGACAGAAGTCCCATCGAGAGTGGCGACGCGCTTATGACACCGATGCCTTTCTCCTCAAACATGTCGAGATAGTCGAGCAGAAGCGTATCGTTGAGCGTATAGTGACAGAAATTCATGATGGTCTCCACCATGCCGTCGGGCGTATGTTCCACCACCCATTTTATGTTCTCAGGCTGGAGATCAGTGATGCCGACGTGACTCACGACACCTTTCTCCTTGAGTTCGACAAGCGCGGGGAGGGTCTCGTTAACAACCTGATTGAGATCGGCGAACTCGATATCGTGGACGTTGATGAGATCGATATGGTCAATGCCGAGACGCTCCATGCTCTCATAGACGCTCTCCTTGGCACGCTTGGCCGAATAGTCCCACGTGTTGACACCATCCTTGCCATAGCGTCCGACCTTCGTCGAGAGGTAATATTTATCACGGGGGATCTCACGCAATGCCTTGCCGAGCACAGTCTCCGCCTTGTAATGTCCATAGTAAGGCGACACGTCTATGAAGTTCATACCTCCATCCACAGCAGCGTGGACTGCCTCAAGCGCACGGGGTTCGTTGATGTCGTGAAACACTGCGCCGAGCGACGACGCTCCGAAACTCAGGGCCGACACCTTCATGCCGGTTTTGCCTATTTCATGATATTCCATAATAAATATTGTAATTTTTATTCAAGGTGAGTGGTGACAGATTTACGGTCATCCATTGCGCAAAGTTACAAATTTAGGCATAAGCATCAAAAATAATCCGCTATTATTCGACATTAAAGTTTTGACAATAAGCCACCCCCACCCGACTTGCCAAAAGGAATCAGCGGCCACGCCCCTGACGAAAGGAGCACGACCGCTGAGCACTTTTCACATACGGCACTCTTGGATCTGACCAAGCATGATGCCGGATGAGTGATATAACCGGAAGATTCGTTTTACCAATAAATTCCAAGTAAAAGCTTTCTACAAAATGCTTTAGATCTTGCCTACGAGCTCAATACCGGGCTTGAGGGTATCCTTGCCCGGTTTCCAGCGGGCGGGGCATACCTGATCGCCGTGCTCGGCCACGAACTGCGCTGCCTCAAGCTTACGGAGAAGCTCCTCGGCATTACGTCCGATACCGTTGTCCTGAACCTCGGCAATCTTGATCTTTCCCTCAGGATTGATCACGAACGTACCGCGATATGACATGAAGTCATCGGGATTGAGCACACCGAAATATTCGGAGAGGACTCCGGTCTTATCGGCAAGCATCGGGAACTTCACTTTCTTGATGGAATCGCTGGCATCATGCCAAGCCTTGTGGGTAAATTTGCTGTCGGTGCTGACGCTATAGACCTCAGCTCCGAGTTCCTTGAACTTGTCATAGTTCTCGGCCATATCCACAAGCTCGGTCGGACACACGAAAGTGAAGTCCGCAGGATAGAAGAAAAGGATGGACCACTTGCCTTTGAGATCGGCATCGGTCACTGTCTTGAAGTCGCCGTCAACAAATGCATCGACTGCGAACTGGGGGATTTCCTGATTGATGATTGTTTGCATAATAATATAATGTTTTTATGTTTTTGATATTTCTATTACATATTTAGTTTACGGTATTAGAACGCAGGTCTGACCGTAATGGTTCGGACGGACATTTTCACTCATTTTACTTAAATTTATTGGAATCCAAAATATTATAAATAGTTAAAAGGCGCAACAACCGTGGTTTAAAGACAATATATATCTAAACAACCGTTGTTTTATTCACATTTTTATGTTAATTTTGACGCAAATTGTTAATACGATTGAAACTTATTTGAAAAATTTCACAACAATTATACTTCGCAATTGTTAAGATATTAAATATCCGACAAGAGTTCAGACTTGAGGCCAAGAAGCTTAAAGCCTACACACACGGACACATATTTTTATATAATAATGAAAAAATCGACTATCTGGTTCCTGACTATAATAATGGCCCTCACCTTCATCGGGTTGCTTTATGTACAGATCATGTACATGAACAACATGAAGAAGATGCGTGACGACCAATTCGCCGAGGGTGTGAAACGCTCCCTCTACGCTGTCAGCACCCGTCTGGAACAGGATGAGACAAAGCATTATCTTGAAGAGGATATGGCCACGATGGCCACTCAGTTCATACCGCGGACCAATGCCGACGGCTCGGTTGACATGAATTACAACTTCACCACTTCCGACGGCACCAACTATGACCTCACACTCAAAGGTAGCATTGACAAGCCCAAGGCAAGCAGTTCGATGCGCGAGATCATGCGCGGTAAATATCTTTATCAGAAAGGTCTGCTCGATGAAGTCATCTTCAATATCATCACCCAGTCAAGCAACCGCCCGATAAGCGAACGCGCTGACTCGGCTGAAGTGAGCAGCTATCTGCGCTCGGAACTTGACAACAATGGACTGACAATACCCTTCGAGTTCGCGGTGGTCAACCGTGTCGGCGGCATCGTCTATCGCTCCGCCGGCTACCACCCTACCCTCAGCGACGAGAACTCGATGTTCATACAGACACTCTTCCCGAATGATCCGAAAAACAAGATGTATTACCTCAAGGTATATTTCCCGACTAAGAGTGACTACATTTTCGGATCTATCCGCTTCATGATCCCGTCGTTCATCTTCACGTTCATACTGTTGGTGACATTCCTCTGCACAATCATTCTTGCTTTCCGCCAGAAGAAACTGACAGAGATGAAAAATGACTTCATCAACAATATGACCCACGAGTTCAAGACTCCGATCTCGACAATATCACTCGCGGCCCAGATGCTCAATGACGGAGCGGTGCTGAAATCGCCGGCTATGCTCAGCCACATATCAACCGTGATCAACGACGAGACCAAACGCCTGCGCTTTCAGGTTGAAAAGGTGTTGCAGATGTCAATGTTTGACCGTCAGAAAGCCACTCTCCGTCTTCAGCACGTGGATGCCAATGTCCTGATAGCAAACATCACATCGACGTTCAAACTTAAAGTCGAAAAATACGGAGGTCACATCGAGGCAGTCCTTGATGCCGACGACTCGACCGTCAACGTGGATGAGATGCACTTCACCAACGTGATCTTCAACCTGCTCGACAATGCAGTCAAGTATCGCCGCGAGGAAGAACCGCTGCAGCTGACTGTGAGCACACGCAACGTCAGTCATAACGGCGAAAAAATAGAGATCACCATCCGCGACAACGGCATCGGCATGAAGCGTGAGGATCTCAAGAAGATTTTTGAAAAATTTTATCGTGTATCCACCGGCAACCGTCACGACGTGAAGGGGTTCGGCCTCGGACTCGCATACGTCAAGAAGATGGTGGGCGAACTCGGAGGCGAGATCAGCGTGGATAGCGAGCTCAACGTAGGAACAAAATTCATAATTACATTACCAATAACTAAAAACTAAGAAACTATGGAAGATCGTTTGCGCATACTGCTTTGCGAGGATGACGAGAATCTCGGCATGCTCCTCCGCGAGTATCTTCAGGCCAAGGGGTTCAATGCTGACCTTTTTGCCGACGGTGAAAGCGGCTACAAAGCCTTCCTCAAAGGGAAATATGATCTTTGCGTCCTCGACGTAATGATGCCCAAGAAGGACGGTTTCGCACTCGCTCAGGAAATAAGGACCGTAAACTCGGAAGTACCCATCATTTTCCTTACGGCGAAATCACTCAAGGAAGATATCCTCGAAGGCTTCAAGATCGGAGCTGACGACTATATCACCAAACCGTTCTCGATGGAGGAACTCGTGTTCCGTATCGAAGCCATTCTCCGCCGCGTGAAGGGCAAGAAGGGCAAGGAAATCACAATGTACAAGATCGGTAAGTTCACATTCGATACCCAGAAGCAGGTGCTCCTGATCGACGATAAGGTGACTAAACTTACCACCAAGGAATCCGAGCTCCTCAGTCTGCTCTGTGCCCATGTCAACGAGATCCTTGAACGTAACTTCGCGCTCAAGACCATCTGGATCGACGATAATTACTTCAACGCACGTTCGATGGACGTCTATATCACCAAGCTCCGCAAGCACCTGAAGGACGATCCGTCAATCGAGATCATCAATATCCACGGCAAAGGCTACAAGCTTATCGCTCCTGAACTTGAAACGTCAAATTAATCGGTAGGTCCTACCGTCCTCCATATCTGTATGGAGGAGGATCATCCGATGTCCCCCATAACCTACTCCGGCCCGATGCCCTGTCGCCGACAGGGATCTGACCGGAGTAATATATATCCATCTACGGCCATCTCCACCTCACAACCGAATCACACACACGATCACCTTATGGAAATACATTCCCATAGCTCTACCACGAGGATCCCAAGGATACTCGTCTGCTTCCTGCTCACATATCTCGCATTCCATTCCCATCTGTTCGGTCAGGATACCGGCAAATGGCTTCCGGACATTCTGGGCGACGGCTACGAAATGTGTCAGGTCAAGCAGCCCGACGATTATACCGGGCCGGTCGTATCGACCGTCATCCGCAAACTTGCCCCCAAGCATATCGACGGCTCACCCGTGACACGCGGTGCGCTCTATGTCCACGGTTTCAACGACTATTTCTTCCAGTCCGAGATGGGCAACCGCTTCGTAGAGCACGGTTATGACTTCTATGCAGTAGATCTCCGTCGCTACGGGCGTTCGCTCCGCGAAGGCGACAAGCTGTTTGACGTCCGCGACATGACCACATATTTTCAGGACATTGACTCGGCTCTCGTAATCATGGCGCGTCAGGGCATCACCGAAGTCATCCTCATCGGCCATTCTACGGGCGGACTGACGACAGCCTATTTTGAAAGCCGTTGCCATCCTGAAGCCGTCAAGGCACTGATACTCAACAGTCCCTTCCTCGATTGGAATCTCGGATGGAAAGAGAAGCTGATACCGGCCATCACTCTCCTCGGAAAAGTATGGCCGAGCTTCAAGATAAGTCAGGGAATGTCTGACGCCTACGCTGAAAGCCTGCTGAAACGCTATCACGGCGAATGGGATTACCGCACTGACTGGAAGCTCATCCAGTCGCCTCCGGTAACGGCCGGATGGATTCGTGCGATCACCCTCGCCCAGAAAGCCCTGCGCGGCGGCAAGGCCGACATACGCGTACCCATACTCCTGATGTATTCCTCGGCAAGCGTAAGCGGGTCGCAATGGTCGCCCGAACATAATCGGGCAGACGGTGTGCTCGATGTTAAGGATATTAAGAAATATGGTCTCGGACTCGGCCCGAATGTCACATGTGTGCGTGTCGATGGCGGACTGCATGACCTCGTACTCTCTGCAAAATCAGTCCGCGAACCACTTTACCGCTACATATTTCAATGGCTTGCGCAGAGAGGGCTCTGACACAAGGGTACAGGTCCGTTAGATGACCCAAATGTTAATATTCTATAATTACGATCTAATATTTTGTTTTATCGCCCAAACTCACTATATTTGTAAGCTAAAATCATGAACGGCATCTAAAGAAAGAGTTCTTTTTTTGACAGTCCGTCCATACTCACTTATCCTACGGGGCTGACCGGTTTTGACAGCGTGTAGAGGTGGTGGGTAAGCATGCAGAGCAATGATGGCTACGCTCTTTAATCAGGGACATCAAAATTTCAAATGGCGAAAACAACTACGCTCTCGCTGCTTAATCGAAGTACAGTAGATTAGCTTTATTTCCGCAACAGTTGCGGAAACGAGACATCACCCGATTGTCCTTTTTCCGAGACGGATCGACAAGGTGGTGCAGGTAAATCGGAAATATGGCGAGGAAAGCCTCGATAATCGCCGAGATTTTTAGAGGATAAGGTCGAGATTGGTCGTTTCTTGCCTGTCTTGACACGAAAACCAAGTAGAAACTAAGCATGTAGAAAGCTCATTAGTTCCACGTTTGGACGAGGGTTCAAATCCCTCCAGCTCCACCATGTACTACCGAACTTATTGCTGCAAACAAGTTACAGCGAGCTAAAGGTTCGGACTAAAGAAGACTTATCGCCCTATGGGCGCTTTGACCACAAAGAAACCTCGGACTATCAAGTAGTTCAGAGGTTTTTTTGTATCTAATCCTTTCGTTTCAGGACCGAAATAAGACCAAAAAAAAGACCACTCCAGACCGAGCTTGGGCACTAACCATGCACTAAGATTTTGAAAATCGTTTTAGTGCCTAAACGTGGTATAAGTATCAAATTTTTTCTCTTCGAAGTGAAAAATCTATTGGCCGTTATCAAAATAATTTGTAACTTTGCCGACGCATATCGTCCGCGGAGTCCCGATATGGGGTAAGCGTGGCGGGGTGCGCAGACATAATATAAGAGCGTTTATCAAGCGCTTGTTCTTGGCTTCTTGAAATCTGGCAGTTTCAAAATCACAGTCGGGAATGAGGCAACGATAGGCGCCTTTCGGGGTATGATATACCTATGTAGGAGCATGTAGCGATACATACTCCTCCTCATCATATCATACAGCGTGAGGCTCCGCGTTGCTCGTTCTACTGTGATGGGCACATGCCAGAGCCTCAAGAAGCGGGACGAGCAACAGATACAGACTCTCACGCTCTTTTTGTATATAGACTTTTGCCAATGAGGTGAGTCCGGCGGCTTAGGGCACAAAATGACCGGCTACGCGGCGATTTTACAGCACTACGATCACTGGGACAATTTTGTCAGACTCTGGAAAATCGGAGCCAATCCCGATGTGTCCTATATGCCCGAGCCTTGGTGGGGGTGGCATCCTGCCGGAAACGAGAGCTTGCAAAGCGTAGTGGTCAATCTCAGTCCCGGGCACGGGGGCAAATTGCAGTCACCGGTCTGCATGGCTTGCACATTAGGCTGCGGCATGGGTGCTTTGTCCTATTCTGCCGCTATGTTCGGCAATGTGCTGCGCGCCCACCTCGCCGACACTGAGCGTTGGCATTATCGCCGACGCTACCTCCCCTTGATGAATGCCCTCCAACTGTCTGACGACCTGCTCGCGCCCGACACCCGTCATCATCTCAGCATAGAATTGGCTCCATATCACAGCAACTCCGGCCTGCTAAACCGCGAGTATCTGCTCAGCAACAAAGAGGATGTGTTCGAGCACACCCTTTGCTTCGCCGCCCGTGCAGCCCGACTTATCAGCACTCGCCTGAAGAATATCGTCATGGTGCGAGCCGTGTATGGC
>JAAVDF010000040.1 GCA_014801945.1 Bacteroides sp.
ACATATTAATATATCTTATATATTAATACCTATATACTTATTATTATATCGGGAATCATTTTTTCTTAACCATTTAACAACCCTTATCATGTCATTACTTGAAATATCTCCACTTATTTTTTCCAGAATTTTTTATCCGACAGTTTGCCCCAATAGGGGTAATATCCAAGTACCTTCCCAAGGTTGGGTTACTTAGGTTATCTATATAACCCTTGTATCTAGATTGCTAAAACGGGAGGTGGGAAAACAACTTAATCCATCATGTAACTTAACGTATGATGGATTTATCTTGAAAAAAATTATATTGCTGGAATTTTGGAAACAACAGTTTTTATCTTAACTTTGCCAGTGTTTGAAGCGCAAAGTAAGAACCACTTTTAAGAACAATTCAAGTTAAGTTAATTGAGAATGAGACAAGTTAGACAATTTTCCAGATTTCGGAACGTCAAGAAAGAGCGTCATGGTAAACGCTTTTCGAAAAAAAATATGTCTGCCAACCCTCCCGCTCCTCTCTTGCCGAGGTTCTGCGTAGTGGTTTGCGATGCAAATTTATATATTTATCCGTTAATTTACAAAATCTTATTAAGGCGATTCTACATGATTTTTCGATTCAGTCTATCAAAATAAGGACAGTTTTAGCTAACTTTGCACGATTTTTTGATAAACCATCTAATTCAAGTCAATCATGTGGGTAGGTCTTGCCATAATTTCAGCTCTCTGTCTCGGTTTTTATGACGTGATGAAGAAACTGTCGGTCGATCGCAACAATGTGCTCGGCGTGCTCTTCCTCAACACCGTGTTCGGATCGCTGTTCATGCTTCCTGTAATCATAATAGGCATAAGCCACGGCAACTACGGTCTCGGCAACACGCTTGAAGGCCACGGAGCGATACTGCTGAAATCGGCCATCGTACTCTCGTCATGGCTCTTGGGATATGCCAGCATCAAGCACCTTCCGCTGACGATAGCAGGGCCGGTCAATGCATCGCGTCCGGTAATGGTGCTCGTCGGTGCGTTGATCATATTCGGCGAACGGCTCAACCTCTGGCAGTGGGCCGGTGTTATACTCGGATTCTGGTCACTCTACTTCATAAGCCGCGTCGGAAGCAAGGAGGGGATCTCGTTGAAATCCAACAAATGGGTGTGGATGGCCATCGGTGCTACGGCAATGGGCGCGGTCAGCGCGCTCTATGACAAATATCTGCTGACGCGCTATCAGCCCCTCGAAGTTCAGGCATGGTACTCGCTCTATCAGATGGTGATAATGGGCATAACGATCGGCCTGATCCTGCGCGGGAAGAAAGGCGGCACACCGCTGCAATGGCGATGGACCATCCCGCTGATCTCGCTCTTCCTCACCGTGGCAGACATAGCCTACTTCTACAGCCTTTCACTTGAAGGTTCAATGATAGCGGTTGTGTCGATGATACGTCGCGGCAGCGTCATCGTCTCGTTTTTCTATGGTGTCATAGCCCTGCATGAAAAGAATATTCGCCTCAAACTCATCGATCTCACCCTCCTGTTGATAGGTCTGACATTCCTCGTCATCGGTAGCCTCTAAGACATAGAGGACAGGCAGAAGCTCATTTCATGGGCATGCGTGAGAAACGCATGGTCGTTTTCAGCAATGGGAACGACAGCGTAAGGATCGACCTGTCGGTAATGGTGGCATGAATGTCGCGGTCAATTGTCTCAAAAACAGCATCGGTCCATTCGAGATCATAGTGATCGAGGAATATCGTGGGGCGCAGACGGCCTTTAATCATCATCGGATGCCAACGGTCACGCCAAGTCTCCGCGCCATCAACATAAAGGATGTCATAATTCCCATCTACGTCACTATCAGGATTCCTGACCACAGCAAGCAGATAGCGTCCTCCCGGACGGGCATACCGAGGATCATTCTCACGGTCAAGATACTGCCAATAGCCTTCCACCGGATCGGTTGATGCTCGAAGATGATCCATCAAAGCTTCCTGCGTCCAGCCGGAAGCGAGAGCCTGTTCAGGCGAAAGGGATATTTCAAGCGAAAGGGACGCGACATCAAGCACACCTTGACTCCAGACCGCCACCGCCGATGGCATGGCGAGCCTACCGACTGGCAGGACGCATATATCGGTGACGCTTTTCCCTCCACCGCTAATGTTCAATTCGCCGTTCTGACGGTCGAGATCGAGACGTAAGGTATTATACACCCCCGACGAGGATTCAAAGGCCGCAATATCCTTCTCGAAAATCACATCCTTGCCACGCGCTACAGTGAGCATGTTCACACGGCGGTCAAGAATATCTCCGAATGAGCTGTTGCCATGGCGGAGCGTGACGGTCATGGTGTCGGAGGAGCCGATCAGTTTCAGCCCCCAGTAAGCCCGTGCGAGTCCGGGCCGCTCCCCTATCCCCGACATTGCTCCACGTACATCCACACGGCAATTCCTCACAGCGGCAGAGGTATCGAGAGGCACGGTAATGGATGAATCCCTGAGTTCGACAGGCGACGGGAAATAAACGCGCTCGGTCAGCGTCCGCGACTGGGCGGACACTGACCGGGCGGAAATCATAGTCGTCATTACAGCCGCAGCCAAGACGACGGAAGTGAGAAGAGAGGACGGGCGTATCATCGTTTTTCCGTATTTCCTTCGTAAAAATTAATATATGCGCGATTGACCAGCCGCACTCCGCCGGGAGTGGGATAATCGCCGGAGAAATACCAGTCACCGAGACAGGCGGGGATAGCATCACGCAGACCTTCGAGCGACTGATATATTATATCCACCTCGGCGTTGATCGATCCGTCGGCAGTGAGCATCCCGGCGATCTTGCGCGAGATCTCCTCCTGAGTGAAGGGTGCATATATAGCCTTGACACAATTGCGGATCTCTATGTCAAGGAGACCTTCCTGCTCCTTGCACTGACGGTAAGTCTCATCAAGTACATGGCTCATACCACGATCCTTCAGAAGCTCCACAGCCGCACGGAATGCTATGAACTCACCCATGCGCGACATGTCTATTCCGTAGTAATCCGGATAACGGACCTGAGGTGACGAGGAGACCACGACGATCTTGCGCGGATGCAGGCGGTCGAGCATCTTGAGGATAGACTGCTTGAGAGTGGTACCGCGCACGATACTGTCGTCGATCACGACAAGATTATCCACCCCGTTTTCCACAATTCCGTAGGTCACGTCATAGACATGCGCCGCAAGATCATTGCGCGCCTCACCTTCGGCTATGAACGTACGGAGCTTGATGTCCTTGATGGCAACCTTCTCGACCCGCAGATCACGGTTCATGATCCTGTCAAGCGTCGCCGCATCAAGCCGTCCAGCCTTCTGCGCATCAAGGATCTCCTGCATCTTGCGCCTGTCGAGTTCCGACATCAGACCGCTTATCATACCGATAAACGCTACTTCGGCGGTGTTCGGTATAAACGAGAACACCGAATGGTCAAGATCACCACCGATACTCTTCATTATAGCCGGAACTACATTCTCGCCGAGACGCTTGCGCTCACGATAGATATCGGCATCACTTCCGCGCGAGAAATATATACGTTCGAAGGAGCAACGCTGGTTCTCACCCTCACCGAGAACGTCTGTAACGGAAATCTGACCCGCTTTAGTCACAATCAACGCACTTCCGGGCACAAGTTCGCGGACATCACGACGCGCCACATTGAAAACAGTCTGGATGACCGGACGCTCGGAGGCGAGTACCACCACCTCGTCATCATGGTAATAAAAGGCCGGACGGATACCATGACTGTCACGAAGAGCGAACATATCACCCGATCCCGTAGCACCACAGATGACGAAACCACCGTCCCACTGCGGAGCAGTGGCTGAAAGCACACGCTTCATGTCAAGATTATCCTCTATCGTCGCGGTAAGCTTCTGACCGTCCATCGAGTCACGATACTGACGGTAGATGCGGTGATTTTCCTTATCAAGCGCATCGCCGAGCTGTTCGAGGAGGACAACGGTATCACTGTAGATGCGCGGATGCTGCCCGCAGGCAACCACACTCTCAAACACCTTATCGACGTTGGTCATGTTGAAATTGCCACACATCAGCAGATTGCGCGAACGCCAGTTGTTACGACGGAGGAAAGGATGGCAGTATGACAGGCCGCTTTTTCCAGTGGTCGAATAGCGGAGATGGCCCATATAGATCTCTCCGAGGAATGGAGCATAACGCTCCACCCATTCCGCATCGTGATCAGCGATATCAGCTTTGTCAAGCTTACATTTGACGGTCTCGAAAATCTCCTGAATCGCATCCTTGCCGAGAGCACGCTCACGGAACACGTATTCGTGGCCGGGCACGGAATGCATCTTCACGACACCGATACCGGCACCCTCCTGCCCGCGGTTGTGCTGTTTCTCCATAAGAAGATAAAGCTTGTTGATACCGTAGGCGTAAGTGCCGTATTTCTTTTTATAGTATTCAAGCGGCTTCAGCAGGCGTATCATCGCCACACCGCACTCATGTTTAAGTATCTCCATATTGTGGAAAACCGCCCTCCGGCACTATTCAGAAACCAGTTAGTGTCGGAGAGCGGTGATAGTTTTCATTCTATTCCTGTAAGATTATCATCAACGGATGAAGAGGAGTTCACGATACTTGGGCAGAGGCCACATTTCGTTGTCCACCATAAGTTCGAGCTTGTCGATATGATAACGGATCACTTCAAGACAGGGAGCGACGTTGCGCGAGTATTCGAGAGCCTTTTCACGTTCTGTCGGGATTTTGTTTGCCTCCTTGCGGGCATTGACCATCTTGGCTACTTCTTCCTTGATGACGGAGCAGTGGTGCATGATCTTCTCCACAGTCACTGAATCCTGAGCCGAAAGCTGTTCACCCTTATCGCCGGGGAAGAGAGTGCGGATCTTGACCATGTTGTCAAGAAGGATTGAGAGATAGCGGGTGGCTACCGGGATGATATGGTTGATAGCGAGATCGCCGAGCACACGGGCTTCAATCTGGATTTTCTTGGTGTACATCTCCCACTTCACCTCATTGCGGGCCTCAAGCTCGACATGGTTCATCACACCGGTCTTGCGGAACATCTCTATGGACGAGGGACGGAGGTAGGCATCAAAGATGAGCGCGGGATTGGTCTCGCAGTCAAGACCACGGCGTGCGGCCTCTTCCTTCCATTCGTCGGAATATCCGTTACCGTCAAAGTGGATAGCCTCCGAGTAGAGAAGCAGAGCCTTGATCTCGGCAAGAAGAGCGTGCTGGAGCTCCTCACCAGCCTCAAGACGGGAATCGACCTTCTGCTTGAAATCAGCGAGCTGTTCGGCCACGGCAGCGTTGAGTGCGATCATTGCGGAAGCACAGTTGGCACTTGAACCTACGGCACGGAACTCAAAACGGTTACCGGTGAAAGCGAAAGGCGATGTGCGGTTGCGGTCAGTATTGTCAATCATCAGTTCCGGAATCTGAGCCACACCGAGGTTAAGCTCATCCTTACCTGCAAGTGTGATCAGTTCGTCCTTATCTGAATTCTTGATCTTATTGATGATATCGGCGAGCTGGCTGCCGGTGAAAATCGAGATGATGGCGGGGGGAGCTTCGTTAGCACCAAGACGATGGGTGTTGGTAGCCGACATGATGGAAGCCTTCAGAAGTGCATTGTGACGGTGAACGGCCGCCATTACATTGGCCACGAAAGTGATGAACTGGAGATTTTCCTTAGGAGTCTTGCCGGGAGCGAAAAGAAGAGTACCCGTATCAGTGCCGAGACTCCAGTTGTTGTGCTTGCCTGAGCCATTGATGCCTGCGAACGGTTTCTCATGGAGAAGCACACGGAAGTTGTGACGGCGTGCCACCTCGCTCATGAGCGACATGAGCAGCATATTGTGGTCGTTCGCAAGGTTTGTCTCCTCAAAAATCGGAGCAAGCTCAAACTGATTGGGAGCAACCTCATTATGGCGGGTTTTCACAGGAATGCCGAGCTTATGAGCCTCGATTTCGAGATCAAGCATGAACGCTTCCACGCGTGAGGGGATGGCACCGAAGTAGTGGTCCTCAAGCTGCTGGTTTTTTGCCGACTCGTGACCCATGAGCGTACGTCCGGTGAGCACGAGGTCAGGACGTGCGGCATAGAGAGCCTCATCAACGAGGAAGTATTCCTGCTCCCAGCCGAGGTTGGAAATCACATGCTTTACTTCAGGGTCGAAATAACGTGCCACGGCTGTTCCTGCCTTGTCAACGGCTGAAAGTGCGCGCAGAAGCGGGGTCTTATAGTCAAGCGACTCGCCTGTATATGAAATAAAGATCGTGGGGATACAGAGTGTATTGTCCATGAGGAATGCCGGCGACGAGATGTCCCACGCCGAATAACCGCGTGCCTCGAAAGTGTTGCGGATACCGCCGTTAGGGAAGCTTGAAGCATCCGGTTCCTGCTGGACAAGGAGCTTGCCGGAAAATTCCTCGACCATTCCGCCTTTACCGTCGTGCTCGACGAATCCGTCGTGTTTCTCGGCCGTGGTTTCGGTCAGAGGCTGAAACCAGTGAGTGTAATGGCGTGCGCCGTTGTCGATGGCCCAACGCTTCATCCCTTCAGCCACGCTGTCGGCAACTTTACGCGAGATAGGCTGCTTGTTGTCGATGGCGTTGATCAGTTCCTTGTAGGTATCAATCGGAAGATACTCATACATTTTGGCACGGTTGAAAACTTTGCTGGCGTAATATTCCTGCGGACGCTCTTTGGGAATATCTACGGGAACAGCCTTGCGATTGGACGCTTCTTCGACAACTTTAAACCTTAAGCTTGACATAACTGTATGTTATTATGTTAAAAAAATATTTGATTCTATGATTGGTTGATGTATTGATCTCATTTTCCGGACAGACGCTCAACACAACGGCGAGTGTTTTCATGAGTATTGAACGCTGTCAGGCGGAAATAACCCTCGCCTGCCGGACCGAATCCACTGCCGGGCGTACCGACTATATGATAACGGTCAAGCAAATAATCAAAAAACTCCCATGATGTCATTGTTCCGGGTGTCTTCAGCCATATATAAGGGGAATTTATACCTCCGACCACTTCATAACCGGCCTCGGCAAGCCCGGCACGGAGCGTGGCTGCATTTTCAAGATAATAGTCAACGCTTTCTTTCATCTGACGCTGACCCTCCGGTGTATAGAGTGCTTCCGCTCCACGCTGTGTCAGATAGCTCGCACCATTGAACTTGGTAGTCTGCCTACGTCGCCAGAGGCCGTTGAGAGCAACTTTCTCACCGTTGGCATCCATACCTTTCAGAGCCTTGGGAACGACCGTATAGCCGAGACGTATGCCTGTGAAACCTGCCGTCTTTGAAAAACTGCGGAATTCAATGGCGACTTCCTTTGCTCCTTCTATTTCATATATCGAATGGGGAACATTGTCCTCACGGATATATGCCTCATAAGCGGCATCGAAGAGCAGGAGTGCACCATGTTCCTTGCAATAATCCACCCATACTTTCAGCTGCGCGCGTGTAAGTGTGGTTCCCGTCGGATTATTGGGATAGCACAGATAGATCACATCAGGATTATTTACCGGCAATGAGGGGACAAAAGAGTTTTCTGACGTACAAGGGAGATATTCTATCCTGTCCCAACGGCCGTCAGCACCAAGCTCTCCGGCACGTCCGGCCATCACATTCGTATCCACATAGACGGGATATACCGGATCTGTGACAACAACCATGTTTGCGGTCGAGAGGATGTCTCCGATGTTACCGGTGTCACTCTTCGCGCCGTCACTTATAAAAATCTCATCGGGTTCAATATCTATGCCTCGCTTGCGATAATCAGTCTCAGCGATTTTCTCGCTCAGAAACGCATAGCCCTGTTCCGGGCCGTAGCCATGAAACGTCTCCCCTCGCCCTTCATCATCGACTGCGGCATGAAGCGCGGAAATGACAGCCGGACATAACGGGCGGGTGACATCACCGATACCCATACGGATGATCTCGACATCGGGATGTGACTCTGAATAAGCCTTGACCCTGCGGGCGACTTCACTGAAAAGATATGAAGCCGGAAGTTTCGTGAAATTATCGTTGATCCTAAACATTGGTTACAATAGGATTATTTAATTAGAATACAAATTTAGAAATATTATGACTGCGAAACAAAAAAACAATCTGTCCTTTCATGATTAATCGGGGTAAATATACTCCACCGCGTCGGAAAGACACTCGGTATATTCACCTTATGATAATCATATCGGATCAGCGTTGTCGGTAATAATTACCTTCAAAAACTTCTGTTGCGCTACCTGTCATCATGACATGGCCGTCGGCACACCATTCTATGGTCAGATCTCCTCCACGGAGATGGATCGTAACCTTCCGGTCGCAACGTCCGGTCAAAGCTGCAGCGACTGCGGAGGCACATGCTCCTGTCCCGCAAGCCAAAGTCTCGCCAGTACCCCTCTCCCACACTCTCATGCGTGCTTCGGACGGTGATAGTATCTGGAGAAATTCGATGTTAGCCCTGTCAGGCCACATAGGATGATGTTCAAGTTCCGGTCCGAGCTTATCGAAATCCACATCTTCAATGCGATCAACAAAAATCACACCGTGAGGATTGCCCATCGACACTGCTGTGACCTTCACAAAGCCGGACGACGTCTCGACCGTTTCCTCAACCATTTTCTCAGATGCTGTAACAACAGGCACGGAAGCAGCTTCGAGTTCCGGTTCACCCATATCGACTGTCACACTCTCCACCTCACCTTCATCGTTCATATTAAGCGACAAAACCTTGATACCCGAAAGGGTTTCAAGGTTTATGCGTTGTTTGTCAGTGAGTCCGTGGTCGTGGACATATTTTGCTATACAGCGAGAGGCGTTGCCACACATACGGGCTTCAGACCCGTCGTTGTTAAACATCCTCATTCTGAAGTCAGCGATTTCCGATGGGCATATCAGAACTATTCCGTCGCCACCAACGCCGAAATGACGGTCGCTCATTTCGATGGCCAGATCAGGCAGCCTTTCGGGGACTGATTCCATACAATTAATATATATGTAATCGTTCCCTATGCCGTGCATTTTGGTGAACTTAATCACCTCCGGGGCTTTCTTAGCGGATGATGTCATAATGCAAAGTGATTTCTGCTACAGTTAAATTATCAGAAATCGATGCAAAGTTAAGCATTTTGCTACAATTACAAGCGTTTTGAACGCAAATTTTCGCAAAACATCATCGACTTTTAAGATTTTAACATTTCATAGCTGTATTTTTCATGACGGTTCAACAGTTTGTCCCTTCATGAGACGCAGCCATTTGCGATAACCAAGCAAAGCGATGACAGTATAGACGGCATAGAGGATACAATAGAAATTCAGACCTTTATAATAGTAAAGACATGAACATACTATATCCACCACGAACCATACAAGCCACTGCTCGGCATATTTGCGTGCCATCATCCATAGACCGACTATCGAAAGAGCGGTAGTAAAGGCATCAGCAACCGGAACAGTGGAATCGGTAAAATGAACGAGAATCCACCATATCATTATCCACAGGATCACTGTCGCAGCCACTGCACCACCCCACACCTGAATAGATGCATGGGTAATCTGGCGAGGTTTTTTCGCCGTACCTGCCGATCCGCGTGTCCAGACAATGAAACCATAGACAGCTATGACAAGATAGTAGATATTTATACCGAAATCAGCATATAGTCCCTTGGAATAATAGATCCACATCGAGATCATAGGCATGATCACAGACGCAAGCCACACTTTGGCATCGGCATGATACTCCCACCAAAGGTATAGCAGGCCGACGGTAAAACCGAAAATTTCAAGTATGCTGTCGAAATTCATATTTTTACGTACAGGCTATGACATTCCATTGAGAATATCGATGAGTACAAGGTCATATCAGAAACGAAGAGTTGCCGTAGCCATTACATGGGTCGGAGCTTGCGCGGCATAGCCGGCATAACGATATATGATCTTCTCTCCTCCATCAACGTAATAACCCGCTCCGGCATAACCGTTGTTGAAATACTTCTTATTAAACAGATTATAGACCGATAAGCCTAGGCGCATTTCTTTTATGCCCTGAAGGTGCTTGAACGTGTAACCAAGATGAAGATCACTTACAAAATATGCGTCAAGACGTGCTTCCTCACTCTTGGCATTGTTCATGTACTGCTTTCCGACATAACGGCTCTGAAGCGACGCATCAGCTCCATGGAAATTAAAGTTGAAAGCGTTACTGAAAATCAGGTCAGGCGAGAAGGCAATCGGAGTGTCGCCGAGCGCGAAAGAGATAGGATTGGTCCACTCGTCCTCGTAGATGTATTCAACAAAATTCTTTATGCGGTTACGCGAAAGCGTGAGGTTGAACTGCCAATCGAACCATTGGCAGGGGCGAAGGGCCGCCTGCAATTCCACACCCATACGGTAAGAGTCCGGAACATTTACGCTTATGGGATTACCCGTATCCGACAATTCACCTGTGGCCACAAGCTGATCCTTATAAAGCATGTAATAAAGGTTTACACCTAAGGTGAACAGCTTATGATTGAAAGTATATCCGACTTCGAAATCATTCAGGCGTTCGGATTCCGGTCTGTGAGCAGGATCACCGTCAGTGAAATTATCGCGCGTAGGCTCTTTCTGCGCCACAGCCCACGACGCAAACGCACGATGACTCCCGTAGGTATAGTTAAGTCCAAGCTTAGGATTAAAGAAATTCCACCGGCGATCCACATCCAGAACAGCGGGCGCGGCAATGTTCCAGTCCCAATTGTCTGATGCCCCTTTTATTGTATAATGGATATGGCGATACTGCATGTCGGCATAGGCCGAAAACTGTCGGTTGATCTCATAATTCGCCCTGAGGAAGAAATTCAGGTCAAACTTTCGGCCGGTATTATCATAATACTTCTGCAAGGGATCAATAGGTCCTACATAATTACGAACCCACTTCACCTGTCCGAAATGATGGCCCTTGAAATCAGTAGCCGCACCACCGAGAACCACATTCCACCCGTCACGGACATAATTGACGTTGAGCTGACCGCCACCGAAATGATTGACATTGTTTTTGAGACGTATGAGGTCTGACTTCTTAATTGTAGCACCGTCAGCATCTACAAACGGCACGAGTCCGTATTCCTCCAGTGTACGGTTCGTCTTGTACTGATCATAATACCCGTCATCGCAAGTATAGTGCAAGGTAGCATTCAGATGGAAGAACTCGCCAAGACGCTGATTGAGCAGCAACTGAAAATGATGCTGGATATAGTTATCGTACTGATCAGGATAATAGGCCACATTGCCATCCTTGTCCGTATATTCGCCACACGGGTTGTAACGACGGCCGAACTCCTTCATCTGCTCTTTTGAAGCATAGTCCCAAGCCATGTAAGTCTTTTCCTTGCCACCGAAGGCAAGCAAGCGCACCTTTGTATTATAACCGGAATAGGCAGCCTGTCCGAAGTAGCTCCATAGTTCGGATGTCGCACGGTCGATATATCCGTCAGACCCAAGATGACTTATACGCGCATCAAAACTCCAAAGTTCTCCGAGCAGCCCCGACCCGACACGCAGTGTCTGGCGGTTGGTGTTGTATGCGCCATACGCTCCAGAAAGTTCAGCGTATGGATCTTCGGACGGTGCATCGGTTATCATATTCACGCTCGCGCCGAATGCGCCCGCACCGTTGGTCGATGTGCCTGCACCACGCTGAATCTGCACATCGCCGAGCGACGAAGCGAGATCCGGCATATTGACCCAATAGACGTTATGGCTCTCAGGATTATTGATCGGCACACCGTTGGCCGTGACATTGATGCGCGAACCATCCGTTCCTCTGATCCTCATCGACGTATAGCCCACTCCGCCACCGGCATCGGAGGTAGTGGTGACTGACGGAGTCATCTGCAGGAGATATGTCATGTCTCTGCCGTCATTGTTCTTTACGAGTTCGCGCTTGGTGACATTCGTAAAGGCAATAGGAGTCTTTGCCGTGGCTCGGTTAGCCACGATCTCCACCTGATTCAACACTAAATTCAATGAGTCACTCTCCTCCTCCGCAACTACAGCAGCGGATACAGGACACACGCCTCCGGACACAAGGAGGGCAGGAAGAAGGTATCTCTTCATCATTTTTTCTCTACGCCGGTATTACCCGGATCAGGTTCAAAGGGTATAATCTCAGACCTGCCTCCAATGAGCTGACAGCCACTCACGACAGAAGGCGGACACCCCTAAAATATGTAAACTAAGTCTCTGAAATGCAGCCGGCGAATCCGACACAAATCTGAATTCCGTTATCCAGCCTGAATTTCGGATGCAAAGGTAACAATTTGTATTTTGAATATCAATTTTATTATTGTAATTTTGTAAGTAAGTGCGAATATATTCCAGTTAATGCAATTTATCCTAACGCACCATTGTTTTTCCATCTCTTCAGTCCGATAATCTAAGATTTTTGTTTAATTTTGTCGCTGACAAGTAACTTACCCATATCTCCAATTATACATGACCGACGACGAAGCCCTCAGCCAATTATATTTTAAAGACACGGCTTTCCAGAACCTCATGCAGAAGCGCATTTTCAACGTGCTTCTCATAGCATCCGCCTACGATGCGTTCATGATGGAAGAAGACGGACGCGTGGAGGAACAGCTGTATTTCGAATACACCTCCCTCAACCTCTCCTCGCCTCCCCGTGTGACCCGCGCACTCAACTCAGCGGAAGGTCTCGAAATTCTCAAGACAAAAAGTTTCGACCTCGTCATAATGATGCCCGGCAACGACGTGAGTGAAACGTTTACCGGCGCG
Source organism: Bacteroides sp. (assembly GCA_014801945.1). Lineage (GTDB taxonomy): Bacteria > Bacteroidota > Bacteroidia > Bacteroidales > Muribaculaceae > Duncaniella. Next base: position 12,809 of record JAAVDF010000040.1, read on the forward strand.
CGCCGTATCCGGGAGCACTATCCCGACATGCCGATAATTGTCCTCACTCCATTCTCCAAGGAGGTGTCACGCAGACTTTCCAAAGAGGACTTTTCAGGAATTGACTATGTGTTTTCTTGGCTCGGCAATGTCGATCTTCTCCTTGCGATAATCAAGCTTCTTGAGGATAAGATGAATGCCGACAATGACATAAACGGTGTCGGCGTGCAGATGATACTCCTCGTGGAGGACTCGGTGCGTTTTTATTCTTCAGTGCTGCCGATAGTTTATAAGTTCATCCTCAAGCAGTCACGTGAATTTTCTACCGAGGCTCTCAATGAGCATGAGCAAATGTTGCGTATGCGCGGACGTCCTAAAGTGATGCTTGCCCGTGACTATGAGGAAGCTCTCGAACTTTATGACCGTTACAGCGACCACATCCTCGGTGTGATCAGCGACGTCTCGTTCAAGCGCGAAGGCAAAAAAGATCCCAAGGCAGGCATAAGACTCGCCCGTGAGCTACGTGAACGCGACCCATATCTGCCACTTATTATCGAAAGTTCAGAAAATGAGAACGCTCACGACGTGCTTGAACTCGGCGGCACATTCATTGATAAAAATTCCAAGAAGTTTCCCGTCGATCTCGGCAAAGCTATCATCAATAACTTCGGTTTCGGTGACTTCGTGATCCGCAATCCCGAAAGCGGCGAAGAGATTTTCCGTATAAAATCCCTGAAAGATCTTCAGAAAAACATCTTCGACATTCCAGCCGAAGCCCTTTACTGGCACGCGTCGTTCAACGACATCTCGCGCTGGCTCTACTCGCGCGCCATGTTCCCGATAGCCGAGGTCATCAAACATCACCGCTTCCGTGATCTCAAAGATGCACCGCAGGTGCGACAGCTGTTTTTCGATCTGATCGTGAAGTATCGTAAGATGAAAAACCGCGGCGTGGTCGCCATATTCCAGAAAGACCGTTTCGACCACTATTCCAATTTCGCTCGTATCGGACAAGGCTCGCTCGGAGGCAAAGGACGCGGTCTGGCATTCATCGACTCTATCATAAAGAAAAATCCGATCTGCGATAACTTCGACGGTATTTCAATCACGATCCCGCGCACTGTAGTGCTCTGCACCGATATATTCGATGAATTTATGGAGAGCAACAAGCTCTATCCCATAGCCCTGAGCGATGCACCTGACGATGAGATCCTGTCTCATTTCCTCCGTGGGAAGCTACCCCGGAGAATCAAGGATGATCTCCTTGCACTGTTCGAAGTTGTCGATACGCCTATTGCCGTGCGCAGTTCGAGCCTACTTGAGGATTCGCATTACCAGCCCTTTGCAGGAATCTATTCCACCTACATGGTGCCCAAGATCAGCGATCCGCAGGAAATGCTCAAGATGGTCACGAGTGCCATCAAGGGTGTGTATGCTTCCGTGTTCTATTCCGACTCGAAAGCCTACATGACAGCAACCTCCAACGTGATCGATCAGGAGAAAATGGCAGTGATACTTCAGGAAGTTGTCGGCAAAGATTTAGAGGGCTACTATTTCCCGTCATTCTCAGGCGTAGGCCGTTCACTCAATTACTATCCCCTCAACGATGAAAAGCCGGAAGACGGTGTGGCTGAAATAGCTGTCGGACTCGGCAAATACATTGTTGACGGTGGTCTTGCCCTCCGCTTTTCTCCGCGTCATCCCGAAAACGTCCTCCAGACATCGGAACTGTCATTGGCCCTGCGCGACACACAGACACGAATGTACGCATTGGACATGAAAGGTGACGAGCGTGAGACTTCACTCTCAGGACAGCCCATCAAAAAACCGGAATCAATGTCAAACCTGAAGGTTGATGACGGCTACAATGTGGCCAAACTTCGCGTTCAGGATGTGGCCGAGCGAGGTGCGCTAAAATACATGGTATCGACATTTGATTTCCGCGACAATGTGATCCGTGACAGCGATTTCGGCGAAGGACGTCGCGTGGTTACCTTCAACAACATTCTTAAACACAAGGCATATCCCTTGGCTGAAGCGGTGGATTTCATGCTCACGACAGGTCAAGAAGCCATGCAACGTCCGGTCGAAATAGAATTTGCCGGCATGGTCGAACCAAACAGCAGTAACAAGGGACGCCTGTATTGGCTTCAGATCCGACCGATTGTCGATAGGAAGGAGACGGTGGATGAAGCATTGATGTCAACCCCTGATGAAAAATTGCTGCTCAAATCCGGAACTGCTCTCGGTCATGGAAGTATCGAAGGTGTAAACACAGTTGTCTATGTCCGCCCCGAAAAATTCTCATCGTCCAACAATTCGCTGATCGCACGCGAGATCGAAAAGATCAACCGTGGATTCCTTGACAGGGAAGAGCGTTATGTGCTCATCGGACCGGGACGATGGGGTTCGTCCGATACATCGCTTGGCATACCCGTGAAATGGCCGGCCATTTCCGCAGCAAAATTGATTGTAGAGTCCTCGCTGCCGAACTATCGCATCGAACCGAGTCAGGGCACACACTTCTTCCAGAATCTCACTTCGTTCGGAGTAGCTTACTTCACTATCGACACCAATGCAAAACGCAAGCCGGGTGATCCTGTGACTGATCTTTACGATGTGGATTTCCTGAACGCTCAACCGGCCGTCTATGAGAGTGATTTCGTACGAATAGTCACCTTCAGCTCTCCTCTTGCAATAGGCGTGAACGGATTGAAAGGGACAGGTGTGGTAGTAAAGCCGGAAGTATGACGATAAGACTCTTCTGACTGTCTGACACCAAAATATCCGGGCCGCATGTGATAAACTTGAATCACACGCGGCCCGGATATTTTCAGAGTTACTCAATGTTTAAGCCGATGATATTTCAGTTAAAACGGCCATTGATAATCAGCGACGGAATGCTATCGGCAAGATGCAATAGACAGGAACGGGCGTTTCATCGACCATTCCGGCATCCCAAGCCGGCATTTTCGAGAGAATCCTCACAGCCTCACGGTTAAGTGACTCTTCCACTCCTTTAAGCACGGAGATATGCGATAATGAGCCATCCTTATTTACGACGAAACTGCAGAGCACACGTCCTTCGATTCCATCACGGTATGCCTTGGATGGATACTTGCGCTCACCGTTGATGAAGCGGAGCATCTCAGTATCCCCACCGGGGAAACTTGGATGAACATCGACACTCTCGTAGTCATACACATCAATTGAAATCTGCACTTTCGGAGTACCGGTCACACTGGCAATATGCTTGGGCGATTGCGCGCGCGAGGTTAAGGCGAGGATCGCCATGAGAGGGAGGAGAATGAATCTGAGTATAGGTTTGTGCATTGTGTTTTAGCTAATGTGGCAGAACAAAATTAGCAGTTGGATTTGTCCTACGCAACTATTTTGTGATTGATTACAATTGTTTTAGCTTTCTTGACATTTACAGACGATTCATAAATAGGACTGACAGATATAATAATGTGACGTTGCGTCCGTTTAATATAAGAAGCACCCACATCCTCCATAATTATGTCACGACTTCTCCACAGCGCGCTCCGTCATTATCTGCTTCCTTTTGCCCTCATGGCAGCGGGGAGTGCCGATGTGCTGGCTCAGGATTCATCATCAGCCTACAGTTTTTTAAATCTCCCCTCCTCCACCCTCACCTACGGTCTGGGCGGCATCAACATATCGGCGATCGAGGACGACATCAACAGCATAGACCAGAATCCCGGTCTCCTTGGATCGGAAATAGACATGCAGCTTGGCGTCAATTACATGCGCTATGTAGGTGAAAGCAACTTTGCAGGTGTCAAATTCGGACGTAGTGCGGGTGATCATGGCGCGTGGGCGGCCGGCTTACAATATTTCGGTTACGGAACCATCAAAGGTGCTGACATAAACGGAGTGCTCACCGGCGACTTCTCTCCCAAGGACATGGTTTTCAACGGGACCTATGCCCATGACATTACTGACCGTTGGCGCGGAGGTGCGACACTTAAATTCATTTACTCTTCCTACGATTCCTACACCGCTATGGCTCTGGCGACGGATCTTGGTGTCAACTACTATGATCCGGAATCCAATTTCTCGTTCTCGGCAGTCGTTGCCAATCTCGGCGGTCAGATCAAACGCTTCCATGAAGCGTATAACCGTCTCCCCGTTGATCTGCGTGTGGGATTTTCGAAATCGTTCGGGACTCTGCCCGTCACATGGTCAGTAACCGCGTGGAATCTTACCAAATGGCATCTGCCGTTCTATGATAATGGCGACGGTTCAGAAAGCGCGTCACCCGTGATCAAGGACAAATTCGGCTCTAATCTGATGCGACATCTTGTCTTTGCCGCCGATTTCATTCCGAGTGAAAAATTCCATGTCGGCATAGGCTACAACTATAAGACGCGCACCGACATGTCAACTTATAAGCGCAGCTTCCTCTCCGGGTTTTCGGCCTGTGCCGGGATCAATGTCAAGAATTTCGGTGTCGGTGTCGCTCTTGCTCAGCCCCACAACGGAGCTACGACAATAATGCTAAATCTTTCAACAAAACTATATGAGTTCTGAAAAAATCATCATAGCCATTGACGGATATTCCTCATCCGGAAAAAGCACGATGGCACGCCGTCTGGCAAAGACCATCGGTTACCGCTACATTGATTCGGGTGCCATGTATCGCGCGGTGACACTCTATGCAATGCGCAACGGAATGATCAACAGTGACGGATCAGTAGCAACCGACATGCTTACCGCCGCCCTCCCTGCCATCCACATAGATTTCAAAGTCCAAGGTGATGGCCAGCAGACCATGCTCAATGGTGAGATTGTAGAAAGTGAAATCCGTACCCTTGAGGTGTCCAACCACGTCTCCCCCGTGGCTACCATCCCGGCTGTCCGCCACGCACTCGTGAGGATGCAGCGTGACATGGGAGAATCAAAGGGTATTGTTATGGACGGACGCGACATAGGAACAATCGTATTCCCCGCTGCTGAAATGAAAGTGTTCTGCAACGCCACTCCCGAACGCCGTGCCGAACGTCGCTACAAGGAACTGCGGGAGAAAGGTGCTGACGTGACTTATGAGGAGGTTCTCGCCAACGTTACCGAGCGCGATCATATCGATATGACCCGTAAGGAAAGTCCGCTCAGATGTGCTGACGACGCTGTGATGCTCGATAATTCAGCCATGACAATTGACGAGCAGAATGAATGGCTGCTCCGTCTCTTCCATTCAATAGTCGATAAGTAAGATTGGACCGACCGCGTCAATTCGACTTGACTGAAATTTACTCAACTCAGATTCATCCATCCACAAGCATCCACCACGACATTGGATACACAGAAACCCGTAATTGAAATCGATGCCCGTTCAGGCTTCTGCCACGGAGTGGTCACCGCTATCCGCAAGGCCGAAGAAGAACTCGAACGCAGCGAACAGCCTCTATATTGTCTTGGCGACATCGTCCACAACAGTGATGAGGTCGAACGCCTCGAACGTAAAGGTCTCTCGACGATAACTCACGACGATCTGCGCAAGCTTTCAGCATCGCGCGTATTGCTCCGCGCCCATGGCGAGCCTCCTTCGACCTATGCGCTTGCACGCGAACGTGACATCGAAATTATCGATGCCACCTGTCCCGTGGTGCTGAGGTTGCAGCAACGTATCAAGGATACTTACGACAACTCATCTCCCCGCCCGCAGATTGTAATTTACGGCAAAGCCGGCCATGCTGAAGTCAACGGACTTGTCGGGCAGACAAACGGCGAGGCTATCGTGGTGGAGAATCCTGATCAGCTTTCACGGATTGATTTCACCCGCGACATAGCTTTCTACTCACAGACCACCATGTCACTCCAAGGGTTTGCCGAAATGGTCAGTGAGATCACCCGACGGCTCGCCCCCGGAGTGAAGTTCGAGACTTTTGACACGATCTGTCGTCAGGTAGCCAACCGTGTCGATCATCTGCGGGAATTCGCCCGTCGCCACGACGTCATTCTTTTTGTAGCCGGAGCTAAGAGCAGCAATGGTAAAGTGCTCTATAATGAATGCCGAAGTGTCAACGAACGCTCACATCTCGTATCCAACCCTGCCGATTTCCGCTGTGAGTGGCTCGAAGGAGCTGAAAGTATCGGGATCTGCGGTGCTACATCTACGCCGCGCTGGCTGATGGAGGATGTGCGTGACACAGTGGCTGCTTCACTCGGCCTGATCTGACATAGCACGCATCGGAACTATCCTTCATAAACAGAGTCAATGGAAAATTTTGTTGCCGTAGATGTCGAGACCGCAAATAACGAACCCACCTCTATTTGCGCTATAGGAGCTGTCAAGGTTATAAACGGATGCATCGTTGATCGTTTTTATGAACTTGTAAAGCCTGAACCTGAGTACTATTTCCGTCACTTCACACAGAACATTCACGGTATCGGCCGTGAAGACACCGAGAATGCACGGGTATTCAGCGAGGTTTGGCACGATGTTGACCGGATGATCGGCGATCTTCCGCTCGTAGCACACAATAAAGCGTTTGACGAACGCTGCATCCGTGCCGCTCACCGCGTTTATGGCATGGACTACCCTGACTATCAGTTTTTCTGTACATATCAGGCCGCCCGAAGAAAATTTCCCAAGACCCTGCTTTCATCCTACTCTCTCCCCTACGTCTGTGAATTTCTCGGCATACCCTTTTATAACCATCATGATGCGCTTGCTGATGCTGAAGGATGCGCGAAGATAGCAATGACCATCCTTTGATTCAGTCAAGAGCCATTTCAAGATTCAAAATATAGTCACATGACAAGATCATCATACGGCCTCCTTGCACCCATATTTCTGTCCTTATTCTTAACCTTCGGGCTGCAATCGTGTAGCTGCGGGTCATCATCGCAACCCGAACGGCAGAAAGTCTCGGCAAAGGTCATGGACCGCAAAGCTTATATGCTTGGAGAGGAACACGCGCGCCGTATCATTGAGATAGCGGCCGACGAGGATAAGGTTCAGGACGGCTTGCTTGAAATCAGGGCTCGCATGAGCAATATTGAGTCGAAACTTAGCCGACAGTCTGCTGTTGACTATGAGCGCGGTTTCACTGACTACATCCGTTCCAACAATGATTCACTCGCCTTGATACTATTTTAATTCAAGCTATCAATATCACTCATCATCCACGATCTACAAATCGACATTATACACCCTTTTTCGTTAAATTAACAATCTGTGTTGGGAATTATTGCAGGAATTGCCTACATTTGCTTTACGCTATTATACTTGAATCATGCAATTCTACAGCACAAACGGACTTAGCCCCAACGCCTCACTTGAAGAAGTTGTGATGACCGGACTGGCTCCTGACGGTGGTCTATACATGCCGGAAAGGATACCGGTCATTCCACGTGCTTTCTTTAATAATATAAGTGAGATGTCGGTAAGCGACATAGCTTACATCGTGGCGACAACAGTCCTCGGCGATGTCATCGATGCAGCCGAATTAAAACAGATAGTTTTCGACACGTTCTCTTTTGAAATACCACTGCGAAAAATCGACAGCGATATCTACGCCCTTGAACTCTTCCACGGCCCTACGCTGGCTTTCAAGGATGTCGGTGCGCGATTTCTTGCCCGCATCATCAGTCACTTCACCCGACCCGGCGACAAGGAGGTCAATGTACTCGTCGCCACCTCCGGTGATTCCGGCGGAGCTGTCGCCACCGGTTTCCATAAAGTGCCGGGGGTAAAAGTCTTCGTCCTCTATCCCGAACGTGGGCTTACAGCCATGCAACGCAACCAGTTCACGTCGCTCGGCGACAACGTCTATCCCATCGAAATCATGGGAAACTTCGATGATTGCCAGCGGCTGGTCAAGGAAGCGTTTGTTGACAAGAGATTGAGAGAAGAGATGAACATAACGTCGGCCAACTCGATCAACGTATGCCGCCTCCTCCCCCAGATGTTCTACTATTTCTATGGCTACAGTCAATTCCTGCGCAATGAGGATAACCCGAATCCCGGCAAGGTGGTGATTTCAGTCCCGTGCGGCAATCTCGGTAATCTTACAGCCGGTCTTCTCGCCATGAGGATGGGACTTCCCGTGAGCCGTTTTGTCGCGGCCAACAACACTAACAATTCCTTCACCCGCTATATCAATGAAGGGATTTACGAACCCATGAAGCCGGTCCGCACTATTGCATGTGCCATGGATGTAGGCAATCCATCCAATTTCTCGCGGATACTCGATATCTTCGGCGGTGATCATGAAAAGATCCGGCAGACATTATCCGGCTATTCATTCACCGACGAGGAGATTTCCGAAAGTATGCGCGAGATCTATCAGCGTGATGGCTATGTGATGGATCCGCATGGAGCCACAGCCTACCGCGCCCTCCGCCGGGACCTCAAACCGGGTGAGAAAGGTATATTCCTTGCTACAGCCCATCCATCGAAGTTCCCTCATGCCGTCGGGCAGGCAACAGGAGTAAGGCAGAAAGAAAATCAGGTGACACGCAGCAGAGTGACCGAACATCATCCCACTCCGCGCATCACTCCCTCACTTCCCGCCTTGAAAAAAATTCTCCTGACAGCAACATAATTCAAGACTTTTTTGTTAAATTTGCAATATGGCAGATCTTCGGATTGCCGTTAATCGCAGACTAAACTCTCCATTATTAACCCTTTTAATCCTTAAAAGCAATGGCATCCAACAAACGACTCCTTAAAAAAGAAATCCGTATTATATGCGGCGCACTCGCAGGCGAATGCGTAGTCGCCAAAATGACCGTCCCCGGTATCGATCGTGAAAAACTCAATGCGATCATCTATGAGCTCGCTGATCTTCAGGAAAACGCTATTCACAGAATCAGCATCACCTTCCCCCAGTCAGAGAAATCATTCTCAAACGGTCAGGAATACCGCAAAGCCCGTCGTGCATATTTTGCAGCCGCCTTCAGCAAACTGAAGTCAGAATTCAATGCCCACATTGACCAGATCATCAAGCAGATGAACGCTGTTCTCCCGCAGGAACAGAAAGACGCCAATATCGCATCTCTCAAAGCCTGATTCAACCCCACATTCCAAAATCCACTATAAGCAAAATTCCGCGTCATGTCCCTGAGTAAGATCATTCTCAGACTTTTCGGTTGGAAAGTCCAATGCACCGTGCCTGATTACCCAAAATGTATAATCTGTGTCGCTCCGCATACTTCCAACTGGGATTTTGTACTCGGAAAACTTGCTTACTGGTCGCTTGGCCGACAAGCCGGTTTCCTCATAAAGGAAACATGGTTTTTCTTCCCGATGAATCTTATTTTCAAAGCATTGGGTGGAATACCTGTCCCGCGCCGCCGTGGATCTTCGCTGACGGATGTCCTTATAGATAAGTTCAATGCATCTACCCGTATGTCACTCGCCATCACCCCGGAGGGAACTCGTGCGAGGGTGAGCGAGTGGCGGACAGGTTTCCTCCGTATAGCCTATGGAGCGAAAGTCCAGATAGTTCTTGCTGCGATCGATGCTGCAAAAAAGCAAATCTATCTTGACCGCACATATCAGCCTACCGGCGATATCGAAGCTGATATGGCCGCCATCAAGGATTATTATAAGGACATGACCGGCATTAAGCCTGAGAATTTCACTATCTGAACAGATTATCTCCAACAGTCCCTATTAATTAAACCCTAATCTATATTATTTCGGGAATGAAAATCTGTGCCATACCTTACGACATAATCTATGCCGATGTCGAGAACAATCTGATTTCCGTGGCTCATCAGCTCAATCAGGTTGAACCCGACACAGACATTGTGGTGCTACCTGAACTTTTCACCACCTCATTCATTCCCGAATCGGCCTTGATCGCTGAAAAGGCGGAACTGACCACCGGTCATACTGTCGAAACCCTCAAGCGGTGGGCTCAATACTTTGGTTTCGCCATTGCCGGTAGTTTCCTTGCGACTGACGGCAAAGGCCACTTCTACAACAAAGCCTTTTTCGTTGAACCTATGGGCGATGTGACTTTTACAGACAAGCGACATCTTTTCCCCATATCTTCGGAAAGCAAGACATACACCCCCGGATCGACCTTCCCCCCTACCATACGTTTCAGGGGATGGAATATCCGTCTGATTGTATGCTACGATCTTCGTTTCCCCGTGTGGACACGCAATCAGCCCGACAATCTCTATGATCTCCTGCTCGTACCGTCCAACTGGCCTGTATCACGTGTCAAACAGTTCAAGCTCCTGCTTAGCGCACGCGCTGTAGAGAATCAGATCTACACCGTGGGATGTAATCGTACAGGCTCTGATAAATTCGGCGACTACACAACCGGAATGTCCGTGATCTTCGATAATCTTGGCGATGACATTAAAGAGACACGCCGCAACGGACACATTTATGCCCTCCTCGATCTTAGAAACCTCAAGGAAGGCCGCGAACGCTTCCCGGCCTACCGTTCTACCGACAATTTCACCATTGACCTGACCCCGGCTGTGCGTTAAGACACACGGAATCATCCTCGATTCTCCCCCTATACACACGCCAATCTCCTACCTTAAAATCTGCCTGCCCCCCCTAATTTTTCCAATCTATACCATAACTCATATACGGACATCCATATTTTTGTTTTCTATTTGTAATTCTGGTATTTATTGGCTAAAATCCTCCGGCCATTCGTCCGTCTGCTCTACAATTTTTTTATTTATTCTCTAACAGACACAAACCTCTATTTATGGAATTCAAAGAAAAATTTAAAACCGTACACGAAGATTTCTTCGGTAATGTTGTAGGCTCAATCGTAAAGACCGTCAAAAAAACAATAAAGCCCAAAGCACATACAGATTTTATTGCAGACTGGGCTATCCCCTCCTCTCAGCCGAAATAACATTGACTTGTATATTAATCTGAGAGCACTATAACTTCCTGACAGCAGAAACCGCATCAGGATCCAATCGCATTTGTAGAGCCTGCACTTATGCCGACCGGGCTTCATTGATAATCAACTGATTATCATAATTATTTGAAACTTGGTCAGCATAAATGCAGGCTCTACAAATGTATATAAGGCTTTTTAATAAGACCTCACAGCTTTTCCAACATCATTCAAGCAGCAGACGGTCACCGGTCTTTTCGATGATAAGACGATAGAAATCCTCTGAAAATCCGGGAGATTCAGGCGTAAGTGGCTTACCGTGAGGATTACGGGCAAAGTCACCATTCTCGTCGATCTTCTTCCGGCCTCCGTCAAGATATTTGACAAGGAGAAATATTGCGAGATCCCGGTAAGCATCCGTAGCTTCACCGGCTATTGACGCACCTTCGGCATTGACTCGCGCCTCCAGTCCCTGAATGTCACCGTTGCGATAAAGAGTAAGAAGCTCCTCCTCGAATTGCGGACGTGAGGCGGTAAACTTGTCTTCAAGCGCACCCTGCACCTTGCGTATATCGCCGATCATCAGATTGTATTTGCCGTATGCCTGATTAGCCACCCAGTTATTCACCCAAAAATTAGCTTTCGGAGTGAAAGTGTAGAGATCGCCATTGCCCGGACGGACTTCTTCCGGGACTTCAGTCATGGAGCAATAAAAGGGCATATAGACCGAGGTATTTGCATCGTCCGTTCCAAACCATATAACACCGCCTATCGGATCAGGCAGATCGGCACGGCTCTGACTCACGAAATGCCACGCAGTCTGCTGTGTTGCGACAGGACGTTCGTGGGTATATTTCTTTCCATCGACCTCGTAGCGCATGGGGCGGTCTCGCTGAGGCGATTTGTACGGTCCTGCACCCGGATCAGAAGTCATGTCATAAGGACTATTCTCATAGTGGTCCCTCATACGGGCCTGCATATCACGGAGCGAGAGTTTACGGTCGGGCACGATGAAAAGAGGTATCGGTTCATCACTGTCGGCATTGACCCATTCAAACCAAGCCTTATCCTCCTCCGGCGAAGCGAAATGGCGGAAGAAACTCCACACACGGGCGTCACACGCACGACGTTTGGCTGCATCATGTTTATCAAAAGCGTCGGCAAACGAGAAATCCTCATCCTTACCTGAGAAATAACCGCGACGACGTGCAAAGGGGATAAGATCCTTGGCATACATCACATTCTCCGTATCGTTAAGATCGACCTTACGGATACGCGGCTCGTTGGCATGTGCGCATATAGCATCGTCGGGAACACGGACCGCGATCCAGACCGCACCCTTCTCTGCCCCCTTGCCTATCATCTCCATGATCCAAGCTTCATTCTTATCAGCAATTGAGAATGTCTCGCCTGTGCTCGCATAACCGTATTTTTCCACGAGATCAGCCATCGTCTGTATAGCCTCGCGTGCAGTCTTGCATCTTTCAAGCGTGATGTAGATAAGCGATCCGTAGTCGAGCATGGAAACTCCGGTGGTATCGGCAAGCTCTTTGTGGCCGGTCCATGTTGTCTCTCCTATCACAAGTTGGTGTTCATTCATGTTTCCCACCACATTGTATGTTTCGGAAGCCTGCGGAATCTCTCCACGTGGACTGTTGTCACCCCAGTCGATCACCTTGCGCATTGTGCCCGGTGCGTGCTTACCGCGCGGAGAGTGGAAAAGATCGCCGAAACGTGAATAGGAATCGTCGGCGTATGTGATCATGACTGAGCCGTCAGTGGTAGCCTTCCGGCCCGCAATGAAATTTGTACAGGCAAGTGCCGCGAGATTACAACACACTGCGGAGCAAAGTAATAGGGTCCGGTTAAGTTTCATAACTACGGATAATATCGGTAAAAGATTATAAGATTTTATTCGTCATCCTCATCGTCAAGAAAATCCATGTCCCAGCCGTCTGACATTGATTCCGTGAACTGCGCCAGATCACGCCCCTCCCGTTTGGTCGGACGTCCCAGACCCTTACGGCGGTCAATGAAGCCTGAAATCTTGACAATCTCAAGCAGATCAAGCTCACTCTTGGGAGTAATGTTCTCCATGTAATCAGGCACAAGTTTGGCACCGAGACGGTTCTGTGTCAGTGCAAGCACCTTGAAGGAATATGTCACAGGAGGTTTGCGGACATTGACTACATCACCGACCTTAATCGTGCGCGACGGCTTTGCGATCGCATTCCCTACATAGACGCGTCCCTTCTTGCAGGCCTCGGTAGCCACCGTCCGTGTCTTGAACACACGCATGGCCCATAGCCATTTGTCAACTCTGACTTCGTTCATGGTCTCTGCTGTTATTTATTGTTATAGGTATTCATGGCTGTCTGTATGCCTGCGAGACAGAATGTCTTGATAGCATCCACAGCCAGTTCAATGCGTGCTCCCATCGCTTTCTCCTCTTCATCGGAGAAACGGCCGAGTACATAGTCGATCTGTGTTCCGCGCGGAAAATCATTACCTATTCCGAATTTCAGACGCGGATAGTCCTGAGTGCCGAGCATCTGTGCTATATTCTTCAGTCCGTTGTGACCGGCATCACTACCACGCGGTTTGATGCGTATCGCACCGAACGGGAGCGCACAATCATCCACGATTACGAGGATCTGACTGTTATCCACACCCTCCTTGTCTTTCCAGTAACGGACGGCATTACCGGAGAGATTCATATAGGTCGATGGTTTCAGGATCACGAGCTGGGCATTTTTGACTCTCATTCTGGCTATGTCGCCGTATCGTTCGGTGGTGAATGTCGCACCTCCGCTTTCAGCAAGAGCATCAGCGATTCTGAAACCTGCATTATGACGGGTCATGGCATATTCCGATCCTATGTTTCCGAGACCGACTATCAGATATTTCATTCCTTATTTATTATTTTTAAGTAACTCTTATGGGAAATAATCAGGTAACACAATAAAGGATAAATATAAAAAAACAACAGATTTTCCCCACTGTCGGAATGACACTTGAGAAAATCTGTCGTTTTTTTATGGCTTGCGTAAGTGTTCTGAACTTACTTTCCGGCATTAGCCTGAGCACCACGGGCAGCACGAGTGAGCTGTACGGCGCAGACAACAGCGTTCTTAGCGTTCATGAGCTCAAGACCATCGAAGTGGAGTTCGCCGATCTGGAGAGTCTTACCGAGACCAAGGTGATCAACGTTGATGACAACGCGTTCGGGGATTTCGGTATAGATAGCCTTTACGCGGATTTTCTTCATTGAAAGGGTGAGCTTACCACCGGCCTTAACACCTTCAGCGTGACCTTCGAGCTTAACGGGAACTTCGATGGTGACGGGCTTCTTATCGCTCACTTCGAGAAGATCGATGTGGAGGATGTTATCCTTAACAGGGTGGAACTGGATATCCTTGAGGACAGCCATGCGAGTTTCACCGTTTACGTTAAGTTCGATAGCGAAGATGTCAGGAGTATAGACAAGCTTGCGGACAGCGTCCTGAGATACTACGAGGTCAGTTGTGATAAGACCCTTGCCGTTGCCGATTTCAACGATCTTTTCACCGGGCTTGAGTTCCTTGTCATAAGGAAGAGTGATGATCTCGCCACCATTGAGCACTACGGGAATCTTGTTTTCGCTACGGAGAGCCTTGGCAGCCTTCTTGCCGAGATCAGTACGGGGCTCGGCGGTCAGTTGAAATGTCTTCATTTCTGTTTGTTTTTTAAGATTGTGTTACTAAAAATTAAGTTGCTCCTTAATTTCCCATCACACGGGATGCTAAAAAGCGGTTGCAAAGTTACTGATTTTTTCTTTGCCGACATCGTTGTGTTCACAAACTTTAACTAAATCATTAACCATCAGTCTTCTTTTTTAACCGCGTATTTATATAACTTTGCACGATGACGGACACCTTGTACACCTCAAGGCTTCCAACAGCCGGCCTCACCATCATCCTCTATTAACATATCATCGTATGGTCGTCCTGTCTGAAACTCATATCCACCCATATAATTCAAACTTATGAAACGTTATGCACTTCTGTCACTCCTGATTATTCTGACAGCCATTCTTCCGACATCCTGCACTGATGATGACATGTATGACCTCCAAGGCGATATATTCCTTAATCTGACATCCACGACATGGATAACGGAAAACGAGGGCAGATACAGCAACGGCATTTATTTTTACTCGTGTGACTACTGGGACTTCTATGGTGACGGAACAGGTTCATGGCAGTACTATTACGAGGAGAACGGACAACCGGTTCAGGAGACCCGGACTTATTTCGACTGGGATTTCACTCCTGAGGATTACATGGTAATCCACCTTTACATCCCCGGTTCGGGTCATGAGTATTGGATGATAGACCAGCTAACCCCCTACCGATTCTCTTCATACGTATCCGAGTTCGATCCAAACTATGTTCCCGACCCTGATTACTACTATCAGGAATTATGGGCCTTGTCGGACTGAAACAGTATAAGTGGTCAATGGCCCGATGAATCTACAATGAATATTGATCCAAGTCTGAAGTATCAAAAAAAATAAATACGGTGTGCCAAGATGCACACCGTATTTATTTTTTTGACCGTTGACCGTCTATTGCATGAAGCATCGACGGTGATTGCAACGGTTAGGATTTATTCCGATTATCAATCTGCAAGCATGTAGAGGGCTGCTGCAACACCGTTTGCTTCGGGATTGTCATAGAAACCGAAGCTGCTGTAATTTGCAGAGTAAGCCATACCCTTATCATTACCTACATTTTCGACTGACCAAGTTCCGTCACCGTTGGGTTTCGCACGCCAGAGATACTGCGATGCGATCTGTCCGTCGGCGATGGTCGGCTTATTGGAAACATTCGCGCTGTTGAAGGTTCCGCTCATGTACATGTAACGGCCATTTGAATCACGAAGGAGGAACTGACCCTCAGGAGCAGCCGTAGTAGTTCCGGCTTCTTCATCCTCGTATGCAGAAGCAAACGTAAACGCATTGGCGTCACTCTTCTCGATGATCTGACCGTCGTTGGCAGATACGGGAGAAGTGTAGAGATAGCCATAGTTCTTGCCCTTCTCAATCGGCTGAGCACAGATGTCACCGACAACGAAGAGGTAGCTGCGGTCACGCATGATCTCGGCCTCATTGAATTCGTTGAAGATAGCCTTACCGATATACTTGACGAACTTCCAGCCATCTGACTTACGCTCGAAACGTCCGACTACAGTCTCAAGACCATTGTTGTTGAGTGTCCAGTCAGAGCCATCAAATACGAACAGATCTGCCTTATTACCGTTGTAAACGACAAATTCCTCTGTACCTTCCTGTGCATACGGCAACTTGCCACGGAGATAGATGGGAAGATAGATTTCAGGATCAGAAAGGCTGTTGTTGCTGAATCCCATTGCAGTATAATCGGCAGGAGTGAGAGCTACGACACCTGCTGCCACAGCCCACTTGCCGCCATTGAAGCAATAGACAGCATTTTCAGTGGTGGAAGTAGGAGTATAGAGAGGTATCTCAGTCGGGGTGGATGCCTCCTCGTTGGTAACATAGAGGATAGGCTTCACACCACGTGCGTCGTTATATTCGCCCCATGTAGAGTAGTTGGCCGAATATTCAACACATTTCTGTGCAAGAACATTGGTGATGGACCATTTGCCATCCTCATTCTTGGTGACAGTCCATTTGTAATCATCGGTCTCACCCTTGACGCTGCTGATGTAGAAATTGTTGTATTTCTCAGCACCATAGTAGTAGTGACCGAGGTCATCACCCATATAATAGATGCCCGGAGTTCCGGTCTCGGTAAATACAAAGATATTATTTTCGAGGCTGAAACCAGAGATTGAATTTCCGCTTACGCTGACTTCAGTTGTGTTGAAGTAGCTGTATTTACCATCGGCAAGCGTGGGGTCAATAATATTTGCAACGATACCGTCGGCAAAGAGCAGATATTTTCCGGCCTTGAACTCCTGAGCCTCGTAAAGATCAGCAGAGGCGGGAACTTCAGCGGGCAGTCCGAACATCGGGTTCTGAGTGGCGTTATTATAAGTCACCACTGCAAATGTACCATCTTCTGCATCGGCAAATGCATCAGCGAGGAGCGAGGGAAGATTTGCGGCAGCAGTTGCGTCAGGAGCAAACGAACGGATGAAAGCAGTCTCACTGCCCCACACCTTAGCATAGTCTGCTGCACTTACAGTGTAAGCCTTTGCTCCTTTGAGAGCAGAAAGCTCGGCAGGGACAGCATCAGCTTCCTGATAAGTAACATCAACGGTCGAGCCGACGGGTGAATAATAATAAGGGAAAGTTGCTGTGGCGAAGAAGGCCGGAAGAGCCACCTGTGCATTATAGATACCGTGTTTGTCAAAATAGAGATTTGACTTGATAGCCTTTGCAGCAGCGATTTCTTCGTCCGAGACTGCCTGATTCTGCATCAGGGAAGAGATGGCAGAATAGTTGTCAGCAGTGATGGTATATGTACCCTCGACCGGCTTTTCATAGTTGGCACCACCCTCAAAACCATCAAGATAGTGGTCGTTCCAACTGTTTTCGCTACAACTTGCCAGACCCATAGCGAATGATCCGACAATGAAAGCGTTAAGAATATTCTTATTCATGTCTATTTGTTTATGAGTATGGTGTCTTTATTAGAAATTAAGTTTCACACGGAGGTTGAATGTACGGCCGTAGCTGTAGAACACCTGATATGCGTTCTGCCATGTGCCGACAGTGCTGTGATCCGTGTAGGCATCCATGATGTAATAGTTGTTGAATGCATTGTAAACGTTAGCGGAGAATGTGCAACGCACGCCGTCGGTCACAGGAAAATTATAGCTTGCATTCAGGTCAAGCTGATTACCGAAGGGAATTTCCCAAGGCTTCTGAATCTGAAGAGGCTTCTTGTAGTCAATAGCAGTAGAGTTGCTGCTGTTTGAAAGCTTGAAGTCGCTGTAGTTGCGGGCATTGCAGAGCCAGTCACCACCGATACGGAAGCCCTTGAAAGGCTTGAACTGAACACCGATAGCACCTGTGGTCTGAGCCGAGCCACCGACCTTGATACCTTTCTGATTGATGGTAGCATAGATGTGATCCTCAGCAAAAGGAGTGGTGATAGCGGCCGGTTCGTTACGGCTGCCGAGACTTGCCAAAGCCTGACCCTGACTGTTGTAGTAGTAACCTACGGGGTCGTTCTGCCAAGTATTGTCGGCGTAAGCGAACATACCTGAAAGCTCAAACCATTTGGTGGGCTTATATACGAAGTTGAGTTCGAGACCCATGTAACGTGAATCGACACCGTTCATGGTTGCGGTGTAACGGTCATTTTCATATTCGAGCGTACCGGTAGCGATAAGCGTACGGTCCTTCCACATTGTGTAGTATCCGTTGAGCTGAGCGGTGAACTTGGGTGAGTGGTACTCGTAGCCTACCTCGACAGCCTCTACCTTTTCGTTCTTGGGGTTGGGGTTGATAGCGTTGGAGTTTGCGGGCGATACGAACACACCATACTGAAGATAGGGTGCACGGGTGATGTAACCACCGTTGACGAACACGTTGTTATTACGGTCAATGTTGTAGTTGGCACCGGCCTTCACATTTCCTGCGAAGAATGTCTTTGAAGGAGATTTCTTGTCGGCCTCGTTAGCATAGAAGTTCTCGTAACGAGTATATGTGTTGAGGTTGGCTGCACCGGCGAGCACAAGGTTGAGCTTCTTGTCGAAAGCCTGATACTCGGCCTGAGCATATACACCCTCCTGCCAGATACGGCTGTCCCAGTCACGATAGACAACATCACCTACACCGAGCTTCTTATTCTGATAAGCAAGCTTGTCAGCCTCGTTAGCAAAGGTGCGGAGGTTGTTGGAAGCGGAACGGTAGTAGTCGATGAAGTAAGCACCGTTGTAGAGGTCAGAGATCTCATTGGTGTGTTCACCATAATAGTAACGGACATCGACACCTGCTGTGATGGACAGATTGTCAGTAAGCTCGTTCTTATAGTTGGATACACCGCCAAACCACTTGTGGTTGTTGACAGAGTTTGACATAACCATGAGAGAACCCTTGGTACTGTTCTGGTTCATGAGCTGAATCTGATCGTAGGCAAACATACCGTTACCGTGACGCAGCGAGTAGGTCACACCATTGTCCTCGATAGTATTCCAGTTAAGCTTACCGTTGGATGAACCATACCAGTAGCTATAGTAGGTAGAAGTACCAGTACCGATCTGAGCACCCTGACCGCTTGAACCGTAACCTGAACCGATTGAGGCATAGAGAACGGATGAGAGTGATGACTTGTGGTTGATCTGCCATACATGATTGAGCATCATGACGGGCTTGTTATATACGTTGTACTGCGATGACTTACGCTCACCGTTGAGGCCGAAACCGTAAGTTGGGTTGTAACGGTAAGCCTGACCCTTGGGCATATAGTTGCCTACAGTCTGCCATTCCTCAATCGAGAGACCGTCGTTCGAATTACGCTTGTAGTGAGTCTGGGGCGCACCGGTCACGGTAAGTGAGATCTGATTTTTATCATTGATGCGCTTCGAGATGTTGAGGAAGTAGTTGTACTGCTCGAATTCAGTACCCTGAATATAACCGTCGCCTGTCTTGCGTGATCCGAGGAAGGTAAGAGCCCAACCGTTCTTCATCAGGCCGGTCGAGAATGAGATACCGTAGTTCATCGAATTGTCATTGCCGAGGCCGTACCATGCCGTACCGCCTTTCTTGGCATCAAGACCCTTGGTAATCATGTTGATCGTACCACCGAACGAGGGGGAAGAGATGATTGTGGCACCGAGACCGCGCTGAACCTGCATAGAAGAGATCACGTCACCGAGACCTGACCAGTTGGACCAGTAGATACCACCCCACTCCATGTCGTTGACGGGTACACCGTTGACCATTGTAGCAGTGTTTGACGATTTGAAACCACGGATATTGATCTTGGCATCACCGAAGCCGCCGCCGTCCTTGGTAGCCCATACACCGGGAGTGGTCTTGAGCACTTCAGGAAGCTCCTGATTACCGAGTTTCATATCCAGTGTAGCAGCATCGACAGCTGAAACAGCCACAGGAGTGCGACGGGTACGTGCGATTGACTGAGTAACCACGACATCCTGAAGCATCTGTGATTCGATTGCCATTGTAATCTCACCGAGATCGGCAGCCGCTTTGATGTTGAGAGGCTTGTAGCCGATGTAATTTACGTGAATGTCCTTACCTTTGGGCACATTCAGAGTGAAACGACCATCGATATCGGTAGTTCCGACGATGGATGTGCCGGGCACGGTGATTGTCGCACCGATGATCGGTTCGCCATCTTCACCGACAAGCACGCCACTACACTTGATGTCGTCCGGGGCAGCCAGTGCGGACATACATGTCAGCACGACGGCCGCTGCTAAGAGAATTAGTCTCCTAATCATAGAACTTGTTTGATTAGATTGTGAATAATTAGATTGGATTACTATAATTATAATTTGGTTTTATTTTGATGCTTTTTTCAATGATCCCCGTAACCGATAAACGGGGGACATCAGCTCTGATTCCGTTACGACAGCCGGAAGCAAAGATCCAAGGATAGCCCCATAAATAAGGACACGTATATGACTCCCTAAGCTCTTCCGTCCGAAATTTTTCACAAAATTAATCATTGTCCACGATATAATGTTAAAAAAGCTTGTTAAATCTTTATATTTCACATAAAATATGAGTTCAAATGGACATAATCGGATTCCATCCGTACCCTGATAGGGTTCACATTGGACATATTCTTGCTTTTTTCGGTTTTTATAACTAAGTTTGTAATGATTATTTTTCTTCTACGGTAAGAATGGACAGCACAAGCAAACGATATTACAAGATAAGCGAGGTGTCGGAAATGGTAGGGCTTCCAATGTCCACACTTCGTTACTGGGAGTCATTTTTTCCGACAATCAATCCGCAGCGAAACGATCGAGGCACACGCTTCTACACACCGCGCGATGTAGAGACCATAAGGATGGTCGATTACATGGTCAAGGACAAGGGCATGAAACTGGAAGCCGTGCGTGAAGAGCTGAAACGCAACCGCGACGGTGTGGTGAAACGGTTTGAGACCGTCCAACGCCTAAAGAATGTCAGGGCACAACTCCAAGAGATGCTCGATTCACTCCATAAACTCCGATGAAAATATAGAAATGGCAACAACAAAATCCTCCGGTTCAAAAAGCAAGAAAAAGAAACAGCAATCATGGCTTCACCGCCACTCGCTCGGTCTCCTCATCGGAGTAATCGCTCTTTTCGCTGCAGGCGTGTCGGTATTGACATTCGTCTTTATCCCCTACTCCGGTCGTGACGGTAACAGTGAGTGGATCTACATACCGAAAGATATATCACAAGCTGCCGTAAAGGACTCGATGAAATCAAGTCTCGGTTCATCGATGGGCACACGCGTATATGTGATCTGGAAACTCATGGGTGGAAACTCCGAACGCTCACAAGGAGCGTATAAGGTCTCTCCGGGACAAAGTGCGCTCGGCATAAGCCGGCGGATAGCCCACGGACGGCAGACCCCGGTTGAAGTACGATTCAACGGCACGCGCACCATGAAGCAACTGTCGGAGCGCATAGCCTCACAGCTTCAATGCACTCCTCAGGAATTCATGGAAGCATGTGAGGATGTGTTGCCCGACAGCGGATTCACCCGCCAGAACTTCCCGGCAGCTTTCCTGCCTGACAGCTATGAATTTTACTGGAGCGCATCTCCCCACAACATTGTCAAACGGCTTCTTGACTACCGTAACCGATTCTGGAATAAGGAACGTAGAGCCAAGGCTGCCGCTCTTGGCCTAAGCCCTGCGGAAGTAGCCACTGTGGCATCCATCGTCGAGGAGGAAACCGCCAAAGCCGACGAAAAGCCGAAAGTGGCACGTCTTTACCTCAACCGTCTGCGGAAAGGGATGAAACTTCAGGCAGATCCTACTGTAAAATTCGCCACCGGTGACTTTAAGCTGCGTAGGATCTTGGGTAAACATCTCGCCATCGAATCGCCCTACAATACTTATAAGCACACAGGGCTGCCTCCCGGTCCGATCCGTGTACCGGCCTCAGCTACTATTGACGCAGTACTTAACGCGCCGGAGCATAATTATATATATATGTGTGCAAAGGAAGATTTTTCAGGCTATCATAATTTCGCCTCGGATTACCAGACCCACATAGCGAATGCCCGCCGCTATCAGGCAGAACTTAACCGGCGCGGGATACATTAATGTCAAAACGACGAGATCTCGATATAGTGCCAAAATAATCGAATTTAATTTGACACGCCTTAATGATTTTGAGTATATTAAATCGGTAAAATTGACCACTTTTTATAAAAATTGCGGATATTCTCGAAAACTTTACTTACCTTTGTGATTAATAATAAGTAACTCTAAAAAATTAAGCGCGAATAGTTTTTCAGAGCTATTTATACGACTAATCTTCTGTTATCCAATATCACATTATTCTTAGCAAGTCAATACTACCCAAGCATGCATCCGACATCAAATGAAAATATTATGCCGATGATAAGCGTGTTTCAGTCACTTTCCGAGATCCCGTCAGTGAAATTTCCGTCAAGACTTAACCAAATGATACTTGTGGTCTGTAAGCATGGTGAGATTTCAGCAGTAATCGACGTCGTGTCCCGCCGTATTGGACCGAGTTCGATCATGGTGCTCCGGCCGGGACATATCATCAGTCAATGTAAAACCAGTGCGGACTTCGATGGATTCTTCATAATAGTTCAGGAAGAAAAACTCAACGAAATCCTGCCATCGCTACATTACGTGATTCCGTATAGCTTACATTACAATGCGAATCCGATAATCGAAATAACCGCCGAGGAACTTGAGACCCAGACGCTCATCTACGAAATGCTACAGCGTCAGATCAGAGCTACCGACAGGCTGTTCAACAACATGGCCCTTAATTCACTCTGCGAAGTCCTCTTCTTCAACACTCTTGGGATATATGCTTCACGCGTAAACAAAACTAAGCACCATTCTCGACGGGAGGAACTTCTCGCACAGTTCATCGATCTGATTGAAGCCAATTTCAAAACTCAACGTGCCGTCAATTTCTATGCCGAAAGACTGTTCGTGACTCCAAAACATCTTTCAGCCGTGTTGAAGGAAGTGAGCGGAAAGACAGCGGGCGAATGGATTGACCATCGTGTGATTCTTGAGGCCAAACTTCTCCTCCGCACCACAGGAATGAATATTCAGGAGATCAGTCTGGCACTGAATTTCTCCAACCAGTCATTTTTCGGTAAATATTTCAAACACCTGACAGGTCTATCGCCGCGCGACTACAGAAACAAGATCTCAGAAAACGCATGAAGTAGCACAGACCAACATCAGCAACACTCCCGTACATAAAAATAGATCTCGGATAATCTCCAATTAGCAAATACGTAAATTCTCTCCTGAACAGATGCATTACACAAAACTTCTTACACCGATCCTCGCAACGCTCTTGCTGTTGTTTTTATCACCTGTCATCCATTCAACGACGGTCAACGACACACCTATGAGCGGCACAAGCGATACCCCCATAAACGAAGATTCTTTTTACATGAAAAAGGTCGATGAAGCGGACAAGGCTTGCGCAGAGGGAAAATGGCGTGAGGCTGAAAGCGCACTCGTTGAGGCCCTACGCGAAGAACCCGGAAACCCATCGAACGTGCTGCTTATCTCAAATCTCGGCATCATACGCTACAACATGGGACAAGACTCGCTTGCAATAGCCACCCTTAATGAAGCCCACGCCTTAGCTCCGTCATCGGTAACAATTCTCTCGAACCGTGCGCGCATCCTCGCAGCCAACGGATATGACGATATGGCCTACGCCGACTATGACCGCATACTCAAACTCGACTCGATGGAAATCTCCGCCCGTCTCCCCCACTGTCTGTTCGCACTACGCCGCCATGTATTTGCCACAGCAAAAAAAGATTTTGAATTCATGCAGCGCAATTTCCCCGGAACGATTGACACGGAGATAGCCGGAGCTTCGGTTTTAAGCGGTACAGGTGAATTTGAAGCAGCCATCCCCTATTACAGCCGTATTCTCCAGAAACGCAAGGATGCTGAATATTATTCCGGACGTGCCTACTGCTATCTACTCACCGGTTCGCTTCAGGAAGCGTCGGACGACATCAATGCCGCACTCGAACTTACACCTGACGACGGTGAACTTTTCCTCTACCGTGCAGCGTTAAATAAGATGCGTTATCGTCCGGCCGATGCCGAAGCAGATGCCCGAAGGGCGGTTGAACTCGGTGTGGATAAGGGACGAGCATCAAAATTTTTAAGCAAACCATTTCCTGACAATAAATAGAGTATCATCAAGACAGACATGACAGGAACAGTAATCAAAAATACAGGAAGCAGCTACACTGTCAGAACTGACGAAGGAACGACAGTCAACTGCAAGATCAAAGGGAATTTCCGACTGAAAGGCATCAGAACCACCAATCCGGTGGCTGTCGGTGACCGCGTGACCATCACTGGTGACAAAGAGGAAAACAACTACATAACGGCAATCGAACCGCGTCGCAACTACATCATCCGCAAGGCTACCAATCTTTCAAAACAAGGCCACATACTTGCGGCCAATCTTGATCAGGTGTGTCTCGTCGTGACGCTCTTTCACCCTATAACCTCGACAACGTTCATCGACCGCTTTCTCGCTACTGCCGAGGCTTACCGCGTCCCGGCTATCCTCGTCATTAATAAAATTGACCTGCTGGAAGGAGATGAAGAGGCTCTTGAATATCTCGATGGAGTCTGCTATCTATATGAATCCATCGGTTATCCGGTGGTAAAGCTGTCGGCTAAAACCGGCGAAGGTATCGAGACACTTTATGAGAAGCTCAAAGGCAAGACAACCCTGTTTTCAGGTAATTCAGGTGTCGGCAAATCCACGCTAATCAATGATCTCATACCGGGTCTCCAACTGGCAACCGCCGAGATCTCCGACACTCACGACACGGGTATGCACACCACCACTTTCTCAGAAATGTTCCAGATACCGGATCTCGATCCTGAGAGCTTCATCATCGACACTCCGGGAGTCAAGGGATTCGGAACACTTGAATTTGACAAGCATGAGGTAAGTCATTTCTTTCCTGAAATATTCAAAATCGGTGCTGAATGCCGCTATGGTGACTGCACGCACACACACGAACCCGGCTGTGCAGTCAGGGAGGCTCTCGAAAATCATCTGATAGCGGAATCGCGCTACGCCTCCTATCTTTCAATCCTTGAGGACTCCGAAGAGGATAAATATAGAAAAGGATACTGATATCCTAACAAGCGAATACAGTAATTAGCCACGAATTTTTACGATCCGCTGATCACCGACGTCCCAGAGATGGCACATATACGTCCTGAGAGTTCGTCAAAAAGATCAAGCGGAAGAGAAACAGTGATCGAACAGGTGTTGTCAAATGCCTGTTCGATTATTTTTACGACTTCACGTCCACCCGACGGATTCTGAGCCTTGAGCAGTTTCATGACATCGTTCATGGCAAGATAAGGGAATGTGAACGAAAACGTAGTCATATCCTTACCCTCGATAATCTCGGCTGCCTCTATGGCGAGCCGTGCAGCTTCACGATATGCAGCGATAAGACCGGAAGTGCCGAGCTTGATACCTCCGAAATAACGCACAACGATGATCACGATATTAGTAAGCCCGAAGGAATTGATCTGTCCAAGGATCGGTTTGCCGGCCGTACCTGACGGTTCACCGTTGTCGGACGAAAGGAATTCCTTTCTGTCAGATCCTATCATATATGCCCAGCATACATGACGGGCATCATGATATTCATTCGTATAAAGAGCCACATACTCCTTTGCCTCCGCAGCTGTAGTCACAGGTATGGCAAAAGAGATGAAGCGGCTCATCTTTTCACGAAAAGCCGCTTCACTCTGTGAGGCTATGGTCAGATAATCAGCCAAAGTCGCAATAAATTAAAAAACATTACGTGAACAGAAAATGTCACGATACGATGAGCATGGCGTCACCATAGACACCGAACTTGTATCCCTCCTTGACAGCCTTCTTGTAGGCATCCATCACGAGGTCATAGCCACCAAAGGCCGCAACCATCATGAGCATGGTTGAATACGGAAGATGGAAATTGGACACAAGCGCATCAGTTACCGAGAAATCATAAGGCGGGAATATAAACTTGTTTGTCCAGCCGGAATAGGTCTTCATGTGGTCGCCCATGCTGACAGAACTTGCAATGGCACGGAGCACGGATGTACCGACCGCACATACACGGTGACCGGCATCCTTGGTATTATTCACGAGATCCACGAGCTCCTGATCGGCCTCCATCTCCTCAGAATCCATACGGTGTTTTGTAAGGTCCTCGACATCAATCTCACGATAGTTGCCAAGACCGCTGTGAATGGTTATGAAACCTTGATTGACGCCCTTGATCTCAAGACGCTTGAGAAGCTCGCGCGAGAAATGGAGTCCTGCACCGGGAACGATCACAGCACCCTCCTTACGGGCAAAAATAGTCTGGAAGCGTTCGGCATCCTCCTCATCCGGCTCACGATTGATATAGTGCGGGAGCGGAGTCGTTCCAAGTTTGTAAAGTTCCTTCTTGAATTCATCATGAGGACCGTCATAGAGGAAACGGAGCGTGCGTCCGCGCGATGTAGTGTTGTCGATCACTTCGGCTACCATTGATTCATCATCCCCGAAATAAAGCTTATTACCGATACGGATCTTGCGGGCAGGTTCGACGAGGACATCCCAAAGTTTATTCTCCGCACTTAATTCACGGAGCAGAAAGACCTCGATACGTGCACCAGTCTTCTCCTTGTTTCCATAAAGACGTGCAGGGAAGACCATCGTATCGTTATACACAAAGAGGTCTCCATCATCGAAGTAGTCTATAATATCCTTAAAGATCTTATGTTCAATCTCGCCTGTACGCCTGTTTACAACCATCATTCTTGACTGATCACGTTCGGGAGTGGGACGCTGGGCTATAAGCTCCTCCGGCAGACGGAATTTGAATTGTGAAAGCTTCATGCTGAAAAAATATCTTAAATAAGTCTTTTAATTAGAATTGTATGCGGCAAACGTTTTTTTATTCAACGGACGCCGCCTGTTGGTCATCGTCAGGAAATGTAATCTCGGCATTACGGATCATCTCGACAGCCTCTTCGACAGAAAGGCATGATGAGATGCCGACCTCACCCACACGGGTACGTCGCAACCCGATCAGATGACCGCCTGAACCAAGAGCTTCACCGAGATCACGTGCGAGAGCGCGGATATAAGTACCCTTGCTGCAGACTATGCGGAGAGTCATCACCATATCCTCCGGATTAAAGTCCAACAGCTCGATCTCGTCAATCACAAGCACCTTAGGTTTCAGCTCCACTTCGTGACCCTTACGTGCCATATTATAGGCTCGCTTGCCATCGACCTTGCAGGCTGAGAACGCAGGAGGTATCTGCTCTATCCTACCGGTGAAACGCGGAAGGACATCAAGAATTGCCTCCCGTGTGATATGGGCGGTGGGATATGTCGCGTCAATCTCCGTCTCAAGATCAAAGGACGGTGTAGTAGCTCCGAGCTTTACGGTAGCGATATATTCCTTCACACCGGCCTGAAGTGATTCGATAAGTTTTGTGGCACGCCCTGTGACAACGACCATCACACCTGTAGCCAGCGGATCGAGAGTACCGGCATGGCCTACCTTGAACTTCTTCCGGTGAAGACGGTGGAGCAGCACTCCGCGCAGTCGTTTGACCACATCGAATGAAGTCCATTCAAGCGGCTTGTCAATATATAGAATTTCTCCTGTAACGAAATCCATGTTTTATGAATGATTTTTACCAAACAATACAGAGGATACCGACACAGAGACAGTAAAGAGCGAACCAGATCAGTTTACCCTTCTTGACAATATCGAGCATCCATTTACATGCCAGACAGCCGACAATGAACGATGCGAGGAAGCCGACAACAAGAGGCAGCGTACCTACGGCCTCACCGACGCCCTCACCCGCTACAAGGTCTTTGGCACTGAGCAGTGCTTCTCCGAGAATAGGAATGATGACCATGAAGAAGGAGAACTGTGCAATCTTGTCGCGCTTGTCGCCGAGAAGGAGTCCGGTGGCGATAGTAGTACCGGAACGGCTAAGACCGGGGAGCACTGCAACAGCCTGCGCACAACCGATGACGAAAGCGTCAAGCCAAGTGATATCGTGACCCTTGATACCCTCCACACGCTCACGTTGCGGATTACGGAACAAGAAGGCGAACGTAAGGAGTATAGCAGTGACGAGAAGACAGATTCCGACCACACGCAGACCGTCGCCAAAGAACTGCTCTACGAAA
The DNA here is from genome assembly GCA_014801945.1 of Bacteroides sp. Lineage (GTDB taxonomy): Bacteria > Bacteroidota > Bacteroidia > Bacteroidales > Muribaculaceae > Duncaniella. The sequence goes on from JAAVDF010000040.1 coordinate 41,051, forward strand.
TCCTTAAAGCAAAGGCCGACGATAGCCACGGGAATACATGATAAAAGGATCTTGCAGACGTAGAAAAACTTATCGTCGCGCGCTATTGTGAAGAATGATTTACACAAGGGAACAAATTCACGCCAAAGCACCACAATCGTACTGAGCACAGTTGCAACATGGAGCACTATGTCAAACTCAAGTGCATCCGCACCTTCAAGTTTAAGACCGAGAATTTCGCGGCAGATTTCAAGATGTCCACTGCTACTGATGGGAAGATATTCGGCAAGTCCCTGAACTATGCCTAAAATAAGAGCGTCTATGCAATCCATTTCTGAAACGGAGTAAATGATATTTTTTATTATTTAAAAACTTATTGGCCGTGACCCGGCAACTCCACGACATAAAGTCAATGGAATTAACGTCAAGGAAACATGCTGATATTTGATGTGAGTGTCAGTCCTTCTTATTTTTAGGGCTATACATTATTGCAAATCCCATAAACACAAATCCAAGGAACGCGATGGTAGGTCCGACAACTATACGACGAGTGGAAAATATGTCAGGATTAAACGCATCCCATTCAGTAGCTCCTCCTGCCATAAGACAGAACCCAAGCACTATGAGCACTCCGGCAATAGCCATCAGGATAAAATTTGTTTTCAGCAACGGAAGACGGCTCTCGCTTTCCAACTGGAGACGAGACTCATCGCTCTCGCGCTTTGATACTGGTTTATTAGCCATTATTTCTAATTTAGTTATTTAAACATTTCATCATAAGGAAGCCGCAGATAACGGTTCGCGGCAAACAGTGCGGCAACAAGGCAGATGAGCACACCGGTCACCATAACGCCAATCACCACCGCACACATTATATCCCAATCCAGCATGGCTCTCATCTCCTGCTCATACGAACGGCCATAGGCCACGGTGGCCAAAAGAGCAACGGATGCGATCAATCCTGCCACGAGTCCGTTAACAAGATTATCAATCAGGAATGGCCGGCGGATGAATGCCGGAGTCGCACCGACGAGTTTCATCGTATAGATCGTAAATCTCCGGGCATACACAGTAAGGCGGACAGTGTTGAATATCAGAATGAACGACACCGTCAGCAAAGCAACAGCCACAAAGATAAGAGCAAGCGATATGCTGCGCAGAGTAGAGTTGACCCGATCAACCATAGCTGCGTGAACCTTGACCTCGCTAACCTGAGGCATGAGCATGACTGGACCGGTGAGCAAAGCTATGCTGTCGGACGATGCATAGTCAGGCTTTACCTTTACTTCAAGCTCTCCGACAAAAGGGTTGACACCTGCCAACCGCACGATATCCTCCTCGTCACCGACCATCTTCTGCCAGCGGTCAAGCACTGTTTCAGGTGAGGAATAAATCACCTTACGCACACCTCCCGATCTTTCAAGGCCGTTTTTTACCGCAGAAATATCGGATGCTGTGACATCCTCATTGAAAAGCACCACAAAACCCATATTCTCCCTTATCCCCTCAGTGACTTTCCGGGCTGCGATACCCATCAACGCGGCAATCCCAAGGATAAAAAGCACCAACGCAACCGAGAGAGTCGCGGTGACACGGGTCGTGAACAATGGGATCAAGTGATGACGCTTCTTTGCCATGTTAAAGAATAAAGTGCAAATTTACAACCTGAATAATGCGATGTCAAGTGATTTAACCAAATTTTAACATCGTATTTTCTATTTGGTCATAATATATCGACAGATAATGGCTGTCAGATCTATTTTCTTGCATACAGCCTCCATTTCTCAATCAAAGCTGTCATGTCGGGAGGAATCGGGGCGGAGAAAAACATCTCCTCACCCGTGTCGGGATGTACGAATCCGAGTGTGCGTGCATGAAGTGCCTGTCGGGGACATATCTCAAAACAGTTACCGACAAATTTCTGATAAGATCCGTTACGCTCTCCACGAAGGATCACATCACCACCGTAGCGGGCATCCGAGAAGAGCGGATGACCGATATGACGCATGTGGACGCGGATCTGATGTGTACGGCCTGTCTCAAGCACACACTTCACGAGTGCCACATGAGTGAAATCCTCCAGAACTTCATAGTGCGTGACAGCATGTTTTCCTGCAGGATCGTCCGGTGGTAACACAGCCATCTGCAACCGGTCCTTCGGATTGCGCCCAATGTTGCCCTCAATCCTGCCTGACGAGGGCGAAGGGACTCCCCACACGAGGGCATTATACTCTCGTTTGGTCGTCTTGTTGAAGAACTGTTTTCCAAGGTGAGTCTTTGCATCCGGAGTCTTTGCGACAACAAGCAGCCCTGACGTATCCTTATCGATACGATGTACCAGACCGAGACGGGGATCACTCACGTCATAATCAGGATTGTCACGGAAATGCCATGCAAGCGCATTGACAAGAGTACCGGAATAATTACCGTGACCGGGATGCACCACAAGTCCGGCCGGCTTATTGACCACAAGCAGGGAATCGTCCTCATAAACTATGTCAAGAGGTATATCCTCAGGGATGATCTCCAGTTCATAACGCGGACGATCCATGACCACTTGTATGACATCAAGCGGCTTAACACGATAATTTGACTTTACAGCCCGACCGTTGACCAATATGCAACCTGCATCAGCTGCCTGCTGGATACGGTTACGCGATGATTTCTCAAGACGGGTGACGAGATACTTATCGACCCTCAGGAGCTGCTGTCCCTTATCGACAGTGAAACGGAAATGCTCATAGAGCTCACCGTTACCGCCGTCATCCACACTGTCAAGTTCGTCCATCTCATCGGCATCTGTGGCCGGAAGAATGACGGGGGTTTCCGTAGCTTTATCCTTTTCAGTATCTTTCATTAAAAATCCGGTCTATTTATTCAAAAAGATTCAACTGGTCGGAAGCGGGGACGGATTCTTCTGATCCGACAGAATCAGTATCGACAACGATCTCATTTATCCCCTCCCCGACTTCAAGCTCGATGGTAGCGTTGACCGGGACACGTGCGCCGGGAGTAAGGCGATGACCTTTGTAATAGACCCCAAGCACAAGATCCTTGAATTCACTTGGGACACGCTTTTCAACAATGTTCTTTATCTCCAGACCTTCGAGGATCGATTTTGCCTGTCTGATCGAGATATCCGTAAGCGTAGGGATCGTTGCCATCTTGGGGGAGAATGCATTGATGGTGAGATAGATCTCGCGTCCTTCCTTTACGACAGTTCCTAACTTCGGATTCTGATCGATGATCGTACCGGGCTTGGTTGACTTATCATAGACCGAGTCTGCAAGCACAGCGACAAGCCCCTCGGAGGCAAGCATACGGGCCGCGCTATCGTAGGTCATCAACTTGACCGATGGCACGGTGATGGTCTCATCGTGGCGTGTCCAGACCTTTAGCCAAAGCATGGCGAGCCATGCTATAGCTACGGCCACAACTATCATCAGTCCAATGTGGAGGAGGATTCTTTTCATACCTATATTATATATAATGGGGGTTGTTCAGACCTATTAAACCGAGTGACTGTTCCGGACACCAGACGATCAATCACCGATAGCAATTGCAAAGACCTCGTCTATCGTGCGGACGTAATGGAAGGTGAGCCCTGAGATATAAACCGGCTTTATATCCTCGATGTTCTTGCGATTATCGGCACACAACACTATGTCTGTAATACCGGCACGTTTGGCAGCAAGAATTTTTTCCTTTATACCGCCTACCGGAAGCACCTTCCCACGCAGCGTAATCTCGCCGGTCATTGCGAGGCGAGATTTGACGGGACGGCCTGTAAGTGCCGAGAGGATCGAGGTACACATCGTAATGCCTGCCGACGGGCCATCTTTAGGAATAGCCCCTTCAGGGACATGGATGTGAAGCTGACGGTTCTCGAAACTCTCTGGATCGACACCATAGCGTGCCGCACGAGCCTTCACCACCTGCGTGGCTATGACAGCAGATTCCTTCATCACATCGCCCAGATTACCGGTAATGGTGAGTTTTTCACCCTTACCTTGAGTGAACGACGATTCAATGAAAAGGATTTCACCTCCTACTGCTGTCCATGCAAGACCGGTTGCCACTCCGGGTGTATCCGAGACTTCGTATCTTTCAGGCGTGTAGCTTTCGACTCCAAGATAGCCACGGAGATCATCCACATCGACATGGGTCTTGTAAGCCTCACCACGCATCTTACCGAGCACAATCTTACGCACCACTTTGGCAAGTTCCTTTTCGAGAAGGCGCACACCGCTTTCGCTCGTATAGCTTTCTATAATCCTCGTCAGAGCCTCGGTCGAGAAAGTGATCTCGTCCTTACCGAAACCGTTCTCGACGGCAAGACGCGGGACAAGATGCTTTCTCGCAATCTCGATCTTTTCTTCAGGAAGATACCCTGATATATCTATGATCTCCATTCGGTCCAGCAGAGGCCGGGGGATAGTTGAAAGCGTATTGGCAGTAGCGATGAAAAGCACGTGCGAAAGGTCATAATCCACATCCACATAATTGTCATGGAAATGGCTGTTCTGCTCCGGATCGAGCACCTCAAGCAGGGCTGATGACGGATCGCCTTTGAAATCACTGCCTGTCTTATCAATCTCGTCAAGCAGAAGAACAGGGTTGGATGTACCTGCACGCTTTATCGCATCGATTATACGGCCGGGCATCGCACCTATGTACGTGCGGCGGTGGCCACGGATTTCGGCCTCGTCGTGCAGACCTCCGAGCGAAACGCGCTGATATTTTCTGCCGAGTGCCTTCGCTATGGACTGCCCTAAAGATGTCTTACCGACACCGGGAGCCCCGACGAGACAGATGATGGGCGAACGGCCTTCGGGAGTGTTCATCATCACGGCCAATTGTTCGAGAATGCGCTCCTTGACTTTTTCAAGGCCATAGTGATCCTCATCAAGTACACGTTCGGCCGACTGGAAGTCAGCGTCAAGTTCCGAATATTTTCCCCAAGGCAGATCGGTGAGCAACTGGAGATAGGTATATTGTACGGAATAATCCGGACTCTGCGGATTCAGGCGACGGAGCTTCTCCAACTCCTTGTCGAACGTACGTTTGACGGCTTCAGGCAGGGCAAGCTTCTTTGCCTTATCCTCAAGAGCCTTGCAGTCATCATCATCTCCGTAAAGTTCTTCACGAAGGACTTCAAACTGGTGCTGCAGGAACGCGTTGCGCTGCTGCTCATCTATATTCTTACGAGCCTTTCGGTGAACCTCCGCACGGATCTCGGCCATTTCCTCGCTGTGTGCGAGATGACTGAGAAGCAACTGCGCACGCTCTTTCATGCGGTTTTTACGCAACAGTTCTATCTTCACATCCGGCGGGAAAGGCGAATGCGTACAGATAATGTTGATCAGCAACTGCGGGCCGGGGATATTCTCGATGTTGAAAGCGAGATCACTCATCTTGTCGTTCCCGGCATGAAGAATATTGAGTGTGGTCTGGCGTATGTCATCCACGAGGGCAATAAACTCCTTGTCGCTCGGACGCGATGTGCTGTCATGAATCGGCTTAACCTGTGCGGAGAGCGCACCGGGAATCACTTGTCCCGCAGAAGGTCCGGTGATCTTGATCTTCTCACGGGCCGCCAGTATGGCCGTATGTGTGCCGTCGGGCAGATCGAATGTCTTCAGCACGTCGGCCACAACGCCGAGATCATAAAGATCGGCAAGGCCGGGATGCTCGGTGGATGAATCGCGCTGACAGAAAATGCCGACCGGGATATGACGCTCTGCTGCCGCAGCTGCGGTGTGGACCGAACTTTCGCGCGCAAGAGTTATAGGGAATGTGACTCCGGGAAAGAGTACGAGATCGCGCATGGCGATTATGGGAAGATCCGCAAAATCGGGTACTGGACGTTCAGCCGGAACGCCTATGTCTATCTGACCTACTGATACTAATTTAGTGCTATCGTCTTTCATTTCTGAATGGTTGCAACTGTTTTTTCATGCTTCCTTTTCCTGAGTGGAAACGGGCAGGGCTGAAAATCGACCGCTATTCACAGCTAAGCATTCATTTACAGCCCGGTTCACGTTTTAGAAAACGCGACCCCAAAGGTAGTGATTTTTCCTCAATCTTTAACAATTGTCCAACCCCTATTTTGCAAAAGTACCGATAAAATAAGTCAATAAAACAAGCCAAGGATGTCGATCCCCACATCCCTACTAACCCGTAGATTTCAAATCGAAATGTTCATATCCCCATCAGTACAACCTCAAAATCAACATAATTTTCATTAACTATTTTTAACCAAATTGCATTTTTTTATTTTTAACCATTCTTAGCTAACAATATGCCTTCCCCTTTTATTCGATGCTTGACAATTTTTCATTCTCATGCCAACTCACACCACACATGCCATAGAAATGTGTTTTAAAGCAGACTGAATTCATTAGGTTTTTTGAAATTTTAACCCTAACTTTGCATCATAATCACGGGGCGCAATGCTCAAAAACATCAATTAAAACAATTCGCACCGTGAAAGAAATAGAACTCTCAAATATACACTAAGAGACATTTGCATTATTAGACATTTATAAATCCACTGACGTTAAGTACTATGTGTAAGCAGCGAAGGATGACCGTGAGGCCACCCTTCGTTTTTTATTGCAAGTTCGATATGTATTTGAAGAATCGTGCGTGTGTATTTTAAAGGATCGGACTCAGCAGTCGGTAGATTGATTCCTGCACTTTCCGACGGCGGTCTCGGCGATTCCACTCCGCTATCTTTAGTTTGCTGCAATCCTTTGAATCTTCCTCGAAGCCCTGAGCGAGTATCCGGTTCGCTTCATTCGAGTACATGACAAGATTTTCCTCGAAATTATGCTCAAGACTGCGGAAGTCAAAATTAGTCGAGCCGAGGGTGGAGAAATCATTATCTACGATAAGCACCTTTGCATGAAGCATACCCGCCTCATAAAGATAGACCTTCACTCCTGCCAAAAGACATTCCTCCACGTAGCTGTGCGACGCATACGTCAGTATGCGTGAATCGGAACGGCGCGGCATCATGACCCGCACATCCACTCCCGCAAGAGCCGCACTCTCAAGAGCCTTCATCAGCCCGTCACTCGGCAGGAAATAAGGTGTCTGCAACCACACCCTTCGCCGTGCCGTCGAAATAGCCTTGTAAAAAAGCAGCGTCATGTTTCCCCAGCGGTCGTTAGGGCCGGAGGCAAGTACCTGCAGCGTGGCATCGCTTACCTCTGCGCCGTCATCTTTGCTCCATCCGGCAACAGGGTCACAGAGCAGATCATGCCCCATGAACTTCCAATCCACAGCGAAATGATATTGCAGCGCACCTACACACGGACCGGTAATTCTTGCAGCCGTATCGCGCCATTTTCCTCCGTCAAAGCTTCCCATATACCGTTCTGCCACATTCATGCCGCCGATATATCCGATCCTGCCGTCGATCACCACAACCTTTCGGTGATTGCGCCAGTTCAGGCGGTTGACATGCGATGGGAACGACAGGCGGAAAAACGAATGTACCTCCACACCGTTCTCCTTCATTCGCTGGAAGAAATCCCGTCGGCGTGCATCAAAAGAACCGATATAGTCATAGATTACCCTGACCTTGACTCCGGCACGTGCCCGCTCGATGAGAATATCCCTCAACTGACGGCCAAGAGGGTCAGAAGCTATGATGTAAAACTGCAGATTGATATATTCACGCGCCTTCTTGAGATCCTCGAACAATTCATCGAAAAAGCTTCGGCCGTCCGTAAAAATCCTCATATCATTTCCGGTATAGAGGTTGGCCCCCCCTATGCTGTAGGCAAGCCTTATGCGCTGTCGGTTTTCAGGGGATAGCTCACGGTCAAGCTTCGGAAGAGGCTGGGTCCCCTCGTGTTTGAGAAGCTTGCGGCGGTTGCGGCGTGAGATCATGCGGACATTCCTGATGCTTCTACCGAAAACAAAATAGAGGATTATACCTCCAACCGGAAAAAGCAGCAGAGCCGTCACCCAGCCCAAAGCTTTAAGCGGATTACGGTTCTCACTTATGACAATCCCGATGACACACAGAATCAGTATGGCGTAGCCAACTCCGAGACTCCACCACAGACCGCTCCAGCTAAGGGTGATAAATTCCGTGTGCATAATTGAGGTTTGCTTGACCACAAAGTTAAGGTATTATTCCAAATTTATCAACCCATATTGACAAAAATCAAGAAATTATTCATAATTTCGTGCTCCGATCTCCAGCTATTTTTCAATTAAGATGTCGCATGGATGTCTCTTCGGCTCAACTTGCCCTAATCTTCAGAGATCATGTCGCCACATGACTCTCTAAGATTTATGAATAGTTTAGCCAACACGTCCGCTCCGGCTTCACATTTGTTATCAAACAATCTCTAAACCCTTATAAATAGATGTTTTCAGGATTTCTCCGCGTAGCCGCAACTGCTCCGACAGTGCGTGTGGCCGATGTCGATTTCAATCTGTCACAGATTAAAGCAAAACTTCTCGAACTTGAAGATTCCAGCGTGGAAGTTGCCGTCTTTCCCGAAATGTGTCTTACGGCTTACACATGTGCGGATCTTTTCCATAGTTCTACTCTGCTTGATGCCGCCTCCCACGCGCTTATCGAACTCCGCGACATGTCCAAGGACCTGAATATACATTTTGCCGTCGGACTGCCGGTCAGACATGAAGGTGCGCTCTACAACTGCGCCGCATTTATCCGCAACGGACACGTAGATCTCGTAACAAAAACATATATTCCCAACTACAACGAGTTCTACGAGCGGCGTTGGTGGCGTCCGCTACCCCTCGGCCAAGATGTCGAGGTAGAAATCTGTGGCGAAATTTTTACCATGTCATCAGGCCGGATCTTCAACTCACACGGGACCAAGATAGGAATCGAGATCTGCGAAGACCTCTGGGTACCAGTCCCGCCCTCATCACGTCTCGCCATGAAGGGGGCAACCCTGATACTGAACCTCTCAGCTTCAGATGATCTAATCGGTAAATATGCCTACCTCCGTTCGCTCATCAGCCAGCAGTCCGCGCGTTGTCTATGTGCCTATGCCTATGCTGGTGCCGGATGGGGAGAATCATCCACTGACCTCACGTTTGACGGCAAGGCCATCATCGCCGAGAACGGAACCGTATTGCAGGCAAACCAACGCTGGAATCCCGCCGACAATACTGCTATTGCGGACATCGACGTCGAGGCACTCGAACGGGACCGTCTCCACATGACCACCTTCGCTGACTGTGCTCAGGCCGAATGCGAGGGCATAACATCTGAATCGCCGAAAGAAAACACACCGACAGATAGCAGGAATAAATCAGCATCTGACCGAAAACTCCTCCGCTATATCGACCCACACCCCTTCGTACCGGAATCACAGACAGCACGCCATGAACGTTGCGAAGAGATCATCAACATTCAGGTGGCAGCTCTTGCAAAGAGACTCGACGCGATCCACTGCTCATCGCTCACAGTCGGTATTTCCGGCGGTCTTGACTCCACTCTCGCCCTTTTGATCTCCGTGCGTACTTTTGACCGTCTGCATCTTGACCGCAAGGGTATTATCGGTGTGACAATGCCCGGATTCGGCACTACATCACGCACCTACAACAATGCCGTCGAACTGATGGAAGGACTCGGAGTGAGCATACGCGAAATCTCAATTGCTCCGGCCGTGACACAACACTTCAAAGATATCGGTCATGATCCTGAAATTCATGACGTGACATACGAGAATTCGCAGGCACGTCAGCGCACACTGCTGCTGATGGACATAGCAAACCAGACCGGCGGCATCGTTCTCGGCACAGGTGACCTCTCGGAACTCGCACTCGGCTGGGCTACCTACAACGGCGACCACATGTCAATGTACGGTGTCAACGCCGGAGTACCCAAAACACTTGTAAAATATCTTGTCGGCTACTTTGCCGATGAGGCTGCGCCGGATTCCATTGTCCGCCGCTGTCTCCTTGACATTATCGATACGCCCATCAGTCCGGAGCTTATCCCTGCCGACAGTGAAGGAAACATAAAGCAAAAGACCGAGGATCTCGTTGGGCCATACGAATTGCATGACTTCTTCCTTTATTACACCTTGCGTTTCGGGTTCACACCGGACCGCATCTTCCTCCTCGCCCGCCATGCATTCACTCCCGAACAGTATTCCGACGACGTGATCCGCCACTGGCTCTCCACATTCTTCCGCCGTTTCTTCAACCAGCAGTTCAAACGCTCATGCTTGCCCGACGGACCTAAAGTCGGATCTGTATGCCTCTCGCCACGCGGCGACTGGCGTATGCCCTCCGATGCATCATCCGCTCTGTGGAAACTACATTAAAACATTCTTCTGATCTTCGTTTTCTGCATTCACTACTTACCACCCCCCCAATGAAAAAACTCGGTCTGCTCCCGCGCATACTCATCGCCATAGTTCTCGGTATAGCCATCGGCTATGTCTCACCGCTCTGGTTTGCTGAAATCATGGCCACATTCAATGCCATATTCTCCCAGTTCCTCGGATTCATGATCCCGATGATCATTGTCGGCTTCGTTGCTCCGGCTATTGCCGATATCGGTGGCCGTGCGGGAAAACTGCTCGTAGTAACCGCTGCGATTGCCTACTTTGCCACATTCTTTGCCGGACTTCTCTCCTACTTCACCGGAATCCTGACCTTCCCCTCCCTGATCGGAGGTGAAGAAGGGATTGCACTGACGGAAAGCACCCCTTCCATCCAACCATTCTTCACCATTGAAATGCCACCGCTGATGACGGTCATGACTGCCCTTGTACTCGCTTTCATGCTCGGACTCGGAATGGCTTTTCTCAGTGGCAACGCTCTGCGCAGAGGCTTCGGAGAATTCCGTGATATTGTGTCGAAAACTATTGATGCAGCCATTCTCCCACTGCTCCCAATCTACATTTTCGGCATATTCCTCAACATGACGCTTGAAGGTCAGGTAGGCATGATCCTTAAATGTTTCATGAAGATAATAGTTGTCATCTTCATACTCCATGTGCTTATTCTCGTGATCCAATATTGCGTGGCAGCACTGTTTGCAAAGAAAAATCCGTTCTGGATGCTGCGCACCATGATGCCTGCCTACTTTACGGCCCTCGGTACACAATCGTCTGCAGCTACCATCCCGGTAACACTCCGGCAAGCCATCAAAATGGGTGTCAGCGAGGATATCGCAGGATTCGTCGTCCCACTCTGTGCCACGATCCACATGAGCGGCAGCACACTCAAAATCGTAGCTTGTGCGCTCGCTCTCATGATCATGCACAATCAGCCTCATGACCTCGGACTCTTCTGTCACTTCATCGGTATGCTCGGCATTACCATCATAGCCGCGCCGGGTATTCCGGGTGGAGCTATCATGGCCTCCATCGGTCTCCTCCAGTCAATCCTTGGTTTCGACGAGCAGATGGTCGCTCTCATGATCGCGCTTTACATTGCTATGGACAGCTTCGGTACAGCCTGCAACGTAACCGGCGACGGTGCGCTTGCCGCCATAATTGACCGTCTTTTCTCGAAAAAGACTCCGGCAAAACCAACTGCTGAAACATCTAATCTGTAATTGGTTCAATTCTGGCTATTTATCTTTTCCAAAAATCATTGGACATCATTTTTTTAATTTTTGATGTAACTATTCACATTTTTTCACGTCTTATATATAAAACTCCGTTTTTTGGATCCTCACTCCGGACTCATCCCTCACTTATGTTTTAATTAAAAGCCACGTAAGACAAATGAAAAAATCACTCTTTACATTGTTCATGCTCATCATCGGGCTTGCCGCATTCACATCCGGTGCAGAAACGCGTGTAATAAACATCAAGCAATCATTCTCGTCTCTTGACACGAGTGCAGGAGTAAAGGTGATCTATCAGCCTGCCTCCGGAAATCAGCCAACCGTCAAGATCACCGGCGAGGCCGACCAGATCAGTAAAATTGACGTCCGCATAAGCGGTAATACTCTTAAAATATCCCCAAAACCCAATCCACTCGGAAGCCGTAAAGGCAACCTCATTAAGGGAGTGGTTGTCACTGTGACAGCACCTATGGTCAATGAGATCGAGGCTTCTTCCGGATCATCCGTGAAATGTAATACCACAGTTTCAGCGGGCGGAAAAAAGATCGAACTTGAAGCGTCGTCAGGTGCTTCTATATCTCTTGCCGGAATCAGTTGCCGCAAACTCGAAGCAGAGGCTTCATCAGGAGCATCTATCGAAGTGAAATCCGTAATTGCCGACAAAATCAGCATGGATGTATCGTCAGGCGCATCAATTTCAGCCCCGAAAGTATCAGCAAAGGACACCGACTGCGAAGCATCCTCCGGAGGCTCGATCCGCATAGGCGGAACATCCGCTAAGGGATCATTCTCGGCATCAAGCGGAGGCGATATCAAGGGATCTACCCTCTCCGTAAAGGAATCGCGTGTTGACAAATCAATCGGCGGTTCCATCAAGCTCAATTCTCAGAAATAAATCTGATACGCACAAGAGGGCGTTTCGTAACAAATGTTAGACACCCTCTAATTCCATAAAAATCTTAAAGCCAACGTTGCTCCGAAACAACATCTGTTTTTGACTGCGTTGGCTTTAATTCATCCGTTGCCGTATTTCCTCTCAATGAACTGATCCCCATGCATGATTTTTACACGTTTCCCCAGTTGGTTGAACGGAAAAAAGTCACTAAATTTGCAGCACCGAAATTTAATATCAACGACAGACATACAATTTGACGAAATGACCGTAGTAGATCGCTTCTTAGAATATGTGAAGTTCGACACTCAAAGTGACGAACTCACCAACCTTACTCCCTCCACTCCCGGACAGATGATTTTCGCACAGCACCTTGAAAAGGAACTGCGCGCGATGGGTCTGACCGACATCACGCTCGATGACAACGGCTATCTCATGGCCACCCTCAAAGGCAATGCAGGAAAGGATGTCCCGACAGTCGGCTTCATCGCACATCTCGACACATCACCTGACATGAGCGGTCGCCACGTCTCTCCGCGCATCGTCGAGAAATATGACGGTAAGGACATTGTCCTTAATTCAACCAACGGTATAGTACTCTCACCCGGACAGTTCCCTGAACTCCTCGATTATGTAGGTCAGGATCTCATCGTCACTGACGGCAACACCCTCCTCGGTGCTGACGACAAGGCCGGTATCGCCGAGATTATCACAGCTGTCGATTACCTCATCAAGCATCCGGAGATCAAGCATGGCGACATCCGCATAGCCTTCAATCCTGACGAAGAAATTGGTAAGGGAGCACACAAGTTCGATGTCGATCTCTTCGGTGCCGACTGGGGCTACACTATGGACGGCGGCGAGATCGGTGAACTTGAGTATGAAAACTTCAATGCAGCCGTAGCCAAAGTCACCTTCAAGGGTCGCAACGTGCATCCCGGTTATGCCAAGCACAAGATGATCAACTCCATGCGTATCGCCAACCAGTTTGTCATCATGCTTCCGCGCTGGGAGACACCTGAACACACCGAAGGTTACGAGGGATTCTATCACCTTATTTCATTTGAGGGTACTGTCGAGGAGACCGTGCTTACCTATATCATCCGCGATCATGACCGCGACCGTTTCGAACGCCGCAAGAAGGAGCTTGAACATCTCACACGCAAGATCAACAACGAATTCCCCGACTGCGCATCTATCGAAATCAAGGATCAGTATTACAACATGCGTGAGAAGATCGAACCGGTAATGCACATAATCGACATAGCCGTTCAGGCCATGAAGAATGTAGATGTCACTCCTAAGGTGCAGCCTATCCGTGGAGGCACAGACGGTGCACAGCTGTCATTCAAGGGTCTCCCCTGTCCCAACATCTTTGCCGGTGGCCTTAACTTCCACGGCCGTTATGAATTTGTTCCCGTGCCCTCGATGGAAAAAGCCACACAGGTCATTGTCGAGATCGCACGTCTTGTCGCTGAAAAATAAAATCAGGCGTATTCTCCTCATATAATCAATTATCCTCAAACGGACCCCTTGAAAACACTTGTTATTATCACCGGGCCGACCGCAAGCGGGAAAACGTCACTTGCCATAGAGCTGGCCGAGGCATTCGATACTGAAATAGTGTCGGCTGACTCGCGCCAGCTTTTCCGTGGACTCCCGATCGGAACGGCTGCGCCGACTCCTGAGCAGCTTGCGCGTGTGCGCCACCACCTCATCGGCGTGTTGGACCTTGATGCTTACTATTCGGCAGCATGTTATGAAGAGGACGCCCTGAGGATTCTTGATGATATCTGGGCCGGAAATGACTATGCGGTGATGTGTGGAGGCTCAATGATGTATATCGACGCCATCACACGCGGAATCGACTCGCTCCCTACCATCTCCGCCGAAGTCCGTGACTATGCCCTCTCCTTATATAATAAAGGTGGTCTGCCCGCACTCCACGACAAACTCCGGGAGCTTGATCCCGACTATCTCTCCACGGCCGACCTCTCCAATCACCGCCGCCTTGTCCATGCCATCGAGATCTGCATGGAGTCAGGCCGACCTTACTCCACCCTCCGCACCGGTGAGGCAAAGCAACGTCCGTTCCGAATAATAAAGATGGCCATCGGACATGACAGGCAGACGCTGTTTGACCGTATTAACCGACGGGTCGATATGATGATCACCGATGGCCTTGAAGAAGAAGCCCGGCGTGTCTATCCCTTCCGTCATCTCAACTCGCTCAACACTGTCGGATATAAGGAAATGTTTGCCATGATGGACGGGATTATGGATCGTGAGACAGCCATAGCGCGTATCGCAAAAAATACACGTGTCTATGCGAAAAAACAACTCCTATGGCTGTCGAAAGACCCGGATGTAAAAATCCTTGACCCGAATATACCTTTACTGGAGCAAACGTTAAGATTTATTAATTAAATTCAGCAACGCCAATTACTCTATTTTTCTTATTTTTGCACATTACTATTCTAAATGAGAATTTTTAGGTGCGTGTATTTTTCTTACCGACCGTAATATGCTCACTTCATAAGGGATATGTAATAATAACGAATCCTTTCGACTATTTATTCAATCATGATTCAACGCGACAGCCTTAACTTATACTTTCAGGACGCTATACGCGAATTCTGGGAGCTTCCGTCACTGACCGATATGGGTGGGATGACAATGACATACAAAGATGTGGCACGTAAGATAGCCAAACTCCATCTTCTGTATGAGCATTGTGGCGTAAAACCCGGCGACAAAGTGGCTCTCTGCGCCAAAAACAGTTCGATGTGGTGTGTGACTTTTATCGCAACACTGACTTACGGAGCTGTAATTGTCCCGATCCTTGCAGATTTCAAGGCCGATAATGTGCAGCATCTTATAAACCACAGTGACGCTAAGCTTGCGATAATTGATGAGAATATTTGGGACGATCTTAATCCGGAAGCTATGCCGCAACTTCTCGGCGCACTTTCGATCAAGGATTTCTCACTCATCCATAGCAATGACAAGACGCTTACTCACACGCGCGCTCATCTTAACGAAATCTTCGGCAAGCGTTATCCCGACCGTTTCAGCCCGGAGGATGTCATCTATCATGAGGACAGCAAGGAAGAGCTCTGTCTGATCAGCTACACTTCCGGATCGACCGGCTTCTCGAAAGGTGTCATGCTGCCCTTCCGCAGTCTTTGGTCCAATGTTCAGTTCTGTCTCGATTTTCTCCCGACAAATCCCGGCGACGGAGTAGTATGCATGCTTCCGCTTGCCCACATGTATGGTCTGACCATAGATATGCTCCGCCCCTTCATCAGTGGTAACCATATCAACATACTGACCAAGACCCCGTCGCCCCGCATCATCATGGATGCTTTTGCGAAAGTCAAACCGCGCTACATAGTCACCGTTCCTCTGATCATCGAGAAGATCATCCGTACCCGAGTATTCCCGATGCTCGAAAAACCCTTGATGAAACTCATGCTGATGGTTCCATACGTGGACGAGCGTCTGTTGAGCAAAATCAACGACCGCCTCACCGAGACATTCGGCGGTAACGTAGAGGAAATCGTCATCGGCGGTGCCGGTCTCAACCGCGATGTCGAAAAATTCTTACGTCGCATCGGTTTCCCCTACACTGTCGGTTACGGCATGACTGAATGCGCACCCCTTATCTCCTATGCCAATGCCAAGGAAAACCGTATGGCCTCATGCGGACGCATTGTCGATCGTCTGGAAGCACGTATTGATTCCGAAAATCCGACATCCAAACCCGGCATACTCTATGTCAAAGGCGAGAATGTCATGCTTGGCTATTACAAGAATCCGGAAGCGACCGAAAGCTGCATGAGTGAGGACGGATGGCTCTGCACAGGTGATATCTGTACGTTTGACAACAACGGCTTTCTTTACATACGTGGCCGTGACAAGAACATGATTCTCGGTCCTTCAGGCCAGAATATCTATCCGGAGGAAATCGAGGACAAGCTCAATAACCTTCCCTACGTGTCCGAATCACTTGTGATCGATGGCGGCGGCGGACGTCTCGTAGCCCTGATCTATCCCGACTACGAAAGCATCAGTTCACAGAAACTGAGCAATCAGGGTATCACCGACATTATGGCTGAGAATATCAAGACCCTCAACTCGGATCTTCCCGCCTATTCACAGATCCAACGCTTCGAACTGATGACCGAAGAGTTTGAAAAAACGCCCAAACGTTCCATCAAACGCTACCTCTATCAGCCCAAATAA
>JAAVDF010000041.1 GCA_014801945.1 Bacteroides sp.
AGCTGCGTGCGCGGCGGGACTGTCAACGGTTTTCCGATCGGTGAGCTCTCGCCTCTCATCACTTATCCTGCCGCGGACGCAGTGAGCATGGAGCTGTATTACGACACGCATTCTCTCCACCTTCCGCTTAGTCCCGATCCGTCGGGGCGGTTTGCCTACTGGCTTTCCGGAAGTGGCGCGGCAGTCAGGATGACAGCCGGAAGCCGTCCGTCGTTCATACTTCCGGCTGAATCACCCCGCAGTGTTCCGTTCCCCGGTCTTGTAGTTGCGTCGGCTGTCTCCGATCCGCTCATGCCGCTTGCAGCTACTGCGCTGACGGAGGAGAATCCGGTGAGTCTATGCGCCACGCAGTCGGCCACAGGCGGATGGGACGCGGGAAGCTCACGCTTCTATCTCTTGGGAGCTTCCGGAATCCATGCGCTCACGCTGAATTCGGGACGCCGCTCCCTGACGGCACGCATTATCGACAGCCGTCCTGTCGGTTGTCGGGATGCCGTCTGCGAGTCAGGCGACGGCGCGATCTTGGCTCTTGCGGGGGGTGATCTCGTTAGGATAGCGGGACAGAAGGTCACCACCCGGCGGTCATTTGTCGGGGCATGGGGATTGGCTATGGATGCCGTCCGGGGTGAAATCATCTGTTTCCACTCATCGGAGAACCCGTGTCCGGAGAATTTCAGTATTATCGAGGGACGCACGGTCATTCCTCTCTTTCCGGATGCGATAGTGACAGATCTACAGGGCAAGATGCTCTACAGCCGGTCAGTCCCCGCAGTCCGTTCGCTTCTCACAGCATCCGGGAGAATGCTTGCGCTCGATTCCTCCGGTCAGCTCCACGATTTCAGCGGAATGGAGGAAGGACAGGAGAGGGTGGAGGTGTGTTACCGCGCTTCGGCTCCCGCATCTGTCAGGATGGCTTCACGATCGGTCTTTGATGTCAGGCTCTTTGCCATCGATGCCATAGGACGTATGGAGATAAGGGGCGACAATTGCGGCGATCCGCTGCTCTCCGATCTCCTGACGAGCTTCGAGGTGCGGGGCGACATCCGACATCTTCCGCCGCTCACCATCATGACTCCCCATAGACACAATTATGTCCTTAACCTTCATCTACAAGCTGTAAATCTTAGTCTCTTGCCATGATTCCACACGAAATTCTTATTGAGAACGCCCGGCGTAACGCCGCAGTGATTCCTGATCCCGACCCCGTAGCGGGTGATCCGGCTGATCCGGACCGCAGGCCGTTCACTTTCGGCGGCCGGACGTATATGCTCCCTTCGTCCATGCTTGCCGACCCGCGTCTGCTCACCGTCGGCAATGAGCGCGATCTCGCCCGTCTGCGCTTCAAGCATGATTTCCCCTTCTGGGCAGTGACCTGCGTGGTGATCAATGACAAGATCACCGCGCGCGACATTCCGTTCCGTCTCAACCGTCCGCAGCGACGGCTCGTCAGCCTGCTCGAACGCGAACGGCGTGCCGGTCATCCCTTGCGCCTGATCATGCTGAAAGCGCGCCAATGGGGCGGATCGACCCTGATCCAGATTTACTTCGCGTGGATTCAGATCATCCATTGCCGCAACTGGAATTCGCTCATCTGTGCACATGTCAAGGACACGGCGGCTACGATCCGCGGAATGTACACCAAGCTTCTGACGCGCTATCCGGAGGAATACTGGGAGGAGGAGACGCGCCCTGAATTCCGGCCGTTCGAGCGCATGACCAACACACGTTTCATCCCCGGCCGTGAATGTAAAGTGACAGTCTGTTCGAGCGAGAATCAGGAATCGACACGCGGTCAGGACTGTGCGCTGGCTCATCTGAGCGAAGTGGCATTCTGGAAGGATTCTCCTCTCCACAATCCGGCGGACCTGTTGCGGTCGGTCACGTCGGGCATAGCATCGAAACCACTGTCGTTCATCGCTATGGAAAGTACCGCCAACGGTGTGGGCAACTTCTTCCATCGCGAATGGCTCCGCGCATCAAGACCGGGCGGGAGTGACAAGTTGCCATTCTTTGTCCCTTGGCATGAGATCGGGATGAACCGCACGGAGATTACCGATCCCGATGCGCTTTGGGACAGTATGGATGACTACGAACGCAGTCTCTGGTCACTCCACGGATGTACGCTGGAGGCGATAAAGTGGTATCACGACAAGCGTCTCGGTTTTCCCGACCATCGGTCCATGATGGCCGAATATCCCACCACTCCTGACGAGGCTTTCGCTTCGACGGCACGCAGCGTGTTCGCTTCAACTGATGTGGAAGCTCTGCGGGCGGGTTGTATGATTGCCGCGGAGCGCGGCGAGGTGATAGCGTCGGCCTGTGGCGATGCAGGTCTGACGGGTGATGCCCGTTTCCAGCCATCGGCCGACGGATTGTGTGAAATGTGGCGCAGGCCGCGTCCCGGAGGTGATTACATAGCTTGTGTTGATATCGGCGGACGCACGCGCGACGCCGACTTCTCTGTCATCTGTGTCATGGACCGCCACAGCGACTCCGGGGATGCTCCGGAAGTCGTGGCGCAGTGGCGCGGACATATCGATCATGATCTTCTCGCACGAAAGGCTGCTGCGATAGGGCGGTTCTACAATGATGCGCTGCTTGTGATCGAGAGTAATTCGTGGGAGAGCTCATCGGAGGGACATGGCCGCTACCTCCTCGACATGCTCTCGGCAATTTACCCCAACCTCTATCATCGTCCGTCGGGGCAGGGTGGGGAAGCGGCCGGTTTTCACACAAATGTCCGTACAAAGGCCGCTATTGTGGCCAATCTCGTGGCCTATGTGCGTGACCGGGGCTATGTGGAGCGATCGACGGCTGCTTGCGACGAACTTCTGCAGTACGAATCGCTTCCTGACGGATCATACGCAGCCTCACGTGGCTGTCACGACGATATGCTCATGACCCGTGCGATCGCCCTCTACATCCACGCCTCGACGCGCACCGTCGCCCCGTTCCACTTCACCGAACGCACCTTCCACACCCTCCTCAGCCGCTGCATAAGGTAAGGACGGCCTATGAAAAAGGAGCATAAACGCCGCATCAACGGCATTTATGCTCCTTCGGTGTTTTACGTCAGCAGTTATGATTTGTTCATGGATGTGTTGACTGACGGATCATGAAGATCAATTATTTTCCGGCAGCGATCGAATCCTTGCGGAACTGCTTGAGAAGTTTTTCGATTTCAAGAGAGATTTTGCGTGCGCGTGCTCCGGCAGCCTTGTTGCCGTTTTCTACTTGAGCCTGAGCGTCTTTAGCAAATGTTTCGAAATGTGAAGCGAGTTGGTCAACGAGATTTTTCATTGGTTAATCAGGGGTGTTAAAGGGTTAATATTTCAGAGAATACAGGCCATGAATCCCACTGGAAAGCTATGACCAATTGCTCATGCTGCAAATATACGGACAAAAAATTTAAACTTCCAATAATTTTGTTAAAAATTACCGCATAAATCCCTCAAATTCTACACTTTTTCAGTTTTTGATCCTCATTTCACTTATTTTCCCTAACTTTGAACCCTATTTTGAGCGTTATAGGTATATCATGATTGACTACAATAGATTTACGCTCTCAAACGGACTGAGAGTGATACATAATTACGATCCGACCACTGCGATGGTGGCCGTCAACGTGCTCTACAATGTCGGAGCGCGTGACGAGGATTCCGAAATGACCGGTCTCGCCCATCTTTTCGAGCATCTTATGTTCGGTGGTTCTGTCAATATCCCCGATTTTGATGCCGAGATCGAGCGGGCGGGCGGAATGAACAACGCTTGGACCTCGAATGACTTCACGAACTTCTATGATGTCGCTCCGGCCCGCAACTTCGAGACACTTCTCTGGCTCGAAAGTGACCGCATGCTCGGACTCGCATTTTCCGACAAGGCTCTTGAAGTCCAGCGCAACGTCGTGATCGAGGAGTTCAAGCAGACTCATCTCAACCGCCCATACGGCGATCTCAGCCATCGTCTGCGCGAGATGGTCTATCGCCAGCACCCCTACGGTGTCCCAACAATCGGTAAAGATCCGTCGCACATCGAGAAAGTGACTCAGCAGGATGTCCGTGACTTCTTCTTCAGTCACTATGCTCCAAACAATGCCGTGCTCGCCATCAGCGGAAATGTAAGTCCCGATCAGGTGCGTCGGGGTGTCGAACGCTGGTTCGATTCCATCCCTCGCCGTGATGTCGCTCCGCGAAACTATGCTCCCGAACCGCTTCCCGATGGCCCGCGCGAGACTGAGGTCCGCGGACATGTCCCGCAGACCTGTGTTGTCGTGGCCTATCCTATGCCGGGCTATGGCCAGCCGGGCTATATAGAGTGTGACCTGATTACAGACATCCTTGCTTCGGGACGCTCGTCGCGTTTCTACCGCCGTCTGCTCCTCGGAAGCGATCTATTCACGTCGGCCGATGCCGTGATCACCGGAAGCGAGGAGCCGGGTATGCTCATGCTCAAAGGTAATCTCGCCGATCCTTCCGAGGAGGCGGCGCGTGTGGCCGTAGAACGTCTGATGGCTGAAGCCTCGCAGCTGTGTTATCAGGCTTCGCGTCCTGACCGCCTTTCCTACACGCTCACCGAGGCGCGTCCCGGAGGAGTGACACCTTATGAGGTCGAGAGGGCCATAAACCGTTTTGCCAGTGACTTCACATTCTCATCGCTGAGTTACCTTCAGAGGGCGCAGTCACTTGCGATGGCCGAGATGCACGGCGAGGATATCAACGAGATAGTCCCCGCCTACCGTCGCGTGACCACGGCGATGATCGCCAACACTGCGCGTCGGGTGCTCGATCCCCGTCATGCCTGCGTGTTGATCTACAGGCCGACGGAGCAGTCAGGGCCCACTGTCTGACGACGGGGGTACACATGGCCGTGGCGGCTATGGAGATGGCAATTTCAGGCAGCTTGCCCTTGACAGGGAATCGCTGATGTTAAAAAATGATAAATAAAATCTCTACTCCCTATGCTTTAGGGGCTTTGATTTGCGGGAAAGCATAATTTTTATTAAATTTGCACTCAGAAAGTCACGGAGGAGGCCACGAGCTTCCTCCCTTGTTTTTATATAGTCGGAAATTATCCGATCCGATACGCTAATATAATACGCTCATATAATATATGATAGATAAGAATGAAGTCCGCCGTCTGGTGGACGAGGCAATAGCTGCGACGGATGCGTTTGTGGTTGACATAACTGTGTCGGCTGCGAATGAAGTCGTCGTGGAGCTTGACAGTCCGACCGGTGTCGATCTTGATTTCTGTGCCGATCTCAACCGCCGTCTCAACGAGGTCTTTGACCGCGAGGATGAGGATTACAGCCTCGAAGTCGGTTCGGCCTCCCTTACCGCTCCTTTCAAGGTGAAAGGTCAGTACGAGAAGAACATCGGCAACGAAGTGGAAGTGCTCACGCGCGACGGCAAGAAGTTCAAAGGTGTCCTCACCGCCGTCACGGACAGTGACTTTACCGTTGATGTCACCCGTAAGGTCAAAGAACCGGGAGCGAAGCGTCCGGTAATGATGACCGAGCCTGTGGTCGTCCCGATGGAACAGGCCAAGCAAGTGTGCTACGTCATCAATTTCAAGTAAGAATCAATATCCCTCTCAGTAATAAAAATCAACTCTCAAAATACCCCCTATGGCAAAAAAAGAAGAAGCTCCCAACATGGTGGAGCGTTTCGCCGAATTTAAGGAACTGAAAAACATCGACAAGACCACCATGATCAGTGTGCTGGAGGAGTCGTTCCGCAACGTATTGGCCAAGATGTTTGGCACTGACGAGAATCTTGACGTCATCATGAACCCCGACAAGGGCGACGTGCAGATTTTCCAGAATCTCGAAGTCGTGCCTGACGGCGAGGTTGCCAACCCCAATCTTCAGATCTCGCTGACCGATGCCCGCGCTGACGATGATCCCGATGTGGAGATCGGCGAGGAGCACACCAAGGAAATCTTCTTTGCCGACTTCGGTCGCCGTGCCATCCTCAACCTCCGTCAGACTCTCCAGTCCAAGATCCTCGATCTGCAGAAGGAGGCCGTCTATGCCAAGTTCAAGGAGCTTGAAGGCGAACTCGTGTCCGGTGAAGTCTATCAGACATGGTCACGCGAGACCCTCCTGCTCGACGATGAGAAGAATGAGCTTCTCCTGCCCAAGAGTGAATCGATCCCCGGCGACTTCTTCCGTAAGGGTGAGAATGTCCTCGCTGTCATTGCCAACGTCGATAACAAGAACAACAATCCCAAGATCACCGTATCGCGTACAAACGAGGCATTCCTGCGCCGTCTTTTCGAGCGTGAGGTGCCTGAGATCGTCGATGGTCTCATCAGCATCCGTGCCGTGGCCCGCATTCCGGGTGAGCGTGCCAAGATCGCAGTCGAGAGCTTTGACGACCGTATTGATCCGGTAGGCGCGTGCGTAGGTGTGAAGGGTTCGCGTATCCACGGTATCGTCCGTGAGCTCCGCAATGAGAACATCGACGTGATCAACTATACCTCCAATCCCCAGCTCTTCATCCAGCGCGCTCTCAGCCCTGCCAAGATCTCAAGCATCCATCTTGACGAGGAGGAGAAGAAAGCCGAAGTGTTCCTTCATCCGGAGGAAGTCTCGCTTGCCATCGGTAAGGGAGGTCTTAACATCAAGCTTGCATCCATGCTCACGGGATATGTGATCGACGTCTATCGTGACACTCCCGAAGAGATCGACGAGGATATCTATCTCGACGAGTTCAAGGACGAGATCGACGGCTGGGTCATCGATGCTCTCAAGGATATGGGCTGCATCACCGCAAAGACCGTGCTCCGTACCCCGCGTCAGGAACTTATTGACCGTGCCGACCTTGAGGAAGATACTGTCGATAACGTGATCCGCATCCTCAGTGCCGAATTTGAGGACGAGGACGCTGCCGCTCCTGCTCCCGCTGAGACACCCGCTGAAGCTCCTGCCGAGGTTTCAGAGACTTCTGCAGATGAGCCCGACGCCTCAGCTCCCGCCGAAACTCCTGCCGAGGAGCCTGAAGCCTGATCCCGGCCCAAAAGCCTCCCTGCTGCATCCTCCCTCTCACCTTCTAACAGATTAAAACATTACCACAAAGCAATATATGCCGAGAATAAAAATCAGTCAAGCCGCCAAAGAGTTCAACGTCACTATCCAGTCGTTAGCTGACCAGTTGAACAAGAAGGGTATCTCAATTGATGCCTCGAATCCTAACACGCGTCTGGATGAGAGTGCCTACGATATCCTTGTTCAGGCTTTCCAGCCCGATCGCAAGGAGCGCGAGCGCATCGACCGTATCCGTCAGGAGAAAGAAAAAGAAAAAACAGCGTCAGCTCCGGTTTCACAGCCTGCTGCTCCGGCTTCCGCTCCCAAGAGCGCACCGGCCGACATTCAGGGACCTAAAGTGATCGGTAAGATCTCGCTTGACAAGAATAATAATCCTATCCCCACCCCCAAGGCCGAGGTAAAGGCAGAGCCTAAGCCTGCTCCCGCTCCCGTCAAGGAAGCTCCCAAGGCCAAACCTGAAGCCCCCAAGGCTGAAACTCCTAAGGCTGCACCTGAAGCTCCCAAGGCTGAGACTCCACGTAAGGTTGAAGCCCCCAAGACCGAGACTCCCAAACAGGAGGTCCCGAAACCCGCTGCACCTGCAACTCCTGCCGCTCCCAAGCAGGAATCAAAGCCTGAAGCTCCTAAGGCCGAGGCTCCTAAGACCACACCTGCAGCTCCCAAGGCAGAAGCTCCCAAAGCTGCTCCCCGTCCTGAAGCGAAGCCCGCTCCCAAGGCTGACGAGTCCAAGGCTCAGCCCAAGGCCGCCTCTGAATCAAAGCCCGCAGCTCCCGCTCAGGAAGCCGCCAAGGCTGAAAATAAGTCGGGCAGCGATGATGACGGAGTGTTCCGTTATCAGTCCGACGCTCAGGTTGTAGCCCCCAAGGTCATCGGACATATCGATCTCTCGGCTCTCAATCAATCTACCCGTCCTAAGAAGAAGACCAAGGAGGAGCGTCGCAACGAGCGCATGAACCGTGGTGGCCAGAACGCAGCTGCTTCATCGCAGGGCGGTGACCGCAAGAAGCGTCGTCGCATCGGCGGTAAGGTCGATATCGAAAAGACCGTAAGCCAAGGTGTGAACGACGGTGATCACGGCAAAGGTCACGGTAAAGGTGGAAACGGCGGCAACGGTAACAACGGTGGCGGCAACAACGGTGGTAACAATGGTGGCCGTGAGCGCGATAAAGAGCGCGGAAGCCGTCGTGACCGCAATAAGCGTCCCGTACATACCGAGGTCAACGAGGAAGACGTACAGAAGCAGGTACGCGAGACGCTCGCACGTCTGACATCCAAGGACAAGGGTCAGAAGAAGGGTGCGAAGTGGCGTAAGGAAAAGCGCGAGGCATTCGCCAACCGTGCTCATGAGGCAGCCGTCGAGGCCGCTGCAGAGAGCAAGGTGCTTAAACTTACTGAATTCGTGACTGCCAATGACCTTGCTGTCATGATGGATGTGCCCATCAACAATGTGATTGCGACATGTATGAACCTCGGCGTGATGGTTTCGATCAACCAGCGTCTCGACGCCGAGACTATCAATATCGTGGCCGAGGAGTTCGGCTATCAGACCGAATACGTGTCGGCTGAGGTAGTCGAGGCTATCCAGCAGGACGAGGACAGCGAGGACGAACTCGTAACCCGTCCCCCGATCGTGACCGTCATGGGTCACGTCGATCACGGTAAGACATCGCTTCTTGACTATATCCGTAACGCCAACGTTATCGCCGGTGAGGCCGGAGGTATCACGCAGCACATCGGTGCATATAACGTGAAGCTCTCCGATGGCCGTCACATCACCTTCCTCGATACTCCGGGCCACGAGGCGTTTACCGCGATGCGTGCCCGTGGTGCCAAGGTGACCGACCTCTGTATCATCATCGTGGCTGCTGACGACAATGTCATGCCGCAGACCGTCGAGGCCATCAATCACGCCTCTGCAGCCGGTGTGCCAATCGTATTTGCTATCAATAAGATCGATAAACCTGCCGCAAACCCTGACAAGATCAAGGAAGAGCTTGCCCAGATGAACTACCTCGTCGAGGAATGGGGTGGCAAGTATCAGTCGCAGGATATTTCCGCCAAGAAGGGTATCGGCGTTGAGGAGCTTATGGAAAAGGTGCTTCTCGAAGCCGAGATGCTCGATCTCAAGGCAAACCCCAACCGTCGTGCCACCGGTTCTATCATTGAATCGTCGCTTGACAAGGGTCGCGGTTACGTGGCTACGGTGCTCGTGCAGAACGGAACACTCCGCGTTGGCGATATCATCCTCGCAGGTACTCACTTCGGTCGCGTGAAGGCTATGTTCAACGAACGTAACCAGCGCATCACAGAGGCCGGCCCTGCCGAACCGACCCTCATTCTCGGACTCAACGGTGCGCCTACAGCGGGCGATACCTTCAACGTCATGGAGACTGAGCAGGAGGCACGCGAAATCGCCACCAAGCGTGAGCAGCTTCAGCGTGAACTCGGTCTGCGCACATCCAAGCGTACTACCCTTGAAGAAATCGGCCGTCGTCGTGCCATCGGTAACTTCCATGAGCTTAACATCATCGTCAAGGGTGACGTTGACGGTTCTATCGAGGCTCTTTCCGACTCGCTCATCAAGCTTTCGACCGAGGAGGTCAAGGTCAATGTGCTCCACAAGGCTGTGGGTGCGATCTCGGAGAGCGATGTCACTCTTGCTGCTGCTTCGGATGCCATCATCATCGGCTTCCAAGTCCGTCCCTCGCAGGCTGCACGCCGTGCCGCCGAGCGTGACGGAGTCGAAATCCGTCTCTATTCTGTCATCTATCAGGCCATCGAGGAGGTCAAGGATGCAATGGAAGGTATGCTGGCTCCCGAAATCAAGGAGGAAGTTATCGGTACAGCCGAGGTGCTTCAGACATTCCATATCTCCAAGGTGGGAACAATCGCCGGAGCTATCGTGCGTGAGGGTCGTATCAAGCGTGGCTGTAAAGTGCGCCTGATCCGTGACGGTATCGTTCGTTACACCGGTGAACTCGGTTCGCTCAAGCGCATGAAGGATGACGTGAAGGAGGTTACTTCCGGTTATGATTGCGGTCTGTCAATCGCCGGCTACAACGATGTGCAGGAAGGCGACCTTGTCGAGGCATACGAGGAGGTTGAGGTTAAGAAGAGCCTCTGATCCCCGTTGCCGATGCGGATATTACCGAGAGAGAGGCTTAGATTTCCTCTCCTGCATGGATAAACCGACATAACCAATGATTGATATTCATATAAATATCGGCTCAAACAGCGGCCACCGCGAAGCTCTCATAGAGCGTGCGGTGGCCGCCGTGCGTTCGGCCTTCCCGGATGCGGATGTTAGATGCTCCGACGTGATCGAAACCCCGCCGTGGGGTTTCGATTCGCCACATCCGTTTCTCAACGTCGGCGTAAAGATATCCCTGCACCCACATCCGGATATTCAATCGGAATGTCAGACCGGATTTGCCCTTGCCGTTCTGCACAAACTACAGGAAATCCAGAGCAACATCGATCCCTCGCCACACCGTGATGCATCCGGAGCTTATATTGACCGTGCGATAGACATTGATCTTATTGCCATTGACGATTGGGTGATCGATCATCCTGACCTCACACTCCCGCATCCGCGTATGCACATGCGCGACTTCGTCCTCATTCCTCTCCGCCAACTCGCCCCCTACTGGCCCCATCCCATTCTCGCAAAGACCGCCGTAGAAATGATTGCAGATCTGAAATGATTTCCCCGCCATATTTGTATTTGTGGCGAATTATCTCTAAATTTGTGATTATTACTTATTTGTCAATCTCTCCGGCGAATGGAAAGTATTTCAGCAAGAATATCGGGCATATCACGTCATAGACTTACCACCGATGGTGAGGGAGTGACGACTCTGGTGGCTTTCTACGGTTGTCCGCTCAGATGCCGTTACTGTCTGAATCCACACACTCTTTCACAACCGGAGAAGTCTAAGGTATATACCCCGATTGGGCTTTACAATGAAACCCGCATTGATGAACTTTATTTCATTGCCACCAAAGGCGGAATAGCTTTTGGTGGTGGAGAGCCGGGATTGTATCCTGATTTTATCGGTGATTTCCGCGAATATTGCGGGCCGGAATGGAATCTGACTCTTGAAACTTCGCTTAATGTGCCTCCCCGCAACATTGAGGCTCTTCTGCCGGTGATTGATAAGTTTTTGATTGATGTCAAGGATATGAATCCGGAAATCTATGGTAGCTATACGGGAGGTGATAATGCGCGCGTGATTGCGAATCTCCATCAGATAGCGGAGGCAGGCAGACAAGGTGACTGTCTGCTACGCATACCGCTTATACCCGGGTTTAATGACGACTATGACCGCGGGAGGAGTATGGAAGAACTTCAGGTACTTGGATATTCAAATTTTGATTGTTTCACATATAAAAATTGCTATGGCGAGAGGAAAACAGACTTGTAGGATATTGAAGGATATCCGCCGTCAGATAGCCGAGGCTAATGGGATTGACCTTATGGTGTCGGAGTGTCAATACAAAGGTGACTGTACCGGTACTTGCCCGAAGTGTGAGTCAGAGTTGCGTTATCTCGAACAGCAGTTGCGTCTGCGCCGGATGATGGGTAAGGCGGTTGTTATTGCGGGAATTTCAGCCGGAATGGCGGCATTGTCGGGATGTAGCGATAGAGCGGCAGCCGCCCATGCGGTATCGAATTCTAATACTCAGAACGCTATTGATGATTTAAAGACAAATACTTCCGATGAGCGGTGTATGCTTTTTATAGATTCTCCAACTGAAGCAAGTGACACTATTATCCTTTCCGGAGAGGTGCCGTGGAGTGAGCGGGATGTGGATACTATTCCAGATCCTACAAGGGTTTATATTATTCCTGACATCTCGCCGGAATTCCCGGGTGGTCAGGAGGGCGTAATGGCATTCATAAAAAAGAATCTAAGGTGCACTGAGGAAATAGAAAGGGAAGGACGTAAACGCGTAGTGATACAGTTTGAGGTAGATGCAGAGGGGCATGTCTGCAATCCGAATGTTATTCGCAGTAAAGGGAAGGCGAGCGATGCGGAGGCAATCCGGGTTGTGAACCTGCTGCCTGATTTTAAGCCCGGCATGAAGTCTGGTCAACCGGTCAGAAGCCTGTACACCGTACCTATCGACTTTGGAGTGTGTGAGGAGAATAAATAAACCCATAGGGTTGCTCACATCGTCTAAACCGCGAAGCGGTGATGTGGTCATAGCCTCGCCATGAGGCGGCGGAGCGTCGGCTACCCATCAGCTAAAGCGTGAATTATAGTCTCTCACGAGGTTACGAAGCGTCAGCCTTCCACCAGTCGTCCTGCAAAACCGTCCCATCAGCAAAGCCGCGAAGCGGTGATGCATTCGTAGCCCCATCACGACCGAGCATGGGCGAGGCAAAAATTGACCGCAGGGAAATTTTTGTTCGCCGGCGCGAGGGAGGCATGGGGTTAAATGACGTTCCAACCAACATCGGCGTCGAAGACGTCGGACAAAGGAATCACCCCCCCTCATTTATCACCCGAATATATCTGCAATCCGGCTTTCATTATCAATCTATGATATTCATTTTCAAGCGAATTAATGGCATGGTGATTCTGTTGGTCAAGAATGTAGGCATAAACGGCCTCCCGATGGCTTGCAGAGATGGAAAAGGCTCCATATTCCTTTTCCCATCCATCAAATAGGGGGAACAATCCGGAGGCTTTCATCCACACGGATGATTTGGATTTGATCACACGCATCAGATAGGCTAACGCAATCGACGGATGCAAATGTAACAAAACATGTATATGGTCTTGCGTACCGTTAATTATCAAGGGTTTGCATCTGAGCGTTTTTATTTCCTCCGCGATGACGGCATAAAGATTATTCCGATAATCATTATTTATGACGGGTTTGCGCCCGTGGGTCGTAAAGACGATATGAAATAGGGATGAAATATAGCTCATGGCGGAAATGAATTAGGGTCTAAAATTAGTAATTCATTTTATGATAGGCAAATGCGAGGGCGGTTATTTGTCCGACGTCTTCGACGCCGATGTTGGTTGGTACGTCATTTGACCCCATGCCTCCCTCGCGTCGGCGGACAAAAATTTCCCTGCGGTCAATTTTTGCCTCGCCTACGCTCGGTCGTGATGGGGCTAGGAATGCATCACCGCTTCGCGGTTAGGCTGTTTGGGAGACGGATGCGTCGTTGGTTTGCGGGGTGGCTGTTGGGGTGATGTCGTTGGTTTGCGGGTTGGCTGTTGTGGCAGCTGATGATAATTTTATTATTCATTTGTAATTTCTGCTGCTATTCATTTGTTATTTCTGCTATTGTTTATTCGTTCTTCATTTGTATTTCATTCGGCATACGCGGCACGCAGCGTCCCTACATAATCGTTATCGGAGGGATGGCGGTATGGCAATGTTATTGGCGGAATGGCAATGTTATCTGGTGGATACGGAATGACAATGGTGTGGTTCAGATTCTGAACCACACCATTGGATTTTGGTCGTTAAGAATAAATATGAGTTATTATGAGGATATATGAGAGGGCGGGGGGTATAATACGGATATTACTTCTTGTTCTTGATCCTTTCGAGCTGGTGATCAAGGGCTTCGATACAGTTGTCGATAGCTTCCTCAAAGGTGTCGGCAGTCTTGTCGGCAACGAGATCCGGCTCTTGGGGTACGGTGAGGCTTACGATGGCCTGCTTGTTGAGCGCGGTTTCAGGTTTAACCACTTTAAGGGAGATTTCGGCGGTCATCACATCGGGATAACGACGTGAGAGCTTCTCTATTTTCTTGTTGATGAAGGAAGTGAGCTTTTCGCTGATGTCGAAGTGGATGGCTTTGATGTTAGTTTCCATTTTTTCCTCCTTTTTTTAGGGCACGCGGGTGTGCGAGTTGATAATTATTTTTAAGTTCACTATAAGTGACGTGAGTGTATATTTGCGTCGAGGCGAGAGAGGCATGTCCGAGGAGCTGCTGGACGGAGCTGATCGGTGCGCCTGCGTTGAGCATATCCGTAGCAAACGAGTGGCGCAGGGTGTGGGGACTCAGGCGTGACGCGTGAACATTACCTTCGGTGAGAGTCCGGTTGACCACACGATAGACCAGACGGCGGTAGAGAGGGCTACCGGTGCGCGTCACGAGCAGGGGTGACTCGCGGTCGGAGGGAGAGATGGAGGTCAGAGGAGAGGCGTCGCGCAGCCGGCGGTAGGTGTCGATGGCGTCGGAGAGTTCAGGACCGATAGGTATTATTCTTTCTTTATTACGCTTTCCGAGCACTTTTAGTTCACCCTTACGGGTATCAGTGTTCACGTCGAGCAGTCCGACGAGTTCGGAGCAGCGCATACCGGTAGAGTAAAGCAGGCTGACTATCAGATTGTCACGCAGCAGGGTGAAATCGTCCGGACTTTCCTCGGCTTCTTCTTTTCCATCGTCGATTATGCGGGCTGTGTCCTCCGGACGTACATAGACGGGAAGATCCTTGGGAAGCTTGGCGAGGATGAGCCCCGTGGCCGGATTGGATGCAAGGCCATGACGCTTCATGAGGAAGCGGAAAAAAGATCTTAGGGCCGAGGCTTTGCGTCGGATCGATCTTACGGATACTCCTTGCGAAGCGAGCTGAGCCACCCAGAGGCGCAGGTCAGAGGTGGTGACGTCTGTAGGTGAAAGCTGTTCGGGATGCCCGTCGGTAGCGTAGTCGGCCCATACGCGCAGGTCAGTACCGTAGGCACTGACTGTGAGCTGCGAGTAATTGAGTTCGAGACGCAGATAATCCAGAAATTCCTCAATGAGTTTCATACGGTTTCACCATTATGGGTATCGGCAGCCTACTGTCGGGCTTGATGATATTCCCGAAAGCGAAAATAGGGAACTTTTTTGAGAAAAGCAAGTTTTCGGGATAAGATAGTTGCCCGACGGCCGATGAAAATTTGCAGGGAGAGTTTGCCGGTCTTGAAAATTAGTATTAATTTTGCAATGCAACCCGATGAAATAGGATATTGGAATTGGCTTCATCGGGAGGGTGATTACATAATCTTGGCAATTCGGCCTGTCCGACGGTCAGATAGATGACAGCGGAATGACTGAAAATTGTGGAACGGCTCTTCACCCTTTCCCTCTCGTTGGACTGACATGCGATGCACGAGGGATAAACCGAGATATTTTTGCCTCCCGTTGCAAAAGATTATTCATTCATCCTGTCATGACTTAATATGACAGGATCGGCTTAATCTTTATGCAACGCAATGATTTTTTTCAGATCAGATAGAAAATTACTTACACCGAATGTCGCACAGTCCGGAAGTCCGGATTGCCGCTGTGACCATATCCCGTCTCCGCGTCCTTGCGGGGTCGGAGTGCGGCTATATCCGTGACTTTCGTGTAGCGGACGGTGGAAAGATATTGTATGCGTGCTGCTAAGATAGGCTAAATGCGGATGTAGGACCTTCTATAAGGAAGGTCCTACATTTATTATGTTTTGTGGCTATACGGTAAAATCACCTCGGTTGTATGGCCTGCAATCCGGAATTTATCCATTCTGACACTGCTACGTAGGGGAGAGAACGGGTCAGGCTGAGATAATGGGTGCGACGAGGATTGCTACGGGTAGGGCTGCCCAGACGGGGGAGATGGTGGAGAGGATGGTATCCGCGAGGGTCATGGATGAGGAGACGGGGGAGAATGAGGTGAGGAGCACACAGGAATCAGGGAGCGAAAGGAGGGTGCAGCTATAATTATAGTACGCATCTCCGGAATTTTCGGCGATAGCGAGGAGGGTCACCGCTCCGATGATGAAGAGGACTTCAAAGATGACAGCTGTGATGATCGTGGCCGTGGATGGTGCTTTGTAATTGAGAAGATGGATGCATGAGTAGCGGACGACCAAGAAAAGAGGGATGAGCACGGCGAAGAAGATGCAGATGCGTCCCCATGACTCGATGAGGGGTGAGTTGGTGTCCATGAATCCGAGACCGTCGAGCACGTTTGGAATGCCCGCGAATGAGTAGAGGGTGATGCCTACAATGGTTGCGAGAATTACGCCGATGAGACCTATGCAGCCTAGGCCGAAAAGGATGGCGAAGAATCCGAGGATGAATTTCGCTGCGATCGAGAAGAAGGTGTTGATGAAGTTGGAAAATGATGAGGGATTCTCTCCGGGGATAGGCGCGGACGGGGGGACGGAGTTGTTGATGACGGTCTGGCCGATATTGTCGAGTGTGACTGGCTGTCCCTGCATCTCAAGGATTTCGCGCGGGGTGCGCGCTACGGGAATGATCATCCATGCGATGAGGTAGATGATCACGCAGGGCCAGAAATAGGTGCAGACTGTGAGGACTACGGCGAGGATGCGCATCACTGTGACATCCCAACCGAGATACTGGGCGAGGCCGGCAAGGACACCGCCGAAAACTCCGTGGCGCACGTCGCGGTAGAGTTTCTTATGGACTGGAGGAGGGGTTGCCGTGCCGTGGAAGGGTGGGACTTCGCTGCTGTCGGTCTGAGTATCGGAAGCCGATTCTGATGACTGTGACGGCTCTGACTCGCTCTCCTCGGAGAGTTCTTCGGGGCGACCCATAGTTTCGATTACACGGTTGACATCCTCAAGGACGATTACGTTTGCACCAAGACGTATGCGCTCGTCGAAGTGCTCGGAGATGCGCGATTCGATATCGTTGACGATCTCTTCGCCCTCTTCCCCGGTGAAGGTGGCACGGAGTTGTGAGAGATAGTCGAGAAGGAGGGTGTAGGCATCCTCGTCGATGTAGAATATGTTGCCGTTGATGTTGACGGGGAAAGTCTTTTTCATTGTTAAGTCGGGTTTGAGGTGTTAAGAGGTGAATGAGTTTAGTCGGATGATCGGGAGAGGAGGATTTTGTCGGAAAGGAGGAGATTGACCGAATGGGCTATCTCGTCCCAAGAGTTCTGTAATTGACCGAGAAATTCGAGTCCGAGAGGAGTGATGGAGTAGTATTTCCGTGGAGGCCCCTGCATTGATTCCTCCCAGCGGTAGGCGAGGAGGCCATCGTTTTTAAGGCGTGTCAGGAGAGGGTAGAGCGTACCTTCCATCACGATGAGATGCGCCTCTTTCAGGCGGGCGATCATCTCGGATGCGTAAGCGTCGCCACGCTTCAGGAGGAGCAGCACGCAAAATTCGAGCATACCTTTGCGCATCTGTGATTTTAGATTGTCAATGTTCATGAGAGTTTCAGGTGTTTTTGTGAGGAGTTATCTGTTCGTTGACGATGCAAAGGTAAGGGAATGTAAGGTACTATGCAATACAAGGTACTATAAAATAACAAATTTTAACAATGGAGTCTTGTTACCTGAATGTGGGATAGTGGGCAGTGATTGTTGTAAATAGCTCTACACGGCATCCTCTTTTTTCCACAATGTTGCAGAGTTGGAGAATAATTATTAATTTTGCGAAAATATAGGCGGTTTCCGTTTGAATTTGTTGCGTCAGGCTGGAATTAGCTTGCATTTTGAGTAGCCATATTGAACTTTGATTTGAATTATTGAAGTCATGGGTATTACATACGGTCTCAATTGAACACGGGACTTTTTCTAAATAGGTTAAATAAGTAAATATCATATAATAACGACTCTCACTTTATGTCAACTGAGCACTTACGAGGGATGGGTGTGGCTCTGACCACCCCTTTCTTAGAGAACGGAGATATAGACTACCACACGCTTGATATGCACCTTGACTATCTGATCGATGGCAAGGCTGACTATATCGTGGCTCTCGGTACAACAGCAGAAACCCCGACACTCAGCGGCGACGAGAAACACGAACTTGCACTCCATATTCTTGACTATGTAGGCCACCGCTGTCCGGTGGTGATCGGTATCGGAGGCAATTCTACGCGTAACGTGGTGACGGAACTGAAAGAGATGGAGCGTCTGGATGAATTCGATGCCATCCTTTCTGTCGTGCCTTATTACAATAAACCTACTCAGGAAGGCATGTACAGGCATTTTGCCGAAATTGCCAAGGCTTCGCCCATACCGATTATCCTTTACAATATACCGGGGCGCACTGGGGTGAACATGAATACCGATACCATAATCCGTCTGGCCAAGGAATTTCCGAATAAAATCATCGGTATCAAGGAGGCAAGCGGCAATATGCAGCAGGCTCAGGAGGTGATGACGCGCCGTCCGGAGGGATTCTTGGTTATTTCAGGCGATGATTCGCTTGCCCACAGTATGATCCGTTTCGGTGGCGACGGTGTGATTTCGGTTCTTGGAAACGCATATCCCGCGCAATTCGTGGATATGATCCATCACAGCATGGAAGATGAGACTCCGGAGGGTGCGGCCAAGCTTCACCAGCAGTTCTCAGCCCTTTATTCGCTCCTTTTCAAGGACGGTAATCCTGCGGGTATAAAATGTATGCTCCATATTCTTTTCCCGCGCTACAAGGAGGTGTTGAGGCTTCCCCTTGTCCCTGTCACGGATGAGACACGTAAGGGGCTTGAGAAGGAGCGTCTCTGAGGTTCCGGAGACTCCTTAACGGAAAGAAGAAAAGGATTAAATAAACGATAAGCCCGCGACGATGAAAGTTGTCGCGGGCTTATCGTTTATTTTTAAGTAGTGGTTGAAAAGATGATTAACGCATCCGTTCAGCTTACTTTGTTTATCTTAGCTTGGTTGAAAACTTGCCGGAAGATCAGTACTGTTATTTCTTGGCAGAGGCTTTCGTTGTGCGGCGGCTTGAGGTCTTGCGCTTGCGTGAAGCGGTAGTTCTTTTGCGTTTTGCAGGGGTGTATTTCTGTGATTTGCCGTAAGTGCGCTTGTCGAAAGCAAAAAGATCCTTGTGGGGGACGCCGTTTTCAAAGTCGATGATCGCAGCCGGATTGATAGGAATGCCGAGATAGCGAGTTTCGAAATGGAGGTGTGCGCCGGTGCTACGGCCTGTGTTGCCTCCGAGGGCGATAGGATCGCCGGCCTTTACGAATTGATCGGGTTTTACGAGGAAACGGCTGAGGTGGCCATAGACGGTTTCAAGTCCGTTTTCGTGACGAATGACGACATAGTAACCATAGCCGCGGCCTTCGTATTTCGTGAGTCGTACCTTACCGGTGAATGCTGCACGGACAGTGTCGCCCACCTGAAGTTTGAGGTCAATTCCGTAGTGCATACGGCCGAAGCGCGAACGATAGCCGTAGTTTGAAGTGATGTGGCCGGGGGTAGGGGTGGTGTATTCAGATACGTCAATGTCCTTGTGATCGGGGATTGTGACTGCTGTTCCGTAGGGGTTTACGCGGTCGCTTGTCCAGAATGAGGTGAAGATTTCATTGTTGATGGCTGCTTCGCGCTCTTTTATCTGGTTGAGAAGGACGTTGTTGTTCTCGATCTTGAAGGGGTTTACTGAGGGCTTCTGGTTGGCGATCAGTGAATTGTGCTGGTTTGTATGAGAGGCAGGAAGCTTGAGCTGTGCCTGAGATGTAAATGCGGCTGCTGATGTGAGGAGGGCTGCGAGAAGAGTATTGAGCTTAAAGAATTTCATTTTTTGTACTGATGTTTTTTCCGGCAAGAGGAGTGATAATGGGGATGATGGTTTAAGGCTAAATTATAAGACGTTAAATCAGGTCGGAGGATTGTCCTGAGCACTGTAGATAAAAGGTGTCAGGAGCGGGGTGCGGTCAAAGATTTCTTCCGGAGAGAAGAATCGGTTGATTTCAATCTCGGCATCCTCAGGCGAGGAGGATGCGTGGATGAGATTTTCCTGATTGGAAAGTGAAAAGTCGCCACGGATAGTGCCGGGAGCGGCGTTTCGGCCGTTGGTAGCACCTGTGAGTGAGCGAACCACCGAGATTGCCTCGACTCCTTTGAGAACCATGACGATCACAGGCGATGCTGTCATGGAAGCAAGTATCAGAGGGAAGAAGGGACGATCCACGAGGTGGGCGTAGTGCTGGCGCAGAAGCTCTTCGGAGAGTTTCATCATCTTCATGCCGGTAATTGTGAGGCCCTTCTGCTCGAAGCGGGAGAGGATCTTGCCGACAAGAGCGCGCTCGATAGCTGATGGCTTGAATATGATTAGAGTCTGTTCCATAAAGTTAGTTTTAACGGATATTTACAAATTGTATCCGTACTCTTCAAAGTTAGTCATTTTGAACGGTTTGAAAAAATTTTGTCAAGCCAAAACAAGTGAAATTAGAAGAATAACTTTTGATTTCTGATTCTAATAGACTGTTATTCAGTTAGATAATTCGCAGTGTGAAAATACCCTAAAATATTAAAACGTGTTTTCACACTTGGTTTTGATTGTGAAAACACGTTAATTATTGTATCTTTATACGGGTATGTTTTAACATTCGGCCGCTCCGGGGCGCATAGTAAAAAACCTGTGTTTGGATAAAAAAGCTTACCTTTGCAAAGAAAGGAAATTAGCAATGGAAAGAAACCCCTACATAGATTTAGCTGAGTGCCTCCTACCAGATGAGATG
>JAAVDF010000042.1 GCA_014801945.1 Bacteroides sp.
AGGCGGCAGCTGTCGTATGGGCAGAGAGGTATTTCACCGCAAGGGTTGGTAGAGACTGTCTGGAATCCGAGATCGGCATAGCAATCAGGTAGCGACTCTCGGATTATAGTATCCCAGAAAAGCACTCCGGGTTCAGCCGACTTCCATGCGTTATAGACAATCTTGTTCCACAGACCTTTTGCATCGATATCCTTCTTTACTTCCGGATCTGAACTATCGACGGGGAATTGACATGTGTAAGGAGTTCCGGCCTGCACGCTACGCATGAAATCATCGTCGATCTTCACGGATACGTTTGCACCCGTGATCTTGCCCTGTTCAAGCTTGGCATCAATAAAACGTTCCGAATCGGGATGCTTGATGGCTACGGTAAGCATCAATGCTCCACGTCGTCCATCCTGTGCGACCTCTCGTGTGGAGTTAGAATAACGCTCCATAAACGGAACAAGACCGGTTGAGGTCAGTGCCGAATTCTTGACTGGAGTTCCTTTCGGACGCAGATCACTCATATCATGACCTACACCGCCACGACGTTTCATCAGCTGGACCTGTTCCTCGTCAATCTTTATAATGCTTCCGTAGGAATCTGGATGGCCGTCAAGACCTATGACAAAACAGTTGGAGAGTGAACCAATCTGGAAATCATTACCGATGCCGGCCATAGGACTGCCCTGAGGGACAATATAGTCAAAACCATCAAGCAATCCATAGATCTCATCCTCGCTGAGAGGATGAGGATATTTAGCTTCAATTCTTGACAGTTCGGAGGCAAGACGGTGATGCATATCGGCCGGAGTCCGCTCATAGATGTTGCCATCTGAATCCTTCAGCGCATATTTGCTCACCCACACTCTTGCAGCGAGTTCATCGCCACCGAAATATTTGACGGATGCCTCGTAAGCCTCGTCAAAAGTGTATTTGGCTCTTTCCATTGGTTATAGTGATAATCTTGGTCTTTTGCGGGTGCAAAGATGGTCAATTATTTCCTATCCTGCAAAATTTTCGGCCCGAAGTTATTTACATCCGACAATAAAATCGTAACTTGCAGTCATCTTTCACTGTCACACTCCGACAGACAAATATCCATCAATTAAAAATTTTTATTCCATGAATACAACTGACTATTTTTCCACCCGCCGCACAATCCGTAAGTACGATCAATCCCGCGAAATTGATCCGGCAATGATCGACCGTATGCTGGAAGAAGCAGCACGCGCGGCCAATACAGGTAATATGCAGACTTACTCTGTCATAGTCACCACCGAACCGGAAGAGATTGCCAAGCTTGCACCGGCACACTTCAATCAGCCTGCAATAACGGGAGCGAAAGCCGTGCTTACTTTCTGCATAGATTTCAACCGTTTCAACCGCTGGTGCAGGATCAATCACGCAGATCCCGGATTGAACAATCTTCAGGGCTTTACGTGGGGGGTGATCGATACCTCTCTTTTCGCCCAGCAGTTTGTCACCATCGCAGAAATGAACGGTCTTGGGACATGCTATCTCGGAACGACCACATATAATGCCGAACCTATTGCCGAGGCTCTTCATCTGCCGTCAGATGTTGTGCCGGTCATAACCGTGACGGTCGGTTACCCTGCCGAAACCCCGGAGCTTACCGAACGTCTGCCTGTCGGGGCAATCGTTCATCACGGCCATTACCACAATCCTACCGATGAGGAGCTTGTCGATATCTATGCAGAAAAAGACGGACTGGAAAGCTCAAAGCAGTTTGTCAAGGATAACGGCAAAGATAATCTTGCGCAAGTATTTGCCGAAGTCCGATATCCACGTTCAGCAAACGAGCAGTTTTCGCGCGTTTATAAAGAGTTCCTTAAAAATCAGGGAATCGCATTGTAAGTCAACAGATAGATTCCATACACCATATATGACAATGACGGGAGTACGCCATAACGTGCTCCCGTCATTGTCATATATGGAAGATTATACTGCTACTGTTTCAAAACTTCTCTATTAAGTGCATCAGCGATTATTGAGGCATTCAGACGCGCGCCAAGGAGTGACGAATGTGTGTGGTCGCGTTTGAAATGTGCATTCACCTTTTTCAGACCTTCGTCATAAGCCATCCGCTGCAATTCCTGTCCGGCAATAGCATTGAGATCTATAAAAGTCACACCGGTCGATTCGGCTACTTCACGTGTCCACGCTCCGAAACTGTCAGCATTACTTTCTATTAAGCCGTTATCGAATTTATTACGCGGACTGTGGCTTATAACTACCGGAATTGCTCCTTTCTCGCGCGCATCCATTATGAATTTACACAGATACCATCCATAAGTATAGACGACCTTATACCGACCATCACTTGCCATCTTGAATACCTTGCTTTCTGGTCCCGCGCCTCGTAATTCAGCACGTTCTTTTCCTGTGTTGACAGGTCCTGCATCATTATGCCCGAATTGAATCAGGACTATATCGCCGGGATGAAGTGCATCATATACCTTATTCCATCTACCCTCGTCAAGAAATGTACGGGCACTACGTCCGGGCATGGCATGATTCTCCACACTCACACGATTGGTATCAAGGAATTCAGAGAGCACACTACCCCAGCCCCACATTCCGTCGGGGTCTGAGTCCTCGTTCTTGACAGTGCTGTCGCCGATAGTAAATACTACAGGTCTGCCGGTCTTTCGTGAAATACCGGTCACCGTATCCTGTACTTCCGGGAGAAGACAGGAAGACAATGGAAGTCCTTTTGCAGAGCGGATACCTTCCACAGCAGACTCGACATTGACACGCGCACCAAACTCACTAGTATGAATCCTGTCCAGATAAAACATTGTCTTGACCTTTTCCTTCCCGAAACGTTCAAATTTGCGTGCCGAAATCTCGTTCAGATCTATGAAAGGGACTTTAGCCTTTCGTGCCACCTGACGTGCCCACAGGCCAAACGTCGTATCTACGCGTTCAATAACCGTACTGTCAGCATCAGCCCAAGCATTACGGGGAGTAAGCGACATCAATACCGGATGAGCACCGCGGGCTTTCACATCATCGATGAATTTACGCATGTAACCGCCGTAAGTATAGACAATCTGCTTCTCACCGGTTTCCTTTATGGTGACATGAAGGGTATCCTTACCGATACCGGGGATGGACGCACGAGCACGCCCGCTATCATACGGGCCATTGTCATTGTGGCCAAGCTCTATTATAACCCAGTCACCTTTACGGATACCGGGCAACACTTCAGGCCAGAGTTTATCATAGAATGTACGGCTACTCATACCTCCGAGAGCATGATTCTCAACCGTGATCTTTTCAGAATCAAAGTATTCATGCATAAAACAGCCCCAGCCCCATTGACCGTTATTGCCATTGCCCAGAGTGCCCGTGCGCATAGTCGAATTACCTATAAGAAACAGGACAGGATTATCACCCTTTCGGGATGAACCGGGAACGGGGCGTGCGAAACGGGCCTTGTTAAGACTATCGAGCGTATTATCCACGACATTATTACGATCCTCCATAGGGGCAGCCACCCTCGATTTTTGTGCCGAAAGACACTGCGGAATAGAAAACATGGCCGCACACATAGCAGCCATGAAGAAATTATGGTGAAAAGACATTATCCAATCTGATTTATAGACAAAATACTTCTTCTTACTCATATCGTTGGAGTCGAGCCAATGCAAGATGATAGCGATAATGAATGTCAAGGAAATCTCTGCGGGCGGCAAGGAAGTAGTTCAGTTCCTGCATATATGTCAGGAAGTTGATCTGTCCTGCATCGAGAGCCTTTTTCAGCAGTTCGAAATTGCTGTCATCATCCATGACACCACGATATTCACGGAGCAATTCCTGATAGCCGAGTGCAGTCTCATATTCACCCTGAAGTTCGGAAGCGAGTCTTATGAGCGACATTTCCTGTTCGAGATTCTGCGCCTCCAGACGGATGGCGGCAGCTTTAGCCTTACGACGCTGTGTGAGGAACGGAAGAGTCACAGACACCGAAAAACCGTTGAATGTCTCACCTGCCTCCCATTCATGGAGATAACCGACAGAAAAACCGGGCAGCAAAGCCCTCTTTTCAGCTTTTACGAGTGATTTCTGAGCCTCAAGTGATGCACGCGAAGCTGCAATAGCAGGATCTTTCATACGGAGAGTCTCACGGTCAGGCCGCAAAGCACTGACATCGGCACGCGGATAACGGTCACCAAGTCTATTAACTATATCATCAACAGGCTTACCACCGTTGAGAGCCTGCAGGGATGCAAGCAATATGCTTTCCTCGCTCTTAAGCGATTTCAATTCGCGCTCGGAATTGATCCGCTCAATGACAGCTTTGTTATAATCAAGACGTGTTTCCTGTCCGGTCTCAACAGCTTTGGCGAAGTATTCAACCATAGTCCTGAAGCCTTCACAGATCTTCTCCGTAGTGGCTATGCGCTGACGGACATTTATGATGTCGATAAGGGCCACACGGATTTCGGTACGTGTCTCGATCATGGAGACCTCACGGAGATACTGCATTGCTGCCGATGTCTTTTTTATGGCATCACGGCGTGCTGCATAGACGCCGGGCCAGTCAAACGACTGCGAGATGGAAAAGTTTCGTTTATCACCGGCCTCTTCCGTACCGCCCCAGAGACTTTCAAACGAAACTTCCGGAGCTTCAAGAGTGTTTTCAGCCTTCAGTTCTGCTATTGAGGCTGAATTTTCAGTCTCTGTGTATTTAAGCGAAAGATTGTTTAACAAGACCGTATTAAGGACATCATCAAAATCCGAGGCAAACATAGCTCCCGGCACAAGAGAGAGGAAAAGGATGGTGATTTTTCGGAACATACTGTATTATCTTCTTTCTTAATTTATTTCTGAATTAATCTATTGATCATTTGACAGCTTCATGACGGTTGATATAGCGATAGACGAGCGGCACGATAAAGATATTGAGCACCGTCGAAGTCAGAAGGCCACCAAGGATCACAATGGCAAGCGGCGACTGGATCTCGTTGCCGGGCTTGTCACCGTTGACTGCGAGAGGGATCAGTGCAAGTGCCGAACTGAGAGCCGTCATAAGGATAGGATTAAGACGGTCGGCAGAACCATGCATGATGCGTTCTTTCAGACCTACTCCCTCGGCACGCAGCTGATCGTAACGTGACATGAGGAGCATTCCGTTGCGGGTAGTGATTCCGAGCAAGGAGATGAAACCGATGATGGCGGGAATATTGAGTTCGCCACCGGTTATGCGCAGGAGCACGACGCCACCGATTATGGCAAGCGGCATGTTGAGGAGGATTACGAGTGACTGACTGACACTGTGATACTGGCCATAAAGGAGAAGGAAGATTATCACAAGAGCGACAAGCGACACCAAAGCAAGTGTGGCGGAAGCCTTTGCCTCG
Source organism: Bacteroides sp. (assembly GCA_014801945.1). Classification (GTDB taxonomy): domain Bacteria; phylum Bacteroidota; class Bacteroidia; order Bacteroidales; family Muribaculaceae; genus Duncaniella. The sequence continues at coordinate 5,373 of JAAVDF010000042.1, forward strand.
TTCTCGAACTGACCGCCGTAGTTGATGAAATAGCCCTCAGGAAGTGTGATCTCGGACTCAATGGCGGCCTGAATGTCGTTGACTGTACCACGGAGATCACGATCAGCGACATTGGCGGAAATGACGATGCGACGGCTGACGTTTTCACGATTAATCGTGTTCGGTCCGGTCGTGGAAACTATCTCGGCCACTTCTGACAGCGGCACTTTCCCTTTTTCAGTATCAATGGTGAGATTGGATATATCCTCGATCGTTCCGCGAGAATCAGGTGCCATACGGAGGGTAAGGTCATAAGTGAAACCGTTTTCATAGACCTGCGATACCTTCTCACCGGCAAGAGCTACGTTGATGAGGTCGGCAAATTCACCCATAGTTACCCCGTAATATGCAAGCATATCGCGTCGGGGACGGATGTCGAGTTGCGGACGCTCCACCTGCTGCTCGATATTCACATCAACCACGCCGGGTACATCTGATATACTCTGCTTGATTCGGTTGCCTATATTGAAGAGCTGTGCAAGATCATCGCCGAAAAGCTTGATAGCGATCTGAGCTTCCGTTCCCGAAAGCATGGCATCGATACGGTGGGAAATGGGCTGACCGATCTCGACATTCACACCGGGGAGATGAGCGAGACGGCTGCGGAGATCTGCAAGGAGTTCGCTGCGCGTACGCCCCTTGTCAAGCTTATAAGGAGCTTCGATTTCCGATACATTGACACCAAGAGAGTGTTCATCAAGCTCAGCACGGCCGGTCTTTCGTGCGGTTAGGGAGATTTCGGGCATCGAAAGGATGATCTTCTCCGCTTCCCTGCCGAGTCGGTCACTCTCCTCAAGAGATATGCCGGGAAGAGTGCTCACGTTGATTGTCAGTGACCCTTCGTTGAATGACGGGAGGAAACCACGGCCAAGGGTAAAGAATATGCCGACGGCTATCGCGAAGAGGATAGCTGTAGCGATGAACAAGGGACGCGCATGATTCATAGCTCCTGATAGAGCATGTTCGTAGCCCATACGTAGCATTCGCGCGAATTTAGGCTCCTTATCAAGAGCCTGCATGGCTTTCTTGCTTCCGAGCAGATATGAGCAGAGCACCGGAGTGACGGTGAGGGCTACAATAGTCGAAGCAATCAGGGCCACGATAAATGATATGCCTAAGGGTTTAAGCATCTTGCCTTCCATTCCGTCAAGAAAGAAAAGAGGAAGGAAGCTTGCCATGATGATAAGAGAGGAATTGAAGATAGGCAGTCGAACTTCCTTGGACGCATCATAGACAATCGAGATGACGGACTCTCCCGAACGATGACGTTCACGCAGACGTTTATAGACATTCTCAACATCGACTATCGCATCATCCACCAGTGAGCCGATAGCGATAGCTATACCACCGAGACTCATAGTGTTGATGGTAAGGCCGAGGAAATGCAATACAAGGACTGTTACAATTATCGAAAGCGGGAGCGCGACAAGCGAGATAAGCGTGGTGCGCAGATTCATCAGGAAGAAGAACAGAATCACGATAACAAATACCGCTCCAATGAAGAGTGATTCCTGAAGATTACCGATTGACGTGGCAATGAAGTCGGACTGACGGAAAATATCGGTATTGATATTGACGTCATGGGGTAACGTAGCCTTGATTTTAGCAAGACTTTTCTGAATCTCGTCCGTCAGTTCTATCGTACCGACAGCAGGCTGCTTCGTCACAGTGACAAGTACGGCTGGGACGGCATTGAGCGAAGCCGCTCCCAGACGAGGCTCGGCCGCACCGACTTTTATGGTTGCTATGTCAGCAAGACGCACCGTATTTCCCGCCGTAGTCCGGACGAGGGAATTGGCAAGCGCATCGACATCGTTGGTCGAGATGTCACCTTTTATTATATATTCATTACCGTGCTCGTAGATCACACCACCGGAAGCATTGGCATTCATCTCCGCAACGGCATCGCGCACCTCCTGTAGGCTCACTCCATACATCTGCATGGCCGACGGATGAAGCAGGATCTGATATTCCTTGGCATCGCCTCCGATCACACTTACCGATGCCACACCCGACAACGAAAGCAGGCGGGGACGGATTTGCCGGTCAGCTATAGTGCGCAGTTCTTCCTGAGTTGTCACCGAGTCGGATGTAAGACCGATTATGAGGATCTCGCCAAGGATTGAGGATTGCGGACCAAGAGTAGGCTTTCCGACGCCGGGAGGAAGATCGCTTTCTATCTCGGAAAGTTTTTCAGATACAATCTGACGGGCAAGATAGACATCCGTACCCCAATCAAATTCCACCCATACGGATGATAGACCGGTTGCAGAGGCAGATCGGACACGGCGCACACCGCTCGCTCCATTGACCGCAGTCTCAACTGGATAGGTTATGACCTTCTCGATCTCCTCCGGAGCCATGCCGGGAGCTTCAGTCATCACGACCACTGTCGGAGCGTTGAGATCAGGAAAGATATCGACCTCTGTCCGAAGTAAAACAATCATTCCATAAATCAGCAGGATCACCGACATGACAATTATCGCAATCCTATTGTCAAGCGAAAACTTTATTATTCTGTTAAGCATAATTTCTGAAATAATAAAATTTCACACTATCAATGAGAATGGGAATGACCTTCGGGAACTACTGTTGATGTCTCGGCCAGACGCACGAAAGTAGTGCCGACTGAAACAACCGAATCACCTTCGGCAAGCCCGTCGATGATCTCGACGCGACGGCCGTCATTGTGTCCGAGAGTCACAGGGCGTTTGGCATAGGCATGATCATCGAGCTTCACATAGACGAAGTTTTCACCCTGCTGTTCGGAAACACTCGTTACGGGGACTGAAATCACACCCTGACGTTCCGATCCTATGAGATAGACCTCGGCAGGAGTACCGGGAACAACGTCACCATGATTATCAAACGTGAAATATACAGCTACGTAACCCGGAGTATTATCCGAAGCCGAAGCTGATGACGAGAGGAGTTTTCCTCCCCTTTCAGCTAAAGAGATGGATGCGCCTGTCGAATGCGAGGGGCGGAAATTGGCAGTAGTGATTCGTGGAAGCAGGTCAACATTCTTTGCCGGAAGAAGCGCGCGGAGGGTCAGGCGCTGACTGCGGGCTACGGATGCAATAGGCTGACCGGCTTCAACATATTCGCCATCTTTTACCAAAAGTTCGGAAACAACTCCGGCTATTGAGCTGGAAGCACGACCGGAAGCCGCACCGGGACTATAGGAACTCTTCGCTTCCTCGTAAGCCTGCAAAGCTTCATTATATTCCTTTTTTGTTATAAGACCATCCTTCAACAAAGGTGTCACACGGTCAAGCTCACGCTTGGCAGCATCAAGAGTAGCCTTTGCAGTACGGTTGGCATCACCGCCGGAGATGTTTGCAGCAGATATTGAGGCTATACCCTCTCCTGCCTTCACGGCCTTACCGGTATCCATGCCGGGAGCAAGACGGACAATTCCTGATGTCGTAGCAGAGACAACCGTGCGGTCAGTCGCAGCCGGAAGTACATTTCCGAAAACTTTCACGACCTCGCTGAACGGATCTTTGACAGCAGCTTCCGCCTTCACGCCGAAACGGGCGGCATCAGCGGGCGACATTACGATATCATCATGATGATCATGTGAAGCTTCAGCTCCATGATCCATGATCTCAGTATGGGAATCATGCTCATGATCATGACCCTCATGTTCGTGGTCGTGACCCTCGTGGTCATGGTCATGATGCTCATGATGCTCGTGGGTCTCATGATTGCCGGAACATGACGGCAGCGTCATCAAACCGAAAAAGGGAAGTGTGCAGAGGACTAAGGATGGAAATAAACGCGACATAAATTAATTACAGATTATTTGCTGATTAAATTTAAGTGGAAAGCACCGACCGGGTATGACATGGTTAGATCAACAGAGTCATTAACCCGCAGAGTTGCCTCCGGAGATTATTTAGTGTCACAAAGGTAAGGCGTTTCACTTGCAACCTTATTGCAAACTCCGAAGTTCCCTATCCGTACCGAGTACAAAAGTAGCAAACAAATCCGAGCGACACAAACTTTTTAAAGTTGCGGAGAGGATTATTCATCGCTTTTTCATAATTTTGTAGGTCAAATTGAATATATGGACAAAGATACACAGCTTGAAGGGCTGAAACTTCACTATACTGACTCGGAGAATGGCGAAAATGTCATAATCCTGATGCACGGCTGGGGATGCAACCACAGCACTCTCGCGTCGGTCGAGCGTGTGGCTCTCTCATGCGGCTACCGCGTGATCAACGTGGATTTCGCCGGTTTCGGCGATTCGGAAGAGCCGGCAGACGTCTGGGGTGTGGAAGAATACACCCGTCAGATCGAAGCTCTTGTCAGAAAATTGGGCATTGCCTCTCCTACCATGCTCGGGCACTCTTTCGGTGGCCGCGTCGGCATCCTGTATGCCTCGCGGAATCCCGTAGATAAACTCATACTTGTAGATGCAGCCGGAATCAAACCGAAACGTTCGTTCACATATTACAGGAAAGTATATACTTTCAAGCTAATAAAACGACTTATGTATCTCTTCCTCGGCAAGGATGAGGCCGAACGCCGTCTCGACGCCCGAAGAGCCAAGGCCGGATCAAGCGACTATGCGAACGCTACGCCTATGATGAGACGTATTCTTTCAAAAGTAGTGAACGAAGATCTCACCGACAGGCTTGCTTATATCAAAGCCCCTACTCTTCTGATATGGGGTGAGAATGATACGGCCACTCCTCTGACGGATGCAAAGAAGATGGAACGTCTGATTCCCGATGCCGGACTTGTATCTTTTCCCGGCTGCGGCCACTACTCATTCCTTGACAATCAGGGTCAGTTCGCGGCTGTGCTCCGCAGTTTCCTTAGCAGCGACTGAGCCTCCGCTTTATAAATAACAAACATTATTATCCAAACAGCAAATCTTACAGCAATGTTAGCGTGCAATATTATAGCGATAGTCCTCGCAGCCATTTGTGTGATTTATGAATTCAGAAGACAACTGATGATGTTGCAACAGAATTCCTACCGCAACGAACGTTATCGCCGCTGGCTATCGGCCTCGCAGGACACGACCTCGACAATGCGCCTTGTCACCGGAGCTGTAGCTCTTGCTTCGCTTTCTACTCTTTCCGTCCCTATGGTGTCACTCTGCCTCGTGACACTTATCTCCATAGTCAATATTTTCAATCTTGCCGGAAAGAAATATAAGAAGCCTCTTGTCATGACCAACCGTGCGAAACGCATATTCGCAGTCATGCTTTTCCTTGCAGTCATCCTTGTGGCTGCAACGATCCTTTTCTGTGTTTTCAACGACCGTCAGCTTGATCAGGCAGCCGTGGTAACCCTGCTTGTATTCTGCTTCTCCCCGCTCTTCACTCTTGTTGCGAACTGGCTTCTGAAACCGGTCGAAGCACACATCAATCAAAAGTATTATGCCGATGCCGAACGCATATTGAAATCAATGCCCGATCTGAAGATTATCGGAGTCACCGGCAGCTACGGCAAGACAAGCACAAAGCACTATCTCAACCGCATACTTTCAGAGAAATATGACGTGATGATGACTCCCGGAAGTTTCAACACAACGATGGGTGTCATACGCACCGTGCGCGAATACCTGAAACCTTACAATGAGGTATTCATTGTGGAAATGGGTGCAAAGCAACCAAACGACATCAAGGAGATCTGCGATCTCGTTCATCCGTCTATCGGAATAGTGACCGCCGTCGGCGAACAGCATCTCGAATCGTTCAAAACCATAGAGAATGTGCAGCGCACGAAGTTCGAACTTATCGATTCACTCCCCGCCGATGGTCTGGCTATCATCAACGATGATTTCCCCTTCGTTGCAAACCGTCCGGTGGATAATGTCGAATGCATCCGTTATGCAGTAAGCTCGACCGATGCGGCGCAATACACCGCAACCGATATCCACTACACACCTGCCGGAACGGACTTCACTGTCGTGACTCCCGACGGTGAGCAGCTTCCCTTCAGCACCCGGCTCGTTGGCGAATGCAATGTGTCGAATCTTCTCGCCGCCATTATAACTGCTCTTCGTCTGAACGTACCCGTCGATAAGATCCGTTATGCCGTAGCCAATATCGAACAAGTGGAACACCGCCTGAACATGAAGCGCACGGCTGGCGGTGTCACCATCATCGATGACGCCTTCAATTCCAACCCTACAGGTTCTAAAATGGCTCTCGATGTCCTGAAAATGATGACTGGTGGACGTCGTATCATCGTCACCCCCGGCATGATCGAGCTTGGCGAACGTCAGGAAGAGCTCAACGAGGTTTTCGGCCGACACATAGCATCATCAGCCGACATCGCGATCATTGTCGGCGCATATAACCGCGATGCGATCGTAGCAGGAATAGAAAATGCCGATAACCGTGTGGCCCGTCTGCATAAAGTCGATTCTTTCAATGAAGCGCAGCAACTCCTTGCAACTATGCTCCAGCCAGGCGACACGATTCTCTATGAAAACGATCTGCCCGACACATTCAAATAATGTGATAACATAGCTGCTTAAATCAATCACGAAATAAACAATCCCCACAACATAAGAGATTCAACAATGAAAACCAACATCGGAGTATTCTTCGGCGGCCGCTCCACCGAGCATGAAATCTCGGTCATTTCCGCCTCGCAGGCAATGCACGCCATCAACCGTGAAAAGTATGACGTAACACCTATATATATATCCAAGCAAGGAAAATTCTACACGGGAGATGCCCTCTTTGATGTAGCGAACTACCGCGACATACCCGCACTGCTCGCACGTTGCGAAGAGATATATCTCCGTCCTGTCTATGGCGACTACAACCTCTACCGTGCGAAATCCGGTGGACTTTTCGGCAACAAAGGTCCTGTGACAACCCTCGACGTTGTGATCCCTGTGCTTCATGGATCTAACGTGGAGGATGGTATTTTCGAAGGTGTGCTTGAGACCATCGGTATCCCCTACGCCGGTTGCAATACTCTTGCGAGTGCCAACGGCATGGACAAAATAACGATGAAAATGATACTCCGCGAGTCAGGGATTCCCGTCATCGACTATGTATGGTTCACCGACAAGGAGTGGTTCAGCAAACGCGATGAGCTGATCGAAAAGATCGAGAGCAAAATCGGCTATCCTGTAATCGTCAAACCCGCTAATCTTGGATCAAGTGTCGGCATCGGTCGTGCTGCCGACCGCCAGCAGCTCATAGACAAAGTCGATATCGCACAGAAATACTCCTCACGCATCATCGTGGAGCACATGGTCGATAATCTGAAAGAAATCAACTGTTCCGTACTCGGTGACTGCGATGAATATCAGTCATCAGTCCTTGAAGAACCCATCAAGAGTGCCGAGATCCTTTCTTACGAAGACAAGTACATGGGCGGCACAAAGGGTGCGAAGGGTATGCAGGCCTCACAGAAACGCATTCCCGCCGATCTGCCAGAGGATATGACCAAGCGAATCCAGTATCTTGCCGGTGAGACGTTCCGCGTGTTGGGTTGCCACGGTGTGAGCCGTATAGATTTCATCATAGATGACGATTCAAAGGAAATTTTCGTCAATGAGATCAACACTATTCCCGGATCACTCTCATTCTATCTCTGGGAAGCAACCGGACTGTCGTTTGACAAACTTATGGACAAACTCGTTCAGCTCGCGCTCAAACGCAAACGTGAACAGGGCCTCAAGACCGTAAGCTATGACCAAAACATCTTCTCCCTTTCCGGAGGTGTGAAAGGTGGAGTAAAGGGAGCGAAAGCACCCCGTCAATAATCATGCACCTATCAAATAAACAATTATGGGAAGTGTCGGTTTTTGGATAGTATATTGCATAGGCTTCGGCGTACTCGGTGGAGGCCTCTATACATATATGTCGGGCCGCAAGACCAAGAGATGGAGTCTGTTTCTCCGCAGCGCGCTCATCTACACGGCTTTTGCTCTTGCATTCGTATGGCTGCTTTATAAAGTGGCCTGAGATGCAAGATGCATGAGCAAAAATCTGCCTACGCAGGATTTTCAGTCATGATGATACGGCTCACCACGCATTATGGTCATGGCCCGGTAAATCTGTTCCGTGAAGAAGAGACGCACCATCTCATGGGTAAAAGTCATGCGTGAAAGAGAGAGCTTGCCATCGGCACGATCATAGACCTCTTTGGAGAAACCGTAAGGACCTCCGATGACAAAGACAAGCCTTTTGATTCCCTGCACCATACGGCGTTCGATCATGGCAGAAAACTCACGCGACGTCAGCTCCTTTCCCCTCTCGTCAAGAAGCATGACGACATCGCCCGGCTGCAATGACGCAAGGATGGCCTTGCCTTCCTGCTGCTTCTGAGACTCCTCCGTGAGAGCTTTTGAAGCCTTGATGTCGGGTATGACCGACAGTTCCACTCCTATGTAGCGGTTTGAACGTTTAAGAAATTCATCGACCCCACGGGCCACATAGTCAGTCGAAGTTTTACCGACCGCTATAATCACTATTTTCATGAACAATCAATTTTTATAACAAGAAAAGGATATGAAAACTAAAGACGAACTTATCGACGATCTTCTCACACTGGCATTCGCCGAGGATGTCGGTGACGGTGACCATACCACACTCAGCACCATTCCTGCCGATGAACGCGGTGTGCAGCGACTCATTATAAAAGAGGAAGGCATCCTTGCCGGCGTGGAAATCGCACGAAAAGTCTTTGAAAAGTTTGATCCGGAGCTGAAGATGACCGTCTATATCAATGACGGCGCACACGTGAAACCCGGCGACGTGGCTTTCGAGGTAGAGGGAAGTGTGAGATCACTTCTTCAGACCGAACGCGTGATGCTCAACATCATGCAGCGCATGAGTGGCATCGCTACACAGACCGCAAAGTATCAGCAACGTCTCGACGGCCTCAAAACCAAGGTTCTCGACACCCGTAAAACGACACCGGGTATGCGTATGCTTGAGAAGGAAGCCGTAAGAATCGGTGGAGGTTGCAACCACCGTATCGGTCTGTTCGACATGATTCTCATAAAGGACAATCATGTTGATTTCGCCGGTGGCATCCGTCAGGCAGTTGAAGCCGCGAGAAAATACTGTGCCGAAAAGGGCAAAGACTTAAAGATCGAGCTCGAAGTGCGCAATGAGGATGAGATCCGGCAGGCCCTCGAAGTGGGAGTTGATCGAATAATGCTCGACAATTTCACTCCTGAACGCACACGCGAGGCTGTAAAGCTGATCAACGGTGCGGTCGAGATTGAATCGTCGGGAGGTATCACACTCGATACTCTCCGTGATTACGGTGAATGTGGCGTGGATTTCATCTCCGTCGGTGCGCTTACCCACTCGGTTAAGGGTCTCGACATGAGCTTCAAAGCTGTAAAGTAATACGAATTTTAGTATTTCAGAAAAAGTTATAAGGCCATCGCTATGCGGTGGCCTTATAACTTTTTTATTATTTACAGCCTCCGGGACGGATATGGACTCCTACCCTCTGGTGACTTTACGCATCTTGTCAGTGTCAAATCCCTCGAAGCTGTCGATTACCATATCGGCTTTGTCGGAGATTTTTTCGCGTGAGTTGGTTGTCGATAGTCCGATGACTGTAGCACCTGATCTTCTACCGGCTTCAAGACCCTGCATTGAATCCTCAAAGACATAACAGTCCTCGATGGGCACACCGATAAGTTTTGCACCTGTCAGATAACCCTCCGGATCAGGCTTGCTGTTGTGGACCATCGAGCCGGTCACCAGAGCTGTAAGCTTATCACGCAACTCCGGATGTGCCGCAAAAAGATAGCTCATCTTCACATCATCACTACTGGTCACGATGGCAAATGGTATATCCTGCGCCAGAAGGGACTCGATAAACTTTTCAGCTCCGGGAATCCACGGATATTTCATGGCCTTTTCATAGTCATGAAGTTCGTTGACAATTCCTTCCCTTGCCTCCTCCGGAAAAGCAAGAAGAATTTCGCCAAGGGTCGTTCCCTTTATATCGGCGGCGAAAGTAGGACTCGGAACATTGAAACGACGACCCATAGGCCCCCAGAAGTCAGAATATTCACCCTCGCTATCCACGAGCACCCCATCGAGATCGAAGAGCACTCCTATTTTTTTATCTTCCATATTATCAGATGTATTATTATTTATATTGCTTAGTTCCGTCACAGGAACTCATCCCTTATATAACAATTGAACGTGATTAGAGATTTTTATGATGTCACAAAGTTACGACAATTTCTCTAAATACCACTCAATTCTTGGTGATATGGGAGATTTATCGTAACTTTGTTGCGTGGAATACCGTATCGCGTCCACATTTGAAACAAGAAATTTTACCCCATTCATTGCATATTTTCACCTATGGTCGTATTTTTCAAAAAAGGTGCAAACCTTATTTATGCCGTAGAAACCAGCCATCGGTTTTCGGACGAAGAAACTGAGAAACTCCAGTGGCTCTTCGACGGTGCAACCCCTCTCGCCTCCACATCTGTAAAAGGACGCTTCGTGGGTCCCCGTAAAGAAATGATCACTCCTTGGAGCACCAATGCGGTTGAGATCACCCAGAACATGGGTCTTGAAGGAATCACCCGCATCGAGGAATTTCACCGCGTGACGAGCGATGAGCCTGTCTTCGACAAGATGCTTTCGCGTCTTTACGACGGTCTGAACTCAAAAGTATTTACGACTTCGGCCACAGCAGCTCCAATCGAACACATTGCCGATATCAGTGAATATAACAAGCGTGAAGGTCTCGCCCTCTCTGCTGAGGAAGAACAGTATCTCCGTGAGCTTGCAGAGCGTCTCGGCCGTCCTCTTACCGACAGTGAAGTATTTGGTTTCTCTCAGGTCAACAGCGAACATTGCCGCCACAAAATTTTCAACGGCTCATTCGTAATCGACGGCGAGGAGAAACCTCTTTCATTATTCAAGCTCATCAAAAAGACCTCTCAGGTCAATCCTAATAAACTCGTTTCGGCCTACAAGGACAACGTTGCTTTTGTCGAAGGTCCGACTGTAGCCCAGTTCTACCCCACTCACCCCGAACGTTCGGACTATTTTGAAGTCCGTGACCTCCCGACCGTGCTCTCACTCAAGGCGGAGACCCATAACTTCCCGACTACAGTCGAACCGTTCAACGGAGCGGCTACCGGCAGCGGTGGTGAGATTCGTGACCGTCTTGGCGGTGGACGCGCCAGTCTGCCCCTCGCAGGTACTGCTGTCTATATGACATCATATCCCCGCCTCGGCAACTATCCTTGGGAACTCATGATGAATCCCCGCGCATGGCTCTATCAGACACCGGCTGAGATTCTGATCAAGGCATCAAACGGTGCTTCGGACTTCGGCAACAAGTTCGGACAGCCTCTCATCTGCGGTTCACTCCTCACATTCGAGCACGATGAGAACGGTAAGATGTATGCCTATGACAAGGTGATCATGCTTGCCGGCGGTGTCGGTTATGCAGCAGCGAAGGATGCCATCAAAGGTCAACCCGAAGCCGGTGAGGCAGTCGTAGTGATGGGTGGCGACAACTACCGCATCGGTATGGGCGGTGGTGCAGTCTCGTCAGTTGAGACCGGCCAGTATGCTTCTGGTATCGAGCTTAACGCCGTACAGCGTGCCAACCCCGAAATGCAGAAACGCGTGTCAAACGTCATCCGTGCGCTTGCAGAGAACGACAACAATCCTATTGTGTCAATCCACGATCACGGTGCCGGCGGACATCTCAACGCTCTTTCTGAACTCGTAGAAGAGACTGGTGGAAAGATCGAGATTGATGCTCTTCCTGTCGGTGACCACACCCTCTCATCCAAAGAGATTATCGGAAATGAGAGTCAGGAACGTATGGGTATGGTGCTCAAGAAAGAAGACATTGACTTCGTACGCACCATCGCCGACCGTGAACGCGCTCCGATGTATGTCGTCGGAGAGACTACCGGTGACCACTGCTTCGTGTTCGAGCAGAAAGATGGTGTGAAACCTATCGATCTTGCCATGTCTGACATGTTCGGTTCATCGCCCAAGACAACTCTTGTAGATAAAACAGTAGAGACAACCTATACCGACGGTGAATACAACGAGGATGATGTGGAACGCTATGCCGCATCTGTCCTTAGTCTTGAGGCCGTCGCATGTAAAGACTGGCTTACCAACAAGGTCGATCGCTCAGTGACCGGTAAGATTGCCCGTCAGCAGTGTCAGGGCGAGATTCAGCTTCCGCTCAGTGACTGCGGTGTCGTGGCACTTGACTATAGCGGAACAAAAGGTATCGCAACCTCTATCGGTCATGCACCGCAGGTCGCACTTATCGATTCTGCCAAGGGTTCGGTGGTCGCCGTTGCCGAAGCTCTCACAAACATTGTCACCGCGCCTCTTTCAGATGGCATAAAGGGTCTCTCGCTTAGTGCCAACTGGATGTGGCCGTGTAAGAATCCCGGTGAGGATGCTGCACTCTACCGTGCGGTTGAAGCCTGCTCGGATTTCGCATGTAAGCTCGGTGTCAATATCCCGACCGGCAAGGACTCTCTTTCAATGACTCAGAAGTATGGAGACGACAAGGTGTTCGCTCCCGGCACGGTCATCATCTCCGCTGCCGGCGAGGTCAGCGATGTCCGCAAGGTACTCAGCCCTGTGCTCGGCAAGCGTGGTTCTATCCTATATTATATAGACTTCTCATCCGACAGCCTCAAGCTCGGCGGTTCTGCCCTCGCGCAGACTCAGGGCAAGCTTGGCTCTGAAGCTCCTACGGTCACTGATCCGGAAGCATTCGTGAATACATTCGAAACCGTACAGAATCTCGTGAAACGCGGCAAACTTATGGCCGCTCACGATGTGTCGGCCGGAGGTCTCATCACCACCCTTCTTGAAATGACCTTTGCAAATACTGACGGCGGTGTCGAACTCGACACAACTGGCTTCGGTGAACTTGGAGAAACTGATCTCATCAAGATCCTCTTTGCCGAGAATCCTGCCGTGGTAGCTCAGGTCGAAGCTTCCAAGATCGCATCGGTTGATGAAATACTTACCAAAGCTGGTGTACGTTTCTGCCATATCGGTGCTCCGACAGCGGAACGCACTCTCATCATCAGCCATAACGGCACTCAGCGTCTGCTCGGCATAGACCATCTGCGCGACGTGTGGTTCCATACAAGCTATCTCATGGATGCTATCCAGAGCGGTGAGAAGTGTGCGCGCAGCCGTTTCGAAAATTACAAGAAACAGCCTATCCGTTACCGCTTCCCTGCCAACTACAACGGCAAACTCGATTCGCGTGGCATAGCTCTGCGTCGTGACGGTCATGGTGACCGTGTAAAGGCTGCTATCATCCGTGAGAAGGGTGTCAACGGTGATCGTGAAATGGCCTATTCACTCTATCTCGCAGGATTTGACGTGAAGGATGTCCACATGACTGACCTCATGAGCGGACGCGAAAATCTTGAGGATGTCAACATGATCGTGTTCTGCGGCGGTTTCTCCAACTCCGACGTGCTTGGCTCGGCAAAGGGCTGGGCTTCAGGCTTCCTGTGGAACGAAAACGCCATGCGCGCCCTCAAGAACTTCTATGCGCGTGAGGACACGCTCTCACTCGGTATCTGCAACGGCTGTCAGCTCATGATTGAGCTCAACCTCATCAATCCGGAACATCCCAAGAAAACCAAGATGCTCCACAACGACAGCCATAAGTTTGAGTCACAGTTCCTCGGAGTCTCCATCCCTGAGAATAAATCAGTTATGTTCGGTTCGCTCTCCGGAAGCAAGCTCGGCATCTGGGTGGCTCACGGCGAAGGCAAATTCAATCTGCCGATGTCAATGAGCGACTACAATGTAGTGGCAAAATACAACTATAGCGCATATCCCGGCAACCCCAACGGATCACGCGCTGCGGTAGCCGGCATCTGCTCGGCAGACGGCCGTCATCTTGCCATGATGCCCCACCTTGAACGTGCCATCTTCCCGTGGCAGTGCGGATACTATCCCACATCACGCCGCACGGATGAAGTGACACCTTGGATCGACGCTTTCATCAACGCCCGCAAATGGGTTGAGGAAAAAGTCAAATAATCCTTATCGACTAAAAAACTATTCCGATAAGACCTGCCGAGATGCCGGATTAATAAAATCAGATCCGGCATCTCAACAGGTTTCCATAATATCAGAAAAAATTACCAATCTAATAACCCAAAGTATTTAACTAACCAATTATGAGTCTCAACATCATCGTGCTCGCAAAGCAGGTGCCCGACACCCGCAACGTGGGTAAGGATGCAATGAAGGAGGACGGCACCATCAACCGCGCTGCGCTGCCGGCCATCTTCAATCCGGAGGACCTCAACGCCCTCGAACAAGCTCTCCGTCTCAAGGACAGCCATCCCGGATCAACAGTCACACTTCTTACAATGGGTCTGCCCCGTGCTGCTGAAATCATCCGCGAAGCCATTTACCGCGGTGCTGACGGCGGAATCGTGCTCACTGACCGTGTACTCGGCGGTGCTGACACACTTGCCACTTCCTACTCACTGGCTCAGGCCGTGAAGAAATTCGGCAATTACGACATTATCCTCGGCGGCCGTCAGGCCATCGACGGCGATACAGCTCAGGTAGGACCGCAGATCGCTGAAAAACTGGGTATTCCGCAGATCACTTACGCAGAAGAAATCCTCGACCTTTCCGACGGTTATGTAACAGTGAAACGTCGTCTTGAAAACGGTGTGGAAACCGTCAAAGCACCCCTGCCCTGCGTCGTGACAGTCAACGGCTCTGCAGCTGATTGCCGTCCCCGTAACGCAATGCGTGTTCAGAAATACAAATATGCTGCTTCACCCAGCGAAGCAGCCAAACTCAGTGACGAACGTAAAGCCCTCCTCGAAAAACGTCCTTATCTCAATCTTCAGGAATGGAGCGCGGCATACGTCGATGCTGATCCCGCTCAGATCGGTCTCCCCGGCTCACCCACCAAGGTCAAAGCTATCGAAAATGTTGTCTTCACAGCCAAGGATTGCCGTGTGCTCACCGACAACGACGCTGAGATCGAAGATCTCGTTAAGGAACTCATCACTAACCACACTATCGGATAAGCAGCACTATGGACCAGAACAATTTAATCGTATATCTCGAATTTGAGGATGGCCGTGTGGCCGACGTAAGCCTCGAACTTCTGACCAAGGGCCGTGTGCTTGCCTCACGTCTCGGAGTGAAACTTGAAGCTATCGTCGTAGGAGATGATCTTACGGGTGTTGAGGAGCAGGTGTTCCCCTACGGTGTCGATCGTCTCTACAAAGTTTCAGACAAGCGACTCTACCCCTATACTTCCAATCCTCATTCAGCAGTTCTCATCAACCTTTTCCGCGAGATCAAACCTCAGGCATGTCTCATGGGTGCAACCTGTATCGGTCGTGACCTCGGTCCTCGCGTAAGCTCCTGCCTGCATAGCGGTCTGACAGCCGACTGTACGGCACTTGAAATCGGTGACCATACCGATCCTAAGACTGGTAAGGAATACAAGGATCTCCTCCTCCAGATCCGTCCCGCATTCGGTGGTAACATCGTCGCTACTATCGTGAATCCGGAATGCCGTCCACAGATGGCAACCGTCCGCGAAGGCGTGATGAAGAAAGAGATCTTTGATCCCAATCACAAGGGTGAAGTCGTTGAGCTGGATGCCAAGAAATATGTTTCTGACGAAGATTTCGTTGTCGAGATCCTTGATCGCCACATCGAAAAATCGAAAATCAATATAAAGAATGCTCCTATCATCGTGGCCGGTGGCTATGGTGTCGGTTCAAAAGAGAACTTCCAGCTTCTCCACGAGCTCGCCGATACACTTGGTGCGGAAGTAGGTGCGTCACGTGCAGCTGTCGATGCAGGTTTCACCGAACACGCGCGTCAGATCGGTCAGACCGGTGTGACTGTCCGTCCGAAACTCTATATCGCTTGCGGTATCTCCGGTCAGATCCAGCATATCGCAGGTATGCAGGATAGCTCCATCATCATCTCAATCAACAACGATCCCGCAGCTCCTATCAACACTATCGCCGACTATGTAATCACCGGCAATCTTGAAGAAGTGGTGCCCAAACTGATCAAGTATTACAAGAAAAACTCTAAGTAAGGTAAAAATGGCAAACTTTTATACTGATAATCCAGATCTCAAGCACCACCTGACCCATCCGTTGATGGAGAAGATCGTGGCCTTGAAAGAACGCAACTATAGCGATGCCGAGAAGTATGACT
Organism: Bacteroides sp.; assembly: GCA_014801945.1. Lineage (GTDB taxonomy): Bacteria > Bacteroidota > Bacteroidia > Bacteroidales > Muribaculaceae > Duncaniella. The sequence continues at coordinate 21,608 of JAAVDF010000042.1, forward strand.
ATGCTCCTCTCGACTATGCCGACGCTCAGGACAGCTATGACAAAGTCCTTGAAATCGTAGGCGAAATCTGCGGTGATATCATCGCGCCAAATGCAGAGGATGTTGACCATCAGGGTCCTCACGTGGAGAATGGCCGCGTTGTTTATGCCGACAAAACCAAAGAAAATCTTGAGGCTTGCCGTAAGGCCGGTCTGATGGGTATGGCTATGCCCCGTCGTTTCGGCGGACTCAACTTCCCCATCACTCCCTACATCATGGCTGCTGACATCGTCAGCCGTGCCGATACCGGTTTCGAAAACCTTTGGGGACTTCAGGACTGTGCGGAAACCATCTATGAGTTTGCTGACGAAGCTCAAAAGGAAAAATTCATCACCCGCGTATGTCAGGGCGAAACCATGTCAATGGACCTCACCGAGCCTGACGCAGGTTCTGACCTCCAGAGCGTGATGCTCAAGGCTACCGAACAGCCCGACGGAACATGGAGACTCAACGGCGTGAAGCGTTTTATCACCAACGGCGATAGCGACATCCATCTCGTGCTTGCCCGCTCTGAAGCCGGTACGAAGGATGGCCGCGGTCTGTCAATGTTCATCTATGACAAGCGTGACGGTGGCGTGGATGTACGCCGTATTGAAAATAAAATGGGTATCAAGGGGTCTCCGACCTGCGAGCTTACCTATAAAAATGCCAAAGCTGTCCTCTGCGGATCACGTCGCATGGGTCTTATCAAATACGTGATGGCTCTCATGAACGGTGCCCGTCTCGGTATCGCCGCCCAGAGTGTGGGTGTCAGCGAGCTCGCTTACCGCGAGGCTCTTGCCTACGCTAAGGATCGCAAGCAGTTCGGTAAGGCAATCATCGAATTCCCCGCAGTATATGAGATGCTTTCAGTAATGAAAGCCAAGCTCGACGCTTCGCGTTCACTTCTCTACGCTTGCGCACGTTACGTAGATATCTACAAGATCTATGACGATCTCGCAAAGGAACGTACCCTCACACCCGATGAGCGTAAGGAATCAAAGCACTACAGCCGTCTGGCTGACGCTCTCACTCCTCTCGCAAAGGGCATGGGTAGCGAATACTGTAACCAGAACGCCTACGACTGTATCCAGATCCACGGTGGTTCAGGCTTCATGAAGGATTATGCCTGCGAACGTCTCTACCGCGACGCACGTATCACCTCCATCTATGAAGGCACTACCCAGCTTCAGGTCGTAGCCGCTATCCGCCACGTCACCACCGGCACTTATCTCAACCTTATCAACGAATACAACGCTGAGGAGGTTAAGCCTGAACTTCAGGCTCTCAAGAGCCGTCTTGAGGCTATGACTGAGCGTTACGCCAAGGCTGTCGAGACCGTAACCGCTGTTGATGACTCTGCTTACGGTGACTTCATGGCCCGCCGTCTCGTAGAAATGGCTGGCTGCATCGTCATGAGCTATCTCCTGCTTCTCGACGCTAACCGCAACGATAGCTTCAAGCGTTCAGCTGAGGTCTATGCTAATATCGCTCAGGCAGAAGTGAACAAGCACGCCGACTTCATCGCTAACTTCAATCCTGCTGAAGTAGCCATCTATAAAGTAGATTAATTGAAGTTCGATCTGTAAAGATATAAGGACTATTACACAAAAACTCCGGAGTAACTGACAACCAGTCTCCGGAGTTTTTTGTGTAATCATACAAGGAACGATATCGGTATGATAAGTATTATGGCTAACGGCTGAAGCAGGGAATTTAAATATTACTGTCCGCTAAAAATTTTTGAGACAAAATAAAATTAGGGCTGATTCCATTTGTGAAGTGACCCCAAAAAGTTGGACAGGTTAAACATTATCCAGTAATATAAAGAGTTCGGTATTGTACCGGGCTCTTTCCTTTTAACCGGGATTTGATTCTTTTATTGTTGTAGTAATC